>SFJH01000087.1 GCA_004555155.1 Clostridiales bacterium
AAGCTCAAGCCGTCCGACCCGGTCGGTTTTCAGGTGGACGGGCAGCCGGTGGAGCGGAGCGAACGCTATCTGGACTGGTGGGCGGAGTTTCGCAAGCAATTCCTGCCGGCGCCTTCCGGTGTGATGCCGCGCTGCCTGATCACGGGGGAGCTGGCTCCGGCGCTGCTGACGGTGCCGAAGGTTTCCGGCCTGATGGCGGTGGGCGGCCATACCTCCGGTGATGCATTTTTGTGCTTCGATAAAGATGCGTTTCAATCCTACGGACTGAAGCAGAGCGCCAATGCGCCGGTTTCCGAGACGGCGATGACGGCGGTCAACGCCGCGCTGACGGAGCTGATCCGGGACGCGAAGGTGCTTGGCAACGCGAAGCTCGTCCACTGGTATTCCGCGCCCATCACCGAAGAAGAGGATCTGATCCCGGTGATTCTCGGTGAGCAGCTGGCGCCGCCGGCCGGGGAGGAAGACCCGGCGGATCCCGGCGGGGAAGCCGATGCGCTTCGCGCGGCACGTGCGCTGATCCAAAGCCTGCACGACGGTTCGCGTCCGGAGTCGCTGAACGCCCGCTATTACATCATGCCGCTCTCCGGCGCGGGCGGCCGGATGATGGTGCGCGGCTGGTATGAGGGCAGCTATGAGACGCTCTATGACAACGTCACGCGCTGGTTTGACGATCTCCGGCTGGTGCTGTGGAACGGAAAGGGGACAACCCGTCCGCCCAAGCTGAAGGCGCTGTGTATCCGGCTGCTCAAGCCGGGCGGCAATCCGCAAAAGGTCTGGGAGCGGATGGACAAAGAGCTGCCCAATTTGCTCAACCGCGTCCTGTACGCGATCATCAACGGCACGCCGCTGCCGGATGAGGCCGCGTCGCGGGCGCTGATGTGGCTGCGGTCTGCGATGCTGGCATCCGGCAGAGACGACGACAAAAGCAGCACGGCATCCAGCACGGGTGAGACGCTGGTGTTTCAATTACTGAAGGCATGGCTGCGGAGAAAGCAGCGCTTGAAAGGAGAGGAGAACCTGATGGAAGAGAGATTCAGCGAGCAGGGACGGAACGTCGCTTACTACTGCGGCGCGCTCATGGCGGTGTACGCCGCGATTCAGTCCAAAGCGATGCCGGAGGTGGGCGTCGGCGTCGTGGAGCGCTATTATGCAGCGGCCAGCTCCAGCCCCGGCTTTGTCATCGGCAAGCTGTCGCAGCTGGCGCAGTATCATCTTGCAAAGCTGGACAAGGGGCTGGCGGTCTATTACGAAAAGCGCCTGTCCGAGCTGTATTGCCGGATCGGAACGCAGAAGATCCCCGCCATGCTGACGCTGGAACAGCAGGCAGAGTTTGCGCTGGGCTACTATCAGCAGCGCGCCGCGCTCTACACATCCAACAAAGAAGCATAAGGAGGCTGGTACCATGGCTATCGAAAATCGTTACGAATTCTTGTTCTACATTCAGTGCCGCAACGGAAACCCGAACGGCGACCCCGATATGGGAAACTGCCCGCGCACCGATCCGCAGGATCTGCACGGTTATATCACCGACGGGGCGATCAAGCGCCGGATCCGCAACTATGTTCAGACCGCCTATGCGGATGCGGATGGGATGCAGATGCTGGTGCGCAGCGCCAGCAACATCAACACCGGCATCGCCCGCGCCAAGGAGCTTGCGGGCATGGAGCTTTCCGCCAAGGGCAAAAATGCCGTTTACGCCGGTCGCCGCAAGGCCTGTGAGCTGTTTTACGACGTGCGCACCTTTGGCGCGGTCATGTCCACCGGCCCCAATGCGGGGCAGGTGCGCGGCCCGGTGCAGCTGAGCTTTGCGCGCTCGCTTGACCCGATCCAGTCGCTCGATATCTCGATCACCCGCATGGCAAACGCCGTCGAAGTCAAGGATGCGAAATCGGCTGCGGACTATGAGGCGTGGGAAGCCAAGCAGGCGGAAGATACGCTGCGCACGATGGGGCGCAAGCAACTGATTCCGTATGGCCTGTATGAGGCGCACGGCTTCATCAGCGCAAATCTGGCGCAGGAGACCGGGTTTGACGAGAAGGATCTGCGCGCACTGTTTGAGGCGATTCTCAACATGTATGAGCACGACCGCTCCGCCAGCAAGGGCGAGATGTCGGTCATCACGCCGCTGGTTATTTTCCGGCATACCGGCACGGATTCCGATCTGGAGCAGAGAAAGCGTCAGGCGCGTCTCGGCTGCGCGAGCGCGCACCGCCTGTTTGAGCTGGTTCAGGTCGAGAAGAAGCCGGAGGTCGCGTTCGCCCGTTCCTGGCGGGACTATCAGGCGACAATCCGGCTTGACGCCCGCCCGGCGGGTGTAGACGTCGGCTTCCTCTGCTCGCCGTATGGCGAGATCGTCTGGAACGCGGTGCCGGAAGATGCGGAACTGTTCCGCTGAAAGCGAGCGTGAGCT
>SFJH01000088.1 GCA_004555155.1 Clostridiales bacterium
TATTTGTGGTATCTGTACTATGTGCCTCAGATCCTCGCGCCGCTTTTCAGCCTGTTTGCGGCGCTGGAGGTCGGACGGCGGGAGGGCGACGCGATTTCTTCAAAGTGGTATCTGCTGCTCATCCCGGCCACGCTGCTGATCGGCGGTGTTCTGACCAACGATCTGCATCAGACTGTGTTTCGGGCCACCCCGGGCGTCGCGACGCTGGAGGACGACTATACCCACGGCTGGCTGTACTACATCGTCATGGCATGGACGATCGTCCTGCTTTTGACCCCGGGCGGCGTGGTCTATCGCAAATGCCGAGTCTTTGAAAGCAGGAGATACGCCTGGGTGCCGCTGGGCATATTCTTGGGCGGATTTGCGCTGTGCGCGCTGAGCTTTGCTGAAATCTATACTTTTCACAAAATGCCGGAATGCTTTTGTCTGACGTTCGCGGCGCTCTGGGAAAGCTGCCTGCAGGTAGGGCTTCTGCCCACCAACCGGCAATACCACTATTTCATCTCCGAATCCACCATCGCCGCGCAGATCGTGGACGGGCATGGGCATCCCGTCTATCGCGCCAAGAACGCACCCGCGCTCTCGCCAGATCAGTTGGCAGATGCAAGGCGCGGCGCGATTCTACTGACCAGCGACGCGCGGCTTCAAAGCGCGCCGATACAGGACGGGCGCGTGTACTGGGTGGAGGATATATCCCAAATCAACCGCATCCGGGCGCAGCTTGCGGAAATCAACGCTCAGTTGTCCGAAGAAAACGAGCTGATTCAGGCGGAAAACGCGCTGAAGCGCCAGCGCGCACAGATCGAAGAAAAGAACCATCTGATGGACGCGATGCTCGGCCTTGTTCAGCCGCAGCTTCAGCAGATCAACCGACTGCTGGAAAACGGAGGCGTGAAAAACCTGAAAAGCGTCTGCCTGCTCGGCGCATACGTCAAGCGCCGGGTCAATCTGGCGCTGATCTGCGAAAAGAAGGCGGCTGTACCGGTCGAGGAGCTGGCGCACTGCATTCGGGAATCACTGACGTATCTTGAGCAGTACGGCGCGGCTTGCGCGCTGTATCAGGAAGGGAGCGGCAGCGTGGACAGCCGCGAAGCGCAGCTGGCCTACGATTTCTTTGAGGACTGTCTGGAGGCGGCCCTGCTCTCGCTCAGCGCGCTGATGGTGCGCGTGGAATGCGGCGACCGCTTTTCAATACGGCTGATGATGGAGGACGCGGCGGGCCTTCCGGATGCGGACAGGTATGCGCAGCTGGGCCAACTCGCTATGGATACCGAGGACGGCCAGCAGTGCCTGACGCTCTCCTTCTCCCGGGGAGGTGAGTACCTGTGACCGCTATGCATGCAGGTCTCATCTGCACGCTGATGTTGATTGGAACAATGTCCAGCCTGTTCGGCAGCATGAATGCGGCGCGCTGCCACCGGCGCTTCGCCTTTGTGCTGTGCCTTGGACTTACCGCACTGGACGCCGCGCTGCTGACGATGCTGATCTCCCGCTCGCCGGGTGCATTTGTGCCTGTGCCGTGGACGGCGTCGGCGCTGGCGCTGACGATTCTGAGCCTTTGGGCGGCGCATAAACTGCATTCCATAAGCTGCCGGCAGCTCACGCCGGTTTCCATCAAGGAAAGCGTGGATCACCTACCCTGCGCGCTGTGCTTTGCTTGGGAAAACGGTCAACCCTGCCTGAAAAATCTCAAGATGGACGAACTGAGCCACCGGATCGCGGGCGAAGCGCTGATGAACGCGAACGAATTTTGGGGAGCCGTGGCGCATGAACCCATCGTCACGCTGCCGGACGGCCAGACGTGGAGCTTTGAACGCACACCGCTTTATCTGTCCGGACAGACTGTCTATCAGATCATCGGCACGAACATCACCGAGGAAGCGCGACTCAAGCGCGAACTGGAAGGGGAGAATCTGCGGCTGGAAGATATGAACCGCAGGCTCAGGCAGTACGGGCAGGAAGTGCAGGAGCTGACCCGCGAAAGGGAGATACTGCGCGCCAAGACCCGCGTCCACGATGAGATCGGCCAAGTGCTGCTGCAAACCCGGCAGTTCCTTTCCGGCACGCTGGGTGATGCGGAGGGCATCTGTGCACAGTGGCGGCAGAACGCCTGGCTGCTGCTAGGCAAATACGCGGAGGAAGCGCGCGAGGAGAGCTTTGAACAGCTCGCCCGCGCGGCACAGGCCATCGGAGTGGCCATAGCGCGCGTTGGAGCGTTTCCCGAAGACGGCACGGAAAACGCGCATCTGGCGGAGGCCGCCGCCCATGAGTGTCTGACGAATCTGGTGCGCCACGCCCACGGCACGCGGCTTGAAATTTCCAGCGAAGCAACCAAAATCGGATGGAAAATCCGCT
>SFJH01000013.1 GCA_004555155.1 Clostridiales bacterium
AGCCCGGGCGCTGCTGACCAAGATGCCCGAGGAATACCCGCTGCCGCCGCCCAACATCGAAATCACCGGCCTGACGCTGGACAAGCTGGTGCGCGCGTTCCGCCGGGTGCTGGCCCGGGCGGAGGCCAGCGAGCGCGCCGAGAGCATGGCCAACCGGGAGATCCGCCGCGACCAGTTCACCGTGTCCGGCTGCATGTCCCGCATCGCGCGCCGCCTGCGGGGGGGCCGCTTCGGCTTCTCCGAGCTGTTCGACGAGCACATGACCCGCAACGAGGTGATCACCATGTTCATGGCGCTGCTGGAGATGGCGAAGCTCAGCCGCGTGCACATCGAGCAGAGCGCCGCCTATGAGGAGATCTACCTGAGCGCCTGACCGCGCCGCCTTGCCCGATGGAACCGGAGCCGCCGTTTTTCCGTCCAAGAACATAATAGCCAAAGGATGTGATCCCATGCGGAGAATGCTTGCCCTGTCGCTGGCGCTCGCGCTTCTGGCGGCGGCGATCCCCGCGCATGCGCGCAGCGCGGCGGGGCGAATCGCGCTGGAGGACGACGCCCGCACCCACAACGCGCTGCAGGCCGCCGACCGGATCTCCGGAACGACGCTGCAGCCGGGCGACAGCTTTTCCTTTAATGATACCGTGGGCCCACGCACGCCGGAGAACGGCTTCGTGTCCGCGCTGAACGGGCGCGGCGCGGAGGTCGTGGGCGGCGGCTGCGCCCAGGCGGCCAGCGCGCTGTATCTGGCGCTGTGCGCGCTGCCGCCGGGATCCGTGGCCTTTGACGAGCTCTCCTTTTACGGCGACCGCTACGCCGGAAGCTACGTCTCCGACGGCTGTCAGGCCGTTCTGGTGGACTATTCCGCCGGGCTGGACTTCCGCTTCACCAATCTCTGCGGCGGCGCGCTGGACGTGGCCATGGAGGCCCGGGACGGGCAGCTGGTGTGCACCGTGGAGGTGGGCGGCGTCGGCGCCATGCCGCCCGCCCCCGACGCGGGCGACGCCGCCGCTCCCGCCCTGCCCACGGACATCGTGATCATCGACTGCGGCGAGGATCCCGCCGTGCTGAACAACGTCTCTCTGGCGGCGGACAGCGTCTACGACGCCACGCTGGCCAGCGGCGACGTGTTCTCCTTCAACCGCGCGGTCGGCCCGCGCAGCGCTGCCTACGGCTTCGTATCCGCCGCGGACGGCCGGGGCGAGGAGGTCATGGGCGGCGGCGTGGCGCAGGTGGCCAGCGCGATCTGGCTGCTGATCCGCGACCGCGCCGACGTGGTGATCGTGGAAAAGTCCACCTACGGCAGCGCCTACAATCAGACCTACGTCTCCAGCTCCGCCGACGCCATCGCGGTGGATTACGCCTCCGACACGGATTTCTCCTTCCGCTATACCGGCTCCGGCTCCCTGACCCTCTACGTCGTCCTCGACGCGGACGCGCATCTGCTCTACGCCGCAGTCGGCTGACGGTCTTCCCGCAGGCCCGTCCGAAAGCAGGAAACGCCCGTCTGCCGAACAGCCCAACGTCCCGCGATCCCGGCGCACGCATCTTTTTCCGCAAGCGGAGAAAAATCATCGTCTTCCCATTTCCGCAGCTCTTCACGAAGCGCATCATCACACGCAAACGTCCCTGCCGCGCAAAAGCGCAGCAGGGACGTTTTTCGTCATCGGGCCGGGGGATCGCTCCGTCACACCTTTTCGAAATCGCTGGCGGGATGCTTGCACAGCGGGCAGACGAAGTCAGGGGGCAGCTCCTCGCCCTCGTAGATGTAGCCGCACACGGTGCAGCGCCACGCGGTCTTCTGGCTGGGCGCGGGCTGCGCGGGGCGGGGCTTGATGCTGGACTGATAGTAGGCATAGGACGCAGAGGGCGCGTCGCCGATCGTCTCCATGTCGTCCACCCGGGCGATGAAGAGCGTGTGGGTGCCCAGATCCACGGTCTGCTCCACGGTGGCGCTGATATAGCCGTTGGCGCCCTCGGTGACGTACCACAGGCCGTTGGCGCTGCGGGCGCAGCCGTCGAAGCCGGCGAACTTATCCACGTCGCGCCCGGACTGGAAGCCGAAGCGCTTGAACAGGTCGAAGCTGGCGCGCTCGCTCAGGATGGAGATGTTGAACCTGCCGCTTTTGAGCACCAGATCGTGGGTGAAGTTGGCCTTGTTCACGGCGATGCTGATGCGGTTGGGCTCGGAGGTCACCTGGCCCGCGGTGTTGATGATGCAGCCGCTGTCGCGGCCATCCAGGCGGCTGGTGAGGACGAACAGTCCGTAGGTCAGCCGGTACATGGTCTTCTTATCCGTAAAAATTCTCCTCTCAGGTCATCGCCGCGCCATCCACGCGCAGCGTGACGCCCGTCACGTAATCGGCCTGGTCGCTGGCCAGGAACAGGTAGGCATTGGCGATATCCTCGGGCTCGCCCACGCGGCCCAGCGGGATACCGGCGGCGATGCGCGCGGCCAGCTCCGGCGGCAGCGCGGACACCATGTCCGTGCGGGTGACGCCGGGAGCCACCGCGTTGACGCGGATGTGATCCTTCGCCAGCTCGCGGGCCAGCGACCGGGTCAGTCCGTTCACGGCGAACTTCGAAATGGGATAGCCGCAGCCCGACGGCTGGCCGTATTCCGCCACCATGGAGCTGGTGTTGATGATCACGCCGCCGCCCTGCGCCTTCATGATCCGCGCGGCGGCCTGGGAACAGACGAACACGGCCGTCACATTCACATCCATGATCTTCCTGAATTCATCCAGCGTGTAGTCGTACAGGCTGGTGCGCGACGAAATCCCGGCGTTGTTCGCCAGAATGTCGAGGCGTCCAAAGCGCGCGCGCACCTGTTCGAACGCCTCGGCCACGGCGGCCGGATCGCACAGGTCGGGCCAGATGCCCGTCACGCGCTCGCCGTACTCCGTCAGGCCTGCCAGCGCCTTCTCCACCGTCTCCTGCCGCGAGCCGGCGATGGCCACATTTGCGCCGTTGTCCAGATACTTCCTTGCGATGGCGAGGCCGATGCCCCGCGTTCCGCCGGTTACGATGGCCGTCTTTCCCTTCAGCATGATCTCTCTCCTTTCCCGTTCTGACGATCCTCTGTCCGGACGGCCGCTCACCGCGGCGATTCCGCCTGCGGGCCGTCCTCCTGGTTTTCCCTGCATTCCGGGCAGAGGCCCGTGAACAGCAGGCTGCAGCCGGTGATCTGAAACGCGGCGTCCGCCTGCTGCTCCAGCTCGATCAGCCGGGGAAGCACGGGCAGCGACGCGTCGAAAATCCTGCCGCAGTGGTTGCACTTGATGTGATAGTGATTCCGGGCACAGACCTCGAATCGGTCCGCTCCGCCGGGCACCTCGATGCGCATCACGCGGCCCGCCTCTTCCAGCGAGCGCAGATTGCGGTACACCGTGGCCCGGGCAACGGCGGGATGCGCCGCGCGAATGGTTTCGTAGATCTTTTCCGCCGTGGCATGCCCCGGCAGCTGCGAGACCGTCTGAAACACGATCTCCCTCTGCAGTGTGTGCCGCGTCTTGCTCATGTATATCACCCAAGAATATTATATTCAAAATAGGAATCATTATCAATAATACTCAAAAAATTAACAAAAGAAACCCGGAAGCGCCCTCCCGAATGAAAACCGCATCCGGCAGCGCACATGCCGCCGGATGCGGTTTCACCGGAGATTTGATGACAGGCCGGAGCGGGGGAGCCGGACAGCGCTCTCCGGCGGGCGGCCTCATCTGGCCAGACCTTCGAGGATGTCCACGCAGCGGTCGATGCCGACAGCGGCGCTGTCGAGGGTGATGTGGTAGTTCTGGGACACGCCCCAGTCCTGGCCGGTGTAGTGCTTGTAGTTGTTGCGGCGGCGCTTGTCCTTCTCCTTCAGGCGCTGCTCGGGGCTCTTGTCGGACTCGCCGTAGAGGCGCACGATGCGCTCGGCGCGGGCCTGCATGGGCGCGTGGATGAACACGTTGAGCACGTCGTCGCGGTCGCGGAGGATGAAGTCGGCGCAGCGGCCCACGATCACGCAGGGCTCCTGGTCGGCCAGCTTCAGGATCACGTTGTGCTGGATGCACCAGAGGAAGTCCGACGCGGACATGCCCTTCATGATGCCGGGCACGCCGGGCGTGGAGAACACGTAGCTCAGGCTGCTCCTGCCGGCGGAATGCTCGCCGGTCTCCTCGATGTAGCTGGGGTCGAAGCCGGTCTCGTCGGCCACCTGCCTGACCAGCTCCTTGTCGTAGTACTTGTAGCCCAGGCGCTCCGCCAGCTGCTTGCCGATGGTGCGTCCGGCGCTGCCGAATTCGCGGCTGATGGTGATGATGCGTTTCATGCGTTTTCCCTCCCGTTCAATGAATCCGGTTTATTTATAAATATTCGACGTTTCCTTCAAAAAACCTTCAATCAAAAACCATCAATTCAGAAGCCTTCAATCCGCCAGCACCTTCCAGGTCTTGCGCAGCACCGCCACGGAGATGAAGAACGTGAGCACGTCGCTGACCGGCATGGAGTACAGCACGCCGTCCAGTCCGAAGAACAGCGGCAGCAGCAGCGCGAAGCCCACGCCGAACACCACCTCACGCACCACGCTCAGCATGGTGGACACGGCCGCCTTGCCCATGGACTGCAGGAAGATGAACGCCGCCTTGTTCACGCAGGCCAGGATCATCATGCACAGATAGATGCGGAAGGAGCGCACGGCGAAGTCGGTGTAGTAGGCGCTCTCGTTGGCCGCGCCGAACAGGCCGATCAGCCGGCGGGGCAGGAATTCGACGATCAGCAGCGCGATCAGACCCACGATCGCCTCCGCCGTGATCAGCTTCTTCAGCAGCTCGCGCACGCGGCCCTTCTTGTTCGCGCCGATGTTGAAGCCCACGATGGGGATGCAGCCCGCCGCCATGCCGATGACGATGGAGATGACGATCTGGAAGAACTTCATCACGATGCCCAGCACCGCCATGGGGATCTGCGCGTACTGCGCCTGGCCGAAGATCTCGTCCTGCGCGCCGTACTTCACCACCATGTTCTGAATGGCCAGCATGGCGGCCACCAGGGAGATCTGCGCCAGGAAGCTGCAGACGCCCAGCGCCAGGAATTCGCCGTCCAGCCTGATGTCCAGCTTAAAGCTGCTCTTCTCCAGCTTCACGGCCTTGGTGTGGAACAGGTACCCTGCGGCCAGCACCGCCGTGGCCACCTGGCCGATGACCGTCGCGACCGCCGCGCCCATCATGCCCCACTTGAACACATAGATGAAGATGGGGTCCAGGATGATGTTCAGCACCGCGCCCGCCACGGTGGACACCATGGCGAACTTCGGGCTGCCGTCGGAGCGGATGATCGGGTTCATCGCCTGTCCGAACATGTAGAAGGGGATGCCCATGGAGATCCAGGTGAAGTACTCCCTGGAGTGCAGATAGGTCTCGTCGTTGACCCGGCCGCCGAAGGCGGTCAGAATCTGGGACTGGAAGATGAAGTACAGCGCGGTGAGCACCAGGCTGCTGACGATGCTGAGCACCACGGCGTTGCCGATGCTGCGGTGGGCGCGCTCGTTCTGGCGGCGGCCCAGCGCGATGCTGACGAATGCGCAGCAGCCGTCGCCGATCATCACCGCGATGGCCAGCGCCACCACGGTCAGCGGGTAGACCACGGTGTTCGCCGCGTTGCCGTAGCTGCCCAGATAGGACGCGTTCGCGATGAACAGCTGGTCGACGATGTTGTAAAGCGCCGCCACCAGCAGCGAGATCACGCAGGGGATGGCGTACTTGCGCATCAGCTTGCCGATCTTCTCGGTCTCAAGAAAGTTGTTGGCGTGTTGTTCCATGAAAGGTCTCCTCCTTTTCCCGATCAAAAGAGAAAGCGCGCAAGTCCACAACTTGGACTTACGCGCTTCGCTACACAGTGTCTGAATTGTACCATCGAACTGTTAAACAAATTCGCATTCGAATGAAAAAACATTCGAAATTCTTCGATTGACAACCGCCCCGTCAGCGTCTATTATTATATGGAAGACATTCGGGAGGGACACTCTTATGAAGCAACAACCCATGCTGGCCGAGATGATCAAGGGCCAGATGTTCGACGGTTTCCTGCTGACCCGGACCGCCACCCAGCGCACGTCCTCCAACGGCAGCAAGTTTCTGGATATGACCCTGTGCGACATCTCCGGCGAGGTCAACGCCAAGATGTGGGACAGCTATACCCCCGCGCCCAACGTGGCCGACGTGCTGCGCGTGCGCGGCATGATGACCGAGTACAACGGCAAGCCCCAGCTGCGCGTGGACAAGATGCGCGTCGCCGCCGAGACCGACGATTTCGACATGTCCGCCCTCGCCCCCTGCGCGCCCCGGCCCGCCGCCGAGATGCTCGACTTCATCCTCAACCGCGTCGACGCCTTCCGCGACCCCGAGCTCAAGCAGCTCGTGCTCACCCGCCTCGAGGAGTGCGGCGACAAGCTCAACTACTACCCCGCCGCCTCCAAGCTCCACCACGCCGAGCGCTCCGGCCTGCTCCACCATACCAGCACCATGCTGCGCATGGCCGGCCACGTCTGCGAGGTCTACCCCACCCTCGATTCCGACCTCCTCGCCGCCGGCGTCATCCTCCACGACCTGTGCAAGATCTCCGAAATGGACTCCGACGAGATCGGCATGGTCTCCGACTATACCGCCGAGGGCATGCTCATCGGCCACCTCGTCCAGGGCGTCGCCGAGCTCGCCCGCCTCGGCCGCGACCTCGGCGTCAAAAAGGAAACCATGCTCCTCCTCGAGCACATGATCCTCTCCCACCACGACCTCCCCGAGTACGGCAGCCCCAAAAAACCCATGTTCCCCGAAGCCGAGGTCCTCCATATCCTCGACCTCCTCGACGCCCGCATGTTCGAAATGAACCGCGCCCTCGCCACTACCCAGCCCGGCTCCTTCACCGACCGCCTCTGGAGCCTCGACCGGAAGCTGTATCGTCGGAAGGAGGGGTGAGTGATTGCGGGGAGGGGTTCTTTTTAGAGAAAAAGAACCCCTCCCCGCGCCCCTCCCAGAAAAACCGCTTGCGGCCTGCATGCAGGCCGCGAAGGTGTTTTTGGCTTCTTCCATGGGCGAAATCGGGCCGGAAGGCGGCCCGATTTCGCGCTGACCCCGCAGGAGTCCGAGGTGGGACAGACAACTTTTGCGGCTTTCCGGCGGTCGGAAAGCCGCAAAGGGATGGGTTGGTTCGCGGTGAGGGCTTTTGCGGCGACCGCCGCTGCTCAAACTCATTCCAGCGTCAACGGGAAATCGGGGCGCCTTTCGCCCCGATTTCCCCCCACAGTCTATTCCATTATCCCCCCAAATCGGTTTCTTTGGGAGGGGCGCGGGGAGGGCTTTTCTTTTTCCAAAGAAAAGTCCTCCCCGCAGTCACCCCTCGTCTCCCTCCGTCATTCAGGGATGCGGTCGGAGATCCACTGGGCGACGGCTTGGGCGGAGCGGCCGGATTCCGTGGCGCCGTAGAAGGCGAGCACGGCGGGGGAGGGTTGGGGGAGGCGGCTGAAGTTGGCGAGCATGTCGATGAGCGCGGGCTCGGACTCCGCGCGGAGGTAGGGGCAGTCGCGCAGGTTGAAGTACATGTGGCGGTCGGAGGCGGTGAAGTCGTCCAGATCGGGCTGATAGAGGATGACGGGGCGGTCGAGCAGGGCGAAGTCACCGGCGGACGAGCTGTAATCGGTGATGAGCAGATCGGCGAGCAGGAGGAGGTCGGACATTTCGGGGTAGTCGGTGACGTCGCGGACGCTGGAGGCGCGGGCGGCGGTGATGCGCCGGTTCTTGTCGTGGGCGCGGGTCAGGCACAGCCAGGGCTGGCCGGTAGCGCGCTCCAGGGTTTCGAGGGCCCGGGACAGGTCGAAGCCCGCCTGCAGCGCCGCGCCGGCGGTGGCGTCGCGGAAGGTGGGCGCATAGAGCATCACCCGCGCCCCTTCGGGCAGGTTCAGCGCCCTGCGGGCGGCTTCGCCCCGGGAGAGATCGCGGCGCACCAGCGCGTCGTTGCGGGGCATGCCGGTCTGCAGCACCGCTCCGGAATAGCGAAACGCAGTGCGGTAGACCTCCGTGCCGAAGCGGGAGCCGGACACAGCCAGATCCATCTGCGCGCCGTCGGGGTAGTCCAGGCCGTCGTTCATGTCGAACAGCACCTTCTTGAAGCCGCGGTCGCCGTGCCAGGTCTGCACATAGAGCTGGTCGGGAAACTTCAGCATATAGATGGGCCGGTTGAAGTTGTCCACGAAGCAGCGGGCGGTGGCGAAGGCGGTCAGCGCGGCGAGGCTGCGGGGCTTCACCGTGCGCACGTAGTCGGGCGCAGCGGCGGGGTCCGACAGCTGCCAGAGAATCTCGATGTCGGGCCGGAGCGCGTGCAGCGCCTCGGAGATGAAGCGGGGGCTGTCGGAGTAGCTCCGGCCCTTGAAGCTGGTGAACAGCACCGCCTTTGGCCGCACGCCGCGCAGCCGGTGCTGCGCGCGCATCCACGCCCGCCCGCCGACCCGCCGGGCCAGCGACAGCGCGCGATAGACCGGCGGACACCGCTTGATGGCTTTCAGATTCATATCGCACCTCGCCTCATTTGCTTTTGCGAAAAGATGGATTTCCCCTACCGCAGCACGTCCAGCGTGTGCCGGAGTCCCTCCTCCAGCAGGGCGAAGGGCTTCCAGCCCAGGGCCTCCAGCCGCGCGGGATTCTGCACGGCGCGGGTGACGGTGGAGTAGCCCTGGCGCTCGGCCTCGGGCGGCAGCTCGAAGGTCACGCGCACACCGGCCAGCCTCGCCAGCGTCTCGGCGTATTCGCGGATGGTATGGGTGCTTGCGCGGTTGGCCACGTTGTAGGCGCGGCCGGTCTCGCCCCGCAGCAGCACGGTCAGCAGCGCGGAGACCGCGTCGGCCACGTAGGCATAGGAGCGCAGCTGGCTTCCGGCGCTCTTCATGACGATGTCCTCGCCCGCCAGCGCCCTGCGCAGGAACTGGGCGTCGGCGCGGGAGTTGGCCGGGGCGATGGTGGGGCCGTAGATATAGCACAGCCGGGCGACCACCGCGTCCGCGCCGAACTGGCGGACGTAGCTGGCGCACAGCGTCTCGGCGGCGCGCTTGCTCTCGGGATAGCAGCTGCGGGGGTTCATGGAATCGATCCTGCCGAAGCCGTCCTCGTCGAAGCCGTCGGTCACGGCGGGGTTTTCGCCGTAGATTTCGCCGGTGGATACGAACAGCAGCCGCCCGCGGCCCTGTTCGCACAGCTGATCCAGCAGGCGCTTCGTGCCCAGGATGTTGCCCAGCATGGTGCCCACGGGATCGCTGGAGAACGCCAGCGGATGGGCATTGGACGCGGCGTGGACGATGAAGTCCGCCTCGGGCAGATCGCCGTCGGGCCGGGTCAGGTCGCAGGCGGCGCAGGAGACGCAATCGTGCGCCCCGAACCGCGCCCGGGCGCGCTCCGCGTCGCGGCACAGCGCCAGCACGCGCAGATTCAGTCCCTGCCGCTCGCTGGCCAGCGCCAGCGCGTCAGTCAGGCACGCGCCGATCATGCCGGTGGCGCCGGTGATCATCACGGTGGCGTTTTTCAATGGCGAGAGGTCGCCCGCGGCGGCGATGGCGCGGGAAAGATCTTCGCGATAGACGGGATGGCTCGGATTCATGCCTGCTCCTTTCCGGGAAGCATGTAGGCCTCCATGTTGTGGCGGGAATAGCGCTGATCCTCCGGCGGCAGCTGCATGTAATCGCCGTAGAGGCCGCGCAGATAGGTATCATAACCGATGGGCGCGGGGAACTGCTCGCCCTCGAAGGTCACGGGCACGCTGCCGCGGAAGACCTCCACGGGCATGCGCTCGCGGCTGCCATAGTGGGTGACGGTCACGACTCCGGCGTAGCGGGCGCGGTCGAACCGGCGGCGCTTCGCGGCGCGATCCAGGTCGCAGGCCCATTTTCTCGGCGCGCGCACGCTGGTCACGGCCATCAGCAGCTTCTTCATCCACTGCAGCCGCTCGTCGGACCAGAGCGCCTTGCGGCGGGCACACTTCAGCAGGATGTCGTGGGCGCGGATTCTCTTGAAGAACAGCTTCGAAAGCGTCTCGCTGTCGGGCAGCGCGTCGATGGGGAACACGTCCAGGAACAGGCAGCCCGTGAACACCTTCTGGGTGTGCGACGGCACCAGCAGGGTGTGCTGATCCCAGATGCGGATCCAGGGCATGGCGTAATCGCCGGGCAGCGTACAGTGCACCAGCGTATAGCGCCCGTTCATGTACTTCGGCGCGACCTTCAGAAACCGCTCGAACTCCGGGCGGGGCATCATCAGGTCGATATCGTCGTCCCAGGGGATGAAGCCCTGATGGCGCACCGCGCCCAGCAGCGTGCCGCCGGAGAGGAAATAGGGGATGCCCTCGGCCTTGCAGATCCTGTCCACCAGGCGCAGCATGTCCATGCAGACGGCCTGAATCTCCTTCTGGGTCATCCGGGGCGCGTCGGGGCGGGAGGGAGCGTTGTTCATCGTCTTGATCACCCATCGCTTTCATGCGCGACGGACGCCGCGCGGGCGTCCGTCGAAGCGTATTATTTTTCGGTCAGTTCGGGATGGCGGCGGCGCAGCGCGTCGTAGTCCGCCCGGCGCATGGTGACGTAGTCCAGATGGGGCACGCGCTTGTCCTCGGGCGGCAGCGACATGTAGTCGCCGTAAATGCCGGTCAGATATTCCTTCCAGCAGGACATGGTCTCCAGCTCGCGGCCCTCGAAGCTCACCTTCACGGGGATCTCGAAGGCCTCCTTGGGCATGGCCTCGCCCGCGCCGTAGCGGCCCGCGGTGAAGCAGCCCACGGTATCGAAGGTCTCGTAGGGGCGGCTGCGGCCCATCCGATCCAGCAGCCTCGCCCAGCGCATCGCGCCGATGGGCATGGCAAACCAGCAGTAGCGCCAGTGGCGCAGCACGATCCGCTTGCGGTTGCCGGTGCCCGGCTTCCACATCGCCCAGAAATTGTACTTGTTGATGTAAAACCGCATCCTGTACAGCCGCCTGAGCTTCCTTTCCTCCTTCGGCAGGCCGTCGATGGGCAGGATGTCGATCCAGACGTGCGCGCCGGAGACGGGCTTGTGGTACTTGCGCTGAACCTGGGTCTTCAGATCGTACACCCGGGCGAAGGGCCGGGGGAAGCGGCCGTTCTCGAGGCAGGCGAACTGGGTATCCGGGGCGATTTCCCCGGCCTCGCACAGCTTCACCAGCCGGTCGTAGTCCGGCCGGGCCATGATCACGTCCACGTCGTCGTCCCAGGGGATGAACCCGCCGTGCCGCACCGCGCCCAGCAGCGTGCCGCCGCAGAGATAATAGCGCAGGCCGTGGCGCCTGCAGAACGCGTCGAAGGCGTCCAGCAGCTCCAGTCCGATCACCTGCACGTCCCGCACGCCCAGCACCACCTCATCGGGGCCGGCGGGGCGCTCGGGGAATTTCACCTTGCTGAACAGGGGCAAATTGCACAACTCCTCTTATCCTCGAAGGCTCAGCAGCGCCTTGAAGATCTCCATGTCGTCGGGCGTGGTGAGCTTGATGTTCTTTTCGCTGCCCGCGCAGAAATAGATCGTCTCGCCCAGCTCCACCATCAGCGTGCAGGAGGCCACCGAATTGGTGATGCCCTTCTCCAGCGCGCGGCGGTGGGCGTCGCAGATCACGCCAAGGGGGAAGCCCTGGGGCGTCTGGGTGCGCTTGAGCTTGTCGCGGGGATAGCTGGCGCAGGTGGAGATCTGATCCTCGGTCTCCAGCATGGCCTCCTGGCAGGGCACGGTCACGATGGCGGAGCCGCGCTCCCGCGTAGTGGCGATGCAGCCGGAGATGATGTCCTGGGAGACCATGGGGCGGATCGCGTCGTGAATGAGCACCAGATCGTCGGGCGAATAGTGCTTTTCCAGCTCGAACACGCCGTTTCGGATGCTGCCCTGGCCGTTCGCGCCGCCGGGGATGACGTGTTTGAGCTTGGTGATCCCGTACTGCCGCGCGTAGGCGCTCAGGATCGACTCCCAGCCCTCCACGCACACCACGGCGATCACATCGACATCGGGATGCTTCTGGAAGGCCTCCAGCGTATACGCGATGACGGGCTTGTCGTTCACGGTCAGAAACTGCTTGGGAATCTCCTGGCCCATGCGCATGCCGCGGCCGCCGGCGATGATCAGCGCGATGTTCATCTTCGAAGCACCCTCCCGTACATTTGTTTTCATCTTCAATTATACCCGCAACCTCAGCGTTTGTCAACGCGCGCCCCCGGCGGGTCTTGACAATCGTGTAAATTCTGCCTGCGCGGCCTGTTCCCCGGGGGAAAAATCTGCTATAATAGGCGCATATTGATTGATACGGGAGTGTGTTATGATGGACTTCAAATCCGCTATCGCCGAACTGATCGTCGGCGCGCTGCGGGCGGCCTTCGACGCCGAGCCGCTGACCGCCGCGGAAATCGCCGCCGCGCTGGAGGTTCCGCCGGATACCGCCATGGGCGACTACGCCTTTCCCTGCTTCAGACTCTCCAAGGCCCTGCGCAAGAGCCCGATGATGATCTCCGACGCGCTGGCCGGGAGCGTGAGCGCCGACTATCTGAGCAAGGTGGAGTCCGTGAAGGGCTACCTGAACTTCTTCGTCGACCGCGCCACCTACGCCGAAAAGGTGCTCGCCGCCGCCCGGAGCGAATCCTACGGCTCCGACAACTCCGGCGCAGGCAAGACCGTGGTGCTGGACTATTCGTCCATCAACATCGCCAAGCGCTTCCACATCGGACATCTGTCCACCACGATGATCGGCAATTCCCTCTATCGCCTGCACAAATTCTTCGGCTACAACGCCGTGGGCGTGAACCATCTGGGCGACTGGGGCACCCAGTTCGGCAAGATGATCGCCGCCTACAAGCGCTGGGGCGATCATGACGCCGTGGTCGCCGGCGGCGTGGACGAGATGGTGAAGCTCTACGTGCGCTTCAACACCGAGGCCAAGGAGAACCCCGCCCTCAACGACGAGGGCCGCGCCTGGTTCAAGAAGATCGAGGACGGCGACGAGGAAGCCCTCGAAATCTTCAACTGGTTCAAGTCCGTGACGCTGAAGGACGCGGAGCGGGTCTACGACATGCTGGGCGTGAAGTTCGACTCCTACGCCGGCGAGAGCTTCTACAACGACAAGATGCAGCCCATCGTCGACTCACTGCGCGAGAAGGGCCTGCTCAAGGAGGATCAGGGCGCGCAGATCGTGGACCTGGAGCCCTACGGCATGCCCCCGGCGCTGATCCTGCGCTCCGACGGCGCGACGCTGTACATCACCCGCGATCTGGCCGCCGCCAAGTACCGCAAGGATACCTACGATTTCGACAAGTGCCTCTATGTCGTCGCCTACCAGCAGGATCTGCACTTCAAGCAGCTGTTCAAGGTGCTGGAGCTGATGGGCTACGACTGGGCGAAGAACTGCGAGCACGTGGCCTTCGGCATGGTGTCCTACGAGGGCCAGACGCTGTCCACCCGCGAGGGCCGCATCGTCTATCTGGAGGATCTGCTGAACACGTCCATCGAAAAGGCCCGCGCCATCATCGACGTGAAGAGCCCCGACCTGGAGAACAAGGACGAGGTGGCGAAGCAGGTGGGCGTGGGTGCAGTGGTGTTCTTCGCGCTGTACAACAACCGCATCAAGGACATCGACTTCTACTGGGATCGCGCGCTGAACTTCGACGGCGAGACCGGCCCCTACGTGATGTACACCCACGCGCGCTGCTGCTCGGTGCTGGCCAAGGCGGGCGCCTGCGACGCCGCGCCGGACTTCGCCGCACTGTCCGACCCCATGGCCCAGGACGTGGTGCGCCTGATCGGCCAGTTCCCCGAGGTGGCGAAGAACGCGCTCAACCGCAGCGAGCCGTCCATGATCACCCGCTTCAGCGTGGATCTGGCCCAGGCCTACAACAAGTTCTACTATGAGAACAAGATCATGGTGGACGAGCCCGGCGTGCGCGCCGCCCGCCTGCTGCTGACCCGCGTGACCCGCGATCTGCTGGCCCGCAGTCTGGATCTGATCGGCGTCGCCGCGCCCGAGAGGATGTAAATCCCGCGGCTGCCGGAAAACTCGCGCAGAAAGGGACTGTCTCATCAAGCGTCATATTGCACAAAAATTCGCCTGTAGAACACCGGAAACAAGGTGTTTTACAGGCGAATTTCATGGATTGTTTGTGCAGTTCTGCCCGGGTGAGACAGCCCCTTCTGTCTTACTTCCGGTTTTGCTTTGCCCGCGCCGTCAGCGTCTCGCAGATCTTCCCGTCGGGCTGGAGGAGGAAGATCTCCGTGCGGCCGTTGTTGCGCCAGGCCGTGGCCAGCGTCTCCAGCGGGCAGTCGGGGCGGGTGGCGCGCCGGACGGGCGCGTCGGGATACCGCTGGCGCAGATCCTGAAGCGTCCCGGCGTTGAGCAGATTGTTCAGATACAGCTCCGCCATGGGCCGCTGATACCGCCCGTAGGCGTGGGTGATGCGCAGCAGATTGGCGTTCATGGCATAGGAATAGCTGAGCACGAACCGGCGCATGGTCCACAGCGCCAGCAGCACGCCCACCGCCCAGAACACCAGCTGTCCCACCAGCTCTCCGGCGACCAGCGCCAGCAGCCGCCCCAGCAGCGAATCCACCATCACCGCCGCCAGCAGCAGCGCCACCACGCCGATTCCCTTCAGCGTGCTAAGCGGCCGGTTCCGGACTGTGTGCTGATACATAGTCGCCCTCCATCAGCTCGCGAATGATGTACTCCGCCACCTGCATCGAGGTATCGGCGTTGGTGGAGTTGGCGGTGATCACCAGCACCGCGCCGGAATTGTCGAACGCGCCGATCTCGGCCAGTCCGGGCACGTTGTCCAGCTTCAGGCCCGCGATCCAGGTTTCGCCGGTCTCGGCGCTGGTACAATAGTAGGGCTCCAGATCGAGGCCGTCCATCCAGCCCTCGGCCAGATAGCTGTCCAGCGGCTCGAAGGCCTCGCTGGCGCACAGCGACTCCATGCACACGCCGGAGGCGAAGAACACGTCCGCCTCGCCCAGCGAGAGCCGCGCCATCAGCAGCATGCTGCTGGTGTAATCCTGTTCGGGGTCGACGAACTGCAGCGATTCGAAGTTGACCTCCAGAAGGGTCTCGTCGCCCTCCTGGCCGAAGGCCAGCGCCTCGGCGGCCAGATCGTCCAGCGGCTGCGTGTTCGTATAGGCGTCCGCCAGATAGATCAGCACCTCCTGATCATAGGGCGTGCGCGGCGTGGTGGAGGTGTACACCAGGTTGGTCAGCAGCACGCAGATCACCAGACCAACGATGTAAATCGCCATGTACTTCCGAAAATGCTCCCTGATGCGAGCCCATGTCAAACCTTTGTGCGGCATACGCTGCCTCCTGACTTTCATTGATGTACTATTATAGCGCAGAAAGTCCGGGCGCACAAGCATCTGTCCATGAAAAAAGTATGGCGGATCAGCGGCCCTCGCGGAATTCGCCGTTGAGTCTGCGGTAGGTCGATTCGGACTGGGGCAGCACATATCCGCCGTGGGGAATGACCGTCACCCGCTTTCCGGCGAGGTCGAGCCCGTCCATCAGCCCCTCCAGCGACCGGTGGGATTCAATGCCCATGTCCTTCACCTGCTCCGGATCGATCTCGCTGAGCATCAGAAAGCGCCCCGCCCGGGCGATGGCCTCGCAGGAGGCGTAGAAGATATACCCGGCGATGGTGAAGTTCTCCCGCAGCGCGGCGTCGAGGCGGCCCTGGGACAGCGGCTTCGTCCAGTCGAAGAAGTCCGGCGCGCCGCCGCCCTCGGGGCAGGCGCAGAGGAACACGAACGTGCCGCCCGGCCGCAGCGCGTTCACGCCGTTGAGCAGCGATTTCACGCCCTGATACAGGTTCAGATCCTTGGGAAAGCCGCCGCAGGAGCAGATCACCACGTCGGCCTCCTGATCGATCTCGCGCCCGTAGACCCTCTGGCAGAAGGCGCAGCTGGCCTTCCAGGCCTCGCGGAAGTCGCCGCAGAACAGCCCGGCGTGTTCCGACCGGGCGTTGACCACGATGTTCACGCCGAACACCGGGTTCACCAGCGCGGCCGCGTCATCCATGTCCTCGTGGATGGGGTTGCCGGTGAGCCTGCCGCTGCCCACGCGGGGGCTGGAGCGGGGCGCGTCGGGATCCAGCGCCATGGAGTGATTGCGGCGGATGGTGGCGCGGGAGCAGATGCCCGGCAGGATCGACTTGCGGCCGCCGCCGTATCCGGCCATCAGATGATGCACCGCGCCGCCCACGGTGATCACCTTCCGCCCCACGGCCAGCGGATTGACCTCCACGCGGTTGCCGTAGCGGGTGACGCCCACGTCCGCCAGATCCTCGGCATCGCAGTCGTGATTGACCACCCTGCAGCGGGCGTAGACATAGGGGCTGGCCAGGGTTTCCAGCTCGCTCTCGGTCATGGGTCGATGGGTGCCCAGCGCGATCAGCACGACCACGTCCTCGGGGGCCACGCCGCAGACCGATTCCAGATATTTCACCAGCAGCTCGCAGATTCTGTCCTGCCGCATCCAGAACCGGGTGATGTCCGAGAGGATGATGGTGATGGGGTCGCCGGGGCGGACGCGGGCCTTCAGCGGCGCGCCGGCGCAGTCCTCCTCCACGGCGCGGCGGAAGGCGGCGGGCAGATCGTCGATGGCGGGCATGTCGTTTCCATGCAGAAACGACACGGACTCCGCCCCGGACAGGTCGAGGGACACGGTTCCCCTGCCGTATTTCAGCTCAACTGAAGAGCATGCGGTCATTGTCCAGTTCCTCCTTCTTCTTCTCGGAATACAGGCGCATCAGTCGCTCGACGGTCATCTGCGCGCGCTCGGGGCCGGATAGGTCGAGGATGATCCTGCCCGCGTCCAGCATGACGGTGCGGGAGCCGGTGGCGAGGGCGGCGCGGATGTTGTGGGTGATCATGAGCGTGGTGATGCGGTTTTCCGCGACGATCTGCTGGGTGATTTCCATGATGCGCTCGGCGGTGGCGGGGTCGAGGGCGGCGGTGTGCTCGTCCAGCAGCAGCAGCTTGGGCGTAACCAGCGTGCACATCAGCAGCGTGACCGCCTGCCGCTGTCCGCCGGACAGCAGGCCCACGCGGGTCTTCATGCGATCCTCCAGCCCCATGCCGCAGCGCGCCAGCGCGTCGCGGAACAGGTTGTACCGCTTGCGGTTCAGTGCCAGCGAGAAGGGGCCGCTGTGCGCGCGGGTGTAGGCCAGGGCCATGTTTTCCTCGATGGTCATGCCCGGGGCGGTGCCCTTCATGGGATCCTGAAACACCCGGCCGATGACCCGCGCGCGGGCGTGCTCGGGGAGGAAGGTGATGTCGCGGCCGTCCAGCAGGATTTTGCCGCGGTCGCAGAGGAACGTGCCGCAGATGGCGTTGAACAGCGTCGATTTGCCCGCGCCGTTGGAGCCGATCACGGTGGCGAACTCGCCTGGAGCCATGGAGAGCGTCACGCCGTCCAGGGCCACGTGCTCGTTCACGGTGCCCTTTTCAAAGGTCTTGCAGAGGTTGGTCACTTCAAGCATTCTTCTTCGCCTCCCGCATGCGTCTGCGCTGGGCGCTGTACTGCCGCATCGCAGGGATGGCCAGCGTCACGGCCACGATCACTGCGCACATCAGCTTCATCATGTTCACGCTGTAGGAGCCGAACAGGTTGAGGTCGACCACCAGCGTGACGATCAGCTTGTAGATCACGGAGCCCAGCAGCGCACAGATCAGCCCGCGCACGGGCCCGGAGCGCCCGCAGACCGCCTCGCCGATGATCACGGCCGCGAGGCCGTAGACCAGCGTGCCGGAGGAGGCGTTCACGTCGGCGTAGCCGCTGTAGTGCACGATCAGCGCGCCGGACAGGCCGACGAGGGCGTTGGACACGCTGAGTCCCACCAGCTTGGTGCGGTCGGCATTGATGGACGATGCGCGCACCATATCGGGGTTGTCGCCGGTGGCGCGCACGCACATGCCCAGGTGGGTTTTGAAGAACAGGATCATCAGCAGCAGCACGATCAGCGCCGCCGCGAAGGAGACGCCCGCGCCCAGCATTTTTTTCTGCAGCGGCGTGAGCTCATAGAGGGCATAGAGGATTTTGAACAGGGAGTTCCCCGCGCCGATGCTCAGGTTGGTGGTGCCCATGGTCATCAGGTTGACGGTATAGAGGGCGTTCATGGTGATGATGCCGGAGAGCACGGGATGGATCTTCAGGCGGGTCTGCAGCAGACCGGTGACGAAGCCCGCGCATGCGCCGGCCAGCAGTGCCAGCGGCAGGGAGAGATAGGGATGCCCGAAGGAGGCCGTCAGCGCCGCGACGGCTGCGCCGAAGCCGAAGCTGCCCTCGGTGGTCAGATCGGGGAGGTTGAGTACGCGCAGGGAGATATACACGCCCAGCGCGAGCATGCCGTAGAGAAAGCCTTCCTGAAGAGCGACGACGTAAAGCGCCATAGCACCACTTCCGTTTTCGATTTTGCTGTTTGGTTGCTTTTTTGGGGAACGTTGCGGCTCCTTCAAAAATTCCAATCTGCTTTACGCGATTGAAATTTTTGAAGATTGCTCGCTAAGTTAGCTGCCCGCCCGACCCCACGTTCACTGCATGGTACAGAAAAGGAGGCTGCGTCTCGCAAGATCTTCCGGAGTCGGGCGGGCTTGTTTCTGTTTGGGCTGGGTTCAGCGCTGCAAGGAGCCGCAGGGGCGCTGCCCCTGCACCCCGCCAAGGAACCTGAGGTTCCTTGGATTCTCCCTCTTGCTGCCGCGCTTTCTGTTTGGGCTGGGTTCGGCGTTGGGGCGGCCGCAGGGGCGCTGCCCCTGCACCCCGCCAAGGAACCTGAGGTTCCTTGGATTCTCCCTTTTGCTGCCGCGCCTTCTGTTTGGGCTGGGTTCGGCGTTGGGGCGGAGCGATCTGCGTTCGCTTACTCGCCCAGATAATTCACGGCATAGACCACGTCGCCGACCTGAATCTCATTCTCCTCCAGGCTCAATCCCAGCGCATCCCTTGCGCCGACGCCAATGCTCACATAATCCGCCGGCACGACGATGGCGGGAATCTCCTCGATCTTCTTTCCATTCAGATACTCCAGCGCCAGCTCCGCCGTCTTCTCGCCGATGCCCACGTCGTCAATGGCGACGGTTGCGAAGCAGCCGGAAGCCACCGTCGTGGCCGACGAGCAGTACGTGGGGATTCCGCTCTCATTGCACAGCTCCGCCAGTGCGCTCACGCCCGCCTGAACGTTGGAATCGTTCGGCACGAAGATCGCGTCCACGCCGTCGGCGATCAGTGCTTCCGTCACGCTGGCGACGTCCGCGGAGCTGCTCACGGTCTTGGCCACGTACGCAATCCCCTGCGCATCCAGATAGGCCTCGCAGGCCTCGACGGTGTTCACGGCGTTGGTCTCGCTGGTGGAGTAGATCAGGCCGTACTTCTGCAAACCGGGCGTGAGCACGTCGGCCAGCGCGAAGATCGCGTCCACCGGAATGGCGTTGGACGTGCCCGTGGCGTTCTTGTCCGGGCTGTCCATCTCGCTGATGACCCCCGCCGCCACCGGCGCGGACACGGAGCAGAAGAAGCACGGCGTCTCGCTCTCCAGGTTCACAAACTGCTGCGTGGCCGGCGTCGCGATGCAGAACACCAGATCATAGCCGTCCATCGAGCTGCAGATGGTGGCCAGCGTCGTCGCGTCGCCCTGGGCGCACTGATACACGATCTCAGCGGTCTCCTCGGTATATCCGTTTTCCGCCAGTTTGTTCAGGATGCCCTGCTTCATATCCAGAAACGCGCCGTTTTCCTTTTGGATCACGATGCCGATCATGGGCTTTTCCTGCGCGAAGGCACAGGGCAGAACGGCCATCAGAATCACCAGAACCAGAGACAGAATGCGCTTCATTGTAATTTCCTCCTTGAAAAAATGTTTTCCGAATAAAAAAACTGCCCCATGTGTAATCATACACAAAGGGCAGGTTATTCACCTACGGTACCACCTTTACTTTGATCGCCGCGACAGCGATCCTCACTGGGATGCCAACACATCCCGCACCTTTAACGCAGGTATACGGTCCGGCTACTCGGCGCTGCCTTTCGCCCTTCCCTCGGCGACCCATCTGACCATCCGGCTTTCTGCGGAACTCTCAGCAGCGTCCGCTCTCTGTGAGCGCCCATGATGGTTTACCTCTCGCCTCAACGGTTTTCGTTTGAAGTTGGGATTATTATACTCAAGTTACACTACTCTGTCAATAGGTTTTTCCGAATTTCTTCCGGAAAAATTTACTGGCGCAGCACGTCCTCGCCGGGCTCCAGCTGATCCGCGCTCTCCATCAGGATGGCGGTCTGCTGCATGCCCACGATCTTCCACAGGCCGTTGTCCTTCACCAGCGTGATGTTGTAGCGGCCGCCCTGCCAGGCCGGAATGGTCTCGGAGGCCTCGCTGGCGCGGCTGGAGATCACCTTGCCGGCGATGGAGGGCACCTGCTCGGTGATGGTGCAGGTGGCGAACTCGTCCCAGGGCCAGGCCCACAGCTTTTCGATCTTCATCTCGTAATCGAAGCCGGTGACGGTGTAGTCGTCGTAGGCGGAGGTGCCGTCGAAGGCGCCGGCCAGCGCGGGGTCGGCGTTGAGGAAGTCGTAGTGGAAGTACTTGTTCAGCTCCTCCGCGTCCTCGCGGGTGAGGATGACCTCCACGCGCTTTTCCAGGCCCTCGTCCAGAATCACATAGATGTTCGCCACGTTCAGGCACATGAAGAAGCCGCATACCAGCATGCCCACCAGCACGCACAGAATCACCAGCCGCGACGCGATAAACCAAACCATTCTGCGAATGTACAGCACGTTTCAACAATCTCCTGTTTGACAAGTTTCATTCAGAGTGTCCGTTTGCCCGAACCCGCGCTCATTCCAGCGCGCCGCCGTCCGTCTCCGGCTCGCCGGTTTCCAGGATGTCCTTCAGCTGCTCGATCATCTGCTCGTCGGTCAGGCGGAACTTGAACACCACGCGGCGGGACGCATCCTTGTCCTCGACGCCGCTTTCGTTCAGCACGGGATCGCTGAAGGAGCGGCCGTTGGCGGTGGCCATCTGCCGCAGCAGCCGGCGCTGGCCGGAGGTGATGGCGGTATAGCTGTCGGACAGCACATAGGACGCCACTGCGCCCGCGCGCTGCTGGGACAGCTCCAGATTGCGGATATAGTCGCCCACGGAGTCCGTGTGGCCCTCGATGATGATCTCCGCCACATAGGGCAGATATTCGTCGGAGAACAGCACGTCCAGATAGACGGGCAGAAAATCGTCGATGCGGGCGCGGCCCTCGTCGGTCAGGTCATAGCGGCCGGTGGAGAACAGCACGTCGGCCTCCAGCGCGATGGCGCCGCTGTTGGGATCCACGCTCGCGGAGATGTTCGCCGCCTTCAGTGCGTCGCTCAGCGACTGGATGATGCGCGGCTTCATGCCCACCAGCTGCTCGATCTGCTGCTGCTGGCTGTCCAGCAGGGTCTGCTGCTCGTCGATGCGGCTCTGCTGGGCGTCGATATGGCTCTGCTGCTCGCCCAGCTGGATGCTCAGCACGTCCAGGCTCTGCTGCTGGGCGGCGATCTCGTCCTCCTTCTCCTGGAGCAGCGACTGGGCCTGGGCCAGCTCCTCCTGCTGGGCGGCCAGCACGGCCTCGGCGTCCTCCAGATCGGCCACGGCGGCGTTCAACCGGATCTGCTGGGCCAGCATCTGCTGCTCGGCCTCGGTCAGCTTGCCGCGCTGCTCCTCCAGCGAAGCGTTGGCCGCGTCCAGATCGTACTGCTGCCGGGCGATCTCCGCCATGTTGATCTCGTACATGTCGAAATACTGATACATGATGTAGAACATGATCAGGATGATGATCAGCAACAGCGAGCTCATCAGATCCGAAAAGCTCAGCCAGAGGCTGCCGTCATTGCGCCCCGGGCGGCCGGAGCGGCGGGAACGATAATTGCGCATGATTTCCCTCCCTTCGCGTTCGCGTCAGCCGCGCGGTCAGCGGCCGTAGAGGCGGTCGACCGCGTCGTTGAGCGCGCGCTGCGCCTGATCCAGCGTCCGGATCAGCTGATCCACCTGATCCAGGAACTGATCCGAGGTCTGGCTCACGGCGCGGGGCAGCTTGCTGAGGGAATCGCCGATGTTCGCGGCGAGATAGTCCACCCGCTGGGTGAACTGGTTGACGTATTCGCGATAGGCGTCCAGCGTGCCGCGCAGCTCCTCCTGGGTCGCCTGGGACGCGGCCCTCTGCACGCTCTCCAGATGGCCCGCGGCGGCGCGCAGCTCGCCGGAGGCCTTCTGCATGGCCTGGGACGCGGCGGCGTTCTCCTCGGCGAACTTCCGGGAGAAGGCGGACACCGCGCCGGTCATGGTCTCCACGCTGCGGGCGACCTCGGTCTGCATGGCGGACACGGTCTTGAGATAGCCGGTCTGCTGGTTGGACACCAGCTGCATCTGCTCCACCGTGGAGGCGATGCGGGCGTAGCCGTCCTCTGCCTGCCTGGCGTTGAGCTTCAGCGCGTCCAGATAGCCGGTCATGGCGGACTCGGTCTCCCGGGCGGCGTTCAGGGTATCGCGCATCTGCGCGGCCATGGAGGTGAGCATGGCCTGGGCGTCGGCGAGGCCGTCCACCACCTTGTCGGCCTCGGTCATGCGGGCGCGGGTCAGCTCGCAGGCCTCGCGCTGGCTGGCGTTGACGCTGTCGAGGGTGCGGCCCAGCTCCTTGAACTGGCCGGACAGCGCCGCGTCCATCCGGTCGACGAACCGCCCGACCACCGCGTCAAGGAACCGCATCTGATCCTTGCTGGTCACGGTCATGAAGGATTTGAGGTTCTGATTGATGGGCTCCACGGCGTCCTGCACGGCGCGGGCCATGTTTTCGGTGAACGCGCCGTTGAGATCCTTGGCCATGGTCTGAATCAGCGCGGTCTGCTCCTGCTGATAGATGGCCACCTGGGTGAGGGGATCGACGGAGAGCACGCCGGCATAGCGGCTCATCGCGCCGTAGAAGGAGCGCAGCGCGTGCTCGGTGGAGCCGTACACCGCGCGGGTGATCAGCGTGAACAGCACGGAGCCGATCACGCCGAAGATGGAGGTCATGAAGGCGTACTTCATGCCGGGGATGAGGGTCATGATGGAGGACTGGGCGGCGGCGGAATCGGTCATGTCGAAGCCGGAGAGTCCCTGCGCCAGGCCGATGAGCGTGCCGAGGAAGCCGAGGGAGACCAGCAGGCTGGGCACCGCGTCGGCAAAGGCGGAGCGGCCGGGGGCGTAGATGACGGTCTCCTCGTTGATGAAGTCCTCCACGTTGCTGGCGTTGTGGTATTCGCCGTCGGCGAAGAAGAGGTTGTTGAGATAGGCGCTCCAGTGCGCCATCAGGCTTCCCTTGCCGAGGAAGTCGTCCTCCTGCCAGGAGCGCTTGGCCTTGGAGCCGGCCTTGATGGTGCGCACCGCGCGGCGCAACTGCCCGCGGGTGTTGAGCACGGGCGCGATGCAGCAGACGAGGCCCACGATGAATACCGCCACGATGACGGCGTAGATGAGAATATTGGACAGATCAGCAGTCGCCGAACCGATGAGAGATCTGAGAAAGTCCATGCGCACCTCCATATATGTCAGAATCGGGTGAGTGCATATAAGAATTCATTTTCAGTATAGCATGCTTTCGACGGCGAATAAACAGGGTTTTTATGACGATGCAATGACGAAAATTAGACGTTCGCGGCATGAAAAGGGTTGCAGCCGCCGCAAAGAAAAAATCCGGAGAACCTTCCGTTCTCCGGACAGCCTGTCAAACGCCCCGCGCAGCCGCGGGATGCTCCCGGCCTCCCATTGCGCGCATCAGAAGGGATTTTTCGCGGGCATGCTATCTGCGCGCGGTCATCCGCTCCACCTGGGCCAGCAGATCGTCGAAGACCTCCTGAACGCCCTCGTTGAAACGTCCCGCGCAGCCGCGGGATGCTCCCGACCTCCCATTGCGCACATCGGGAGGGATTTTTCGCGGGCGCTATCTGCGCGCGGTCATCCGCTCCACCTGGGCCAGCAGATCGTCGAAGACCTCCTGAACGCCCTCGTTGAAACGTCCCGCGCAGCCGCGGGATGAACCCCAACCTCCCATTGCGCGCATCGGGAGGGATTTTTCGCGGGCATGCTATCTGCGCGCAGTCATCCGCTCCACCTGGGCCAGCAGATCGTCGAAGACCTCCTGAACGCCCTCGTTGAAGATCTCGTGGCGCAGGCCCGGATACATCCTGCCGTTCACCTCGGCGCAGCCCCGCTGGCGCAGGTTTTCCATGGCGGATTCGAAGCCCTTCCGGTCCGGCGCGCAGGGATCGTCCTCGCCCGACATGAAGAATACCGGCAGATTCCGTCGCACCGACGTCTTCTCATTGTACGCGGCCAGCATCAGGTTCAGCAGCGCGCGGTAGCCGTTGATGGTGAAGCCGAACCCGCACAGCGGATCCGCCTCGTAGGCCCGCACATTCTCCGGGTTCGCGCTCAGCCACGCGAACCTCGATCCGCCCTTGAACCGCTTGGAAAACGGCCCGTTCAGCAGCGCGTCCATCATGCGGCTGCGCGCGTGCTGGCCGCCGTGCACGACCGCCAGCGCCCGCGTGAGCACCAGCGCCGCCGGCGCGCCGGCGTTGAAGCCGGGGCTGCCGCTGAGGATCAGGCCGTCGATATCGCGGCTGTACTTTGCGGCGTAGTCCCGCGCGGCCAGCGAGCCCATGCTGTGGCCCACCAGCGCCAGCGCCTTGCCCGGGTATTTCGCCCGGAACCACAGCGTGATCTGATGCAGATCCTTCACCAGTCCGCGTCCGCCGTCCCTGTAAAAAAAGCCCAGATCGTCGGGGGTCTTCACGCTGGCGCCGTGGCCGCGATGGTCGTTGATCACGCAGGCATAGCCCTGCTCCGCCAGAAATTCCATCACCGGCAGATACCGCTCCTTATGCTCGGCCATGCCGTGGGAGAACTGCACCAGTCCCCGCACCCTGCCCTCGGGCGCCACGGTCATCACGCTCAGCTCAAGTCCGTCGTGCTTCGATGCAATCACAAAGCTTTCCCGTTTCAACATGCGATCGCCTCCTTTCAGATCTTTTCCTTATGTTCAATATTCGCGCTGCGTCCCGGAAAACCCTGCCTGAAGAAAGAAAAAAAGACATGGCTCTCCAATGGAACCATGTCTTTTCTGCCGCTGCAATCAGCCGTCGATCTCGGGCAGATCGCTGCCGATGGCGAACTCGTCGTCCGGAACGTTCTCCAGCGCCTCGTCCTCCAGCACCTCGCGGATGGACAGGGAGATGCGCTTGGCCTCGGTGTTGACGTCCAGCACCTTCACGCGCACGATGTCGCCGACGTTCACGGCGTCCTCGACCTTCGCGATGCGGGTCAGCGCGCACTGGGAGATGTGCACCAGACCGTCAAGGCCGGGCTCCAGCTCGACGAACGCGCCGAAGGTGGTGATGCGGACGACCTTGCCCTCCACCACGGAGCCGACCGGATACTTCTCGCCGGCGACGGTCCAGGGGCGGGGCTGGGTCTGCTTGTAGCTCAGGGAGATGCGCTCGCGCTCGGGATCCACGTTCAGGATCTTCACGTCGATCTCCTGGCCGACGCTCACCACGTCGGAGGGATGCTTCACGCGGCCCCAGCTCAGGTCGGTCACGTGCACCAGGCCGTCCACGCCGCCGATGTCGACGAACGCGCCGAAGTCCGCCAGACGGCGAACGGTGCCCTTCACGATGGAGCCAACCTCGAGGGACTCCCAGATCTTCTTCTTCTTCTCGGCCTCTTCAACCATCAGAACGGCCTTGCGGGAGGCGACGATGCGCTTCTTCGCCTTGTCGATCTCGATGATCTTCAGGGTCATGGGCTGGCCGACGAACTCGTCGATCTTCTCGACATAGCGCAGGGACAGCTGGGACGCGGGGATGAAGGTGCGGATGCCGTTGACCTCCGCCAGCAGGCCGCCCTTGACAGCCTCCTTGCCGACGGCCTCGACGAACTCGCCGGCCTCTTCCTTGGCGCAGATCTCGTCCCACGCCTTGCGGTTGATGATGTTCTTCTGGGAAAGAAGGACGTTGCCTTCGCCGTCATTCACCTTGACGACCTCGACTTCGATCTCGTCGCCGATCTTGACATCGGTAGAGGAAAGGTCGGACTTCTTAACCAGGCCGTCAGCCTTGTAGCCGACGTTGACGCACACCTCATCGTCGGTAATCTGCACGACGGTGCCGGTGATGATCTGGCCGGGGCGAATCTGAACAAGCGTCGCCTCAACGTCTTCCATGGACATAGCGGCCTGTTCCTGGGTATCTTCGATGGGTGCCTTCTTCTCGATGTCGTTCATTCTTGCAACAACCTCCTTAATTATACAATCCGGCGTGGAAGCGCCGGCTGTAATCCCTATGGTATCGGACGGAAGCGCTTCGATTCCATCCAATTCGGACGCTGATTCGACAAAGTACGTCCTGGGGCAGAGTTCGGCGGCCAGCCGGTACAGCTTGCGGCTGTTGGAGCTGTCCTTTCCGCCGATTACGATCATCACGTCTGCCTTGGCCGCGATGTCGGCGCACTCCCTCTGCCGGTCGCGGGTGGCGGGGCAGATCGTGGCGCGCACGTCCGGCGCGGCGACCTTTTTTTCGATCAGCGCGCACAGTTCGCGGAATTTCGATTCCACCATGGTGGTCTGCGAGACCACGACGGCGGCCTCCATGGCCGGGAGCGCGTCCACGTCCTCCGGCGCGAGCACGGCATAGCGGGGGCCGTCCGTCCAGCCCAGGATGCCCTGAACCTCGGGATGCCCGGCCTCGCCCACCACAATCAGCGGCCGTCCGGCCTGACTGGCCTCGCGCGCCATCGCGTGGATGCGGGCGACGAAGGGACAGGTGGCGTCGACGACCTCGCAGTCCCGGGCGCCGAGCGCCTCGGCGACGGCGCGGCTCACGCCGTGGGACCGGATCACGGCCCGCGCGCCGGACGGGATGTCCTCCGGGCGGTCGGCGGACGCGATGCCGAGCGACTCCAGGCGCTGAACCACCTGCGGGTTGTGGATGATGGGGCCGAGGGTAATCGCGGGCGCGACCCGTTCCGCCGCCTCCACGGCGCGGCGAACGCCGAAGCAGAAGCCCGCGTGCGCGGCCAGAATCACGGCGATTTTGACCCTCTCCTTTGCCGTTTGCGACTCGATTCTCATGGATATTCGAAAATTCGCTATCCGGATTTATTCGATATACCCCGCGGAAATCCTGCATGGTTTTTATCATTTAATCTACATTTAACAGGCTTCCTGAAGAAAGCAGGGGAAGATCGATCGCCTCCGGGGTCAGTTTTGTCAGCGGGATTCTTTTTCATTGCTCCAAAGCTCAATCCCGTTCCCGCGTTCATCCATCGTCTCCACGCTGATCCTGTCCCCGTCCCAAATCAGGCCGCTGCCGACATACTCCGCGCCGACATGCGCCTCGATTCGACAGATCAGCTGGTCGTTATACACTCCCGATCCGATCACCACCGGGAAGTTCGCGTTCATCCACATGCCTTCATCTCCCGGTCGGACCGTCTCCAGCCAGTGCATATGCCCGCAGAGCATACAATCCAGTCCCATCGCATTCAGCAGGCCCGTCCACTCCCGATAGACCTCCGTCTCGATCGTGAACTTCTCCTGATTCATCGTCATCTGCTTCGTAGGAAACGGCATGTGCGAGACGGCGATCCTCGCACGCACGCCGGGCGCGCCGTACTCCTCGTCCTTTCTTCGGACGACGTCCTTCAGAAACGCGGTTTCCCGCAGCCGCATCTCATGACAGTCTACCAGCCCTCCGTACTCAGGGTCGATATCCCGCTTGTCCTCGCCGCCGTCCAGCACGATTCCCCACAGTCCGCCCAACCGGAACGTGAACCAGGTTTCGCCCTGCCTTGTGCCGATGTACTCCGGCAGCTCCGTAGCCAGTCGGCCGCGATAGTCGTGATTGCCCCGCGCGAACACCACGGGGATCTCTCCATGGGTCACCCGGCTCGTTATATCGTAGATAGCGCGGATGTCCTCGATCTGCTTGCTCTCGGCCGGGATGTCGCCGTTGAGGATCAGCAGGTCGATCCGGCCGAACTTCTCCGCCGCACGGCAGGGCGCATCCACCCACGAATGGGTGTCCGCAAGCACAAACGCCCGAACGGAGCGCGTTTCGTCCAGCGGACGAAACGCGTACTCCCGCGTCAGAAGCGCACCCAGCTCTGGAAAGTACGGCCTGCGCTGCGGCAGCGCGCGGAAACACACGCGATACTTTCCCGCCGCGTTCAGCGCATCCATGGGCAGCGCGACCTTGTGGATCAGCGTCTCCGAGCGCATCAGCCCGTTGCGGCTGTCGCGATACGTCTGCCCGCCGACCTCCACCCAGGCCACGCCGTATTCCTTGGTATTGAATGCAATCTGATACTCATCGCCTACTGCGAACACGCAGGGATCTCCGTACAGCATGATTACTCCTTCATTGCGCCCACCATGACGCCCTTGACAAAGTACTTCTGAATAAACGGATACACCACCAGAATCGGCACCGTGGCCACCATGATGACGCAGTACTTCACGATTTCCTTCACCAGATAGCGATTCGCCTCGGTGCCGGACATGGAGTTCAGGAACTGCTCGTTGCCGGTGTCCAGAATCAGCAGTTCGCGCAGGAACAACTGCAGCGGATACAGATCGCGCCGCTTCTGCAGATAGATCATGGCGTTGTACCACGCGCCCCAATAGCCCACGGCGTAGAACAGCGTGATCGTCGCCAGCGCGGCCAGCGAGAGCGGCAGCACGATCCTGAACAGCACCACCATATCGCTGGCGCCGTCGATGGTTGCCGATTCGATCAGACCCTTCGGGATGCCGTTGAAGCTGGTGCGCAGCACGATCATGTTGTACACGCTCACGCCGCCGGGCAGCAGCACCGCCCAGAGGGTATTGTTCAGACCCAGGGCGTTCACACACAGATAGGTGGGGATCATGCCGCCGCCGAAGTACATCGTGAACACGATCAGGATCATCGCCGGCTTCTTCAGCTCGAAATCGGTGTGGGAGAGCATGAATGCGCCCATGATGGTCATCGCCATGGAGAACGCCGTGCCCAGCGCCAGATACATGAGGGTGTTGCGATAGCCCAGCCAGATGGACGACATCTGGAACACCATCTTATAGCCCTCCAGCGAGAAACCCGCCGGCTTGAGCATCAGTCCGCGCACCAGCGCGAATTCATTGGGTCCGCTGAACGAGCAGAACGCCACGTACAGCATCGGATACAGCGTAATCAGCGCCAGCACTGCCATCAGCACGTAGTTGCACCCGAAGAAGATTTTGTCGCCCCGGCTGTAGCCCACTGGGGTGGAGATACTGTTTTTCTTCGACATACCCGCACCTCCTTACCAAAGTCCGCTGCCGGACAGCTTGTTGCTGATCTTGTTGGTCGCCGTCAGCAGGATCAGGTTGATCACGGAATTAAAGATATTGACCGCCGTGGAATAGCTGTAATCGTTTTCAGTGAAGCCCTTTCGGTAGACGTAGGTAGAGATGATATCCGAAGTCTCGTAGGTCGCCTCGGACTGCAGCAGGAAGGCTTTCTCCCAGCCCACGTTCATCAGGCGGCCGCAGGCCATGATCAGCATGATCACGATGGTTTCGCGGATGCCGGGCAGCGTCACGTGCCACATGCACTGCGCACGGTTCGCGCCGTCGATGGTTGCGGCCTCGTACAGATCCGGGTTGATGCCCGAGATCGCCGCAATATAGATGATGGAATTCCAGCCGAAGCTCTGCCACACGCCGGACACGGTATAGATCGTCCGGAACGCCATCGGGTCGCCGATCAGCGAGCCCTCGTGCCCCGACATGGCGTTGACAAACTGCGTGATGAAGCCCTCGGAGTTGGTGAACTGGGTGATCATTGAGCAGACCACCACCGTGGTGATGAAGTGGGGCAGATAGGTGATCGTCTGCACCGTGCGCTTGAACGCCTGGTTGTGCACCTCGTTGAGCAGCACGGCGAACGCAATCGGCAGCGGGAAGCCGAACAGCAGGTTGTAGAAGCTGATCAGCAGTGTATTGCGCATCAGTCGACCGAAGTAGTAGCTGCCGAAGAACTTCTGGAAGTTCTTGAGTCCGACAAACTTGCTGCCCAGAATGCCCTTGATGGGCTTGTAATTCTGAAAGGCGATGATGTTGCCGTACATCGGCCAATAGCAGAAGATCGCGAAGTACACCATCAGAATGATCAGCATGATGTACAGCGCCGGATGTCGGCGGATATTGGCCGCCAGCCGCTTGTGGAAGGGAAGGCGGGAATACCTGATTTGGCTCATGGATTTCTCCCCTTTTTATGTCGGTATGATAAAATGTGCGGAGAGAGAGCTCTCTCCCCGCACATCATCGGGTCAATCGGGTAATCAGCGGAGGGCGAAGCGGGCGTAGGAAGCCTCATAGACCTCCTGCAGCTCCTGCAGGCCCAGCTCATTCAGCTTGGCGACATAGTCGTCGAACTCGGTCTCGATATCGGCAGTGCCGGTGATGAACTTCATCATCATCTCGTCGCGGTAGGTCTCGACGTCGGTCCTGTAGTCGGCGATGACCTCGGCCTCCTCGGCGGTGAAGCTGGCTCCCTTGGGCCACAGCAGATCGTAGCCGCACTGGGAGTACAGGATGCAGGTGTCCGGCTGCGGGCCGTAGCAGTACTTGGAGGTGGTGATGTAGTCCAGATCGGAGTCGGACTCGGTCTCGAAGTTGTACAGGCGCATGCAGCGCTTGTCCTCGACGGAGGCGTTCTCGTCGTACTCCACGTTGGTGATCACGGGATAGCCGTAGTCGTTGAGGTTGTAGCCGACGCCCTCGATGCCGTTGGAGAACATGAACTCGATTTCAGGATAGTACAGCGCGTCCAGCAGCGCCACGCACTCCTCCTTGTGCTCGGAGGATTCGCAGATGTACTTCTGCTTGCCGAGGCCGCGGTTGGTGACCATCACGCGGGTCAGGGGCGCATCGGCAGTCAGCTTGGGCATCTGAGCCGCCACGAGAGCCTCCTCGGGATGGTTGTCCACGTCCAGAACGGTGTGATAGTTGGTCGCGTAGGCGTAGGTGTGGTCGGCAACGCAGCCGCCCTCATCGCTGGCCAGCATGGCCCAGGTATCGGACTGGGTGTCGGTGGCGAAGTCGGGGTTGATCAGGCCCTCCTTGTACCACATGGCGATGGTGGACAGATACTCCTTGTACTCGGGGGTAGCGGGGCCATAGACCACTTTGCCGTCCTCGGTCAGGTTGAAGTTTCTCGCGTCGATGTTCCAGGCGCTGGAGAAGGCATTGCGGCTGAGCCAGTAGCCGGACTTGTTCAGCAGCAGCGGGTACTTCACGCCCATCTCCTTGAACTTGCGCAGCATGTTGGTCCAGTCGTCGATGGTGACGGGGACCTCCAGGCCGGCCTCATCCAGCAGATCCTGGCGGATCATCAGGCCCCACATGCAGGTGCAGATCTCCTCGGAACCGGAGACCTGGCTGCCCAGGTGCACGTTGCGGCCGAAGTCGTCCACGGCGATCTTCGCCAGATAGGGATCGTCCATGACATAGCTCCAGTAATTGGGGGTGGTTTCGGGGCTCACCAGCTCGGTGTAGTCGTACACCAGGCCGTCCTCATACGCCATGGCCAGACCGCCGGCGTAGTAGCTCTCGACGTAGTCCTCGAAGATCATGTCCGGATACTCGCCGCTGGCCAGCATGGTGGAGAAGCCCTCCTTCTCGGCGCCGACGGACGGATGCACGAACTCCAGGTTCACGTTGAGCATTTCCTCAAAATTCTGAATGACCTTCAGGTCGCTGTTGGTTTCGATAAACTCGGTCATGGACGCATCCAGCGGCATCCAGATGGTCAGGGTCACGCCGCCCAGATCCGGATAGCCTTTCTCGTTGCACGGGAACAGGGTGGTGCCGGTGCGGCCGGTCGTGTCCTCCGCGAACGCGAAGGTGAAGCAGGTCGCCAGCATTGCCGCCAGGAGCAGACAAGAGAGCAGTTTCTTCATCAGTATTTCCTCCTTGAAATAATATGCGCACCAATATGCAAAATATATTGTAGCACATACTAAGAAAAATGTCCACACTTGTTTTGCATTTTTCCGTATTTATCATGAATGATTTTGCTCATGAATGATTTTGCATTCTGTCGATGGATGTTCTCCCAGGAGGATCGAGGGCCGACCCGGTCGCGCTCTTTCCTTCATTTTTGCTTTACATAGCGATGCTATACTATATAAAAAAATGAGAGGATCGAAGCTCTATGAAGCTGAAGGTTTTGAGAAAGCAGAACAATTCCGACATGTGCGTGGTGTGCGGCCTGGGCAACGGCTTTTCGCTGGGCGCGAAGTTCTACGCCGTGGAGGGCGGCCTGATGGTGGGCGTGGTGACGGGCCGGGACGTGCACCAGAGCTACCCCAACCGCATGCACGGCGGACTGATCTCCGCGCTGCTGGACGAGGTGATCGGCCGGGCGATCAACCTGCCCGAGCCGGACGCCTTCGGCGTGACCAGCGAGCTCAGCGTGAAGTTCAAAAAGCCCGTGCCGCTGAACGAGGAAATCCGCTGCGTGGCAAAGCTGACCAAGAACACCCGGCTGGTGTTCCAGGCCGAGGGCTTCATCGAGGATAAAAACGGTACCATTCTCGCCACCGGCAGCGCCACCTACGTGAAGATGAGCGCCGCCCGCATCGCCGGCCGGCCGCTGACCGCCGACCAGTATTTTCTGGTGCCCGACGGGGAGAGCGAGATCGAAATCGCAAACTGGGACTATTTCGACAGGAAGTGACGCACATGGAAAAAATCCGCGCGCTCTGGCAAAAATACCGGGAGCCGCTGACCTATCTGATCTTCGGCGGACTGACCACGATGGTGAACATCGGCGCGTTCATGGCGCTGAGCGCCTGGACGGGCCTGACCACCGGCGCGGCCAACGCCATCGCGCTGGCGCTGTCGATCCTGTTCGCCTACGTCACCAACCGCATCTGGGTGTTTGAGAGCCGCCAGACCGGCTGGGCGGCGGTGAAGGAGCTGGGCATGTTCGTGGCCTGCCGCCTGGCCACCGGCGTGCTGGACGAGCTGATCGTGGTGGGCGGCGTGGATCTGCTGGGGCCGAGGCTCGCGGGCAGCGTCGACGCGCAGCTGTGGGCGCTGGCGGTGAAGGTGTTCGCCAACGTGCTGGTGATCATCGCCAACTATGTCTTCAGCAAGCTGATCATCTTCCGCAAGCCGAAGTAAATTCGCCGGGGGCGCTCCGTTTCTCCGGAGCGCCCCCGGTCTTCAGCGCTCACTGCGCCCATTCCACGCCGAGAAACAGCTCCAGCGCGGCCTCGGCGGTCGCCTGCTCCGTGGACGACACCGAAAAGACATACGCGCCGTCGCCCTCGCGCGCATACGCGACCCGGCCGGTGTACACCTCCGTCTGCAGCGCGCCGAAGCCCACGCGCATGCTCAGGCTCTGCCAGGCCAGCACCAGCTGTCCGCCGTCCAGCGTTTCGGCGCGGAGCAGCTCGCTTTCGTTCACGGCGAAGCCCTGATTCCGGGCCTCCTCGTCGATGGCGGCCAGCGCGGTCTCCGGCGTCTCCTCCGCCGGCTCCGCCAGCCACTGGCACGCCAGAATCACCGGCGCGCTGCCGCCCAGATCCGCCGCGCCGGAGAACAGAAACGCTCCGTCGGCCTTTTCCGCATACTCGGCCTCCTTAAGCTCCGGCAGCTCCAGCGAGAACCCGTCGAAGGTCTCCGCCAGCGCGCCGCTCCAGAGCAGACATGCCGCCAGCAGCGCCGTCAGTATCCGCTTCAAATCCATCGCCTCCGCTTTTGCATTTTCTCCACTATATCACGCCCCGCCGCGGCTGTCAATCCGGACGCAGTCTTAACCCGCGGGGGATTCTATTTTGCTGAAAAGTATGGTATAATAATAGGAACCGCGGCAACGCGGAAATTCCATTCCTGGAGGTCAACATGCCGCACATCCTCTTCCGCCCGCTCGAGGCCGCAGCCGGGACGTTCGTCTGGACCGAGCATCTGGGCAAGGTGCTGACCACCGCCGCCCTGAGCATGGTGCCCACCTTCGAGGGCCGCTACGCCGTCGTCACCGGCATCGCCATGGGCATGCCCGTGGTGTTCACCTATCTGCTGGCGTTTCTGTGCTCGTCCGTGCCGGTTCCGTTCATCCTGCTGCTGCTGCGGCCGGTGCTGGACTGGTTCTACACGCTGCCCATCCAGCCGGTGCGCCGCTTCGCCGCCTGGCTGGAGCGCCGCTCCGCCCGCAAGCGCGAGAACATGGCCTCGAACCGCAGGACCGGCGCCATGGGCTGGCTCAGCCGCCACGTGTCCGCCGAGACGCTGGAGCTGATCGGCCTGTACGTGTTCGTGGCGCTTCCCCTGCCCGGCACCGGCGTCTGGACCGGCAGCGCCATCGCCACGCTGTTTGAAATGCCCCGGGTGAAGTCCGGCCTGGTGATCCTGCTGGGCAACGCCACCGCCTGCCTGATCACCACCCTGACCGCCACCGGCGTGCTCCACATCTTCGGCTGATCCCCGCGCAGCCGCCCGACTTTCGGAGGTACCCATGCTTACGATCTACACCGGCCGCGCCCGGCTTCTGACCGGCGCGCTGATTCACGCGCTGCGCGGCGCGCCGTCCACGACCCAGCTGGTGGTCGTGCCCAAGCAGCTGACGCTGCAGACGGAGCGCACGCTGCTGGAGGCGCTGAACCTGCGCGGCTCGTTCCGGCTGCAGGTGCTCAGCGCGGAGCGCCTGTGCGGGCGCATCTTTGACGCGGCGGGCCTGCCCGGCGGCGAGCGGATCGACGATCGCGGCCGGGTGATGCTGGTGCGCGCCGCCGTGCGCGCCGCCGGGCCGGAGCTGACCCTCTACCGCGGCGCGGAGCACCGCCGGGGCTTCCCGGAGCGCGCCGCCCAGCAGCTGGAGCGCATCCGCCAGGCCCGCGTGACCGGCGAGACGCTGCGCGCCTGCGCCGCGAAGCTGTCGGGCTCCGCCCGGATGAAGCTCAACGACCTGTCCCACATCCTGGAGGCCTACGAGACGCTGATCGAGGGCCGGTATCAGGACGGCGAGGCCGAGTTCAGCGCCGCCATCGTGCGCGCGCGGGACGCGGCCTTTTTGCGCGATTGCGGCGTGTGGTTTTTCGGCTTCGACATGGTGCCGCCCACGCTGCACGAGCTGATGGCGGCGGTCGCCGCGGTGTGTCCCTGCACGGGCGTGTTTGTGCCGATGGAAAACGATCAGCGCACCCGGGATTTCGACGCCTTCCTGCCCATGCAGCGCGCGCTGGAGCGCCTGGCCGCCGCCGCACTCCGCATGCAGGCGAAGGTCGCCCGCGTGGACGTGGAGGAGGAGGGGCTCGTCTGCGATCCGGCGGCGCAGAGCGCGAACCGCCCGGGCCATGCGCTGAACATCGCGGAGATGCTCGCGGCGAAATCCGCCGGAGCTCCGCCGGCCGATTTTGGAACGTCCATCGCCGAAGCGTTTTTCCAGAACCGCTCCCGTTCGCCCAGTCCGCTGGACAGGATCACGGATCGCCGTCGGCTGACGCTGCCCGGCCCCGCGCGCCGGGACAATCTGCGCGCGCTGGAGCGGGAGCTGTTCGCCTATCCGGCGCAGCCCGGCTCCGGCCCGGCGCGGGCGGTACAGCTGACGCTGCTGCGGGATCCGCTGGAGGAGTGCCGCTTCGCCGCGGCGCTGACCCGCCGTCTGGTGCGGCAGCGGGGCTGGCGGTGGGACGACGTGCTGATCCTCTGCCGCGACCCCGAGCGCTACGCCGCGCCGCTGCGCGCCGCCTTCGGCGAATACGAGATCCCGCTGTTTCTGGCCTCCAGCCGCTCCGCCGCCCGCCACGCCACGGCGGAATGTCTGCTGACGGCGCTGAAGGTGATCGAGAAGAATTATCCCGCCGAGGACATGCTCGCGCTGATGCGCACGGGACTCATGCCGGTTTCCGGGGACGAGGCCGACCGCTTCGCCAACTACATCGTCCGCACCGGTCTGCGGGGCAGCCGCTTTCTGCGGCCGCTGCGCCGGGGCTCCGAGGCCGAGCTGGAGGCGATGGAGCCCATCCGCGCCCGCCTTGCGGAGCCGATCGTGCGGCTGCGGGATCGTCTGCGCCGCGCGGAATCGCTGCCGGATCAGCTCACGGCGCTGTTCGGCTTTCTCACCGACGTGGACGCCTACGCCAGGAGCCTCGACCGGATGAACCGTCTGGCCGAGGCCGGGCTGCGGGAGGCGGCGGGCGAGGAGGGTCAGGTGTGGAACCGCATTCTGGGCGCGCTGGATCAGATGCACGCGCTGATGGGGACGGCCAAGCTCTCCCTGCGCGAGCTGAGCGAGACGCTGACGGAATCGCTGTCCGCGTCGGTGATCAAGTCGCTGCCCCAGTCCGGCGACGCGGTGTACGTCCAGAGCGCCGAGAGCGCCTGTACCCGCACGGCGAAGGCGATTCTGCTGCTGGGCATGGCCGACCGGCCCGCGTCCGACGACGAGGGGCTGCTCACGCCCGGTCAGAAGCAGGCGCTCTGCGAATTCACGGGGGCGTATCTCGGCCCGGACGACGCGGATCTGTCGCGGCTGCGCCGGTTTTATCTGAAGTCCGCGCTGGGCATGGCCTCCGATTACGTCAGCGTGTCCTGTCCGCTGAGCGGCAGCGACGGCGCGGCGCAGCGCCCCAGCGCGGTGTTTGAGATGATCGAGGCGCTGTTCCCGGGGACGAAGACCCGCGGCGGCGTGACCGGCGATCCCGGCGTGGAGCGGATGCTGCGCGGCGCACCGGCGGCGGCGGCGCTCTGCGCGGCGCGCGCGCTGGCCGGAGTGGGCGAAGGCGTGCCCGCGCCCGAGAGCGATCGCGCCGCGCTGGCCGGGCTTGCGCGAATCGCCCGGGATCTGCCCCGGGCGCAGGAGAGTCTGGCGCGCCTGAGCGCGGCGCTGAATCGCGCGCACGCGGCGGACAGTCTGACCCCCGCCACGGCGCGGCAGCTCTACGGCGCGCTGCACCGCCAGAGCGTCACCCGTCTGGAGCTGTTCGCGGCCTGTCCGTTTTCCTATTATGCGAAGTATGGCCTGTGTCCGGATCGGGTGGAGCCGTTCGAGCTCAACGCCCGGGACGAGGGCACCTTCTTCCACAGCGCGGTGAACGAATTCCTGCTGCGCTCCATGGACGATCTGAACCATCTGGACGCGGAGACGGCGGCCTTGCGCATGGACGCGATTTCCGATGTGCTTCTGGACGCGATGAGCGAGTCCGGCCCGCTGGGCGACAGCGCGGTCTCTGCGGCGGAGCGCCGCCGCCTGAAATCGACGGCGCGGACGTGCGCGGCGGCGCTGGCCGATCACATGCGCGGCAGCCGCTTCCACACGTCCTCTCTGGAGCAGAGCTTCGGCCGCGAGGACGGCGCGCTGGCGCTGAGCCTGCCCGGCAACTGCGTCCTGGAGGGCCGGATCGACCGCGTGGACGCGTGGAACGGCAGCGTCTCCGGCGACGCGCCCGCCGACTATCTGCGCGTGATCGACTTCAAGCGCGGCGGCAAGGCCCTGAAGCTCTGCGAGGCCTACTACGGTCTGCGGCTTCAGCTGCCGGTGTATCTGGCGGCGGCGCAGCGCCGCTGGGGCGGGCTCAGCGCGGGCGTGTACTATTTCACCCTGGACGAGGGCATCCTCGCCACCCAGACCGTCGACCCCGCCGCCGTGGACGCGCAGCGCCGCAAGGCCTTCCGCATGGAAGGTCTCCTGCCCGACAGCCCCGATCTGCTCAAGGCCATGTCGCCCGACGTGGAAAACGTGCTGAAGCTCCGCCTGACCGCCGCCGGTACGCCCTACAAGGGCGCCGTGCTCGCCTCCGAGCGCGATTTCGCCAACCTCACCCGCTGCGCGCTCCGCCGCGCCGCCGAGCACCTCGAACGCATCCGCTCCGGCGTCTGCGCCCCCGCCCCCGCCCGCATCGACCAGTCTACCCCCTGCAAAACCTGCGACGCCCGCCTCATCTGCCAGTTCGACGACCGCCTCGACGCCCAAAACATCCGCAAATACAAACCCATCGGCGGAGAGGAGGTCCTGGAAAGGCTGCGGGCGGAGGGGGACGGGGACGGGGAGTGATGCGGGGGAAGGACTCTTTTAAAAAAGAGTCCTCCCCCCGCGCCCCTCTCTCAGAAAACTTACTTGCTCCGGCGCATGCGCCGGAGCGGGTGTTTTTTTGGGGATGGTTGGTGGGGGAAATTGAGCCGGACGGCGGCTCAATTTCCCGTTGACGTTGGGATGAGTTTGGTGACGGTTTCTGGTGATGGGGGAAATTGAGCCGGACGGCGGCTCAATTTCCCGTTGACGTTGGGATGAGTTTTGGAACGCGGTTTCTGGTGATGGGGGAAATTGAGCCGGACGGCGGCTCAATTTCCCGTTGACGTTGGAATGAGTTTGGTGACGGTTTCTGGTGATGGGGGAAATTGAGCCGGACGGCGGCTCAATTTCCCGCTGACGGTGGAATGAGTTTTTACCGGGATTCGGCTGCTCAGTTGCCGAACTCGCTGTCCTTGCTGGTATCCCGGTCGTGGTACTCCAGCGGCGGATGGAGCAGATAGTCGAACAGCTCGGGCCCGATGAACGCCCGCGCTTTTTCCACTCGGGCGGATTCGTTTTCGGTGTCCATATCGCGAATGGCTTCGTAGATGGGCTTCTTCTCTCCGGCATGGGAGGGCGCGTCGGGGTCGTAGCGGCGGATGCCCAGGTTCAGGCCGAATTCATGGGGATTGTCGACGTAGGCGTGGTGCATCAGCATATCGACGGTCTTCATGTTCCGCGCCTTGAGGTAGGCGAGCACGTAGCCCGCTTCGGCCATGCGCTCCGTGAGCGACTGCAGCGCGCCGGAGTGGGAATTGAAGCCCTGCTCCGAGAAGATGATCCGTCTCGGCGCGCCGCGGTACAGAAGCTGCGGCTGCGAGAGGTACGCCTCCAGCACCTCCATGTTTTTGAAGGTGATCTTGGGGGTGGAGAAGGTGAAGTCCGGGGCGCGGTCGTGCCAGAAGTCCGGCCAGCGCAGATCCTCCGGATAGGGGTGGTACGCGACGCACCAGGGGAAATCGCCCTCCCGCGCGCCGGTTTCGGCCAGGCGGTCGATCACGTCGCGGCCCGGGTAGTAGCGCAGGGGGAACAGCGGATTGTGGACGTCGCGGCACCAGTGCTGGTCCAGCGAGACGTACACCCGGAAGTGCGCGCAGTGCTTGCGGCCGCAGAGCCACGTCTGGCGCAGGGCGATCAGATATTCGTCGGAATAGTCCCGGACGGTCATTTCTCCGGCGTTGCCCCAGATGTACTGGCTGTTGACCTCGTTGCTGACGATCGCGCCGGCCACGCGGCCATAGCGGCCGTCGGGGCGGGTATAGCGCTCGGCGAGGAACTCCACGAAGGCGCGATAGCAGCCCTGTCCGGCCTCGGTGCGCATGTTGAAGGCGCTGATGTAGGCGTCGGGGCAGCTCCAGTCGTAGCCGGGATGGAGGCAGTCGCGCAACAGCGCCTCCTCTCCGGCGGAGCCGAACAGCCGCGGCGAATTCAGCAGGATCATGGTGATCAGGATGCCCCTTCGGGCGGACTCGATCATCTGCGCGTCCAGCGCCTCCACGCGGTCGCGCCGGAAATAATACATATGGCCGTCGTGGAGGTAGGGGATGTCGCCCTCTCTCGGCTGGGCGATCATCAGCGCGGGCAGGTTGATGTTGCAGGGCGACTGCTTCAGGCCGAGGGCGCGGACGTCCTCCTCGGTGCCGTAGAGCGCCTTGATGGTGTCGGGCTGGGGGTAGTCGGCGGTGTTTTCGGGGACGTCGGCGGCGAAGTCGGTGACGTACCGCGCGCCGGGGACGGGCGTTCCCGCCTGTTCGGCTTCAAACGCGCTGTACAGCCGGTCGTGCCCGCCGGTGAAGCGGCTGATAAAGATCGCGCCGCCGTTCACCTCCGCTTCCGTTTCCGAGAGGACGCGGCCCCGGTCTCCTGCCAGCGGCGCGCGCTCCCGGATGCGCACGCGCGCGCCGTCGGGCAGATCGGTGCGCAGCAGAATCGCCTCGCGCGTGGCTTCGATTCCTGTGATGTTCATGGTTTCCCTCCTTGTTGATTCTTTGTTAACGAAATTATACCGCTGCGCCATACCGCCTGTCAACACAGTCTCAACGCAAAACCGCTTGCGATTTTTCCGGGGATGTGCTATACTACTCCTGCCTTTGGCGGCAGACAGTTCGAGACCATCCTGTCTATAAACAAAACTAGGGACGAAAACAGAATTTCTATGGAATTTTGTTGGGCGCACCCGGGATGGGTGCGCTCTTTTTTGTCCGGGAGGTGACGAAAATGGATATGACGCATATGAGCAGAACACAGAAGCTGACGTTCTCCGGCGCGGTGATCGCCGTGTACATCGTGGTGATGTACGTCACGCAGAGCTTTGCATTCGGGCAGTACCAGGTGAGAATCGCCACTGCCATCTACTCGACCGCATACCTGTTTCCGTTCCTGGTTGTGCCGCTGGGTCTCGCGAATCTGCTGTCCAACATGGTCATGGGCGGCCTGGGCTTTTTCGACATCGTGGGCGGCGGACTGGTGGGTCTGCTGACCGCGGGCAGCTGCGCGCTGCTGGGCCGGTACCGCCGCAGCGAGTGGTTCGTGGCCGTGCCGGTGGCGCTGATCCCCGCGCTGGGCGTGTCGCTGTGGCTGTCGGCGCTGCTGGAGACGCCCTACTGGGTCATGGCCGGCAGTCTGCTGGTGGGTCAGGTGATCGCAGGTCTGGCGGGCGTGTTTCTGGTCAAGGCGCTCAGGCGCATCTGGAAGATCAAGGAGGTTTGATGCATGAGAAATCCGGCGGAGACCGAGGGTCTCTCCCTGCTCGGCAACAAGAAGACCGTCTACAAGAGCGATTACGCCCCCGAGGTGCTGGAGACCTTCGTCAACAAGCACCCCGACAACGACTATTTCGTCAAGTTCAACTGCCCCGAGTTCACCAGCCTCTGCCCCATCACGGGCCAGCCCGACTTCGCCACCGTGTACATCTCCTATGTCCCCGGCGAGCGCATGGTGGAGAGCAAGTCGCTGAAGCTCTATCTCTACAGCTTCCGCAACCACGGCGACTTCCACGAGGACTGCATGAACATCATCATGAAGGACCTCATCCGCCTGATGGACCCCAAGTACATCGAGGTCTGGGGCAAGTTCACCCCCCGCGGCGGCATCTCCATCGACCCCTACTGCAACTACGGCCGCCCCGGCACCCGCTGGGAGGAAGTCGCCTGGCAGCGCCTCGCCAACCACGACCTCTATCCCGAGAAGGTGGACAACCGGTAGGGGGAGAGACGCCAGGGGAGGGAAAACCTTTTTCTTTTTGAGAAAAGCAAAAGGTTTTCCCTCCCCTGGACCCCTCCCTTTCGAAAAAGAAAACCGATTGCCCGGCGCATGCGCCGGGCTGGGTGTTTTTTTGGGGGATGGTGGGGGAAATTGAGGTGGACGGCACCTCAATTTCCCGTTGACGTTGGAGGAGTTTTCCGATGGACGTGGGGGAAATCGGGTCGGACGGCGACCCGATTTCCCGTTCACGTTGGAGGAGTTTTCCGCTGGGCGTGGGGGAAATCGGGTCGGACGGCGACCCGATTTCCCGTTCACGCCGGAAGGAGCTTTCCGCCGGGCGTGGGAAAAACAAAAGTGAACAGCGCCCTTCCAACAGAAGTCCGTTCCCCTCCGAACACGCGCCGAACCCGATCCGGACAGCGTCCAACCTCCGTTCGCCCCGAAAAGCGCATCCCGTGCGCAGCTGCGTCTGTTATTTTCTTGCCCCGCGCATTGACTTCATGACAATTTTGTTTTATAATATAAGAAAGTATGTCAAAATTATGACACAATCAGGGGATGGATGGGAATGACCAATTCGAAAAAGAAGTCTGCGCTCGCACGTCGGATTCGGCGCTGGAAGCGCCGCATGCTCCGCCGCCACGCTTGGGCGGGAACGCTGTTTGCCGTGCTGGAGGGCTTTGCGGGCTTTGCCGCAGTCGCGGGCGTTGCCGCCGTGGTATTGGCCTGTTTCTGGCCGCGTCTGACCGGCCGTCCGGCCTCGCCCTCGGCGACCATGGCGCCCGTGGAGATCGCGGCTCCGCCCATGGACACGGACGCTCCCGCCGATACGGACACTCCCGTTGACACGGACGCTCCCGCCGACACGGATGCTCCCCTTGACACGGACGCTCCCGTTGACACGGACGCTCCCGCCGACACGGATGCTCCCGTTGACACGGATGCTCCCGTTGACACGGATACTCCCTCTGACACGGACGCGCCGGAAGAAACCGTCGTTCCGGTGCTGCCGGAGGAGACGGAGCGGACGGCGCTGCTGCCGGAGGCGACGGTGGAGACCGAGGCCGAAGCGACAGCGGAGGTCGGCGCGTACTATCAGCTGGCGGCAGCCGGTGCGGACTATTCGGATCCGGCGCAGAACAATCTGATCCGCTCGAAGGTCTACACGGGCAGCACGAAGACGGCGGATTACGTGCGCGAGGATGAGATTCACATGGGCGCGTCCACGGAGTACACCGCTCTGGAGGGCGTGACGACCTTCCGCGGCAGCAACTATCGCGACGGCGGGTCGTATGGCGTGATTCCCGAGTCGCCCTCGTCGCTGTCGGTGATCTGGATGAACCGCATCAGCGGGCTGGACGGCTGGACGGGTGTCGGCTGGACGGGACAGGCCAGCGCGGTCTGCTGGCCGGAGGAGACGCGTCAGATCATGAACATCGTGCCGGAGAAGAAGGCGAAGGACGGTCTGGTGGAGGTGCTCTACGCCACGCTGGACGGCCACATCTACTTCCTCGATCTGGACGACGGCGCGGCCACCCGCGAAGCCATCAATATCGGCGCGCCCATCAAGGGCAGTCTGTCGGTGGATCCCCGCGGCTATCCGCTGCTGTACTGCGGCCAGGGCATCTATGACGTGAACGGCCAGCGCATGAAGTGCGGCACCCGCATCTGGAGCCTGATCGACCAGTCGCTGCTCTACATGATCAACGGCGCGGACGATCTGGCGCTGCGCGCCTGGCGCGCCTTCGACTGCTCGCCGCTGGTGGACGGCGCCACCGACACGCTCATTCAGAACGGCGAAAACGGCGTGCTCTACACCGTCGATCTGAACACCCGCTTCGACGGCTCCTCCATCTCCATCGACCCCGAGATTGTGCGCTATGTCTATGAGCAGTCCATCGACGGCAAGCTGGGCTCCGAGAACTCCTTCTCCGTCTACAACAATTACATCTATTTTGCCACCAACGTGGGCATCATTCAGTGCGTCGATCTGAACACCATGACCCCCGTCTGGACCTTCAACGCCCAGGACGATATCGACGCCTCCCTGGTGATCGAGGTCGAGCCCGACGGCTCCGTCTCCCTCTACGCCACCAACGAGCTGGACAAGCGCGGCAACCGCGGCTCCTGCCAGATGTTCAAGCTCAACGCCCTCACCGGCGAGCTGCTCTGGAAGCGCGATTCCGACACGATCTACCAGAACGACGAAAACGGCGGCGGCAGCTTTGCCACCCCCGCCGTCGGCCGGAACAACCTCTCCGACCTCGTCTACTTCCACGTCGCCCGCACCGTCGATTCCAAGGGCATGCTCTACGCCCTCGACAAATCCACCGGCGACGTCGTCTGGTCCTACGCCATGGGCAGCTACGGCTGGTCCTCGCCCACCCTCGTCTATACCCCCTCCGGCGCCGGCTACGTCCTCGTCGGCAGCTCCAACGGCATGCTCCGCCTCTTCGACGGCCTCACCGGCCGCGTCGTCGCCGCCGCCGACCTCGAAGCCAACATCGAAGGCACCCCCGTCGTCTACAACGACACCGTCGTCATCGGCACCCGCGGCTCAAGAATCTACGGTCTGAAGATATCGTGAGCGGGGGGAGGGAGACGCCAGGGGAGGGAAAACCTTTTTCTTTTGAAAAAAGCAAAAGGTTTTCCCTCCCCTGGACCCCTCCTTTTCGAAAAAGAAAACTGCTTGCCCGGCGCATGCGCCGGGCGGTGGTTTTTTTGGGAGGATGGGTGGGGGAAATTGAGGTGGACGGCACCTCAATTTCCCGTTGACGTTCGAGGAGTTTTTGGTCGATGGGCGTGGGGGAAATCGGGTCGGACGGCGACCCGATTTTCCGTTGACGTTCGAGGAGTTTTTGTCGATGGGCGCGGGGGAAATTGAGCCGGACGGCGGCTCAATTTCCCGTTGACGTTCGAGGAGTTTTTCATCGATGGGCGTGGGGGAAATTGAGCCGGACGGCGGCTCAATTTCCCGTTGACGCTGGAGGGTTTTTTGGGGGCGGGACGTCAGGGCGGATCATTTCCTCGTAGTTTTCGATGCTCATGATCACCATGTCGCCGTAGCCGTTGCGCGTCACGTAGATCGGTTCGCGGCTTTCGTGGCACATCTGAGAGATTTCACTGGTATTTTTCAGGTCGCGAATGGGAATAATTTTGGGCATGGGAACCTCCGCATCTGTACCTCGTCTGATTTTTGATATCCAAATGGATATCACACTGTGATTATAGCAGTGCTCCATGATAAAGTCAAGATATCTGTTTGGATATCAGCTTCCAGAGAGGACTGAGCTCATGGGGTATTACAGACGTCTGCGCGATCTGCGCGAGGATCACGATCTGACCCAGCGGCAGCTGGCGGCCATGCTGGGGCTGACGCAGCCGCAGTACTTCCGCTATGAACAGGGCTATCGCGATCTGCCGACGGACATTCTGATCCGCCTGGCCGACCTCTACAAGACCTCCACCGACTACATTCTCGAGCGCACCGACGATCCCCGGGACGTGCGCTGAGTTTTCCGTTTTCTTACTTGACACCGCCGTGCGGGGGCATTATAATGGAAATCAACAGCGACGATGGAGAGAGTATCCTGCGGCCGCGCCGAAAGAGAGCCGGGCAAGGTGAAAGCCGGCGGCGGACGGGACGCAGGGGAACATGGCTCCGGAGCTTCGCGCGCGAATCGCACTGCGTTGAAGCGCGCGGCGGACGCGCACCGTTACTGGCGCATCAAGGCCCGCCCAGGCGGGTGAACAGGGTTGGTACCGCGCCTTTCCAGCGCCCCTTTTTTCGGGGGCGCTTTTTGTATCATGATTTTCGGAGGTATTCATCATGCCGGAGAAGAAGAAGTTCTACATCACCACGCCGATCTACTATCCCTCGGGCAACATGCACATCGGCCACACCTACACCACCGTGGCGGCGGACACGATGACCCGCTTCAAGAAGATGTCGGGCTACGACGCCTACTTCCTCACCGGCACGGATGAGCACGGTCAGAAGATCGAGCGCAAGGCCGCCGACGCCGGCGTGACCCCCAAGCAGTTCGTGGACAAGATCGTGGCCGAGACCAAGGATCTGTGGAAGCTGATGAACATCGAGTACGACGACTTCATCCGCACCACCGACGAGCGCCACGAGAAGGTCGTTCAGAAGATCTTCAAGCAGTTCTACGATCAGGGCGACATCTACAAGAGCGAATACGAGGGCCAGTACTGCGCCGAGTGCGAGGCGTTCTGG
>SFJH01000014.1 GCA_004555155.1 Clostridiales bacterium
TGCGTGACCATCCTGCCCGCGCTGATCCTGGTGTTCGACAAGCCGCTGCAAAAGACGAAGCACCGCTCCATCATCCCCAGCATGGACGGCTTCGCCAAGGGCGTGACCAAGGTATTTCCGATCTTCCTGATCGTCTTCGTCCTGCTGGTCTATCCCGCCTGGTACGGCTACGACCAGACCAACGGCGAGGTCTACTACGACCTGGGCGAGTGCCTGCCGGAGGACATGGAGTACGTCGTAGCAAACAACAAGCTGAGCGAGCTGTTTGACGTCGCATCCACCCACATGCTGCTGGTGGACGCGCATCTGCCCGCAAAGACCGTCTGCGCAATGACCGACGAGATGGAGCAGGTGGACGGCGTGAAGTACGTGCTGGGGCTGGAATCGGTCGTCGGCGCGGAAATCCCCGAGGCCATGATTCCCGCGTCCATCAAGGAAATCCTGAAGTCTGACCGCTGGGAGCTGCTGCTGATCAACTCCGAATACAAGGTCGCCAGCGACGCGGTGAACGATCAGCTCGACCAGCTTACCACCATCCTCAAAAAGTACGATGAGACCGGCATGCTGATCGGCGAGGCCCCCTGCACCAAGGACATGATCGAGACCACCGACCACGACTTCCAGGTGGTCAACGCCATCTCCATCCTGGCGATCTTCGTGATCATCGCGCTGGTGGAGAAGAGTCTGTCACTGCCGTTCATCCTGATCTCGGTCATCGAGCTGGCCATCTTCATCAACCTGGGGCTGCCCCACTACCTGGGCCAGTCGCTGCCGTTCATCGCGCCGATCTGCATTTCGACCATCCAGCTGGGCGCGACGGTGGACTACGCCATCCTGATGACCACCCGCTACAAGGCCGAGCGTGCCTCCGGGAAGTCCAAGCGGGACGCCGTGTCCATCGCCCTGAGCACCTCCACGCCGTCGATCATCGTCAGCGGCATGGGCCTGTTCGCCGCAACCTTCGGCGTGGCTGTCTACTCGGACATCGACATCATCAGCTCCATGTGCATGCTGATGGCCCGCGGCGCGATCGTGAGCATGCTGTGCGTGCTGCTGATCCTGCCCGCGCTGCTGATGCTCTGCGACGGATTGATTCGCCACACCACGCTGGGTATGAAAGTGAAAGCTGAAAAGGAGGTTGAATCTCTATGAAAAAGCGTATTCTGGCCGCCGTCGTCGCCGCGGCGATGCTGCTGACCGCGGTGCTCCCCTGTGCGCTGGCGGAGCGCGAGGATAAAAAGGAAATGGTCTATGTGCTGGCGGACGCGACCGGCGAGGTCAATGAAATCATCGTCAGCGAGCATTTGTACAACCGCGACGAGGAGGCGCAGCTTCGCGACGTCAGCCGCCTGACGGACATCGAGAACGTCGGCGAGGACATGACCTTCACCACCGACGGCGACGCCATCCTCTGGAACGCCAACGGCAACGACGTCCGCTACGAGGGCGTCTCCACGGAGCCGCTGCCCGTAGACGTGCGCATCACCTACACGCTGGACGGCGCGGAGATCGCGCCCGAAGATCTAAAGGGCAAGAGCGGCCATCTGGTCATGCACATCGACTATTCCTCCAAGCGGACGGAGACGGTCAAGGTCGGCGGCGAGAATGTCGAAATGCCCCTGCCCTTCCTGATGGCCACGGTGCTGCTGGCCGACGAGGACGTATACAGCAACATCGAGGTCACCAACGGCCACATCGTGGACACGGGCAACTTCACGATGGTCCTGTGCTACGGCCTGCCGGGCGTCAGCGAGGCCCTCAAGCTGGAGGACATCGAGGACCTCGACCTGGACATCCCCACCTCCGCCGAGATCCGCGCGGACGTGACGGACTTCAGTACCTCCGGAACCTACACCCTCGCCACCAATTCCATCTTCCAGGAGGAGGACGGCGAGCTGTCGCTGGATCTGGACGTCGACGAGCTGTCCGAGGATCTGAACGACGCGATCACCCAGCTGCTGGACGGCGTCGCCGAGCTGACGGACGGCATGGGCGAGCTCAAGGACGGCGTGGACGAACTCGTCGACGGCGTGGATGAACTGGCAGACGGCGCAGGCGAACTCAACGACGGCGCGGGCGAGCTGTCCGACGGTCTGGACGAGATTGACTCCAACAGCGACGACCTCGTGGACGCCGCGGCGCAGATTCTGCAGACCGTGCTGGACACGGCAAACGATTCGCTGGCCGAGTCGAAATCGGATTTCGATAAATTGGACATCGAGCTGAGAACGCTGACCGTAGAGAACTACGGCGAGGAGATCGAGCGCCTGGAGCGCGAGCTGCTGGCGAATGTGGAGGACTACATCTACGAACAGGCGGACAGGACGCTGAAGAGCAAGGTAAACGCCGCCGTGTATGCGGAGGTCGTCTCCCAGGTGCAACAGGCGGCGCGCGAAAAGGTCGAAGCGCAGGTCATCGCGGTCGTGGAGGCCGAGGTTCGCAAGCAGGTGGAAGCAGGTGCATCGGAGCTGGTCACCTCCAAAGTGCTGGAGGGCGCGCGGGCGAAGGTTCGCGAACAGGTAGAAGCTGCTGTCGAAGCACAGGTGCAGGCCGCCGTGGAAGCCGCGACACGCCAGAAGATTGAAGCCGCCGTGCGCAATCCCGACGAAGCGACGCTGAACGCCCAGATCGAGCAGCAGATGCAATCTGCCGCGGTGCAGGCGGAAATCGAAGCAAATGTCCGGCAGCAGATGCAGTCGGAGTCTGTGCAGGCCATGATCGACGCACAGATGGAGCAGAGCGTCCGGGAAAAGGTGGAGGCGGCGTACAGCGCGCAGATTCGGCAGCAGGTCGCGTCAAGCGTCAGGGAAGCAGTCACCGCCGAGGTGCGCGCCGCAGTCGAAGCTGAAATCCGCCGGGAAATCATGGCCGCACTGACGCAGCCCGAGGAGACGGAGGAGCCTGAGACAACGAATGCTCCGGAACCTGGCGACACACCTGAGCCTTCGATTGAACCTGCGCCCGCAAATTCGCCTGAAGCAACGGATTCCGAAGAAAACGCCATTGAATTTCTCCCGCTGGATCTGCTGTTCCCCGCTGCGATTGCGGAGGGGGAGGATGTACAGGATCGAATCGACGCGCTGGTTCGTGAGAGGATGGCCTCGCCCCAAGTGCAGGCCTTGATTGAACAGAGGGTCGCTGCGTCAATGGCCTCCGCGGAGGTGCAGGCGAAAATCGATTCAACCACCCGCGATCAGCTCGCATCCTCTGACATTCAGGCCGCTATGACGGCGGAAATCCAAAAGCAGATGGCCGATCCTTCCGTGCGCAGCCAGGCCGAGGCGGCCGCCGAGCAGCAAGTCCGCAAGAAGGTCGAGGAAGCCGCGCGCGAAAAGATCCGCAATGCAATTCTCTCCCTCTCCGACGATGAAATCGCTGCCATTGTGAAAGAAAAGTTGGCCTCTGCCGAAATCCGGGCGCAGATCGAAGCAGAGACGAAGAATCAGATGGGCTCCGACAGCATCCGGGCGACCGTTGAGGCGGAAACCGGGAAGCAGATGCAAACCGAGGCGGTGCAGCAGATGGTTGCCGAAGAGATTCAGAAGCAGATGGACTCCGAAGCGGTGCATCAGACGGTGGAGGCCGAGGTTGCCAATCAGATGCAGTCGGAGATGATCCAGAGCAAAATTGCGGAGAATGTGGACATTCAGATGGAGACCGAGCAGGTTCAGGCGCTGATCGACCAAAATATCCGCGAGCAGATGGCTTCCTCCAAGGTGCAGAATATCATTGCCGAAGAGATCGAGAAAAACCGCCACGGCGCGGAGTACATGAACAGCGTCGCCGAGGCCCTCGAGGAAAACGGTGAAAACGGCGAAGCCTATCAGGCGCTGGTGGAGCTGCACGACACGCTGGACGACATGGTGGAATTCTACGAAGGCGTGGTCGACTACACCGACGCCGTCGGGGAAGCCGCCGAGGGCGCGCATGAACTGTTGGACGGCACGGGCGAACTCGTGGATGGTGTAGGCGAGTTGAAGGACGGCGTCCTGGAGCTCCAGGATGGTGCGCAGCAGCTCTATGACGGCTGTGTCGAGTTGAGCGATGGTCTGAACGAGTTCAATGAGGAGGCGATCCAGAAGATCCTGGATGCCCTTGACGGCGATCTCGTAGATCTGGCAGATCGTGCCGATGCAATGTTCGACCTTGTGAAGGGGTATAACTCCTATGCCGGAATTGCCGATGACATGAGCGGAAGGGTACAGTTCCTGATCAACACTGCGGGAATCTGACCGAAGCGAAACAGAATTTCATCCTCCCTGACCAGAATCGGGGAGGATTTTTCAACGCTTTCCAGCCGGGGTGGAGCAAAGTGCAGGATGCGGATTGCTCTGCCTCGCGCACTTTTGATACACTTCAATTCGTCATCGGTGATGACCACATACATCGAGGCGTTTTTATGGACGGCTACTGCTTCAGAACGATCCTCTCCACGCGCCATGCGCCGCCGTCGATGTGCAGCAGCGCAAAGCTGATCTCCTGATCGAACCTGCGCTTTCCGCAGCTGCCGGGATTCAGCCAGAGCCGTCCGTCGATGGTCTGCTCGAAGTATTTGTGGGAGTGGCCGAACACGATCAGCTGTGCGTCACCCAGTTCCTTCGGCAGCTCGCGCTTGTTGTGAATCATCAGAATCCGCACGCCGCCAAGCTCCACGCGGAGGGTCTGGGGCAGCGCTTCCGCCCAGTCCTTGTCGTTGTTGCCGCGCACCACATGCAGCGGTGCGATGGTGCGCAGCGCATCCAGGGTCTCGGGTTTGTTGACGTCGCCCGCGTGGAGGATGGCATCGCAGCTCCGCAGTTTGTCCACGACTTCCGAGCGCAGAAGCCCGTGGGTGTCCGAGATCACGCCGATCTTCATTTCTGTTTTCCTCCGCTCAAGAAATGCCTCAGGCACACAGAATGCCGTTGATCTCCCAGCTTCTTCATCGAGCATCCTCCTCTGTTACAGCGACGTTGGGAGCCAAGCGATCCAGTCCACGCTTTTCAAAAGCATCTGATTTCAAGGACAAGTCTGCTTCGGCGCATGTATGAAAATGCAATCCATCGCCTCTGAAAGACGGGGGGAATTCCCTCTGAAACGGGTTAGACGGGCAAGCCTGAGACATATCAAAAATCGATTCTTTTCGCCCCTTCATTAACCCCTCATTTCACCCATTTGGGCAATTTAACCCCTTTTTAGCCCCTATAAAATGGGTTAAATTGGGTCAAATCCGTTCAAAATCCGTCAGCGCCAAAAATGAGGAAAACCCCCGAAAACGCCGTGTTTCCAGGGGTTTTGAGTTCTTTTAGCGCTTGGAGAACTGGGGAGCACGACGTGCGGCCTTCAGACCGTACTTCTTGCGCTCCTTCATGCGAGGATCGCGGGTCAGATAGCCGGCCTTCTTGATGGCGGGCTTCAGATCGGCGTCAGCCTTGACGAGCGCGCGGGCGATGCCGTGACGGATCGCGCCGGCCTGGCCGGTGAATCCGCCGCCCTTGCAGTTGACGATCACGTCGAACTTGCCAAGGGTATCGGTCAGCACCAGGGGCTGACGGACGAGGGTCTTCAGGGTCTCATAGCCGAAGTACTCCTCGACGCTGCGCTTGTTGATCAGGATATTTCCCTCACCGGGGATCAGACGAACGCGGGCGATCGCCTTCTTTCTTCTGCCAACGGCATGGAAGCAAACACTGTTCATGATTCGTCCTCCTCCCTAATTACAGCTTGTACTCAACGGGCTTCTGCGCCTGCTGATTGTGCTCGGGGCCAGCATAGACAAACAGCTTCTTCGCCATCTTGTAGCCGAGGGGGCCCTTCGGCAGCATGCGGCGAACGGCCTCACGGAAAGCGAACTCGCTCTTCGTGGCCATCAGCTTGCGGTAGGTGATCTCCTTCAGACCGCCTGCGTAGCCGGTATGATAGCGATAGATCTTCTTGTCCAGCTTCTTGCCGGTGAAGACCAGCTTGTCGGCGTTGACGACGATGATGTAGTCGCCGCAGTCGCAGTTGGGGGTGAAGGTGGGCTTGTGCTTGCCACGAAGCATGGAAGCAACCTGAGAAGCCAGGCGGCCGAAAACCATGCCCTCAGCGTCGATCACATACCAGTTGCGCTCGACATTCTGGGGATTAGCGATATACGTACTCACGAGTAAATTCCCTCCAAATTAGATCAATGCTTTTGCAAAAGTTTGGTCAGGACTTTTGCAACCATGTCCATGCTCGGGGCTAGTGAGCGGATTGACACAAGATGTATTGTAACCCATTTCCCCCGTTTCGTCAACCATTTTCAGGGGGTGTTTTTATAATTTAACACGAAACTCCGCCGGATTTCGCGACAGCTTCCGCCGCGCTGATTCCCCGCCGAATGGTCAGCGGGGAGAAGCGCGCCCGTCTCCATCCAGCTGCCCTGCCAGCGCGCTCACCGACGCGGAAAGCGTCGTCACCGTGCAAAGCCACATCGAGAGAATCAGCGCATAATAGCCAAACTTCCCCCATCGCGCCGCCAGCACGGCCATGGGCATCGCCTGGGAGAGCAGGCGCTCTCCTCCCCGAAGGATGGCGGCATTTGCCGCCGCGAGCAGGATCAGCATGCCCAATCCGCATTCCGCCGCGAATCCGGCTGCCGATCTTGTCCGATCAGCAAAGCCCGCCGCCGCCGCTGCCGCCACCGCCGCGTTCAGCGCCGCATGCATCGCCGCCAGCGCCAGCGCGGCCCCCAGCGATCCGGAAAGCTCCGGCACCGTCACATACTGATGATAGACATGAATTTCCCGCGGATCCAGCGCCATCGCAGCATACAGCGCGCCGCACAGCGTCACCGCGACGATTCCCAGCGCCGCCATTCCCCGCATGCCGCGCAAGCTCAACAGCAGCGCAAGCCCCGTGGAAAACAGCGCGCCCATCCAGAATGCGTTTTGCACCGGCAGGATCAGCGCCGCCAGTCCGCCTGCAGCGGAAATCATCATCGCCGCGACCGCCGCCGTCAGCAGGCCGTACAGCGCACAGGCAGCCATCGCCCTCCGCGGGCCCAGCGCGCGCATGCAGATGCCGGGAAGCGTGCGCGCGCCCGTTTGCTTGGCAAAATGGCAAACCGCTCCGCACAGCGCGCCGTACAGCGCCGCAGCAGCTCCCACGCCAACCCACGACGCCCATCCCATCTGCGCAAAGAACAGCGCGACCTGCCTGCCCGAGGAAAATCCCACGCCCGCTCCAGCGGCCAGTGTGGCGGCCACTGCGCTCAATTCCCGCTTTCGAACCATGAATACACCCCCTGTTCTGCACAAATTTATGCAAAACGAGGGGGTTTTCATGTTCGATATTCTCAATCCTGCGGCCGTTCAGTTCCCGGCTGCCTCCTGCTGGAGCTCCTCGACCGTCTGATCCACCGGCGTCTGCACCGAAGTATCCCAATTCGCGGAATTGTCCTGAAAGCGGGCGACGCCTTCAACCCCGCCGAGATCCGGCGGCTGCGTTGCCTGCTCCGGCTCTTCCGCAAACATGGGATCGTGCACGCTCGTCCCGCCGCCGTTTCCGGCGAGAATCTGCAGCGTAAAGCCGCCGATGCGTACCGCCAGCCAGGCCAGCGCCGCAATGACTGCAATTCCCAGAATGAGTTTGATCCACCAGCGCATGCGCTACCTCACAAAGCCCTTCGCGCCAGCTCAGGCGCATTGATCAATCGATGGAATACTTGCTGATAAACTCCGGAACGGCTTCCTTGACGCTGCCGATGGAGAACACGAAATCGCAGCTATGACGCTCGGACAGTTTGTCGAGCTGCTCGAAGAAATCGCGCATTTCATCGGAGAACATGTCCGTCTTGACCAGCTTCTTGAACGCATCGACGGCGATGAGCGTCAGATCATAGTTGGAGGACAGCATGCCGCACAGGAAGCCCAGGAATTCGTGCGCGCTGCACTTGTAGCCGGACGGATATTCGCTGGCGTCCACAAAGCGGATGTCGCGATGAAGGTCATACATATAGCGCTTGTCGTCATCAATAAAGATAATATTGCCTCGCTCCTGCTTGAGCGCATCATTGGTCATGTCGATCAGACGCTTGGTCTTACCGCTGCCCTTGTCACCGAGAATAACCTTGATCATTGTAATCCACTCCTTGAAAAATAATGAGGGGTTTTATTTATTATACAACAGTTTCAATTAAAGAGCAAGACCCTGTAAAACGCATTTTCGAATTCTTCTCATTCGGCGCGCCCATCCGAACGCCCCGCAGCGATTTTTTCCGCAGCTGCGCACGGCGGCAGGATTTTCCATCGCCCGCGTCGAATATTATCCGGAACATCAAAACGGAGGCCAAGGATTATGAAGGATTTCGACGATTCCCGGATTCTGGAACAGAACGTCTCTTCCGAACGCGTCTTCGACGGCATCATTCTGCACGTTGATCATCTGACCAACCGCCTGCCCAACGGCAAGCTGGCCAAGCGCGAGGTTGCCCGTCACATCGGCGCTTCGGCCGTGCTGCCCGTGGACGACGACGGCAGCGTCTATCTCGTGCGCCAGTTCCGCTCGCCGATCGACCAGGTGCTTCTTGAGATTCCTGCCGGCAAGCTGGACTTCAAGGGCGAGGACCGGCTGGAGGCCGCTCAGCGCGAGCTGCGCGAGGAAACCGGCCTGACCGCGCAGTCCTGGACGCATCTGAACGATATGCTGTCCACCGTCGGCTTCTGCGATGAGTGCATCTCGCTGTTTCTGGCCCGCGGACTGTCCTCCGGCGACTGCGACCCCGACGACGACGAGTTTCTGAACGTGGTCAAAATGCCCCTTGCGGAGGCCGTGGACATGGTCATGCGCAATGAAATCCGCGACGCCAAGACCATCTGCGCGCTGATGATGGGCTGGAAAATTCTCAATGCGTAGGAGAGACTCCTCTATGATCGGCATTGATCTCTACGGCTATATGCCCGTGCTGGAAACCGACCGGCTGCGCCTGCGCAAGCTGACCATGCGCGACGCCCAGGATATCTATGATTACAGCCGCGACCCCCAGGTGGCAAAGCATGTGCTCTGGTCTGCGCACCGCAGCATCGGCGAATCCCGCGCCTATCTGCGCTATATGCTGCGCAAATACCGGATGAACGAGCCGGCCAGCTGGGGCATTGAGCTCAAGTCCACCGGCAGGATCATCGGCACCATCGGCTATATGTGGATTCAGTCGGACAACGCCGCCGCGGAGGTGGGCTATTCCCTCTCCCGCGCTCACTGGGGCCAGGGCTTCATGACCGAGGCCCTGCAGGCCGTGATCGCCTACGCCTTTGACGCGCTGCGGCTCAACCGCGTGGAAGCCATTCATGAGCTGGACAATCCCGCCTCCGGCGCGGTTATGCGCAAGTGCGGCATGCAGTTCGAAGGCCGCATGCGCCAGAAGCTGATGAACAAGGGCCGGTATGTGGACGTCGATCTCTACGCCATCCTCCGCTGCGATTATCAGAAGCGATGATCGGCTGCAGGAAGCGGTTCTCATGGAAAACGATCCAAATACAAAAGCGGGCGTTGGACGCCCCCGGAAGCGGCAGCTGGAACGGCATCCATCCCGTCGCCCGCAAACTCCGGACTCTGCAGCCGCGCAAAGGCTCAGGCGTGAAAAACACACGCCTGAGCCTTTTTGTATTCCTGCTGATTTCCCTCAACGGACGGCTCCGGATCCTCATTCCGCAGAACCGCATTCATACAGCACCGTATCGCCGCTGCCGGAAATCTCATCCAGCAGATCCTCTGCATCGTCCATATCGGCGGCCACGTACAGCGATGCCCTCGGGAAGCCCGTGCTGAGCACGCCCCTTGCAATCGGGCGAACCCGCTTCTTCTCGCCCACCAGAATCACCGCGTCGACGCAGCCCTTCATCTGCACGCCGAAGGCATAGTTGACCTCCTCGCCCCGCGCATCCGTCTGGGGCAGGCCCGGCGTGACGATGATCCTCCGGCCGGGAAACTCCGACAGCACGCTGAGCGCGTCGGCCGTCCCCAGCGGATGATCGTTGAGCGTATCATCGATGACGATGCGCTCGCCGGGAATGAGCTGCAGCTTCTTCTCGAACGGCTGGAGCCGCGCAATTCCGGCGGCGATTTCATCCATCGTCAGGCCCAGCCGATGAGCCAGCGCCGCAGCCAGCGCGATGTTCTGGACATTGAACCGCCCCAGCAGCCGCGTTTTGCAGCGCACCCGTCCGCCATCGGCGCACTCCAGCAAAAACTGCGTGCCCTCGGCATTCTCCGACAGCTCGCTGGCGCGCATATAGTGATCGCCGGGCAGCTCCACCGCCGCGTCGTACTTCTCGCGCTCGCACATGCCGAACAGCCGGTCCGCATATCCGCTGTCCGACGCAAAGAACGCCACGCCGTCCTCCGGCAATCCGCTGATCAGCTCGTATTTCGTATCCACAATGTTCGCCATGGAGCCGAAGGAATCCAGATGCTGCGCGCCAATGGAGGTGATCATGCCGTACTTCGGGCGAACCAGCTTCACCAGATGCTTGATATCGCCCACGTGCTGCGCGCCCATCTCGGCGATGAACACCTGATGCCTGTCCTCCAGCTGATCATTCACCACGCGGGAGATTCCCATGGCGGTGTTGAAGCTGGCGGGCGTCGCCAGCACCTCGAATTTTTCTGAGAGGATCTCCTTGAGAATGAACTTCGTCAGCGTCTTTCCATAGCTGCCCGTAATGCCGATTTTGATCAGATCCCTGCGCGCCCGCAGCTTTTTTCGCGCTTCCTCATAGAACCCCGCGTTGATGCGCTCCTCCACCGGGTGCATGATCCGACCGGCCAGCCAGACCAGATACGGGATGCCGGCATAGGCGATGTACGGCGGCACGCTGAGCAGTCTCAGCAGCAGCACAGCTGCGGTCAGGATCAGAATCAGCAGACCGAACAGCCTTCTCACGCGCATGGTCAGCACCAGCGGCTTCTTCATCGGCGTGCGGATTTCGCGAACGGACAGCGTCGTCGTCGCCGCCAGATAGCCGATCAGCGTCAGCCAGCCCGCAATCGCCATGCGCACCGCCTCCACCGAGACAAACAGCGAAAGCAGAAACGGCAGATACCACTTGACCAGCGACGCCGCCGCGCCAATGAGCACGTTTTTCCGGAAATAGCTCTCCCGGTTCCGGCTCAGCCACTGGCTGTACACCGGCAGCTGGTAGCGGTTCATCTGAAAGATGTGCACGCAATGGATGGAAGCCGCCACGCAGCTCAGCACGACAGCAATCGATTCAATCACATTGAACAGCATACATGCCTCCATTCTCCATATTTCAAAAACGGTCGCCCGTCACTCCTCTACCAGCATCGGATCGTTTTCGGGATGCGCCTCGGGCAGATGCTCCAGCGCCATCACCAGCGCATCCTCTTCGTTTTCATAGTAGCGCTTGCGATAGCCCACGTCGATAAATCCCAGCTTGTGATACAGCGACTGGGCGATCTTGTTCGACCGGCGCACCTCCAGCGTCATCCAGTTCATGCCGCTGTCCGCCGCCAGCTGAATCATCGCCCGGGTCACCTGCTCGCCATATCCCATGCCGCGCCGGTCCGGATGAACGGCGATATTCGTGATATGCCCCTCGTCGAGCACAAACCACACGCCCGCATAGGCGATCGGCACGCCGTCCTCGCGCACCACCACATAGCGCGCGCAGGCGTTCTCCGTCACTTCCCGATAAAAGGACGCCTTGGACCACGGCGTCCTGAAGCACGCCGTCTCAATCCTGTGCACCGCCTCGACGTCCGATTCCTTCATCAGCCCGATTGTAATTTCACTCATCTCTGTGCCTCCCGGCTCAGTCTTGCGCTGCGCTCCCGCTCCGCCTGAGGCGCGCGCAGATAGACCGGGCGCAGCTCATGGGCGGGAACCCATTCGTCCCGCTTGCGCGCCGCCAGCGCGCACACTGCATCCGGACGCAGATCCCGCAGATTCGCCGGCGCGATCATCGCACGATCGCCCAGCTTCTCTAGGATCGTCTTTGCATGGACGGCCAGTCCGTCCCCGGCGAACATGATTCTTCTCCCCTCCGGCAGACGCTCCAGCAGCGTCTCCAGCGCCACTGCGTCATCCGCCGCGACGCGCTCCGGAAAGCCCCTGCCCGCATCAAACAGCGCGCAGTACACCTGACTGCGCCGCGCGTCGAGGATCGGGCACACCAGGCCGTCGAAGCCGTAAAAGTTCATCGCCAGCGCCTCCAGCGCATGAATGGGAACGCAGGGCTTGTTCACCGCATGGGCGAACCCCTTTGCCGCGCACACGCCAATCCGCACGCCGGTAAACGAACCCGGCCCCGCCACCGCCGCAAACACATCCACGTCCGCGCAGGCGAGCCCGGAGCCCGACATCGCTTCCTCCACCGCCGGCATGATGGTCTCCGAATGGGTCAGTCCATGGTTGAGCGCGATCGAATGGACCACCCTGCCGTCAATCATCACCGCACAGCCCGCCACGGGGCCCGAGGTATCGATGGCCAGAATGTTCATTCGTCCATCCTCCATTCCGTCAGCGCCGCAGGGTCAAAGCCGCGCACGCCATGATTGTCGATTTCAATGATGCGGTCGTCGTCGCCCGTTCCGCGTTGTATCCGCACGATCAGCGACGGCTCCACCGACAGCTCCGCCATCTGCGGCCACTCCACCAGCGCGACGCCGTCTCCGCCGATGAACTCGTCCAGTCCCGCGGCGTAGAATTCGTCGGGATCCGCCAGGCGGTACAGATCAAAGTGATACAGCTTTTTTGCGCCCTCATAGGGAATCAGCAGCGTGAACGTGGGGCTGGGCATCGCACCTTCGACGCCCAGCGCCCGCGCCACGCCTCTGGCCACGACCGACTTGCCTGCGCCGAGGTCGCCCTCCAGCAGCATGGCGTCGCCCGCGTCCAGCATTCCCGCCAGCGCAGCAGCAAATCTCATGGTTTCCGCTTCAGAGCGGGTCAGATAGGTCATGTTTCATCTTTTCCTTCAATAAGAATCGTTCGCGCCGGAAATCAGCGGATGCAGACTGCGCCCTCCGGACGAATGGACAGCACCGTGGTGGCCTTCTCGCCGAACACCGCATCCATCCGCGCCGCATACTCGTCCAGCAGATCGAACGGCACAAACGCCAGAATGGTGCCCGCGAATCCGCCGCCGTGGATGCGCCACGCGCCGCGTCCCTCCAGCATCCGGCGGCTCATCTCCAGCGCAAGCGGCATCTCCTGATTGTCGCTGCCCGCGACATACAGATTCTGCAGCAGCTTCCAGCTGCTCTCGCCCGAGCCGATGACCGTGCGGAAGAACGCGTCCAGATCGTCCTCGCGCAGCGCCTGCACGGCGTCCGTCACGCGATCGGTCTCGTCCACGAAATGGAAGGCGCGCAGGATGGCGCGGTCGCTGACCTTGCCCTTGAGCATGGGAACCGCATCCTCCAGCTGCTTCTTCGTCACCTTCGCCAGCACGTCCACGCCCATGGCGGCGGCGACCTGCTTCATCTCGTTGGGAATCGCGGCGTAGTCCGCGGTCAGATTGCCGTGCTCGCCGCCGGCCGTCACGACGCAGACCGCATAGCCCTTCGCGCCAAAGTCGTAATTCAGGGCTTCGACCACGGGATTCTCGGGGCCGAAATCGATGGTCACCAGGCCGCCGACGGCGCTGGCCGACTGATCCAGCAATCCGCTGGGCTTGCCGAAGTAAACATTTTCAGCATACTGGGAAATGCGGGCGTTCAGCTTCGCATCGATGGTCCAGCCGTTGTACAGCGCGTCGAACGCCGCCACCAGCATCACCTCGAACGCCGCGGACGAGGACAGGCCGCTGCCCTTGAACACCGTGCTGGTCACGGAGGCGTCGAAGCCGCCCACCCTGTAGCCCAGCTGCTGCAGTCTGGCCGCCACGCCGCGGATCAGCGCGAAGGTGGATTCCTTCTCATGGTCATAGATCGTCGTATCGGACACGTCCACCACGAAGGGCTTGTCGTAGCCCGCTGAATACAGCGTCACGATGCTGTCGTTTCTGGGTGCGATCGCCGCAACCGTATCCAGATTGACCGACGCGGCCAGCACGCGGCCATTGTTGTGATCGGTATGGTTGCCGACCACCTCCGTGCGTCCGGGCGCGGACACGAACATCTCCGGCTCACGGCCGAAGTGGGCGGCAAAGGCCTCTGCCAGCCCGGTATAGCGAGCGAGCTGATCCTTGCCGGAGTACAGGGTGTTCAACCGTTCAGAATTCCGTTCAAAAATCGCCTTGATATCCATGTTGGATCTACCCCCAAACATATTCATACACTTTAATTTTACTCCATTCGACGCAAATGCGCAAGCAAAAAAACCGTTCTTTCGCCATTTCGCCATTGACATGACGAACTTTTTGCCGGATAATAGGATCAGAAATGGTTGAGAGGTGTTAATATGAAGACCACTGCCACGGAATATCTGTATCGTCTCGTTGATTTTGCCGTCGAAAAAGGGCTCATCGAGCCCGTCGATCGCCCCTACACCCTGAACCGCCTGCTGGAGATCATGCAGATGGACGCGCCCGAAGCGATTGAATACGCCCCCTGCAAGGCGCCCGAAACCGCCACGAAATATCTCGAGGGACTGTGTGAAATCGCCTGTGCCGAGGGGATCATCTCGGACAGCGGCGAGCGCCGGGATCTGTTCTCCGCAAAGCTGATGGGCGCGCTGACGCCTTCTCCCGCCGAGATCCGCGCGCGCTTTCAGCGTCTGTACGCACAGAGCCCCGTCGCCGCCACGAGCGATTTCTATCAGCTCTGCCGCGATGTGGACTACATCCGCGTGGACCGCATTGCAAAAAACGCCCGGTTTTTCGAGGATACGCTCTGCGGGCGGCTGGAGATCACCATCAACCTCTCCAAGCCGGAGAAGGATCCCAAGGATATCGCCGCGCAGCGCAACGCCAAGCAGACCGGCTATCCCAAGTGCATGCTCTGTGTGGAAAATCCCGGCTACGCCGGCCGCGTCGGCTTTCCCGCCCGTCAGAATCACCGCGTGCTGCCGCTGAAGCTGGACAACAGCGACTGGTATCTTCAGTATTCGCCCTATCTCTATTACAACGAGCACTGCATCGTCTTCAATGCGCAGCACGTGCCGATGAAGATCAGCCGCAACACCTTCGTGCGCCTGTGCGACTTTGTGGATCAGTTCCCGCATTACATGCTGGGCTCCAATGCGGATTTGCCCATCGTCGGCGGATCCATTCTCTCCCACGACCACTTCCAGGGCGGCAATTACCGTTTCCCCATGGATGACGCCGGCGTGCGGATCCCGCTGACCTCGCCGGACGAGGCCGTTTCCGCCTATGTTGCCGACTGGCCGATGACCTGCATCGTGCTCAGAAGCGCGGATCGCGAAAAGATCATCGAGCTCTCCGACCGGATTCTCAACGCCTGGCGCGGCTATTCGGATCCCTCCTGCGACGTCTATGCCGAGACGGATGCGCCGCACAACACCGTCACCCCCATCCTGCGCAAGGAGGACGGCGCGTACAAGATGGAACTGGTGCTGCGCAACAACCGCACCAGCGAGGAGCACCCGCTGGGCATCTTCCATCCCCATGCCGATCTGCACCACATCAAGAAGGAGAACATCGGCCTGATCGAGGTCATGGGTCTGTTCATTCTGCCCGGACGGCTTCTGAGCGAGCTGGCGGCGCTTGAGAAATATCTGACCGGCGAGACGCCCATCGATCAGCGCCCCGCCGAGGATTCGCCCCTGGCCAAGCACTATTCCTGGATTGTCGACATCGCCGGTGAAGTCGGAACAGCGCTCTCTGCCGAAGCGGCGAACGCCGCCATCCGCAAGGCGCTGGGCGTGAAGTGCGCGCGCGTGCTGGCGGATGCCGGCGTGTACAAGCAGACTCCGGAAGGCGATGCGGGCGTGCTTCGCTTCCTGGACAGCGTCGGTTTCTCGAAGAAATCGCTCTGACACATCGATCCCCGTTTTCCGAGAGGAGAACGGGGATTTTTCTGTCTGTCGGGGCTCCGCCCGCGCGCCATGCACAGGGGCGCCGGCCGCACAGAAAAGATGTAAGCTGCGTCTCTTTGCTCCATGGAACGGTTTCTCCTGCACATTCCGGGCCGCGCCAGCGATCGTCCGTCTGCTCCGGCCCTTCCGGAGCAGACGAATCATGAAAAACAGGGAAGCGCCGGATGACGCTTCCCTGTTCGTTCAATCTGCGCTCGACGGCGGATTGCAGTACGGACACCGCCTGTAACCGAAGTCGAGGGCATACTCGAGCGTGACGCCCGTGCCCGAGCTCATGCCGGAGCCGGAGCACTTCGAGGACTTGTGATAATAGAACTGATCGGAATACAGATCGATGTACACCGACGTATCCGCAGAAGCGGAATAGTCCGGCGCGGCGGTGGGCGCGGTCGAGCCGCTGGAACCGCTGGAGCTTCCGCTGCCGATGCAGTTCGGGCAGGGACTCAGGCCATATGCCAGCGCCTGCGCATAGTTGCCCTTGACGGCATTGCTGCCGGCGCAGGTCTTGCTGGCGTGGTAATAGAACGATCCCTTCACCGCATAAACCGTGCGATCCGCCACGGAGGCGCATTTCGGACACGCCTGCTTGCCGTAATTCAGCGCCGTTTCCAGCGTGATATTCACCGCGCCGCTTCCAGCGCAGGACTTGCTGGTGTGATAATACGTACCGCTGGCCGTCGCATAGACCTTGATGCCCGAGCGTCCGGACTCATAGGCATTGCTGGGCGTAGAAGAACTCGGAGTCTTCGTTCCCGTCACGCAGTAGGGGCAGGGCGAGAATCCATAAGCCAGCGCATTCGCAAGCGTTCCGCTCACCGCGCCGCTGCCCGCGCAGCTCTTGCTCGCGTGGTAATACTTGCCGTTCTTCGTCGCATAGACCGTGGCGGACGCAGTGGACGCGCAGGTGGGACAGGCCTTTCTGCCGTAGTTCAGCGCCGTTTCCAGCGCAACATGGCTCAGTCCGGTAATGCCCGAGCAGTTGCTCTTGGTGTGATAATACTTCTGGGTCGGCGAGGCATAGACCTTGATGCCGGATTTTCCGACAGTGAAATTCGCCACCTTCGCCGGCGTGGAGCCGCCAGCATTTTCAGGCGCGCTCGTCGCGCCGGGCACCGCGGTGTCACCGGGCGCCGCCGTCGGGCTGGACGATCCGCCCGAGGTCATGCAGACCGGACAGGCTGTCTGTCCCATCTTCAGCGCCTCCGCCAGCGTGCGCTTGGTTGCGCCGGACATGTTGGTGCAGGTCGCCGCCTTGTGATAATACTTGCCGCCATTGGTGGAATAGACGGTCTTCTGCGCGGTCGACGCGCAGGTGGGACAGGCCGTCTTTCCCGCATCCATCGCGGCGCTCAGCGTCATCTGCGTCGCGCCGGACATGCCCGAACAGTTCGACTTCGTGTGGTACCACTTGCCGTTCTTGGTGGCGTACACCATCACGGTGTTGGCGGTTGCCGTGGAGGCGGATGTTCCCGCATTGCCGGAAGTACCCGTTCCCACGGTGCCGGAGGAGCTGCTGTCCGAGCTGCCCCAGCACTTCGGGCAGCGCTTGTAGCCCATCGCCAGCGCTGCCGACAGCGTGCCCTGCTTCGCATTGGTCATATCGGAGCAGGTGGCATAGGAATGGTAGTAGGTGCCGCCGGCGGTGGCATAGACCGTCATGCCCGCGCCCGAGCAGCATACAGGACAGGCTTCCCTGCCCTCGCTGAGCATCGACTTGAGGGTCACGCGCTGGGCGTTGGACATGCCGGAGCAGGTGCTCTTGACGTGGTAATACTTGCCGCCCTTCGTGGCGTAAACGTAGTACTCGGAGGAAGAACTGCCGCTCTGCGCGGTATCGCTGCCCGCGGCGCCGGTTGTGTTGGTTCCGGTACTGTCGGAGGAGGTCGGACGGCAGGTGGGACATTCCTTCTTGCCCAGCACCAGCGCCTCCGCGAGGGTGACCTGCGATGCCTTCTTCATGCTCGAGCAGGTGGAATTGCTGTGGTAGTACGTGCCGCCGGAGGTGCAGTACACCAGCTTGCCGGAGGCCGCACAGCAGGTGGCGCAAGCCGTTTTGCCTGCAAGCAGCGCGTCTCTCAGCGAGACCTGCTTCGCGCCGGACATGCCGCGGCAGGTGCTGGTCATGTGATAGTTCACGCCGCCATCCGTGCACCAGACCTTGATGCCGCTCCTGTCCGAGGTCGCACTGGAGATCAGCTTGGCGTTGGACGCAGGAGCATCAGTGGAAAGCTTCGTCTGCGTCTTGGTGACGCACACCGGGCAGGCGGTCTTCTTCTCCGCCTCGGCCATCTCCTTGGTGTACATCTCCGGATTGGTCATCTTGCTGCAGGTGGAATCGAGATGATAGTATTTGCCGCCGGAGGTCGCATAGTAGAGATCGCCGCCATAGCATGTCGGGCATGCGTATTTGCCGCGGTTCTTCGCATTTTCCAGCGTCGTCTGCGCCAGGTTCTCGCCCGAAGCCAGCTCACAGGCGCTGTTGCTGTGGTAGAAATTGCCGGAAGCCGACGCCCAGACCACGGAGCCCGGCGCCGCTGCCGCAGTCGCCGCGCCGCCAATGGGCGTTGCGGAGGGCGATGCGCCCGGAAGGAGACTGCCTGCGGATGCGCTGGGAGCAATCGTAGCCGAAGCCGACGGGTTCGGGGAAGCCGACGCGCTGGCCGCAACCGTCGGCGCAAGCGACGGCAGCGGCGGATTCACCACGTCGCCGCTGCTGGGCATGATGAGCATCACCAGCAATATGATGAGCACCACAAACCACACGCCCGACGCCGCCGTAATCGCATAGCGGATGGTGGGTTCAAAGCGCTGTCTGCGCCACAGCAGGTAAATGCCCAGCGGCGGCAGCAGCACCAGCAGCAGATAGGTCACCCAGTCGTTTTCATCGATATACTGAAGCAGTCCATTCAGTCCGCCTTCGGCATAGTCGTCGTAATTCTCATAATCGCCCTGCGCATAACCGCCGTCGGCGTCCTCATCCTCATAGCGGTCGCTGTAGGCCTGGTCATCGTCGTAGGACTCGTCGCCGTAGCTGTCGTCATAGGGCTCGTCATCGTAGTCCCGGTCATCATCGTAGCCCCGGTCGTCATATCCGCGATCGTAGGACTCGTCGTCATAGTCCTCGTCACCGTAGCCGTCGTCATACTCCTGATCATCGTAGTCCTGATCGTCGTAGGGCTCGTCGCCGTAGCCGTCGTCATACGCTTCGCCGTCATCATCGGCGTAGCCCGCATCGCTTTCATCCGCGTAGTCGTCCTCGGCGTAGTCATCGTCGGCAAAGCGGCCGCCGTATCCCGCGTCGGTCTCCTCGTCGTATTCGCCATAGCGATCCGCGTACTCATCCGCGCGGTCATCCGCGTCCTTTCTACCGAGACCGATGCGGTGCTTTTCGCCGTCTCCCCAGCGGAAATCCATTCCGCCGTCCTTAAAACGAAACTTCAGTTTTCCAATCCGGAGCATCGCCATATATCCCCACCCTTTTCCTGCGCGGTTGCGCATGCGGTTGAATTCCATACGCTCGCCCGGCGTTGGGCGCGCCGGAGCATACATATATTTGCACTAATAAAAGAATACAACATCTATACTGCGCTGTCAATCGGAAAAAGAGAAAAAATTTCGGCATTTTCGCATTTTTTGTTATATTTCGTCCAAATTTCCAAAATAAACCGTCACACAGGTTTTATAAATTGAAATCAAACAAAAATCATTTAGAAATATATCAGAATATTCATTGCAGCTTTGTAATACTTATGATATAATAGCGGCAACAGCCGGACGTTCTCCCCTTCAAACAGGAAAGCGGCATGGCAAGGTATACACTGTCTGATTCTCTTGAACATACGGAGGTAAACAGGAATGTCGAATTCGAATCGAAGAGGTCTGCGGATCGGTCATTACAGAATTACACCGCTGGGCATCGGCGCAATCGCCGCCCTGGTGGTCGTCATTGCAGCGGTCATCGTGCTCTGCGTCGTCAAGCCCTTCGGCCAGACGGATCTGCAGCAGACCGCGTCGTCCATCCCCACCATCGCCCCCTCCCCGACGGCGGATCCCAACGCCGCAGAGGCCACGCCGACGCCCTCCGCCACGCCCAGCGTCACCGCGACGCCCAGGCCCACGGCCACGCCGGAGCCCGAGCCGCGCAGCGCCACCATCCGCGTGCTCGGTGAAATCATGATGGAGACGGATCTGCTCAAGTCGGCCTACAATCCGACGGACAAGACCTTCGATTTTTCTTCGATGTTCACGGAGATTGCGGATGTCGTCGGCAACGCCGACTACACCATCGGCGACGTGGAGGGAACGCTGGGCGATACCCAGGGCTTCTCCGGCGAGAGCGACAAGATGCTCACCCCCTCCGCCATCCTGGATTCCCTGCGCGAGGCGGGCGTCGATATGCTGATGCTGGCCAACGACCATGCGCTGGACGGCGGCGTGGACGAGCTGCAGGCAACCATCTCCAATGTTTCCGATGCGGGTCTCGACTACGTGGGCGTCGGCGCCACCGCCGAGGAGCGCTCCACGCCCGTCATCCGGGACATCAACGGCATCAGCGTCGGTTTTGTCGGCTACTGTGAAGCCCTGAACGTCAGCGGCATCTCCAAGGACGATCTGGCCGGCTGCATCAACCTTGTAACCAACAGCAACGCTCCCGCCGACATCCAGAGCGCCCGGGACGCCGGTGCGGAAATCGTCATCGCCATCGTCAACTGGGGAAAGATGTACTCCTTCACCGCCACCGAGACGCAGCAGCAGATCGCTCAGGTGCTGGTCAACGCCGGCGCAGACGTCATCCTGGGCTACAACCCCCACTCCGTCCAGCCCGCGCTGTGGCTGGAAAGCACCGTCGAGGGCGAGAGCCGCCGCGCGCTGTGCCTGTGCGCGCCGGGCAACTTCCTCTCCAACCAGCGGGAGACCGGCCACGACTGCGGCCTCATCTTCGAGTTCACGCTGATGGAACAGGCGGACGGCTCCATCGCCGTGGAGAGCCCGCTGTACATTCCCACCTATGTGCTGCGCTATGAAGACTCCGACGGCCTGTACCGCTATCGCACGCTGGCCATCGGACAGTGGACCGACGACGCCGCCAGCAATCTGCCCGAGGGCATGCAGTACGCGGATTTGCAGTACATGGGCAATCTCTGGGCGGCCATCCAGAATGTGATGGGCACGGACGTGGCTTCCATCGCACGCGAATAAAAAATCCAGTCCTTCGCCCATGCGCGTCCATGCGCATGGGCGTTGTTTTCTCAGGAGGAAATTGCATGTCCCTCTCCAAGGAGCTTCTCAGCTGGTACGATCTGAACCGCCGCGAGCTGCCGTGGCGGGGCACGCGGGATCCCTACCGCATCTGGCTTTCTGAAATCATGCTGCAGCAAACCCGCGTCGAGACGGTGGAGCGCTATTATCAGCGCTTTCTCGAGCGCTACCCCACCGTGCAGGCCCTCGCCAGAGCGCCCGAGGACGACGTGCTCAAGCTGTGGGAAGGCCTGGGCTACTACTCCCGCGCCCGCAATCTTCACGCCGCCGCCCGGCGCGTCGCCGAAGAGCTCGGCGGAGCCTTTCCCGACTCCGCATCCGGTCTTCGCAGTCTTCCCGGCGTGGGACCCTACGCGGCCAATGCCATCGCCTCCATCGCATACGGCGAGCCCGTTCCCGCACTGGACGGCAATCAGGCACGGGTGCTTTCGCGGATTCTCGCCCATGACGCTCCGCTCCGCAGTCCCTTTGACCTGTGCGCTCCCGCAGCGGAATGGATCGACCGCCGGCGTCCCGGCGATTACAACCAGGCGCTGATGGATCTGGGTGCGTCCGTCTGCACGCCAAAGAAGCCCCGCTGCGGCGAATGTCCCCTCGCCGCCCGCTGCCGCGCCCGGGAGAGCGGCGACCCGGAGTCCTTTCCCCGGAAGCAGCCGCCCACCGCAAAGCGCGTGGAATCCCTGACCGTCGTGCTCGTGCGCTGCGGTCAGGGCGTGCTCGTGCGCAAGCGTCCGCCTCACGGACTGCTGGCCGGCCTGTACGCCTTTCCGCTGATCGACGGTCATCCGCCCCTTCAGGCGCTTCCCCAGCTGCTGGAAGAAGAGGGCTTCCGCGGCGTCCGCCCCGTTCAGGAGCTGCCTCGGGCGCAGCACGTGTTCACCCACCTCGTCTGGCAGATGAAGGGCGCGCTGGTGGATGCGGACGAAGCGCCCGCAGGCTGGATCGCCGTCACAGATCCCGATCAGGTCGCCCTTCCCTCGGCGCTCAGGCGCTATCGGGAGATTGCCGCAGAGCTGCTGCGCCCGTAATATTTCCTATTGATATATCCCGGAAGTTGCCAATCCGGCGCAAAGCTGGTATAATACCTGAAGAACATGTATTGGAGGAGAAACCGTCATGAATTGGGATCTTTCAAAGCTCTATTCCGGATTCACCGATGAAAAGCTGCTCGCGGACACCGCCGAAGCCTTTGACCGCTTTGCGGCGCTGCGCCGGACCATCGCAGCAATGCCGGAAGCCGAACCCGCATCGGGCCTGTCCGACGCAATCCGCCAGCTGCAGAAGGTCATGGATCTCTATATTAAAATCGTGAATTTTACCTTCCTCACGCTCTCCGTCGACGCCAATAACGAAGCCGCCCGGGCGTTTCACGCCCGCGTCATGCAGCTTGATATCGAATGTGCGCAGGCGCGCAGCGCACTGAGCCGCTATCTGGGCAGCGCCGGAGATCTGGACGCGCTGATTCAGCGCGATCCGCTGCTGAAGGAGCACGCCTTCCTGCTGAAGGAGCTGAAAGACAGCGCAGCCCACGTGATCGACCCCGCATTGGAGCCCACGGTGCTCAAGCTGCAGACCACCGGAGGCAGCGCCTGGGAGCAGCTGCGCGACCAGCTGGATTCCAACCTGATGATCCCCTTCGAGCAGGACGGCAAGGCGCAGACCCTTCCCCTGTCCGCCATCCGCGGCCTGGCCTACAGCGCCGACGCCGACGTGCGCCGCCGCGCCTATGAAGCGGAGCTGGCCGCCTATCCCCGCATCGAAATCCCCATGGCCGCATGTCTGAACGGCATCAAGGGCGAGGCGCTGACGCTGATCGGCCTGCGGCACTATGACACGGTGCTGGACACCGCTCTGGACGCCAGCCGCATGGATCGCGCCACGCTGGACGCGCTGCTGACCGCCATGCGCGAAAGTCTGCCCATGTTCCGCCGCTATTTCAGATTGAAGGCAAAGCTGCTGGGCTATGAAGGCGGATTGAAGTTCTACGATCTGTTTGCGCCCGTTGGAGAATGCGCGCGCCAGTACACGCTGGAGGAAGCCCGCGCCACCTTGGTGGATGTCATGGGCCGGTTCAGTTCAAAGATGGCCGCGTTTATCGATCACGCCTTTGAGGATCACTGGATCGACGCCTATCCCCGGGAGGGCAAGCAGGGCGGCGCGTTCTGCTCCGGCGTCCATCCGCTGAAGGTCAGCTATGTCATGTCCAACTTCGACGGCAGTTATTCCTCCGTGAGCACGCTGGCCCACGAGCTTGGCCACGCCTATCACAACAGCTGTCTGGACGATTGCTCCGTGCTGCTCAGCGACTATCCCATGCCGCTTGCCGAAACCGCTTCCATCTTCAACGAAACGCTGCTGATGGAAAAGACGCTGGCCGCTTCGGACGACCGCACCAGGCTCACCCTGCTGGAGCAGCAGATCGGCGACGCGGCGCAGGTGGTTGTCGATATTCTCAGCCGCTACCTGTTTGAGACCGAGGTGGTGGAGCGCCGCAAGGATCACGCTCTCAGCCCCCGCGAGCTGTGCGAAATCATGCTCGACGCTCAGAAGCAGACCTACGGCGACGGTCTGGATCCCGATTGCCTGCATCCCTACATGTGGGCATGCAAGAGCCATTACTATTCGACCGGCATCCACTTCTACAATTTCCCCTATGCCTTTGGCATGCTGTTCGGCCTTGGCGTCTACGCCCGTTACCTTGAGCAGGGCGACGCGTTCCCGGCCGAGTACGACCGGCTGCTGACCGCCACCGGCTCCGGCAGCGTGCGCGAGGTAGCGGCCAGCGTCGGCATCGACGTGGCCGACCCGGACTTCTGGCGCAGCTCCATCAAAACCCTGGCGGACAAGGTCGATCAGTTCGAGAAGCTGATCGGATGAACACAGCAAGCCCCCGCTCTTTCCAAAGAAGAGCGGGGGCTCAATGCATTGAAGAACGACCTTTTTTCAACGCGCTAGGCCGGTTGCCTTCAATTCTGCGGAATTTCCGGGCGGCAACCGGAGCGGGAATGCATTTGCTCTCGGAAAATGCCGGAAGTGACGTACACGCCGTCACTTCCGATTCCACAGGCTGTCCTGTGGTCCTTTGTCAACGTTCTGGGCTGTTTTCCGCCAGCGCGCTGCCGCCGTTTCGGCCTTGTGCGCAGCCGAATCCGTCCGCAGCATATCAGCCCCGCCGGACACGGCTCCGTCGGCGCACAGGGAGCACGTCACGCGCCCAGATTGCCCTCCGCCATGGTCACGGCCATCTGCAGCCGACCCGTCAGGTCTTCCAGCTCCGGCATGCGATCCTGCAGTTCCCGATAGCCGTTCAGCAGATCCCGGAACTCCGCCAGCGCGTCCGCGAACGCCTCACGCCAGTCCTCGTCCTCCGGCCCGATGGATTCGATTACAAACAGCGCGTCCTCGTAATCGGCGTTCATTTCATCCAGCGCCTCCAGCGCGTCGCCGCCGGCCCTTTCGCGCAGCTCATCCAGGTCGTCCAGGATCTCCCGGAATCGCTTCTCAAACTCCCGAATTGGAAACATTTCGAATATCCTCCCATCTTTCTGGTATTCAGTATAACCGCCCCGTCCGGCCAATGCAACCGCCGGAAATGCTAAATTTTCCGACATCAGGCATTTTCAGAAGGGAAGAGCGCCCCCGAGGGCGAATTGATGCGGTGATTCCATTCTGAAAGGGAGCGTCTTTCCTTGAATAAACAACGGATTCGCAATATCATTTGCATCGCGCTGGTCGTCTGCTATGTCGCCGGCCTGCTCTGCATGTTTCTGAACGCTCTGGCGGCCGGTCTCGCGCTGTGGGCCCTCTCCACCATCGGCGGTGTGGCCGCGCTCTTCCACATCCGAAACGCCGAGGAAAAGGCCGCGGCGCAGAAAAAGAAAGAGGACGATTCCACATGCGAATGAGGCGCAAGCCCTGGACGGAGCCGCTGATTGAAAGCTGTCCCTATTATGTCGAGGCACCCTCCACCCACCGGGGCGGCTGGCGCGCACTCTTCCCGAAGCAGCAGCCCATGTGGCTGGAGATCGGATGCGGCAAGGGCGTGGCAACCGTCGCCATGGCGCACGACAATCCGGACGTCAACCTGATCGCCATCGATGAGGTGCGCCACGTGCTGGCAGTGTCCATCAAGAACACCCAGGCAGAATACGGCGGCGATCCCGTGGACAATCTGCGCTATTCCGCCGTGGACGCGCGCAGCATATACGATACCTTCGATTCCAGCGACGGCATTGAGCGCATCTACATCAATTTCTGCAATCCCTGGACGGAAAAGGCCAAGCATCACAAGCGCCGCCTGACCCATCCGCGACAGCTGATCCAATACCGCGCATTTCTCCAGCCCGGCGGCGAAATCTATTTCAAAACCGACGACGACATGCTCTTTACCGCCTCAAAGCGCTATTTTGCCGAGGCGAATTTCGAGTTGACCTACGTCACCGACGATTTGCACGCCTCGGGCTTTTCTCCGAACTATGTCAGCGAACACGAACAGCTCTACACGGCACGCGGCTGCAAGATCCATTTTCTGATTGCCCGAATGCTCCCGCAGCCGCCTGAAATGACCGGGGATGCCGCTCCAGCGGAGTGACATCCTTCTCTTTTGCCATTCGCCCTCTCATGTCACATTTCGCGCGCATTTTCTTGACATCAATGTAACATTCCTCTATAATATGAACATACTGTTTGCCTATACATCCTGAAGAGAAATCAAGGGGGATCATCCATGCGATTGAGAAAGAGCCTGCTCTGCCTGCTGATGGCGCTGGCGCTCGGCTTTCTGCCCGCGCAGGCCCGGGAAACATCACTCCAGTTCGAGGGCGGATACAGCGCCGCCATGATGAATCTGACGCCGCTGTCCGACAGCGCGCAATATCAGGAAAACCTGCTCGCCGCACAGGCCTACTTCGCCGACGCCGATCCCGACGGCAGTCTCGCGGCGTATACGCAAGGCATGCTCCAGCTGTACACCGGCGAGCTGAGCGCCGCAGGCGCAACCTTCTCCGCACTGACCGCCGACGACGCGCTGGCTGCCGAGCTGAACCGCTGGCGGCTCCCGGACGCGGCATCGCTGTCCTTCTATGCGCAGGCGCGGGCACAGGAGAATCTCGGCACGCTCTCCCAGGCGCTTGCGCTGTACGAGCAGATGCCCAATGCCGGACTGTTCGACGCCGTCGCGCGCATGGCCGCGCTGAAACAGCAGCTGAATGCGGGCGCGTCCGGCAGCTTCTCCTTCGCCCGGCCGCAGGAAAGCCTGTACGTCGGCGAACAGCTGGATCTCTCCCAGTCGCTGTCCTCGGCCGAATCTGCCTCCGGTCTCGTCTGGCAGAGCGTCAATCCTGTGATCGCCACGGTGGACAGCACGGGATTGGTTTCTGCCGTCAGCGAGGGAACCACCGTGATTGCCGTCACCGACGGCGAACGCACGGAATTCTGCACCCTCGTGGTGCTCTCCTCCTCGACCGTGCAGCCGACCGCCGTTTATCTGAGCCAGGATCATCTGGAGCTGGATCCCAACGGACAGGCGCAGCTGACCGCCGCCATCGAACCGGAAGGCGCCTCCGGCAGCACCCTTCTGTGGGCCAGCACGGACTCCTCCGTGGTCATCGTCGCCAACGGTCTGGTTGCGGCGGTGGGCGAAGGCCGCGCCATCGTCACCGCTACCGCGCCCAACGGCGTTGCCGGCGCCTGCGTGGTCACGGTGCGCGCTTCTGCCATCGAGGTGACCTCCATCCTGCTCAACAGCTTCTCCCTCGAGCTCGAGACCGGCGAGACCGCCCGGCTCATCGCCAGCGTACTGCCCGCGGATGCGACGGATCCCGCTCTGGTCTGGTCCAGCAGCGATTCCTCCGTGGCCAGCGTGTTCGACGGCAATGTGACCGCGCAGCGCGCCGGCTCCGCCGTGATCACCGCCGAGACCTCCAATGGCGTCAGCGCGAAATGCGAAGTAACCGTCAAGGAAGCCGCGCCCGGCATCAGCCAGTACCACGGCGGCTACGATGTGACCCGCAGCTCCGCCTATGTCAACAAATCCACCTCCATTTCCGTCGAGGCCGCCTGCGCGGTGGACGGCAATTCCAACACGGCCTGGAATACCAACCGCAAGGGCGCGGGCGAATGGATCTGTCTGACCGTCCGGGATGGAAAAAAGTACACCGTTTCCAGTCTGGGCTTTCTGAACGGCTATGTGAAATCCTCCTCTGCGTGGAAGAACAACGCCCGCATCCGCCAGCTGGACGTCTACTGCGACGGCAGCTTCGTCACCTCGCTGACCCTCTCCGATACCCGCGAGTACCAGAGCTTCCAGCTGCCCGAGCCCATGATCGGCTCCGAGTTCAAATTCGTCATTCAGAGCGTGTACAGCGGAAGCAGCTATCCCGACTGCGCGCTGAGCGAGCTGGAGCTTCTCGGCTGAGGAGGCGCTTCCGATGAAACGCTGCATCGCCCTCGTCATTGCGCTCCTGCTGTGCGCAGCCCTTCCCTGCGCGGCGGAGGATTACGTCCGCTGCACCGCGAGCACAAGCGTCCATCTGCGCTCGGGGCCCGGAACAGAATATGCGGTCGTCGGATCGCTCCAGCGCGGCGCGCTGGTTCGCCAGATCGATGCAATCGGCGACTGGCGGCTGATCTTCGACGGCTTCCTTCAGGCCTGGGTCAGTGCCCGGTACACCGAACCCGCGCCCACGGTCGACTGGCTGGAAGCCGGCTACATCCGCGATGCGCTGGACGCTGCCGAGCGCGCGCCCGCGATGGGTTCCGCGACCTGCATTGCCGCAGAGGGCGCAGTAGCCCGAATCGCCCCTGATGCAAACAGTGCTCCGGCGGGCGTGCTTGAACCGAATACCCCCTACCCGCTCTACGAAAGGCGCGAAGGCTTTCTCCGCGTCCGGACGGACAGCGGCGACGTCTGGGTGGACGCCGCGCTGATGGAAGCGCGCCTGTGCGAACGGCTGACGCTGGACGAGGGCTTTTCGTTCCGGCCCATCGAAGGCGACGTTCAGCAGCGAATCAACGGACGTTCCTACGGCGCGAACTGCACCGTTCCTTATTCCGATCTGCGCTATCTCTCGATTCTCTACTGCGATTTTGAGGGCGATGTCCATCCGGGCGAAATCATCTGCAATGCCTCCGTCGCCCGGGAGATGCTGATCATCTTCCGCGTGCTGTATGAGGTGCGGTACCCGCTGACGATGGTTCGGCTGGTGGACGACTTTGACGCCGTCGACCGCGCGTCCATGTCCGCCAACAACACCTCCTGCTTCAACTTCCGCCTGATCGCCGGAACGGATCGCCTGTCCAACCATGCGCTGGGGCTGGCGATCGACGTCAATCCGCAGATCAATCCCTATGTGAGCGGCAGCTATGTTTCGCCTGCAAACGGCGCAGCCTATGCCGACCGCCTGCAGGATTTCGAGGGCAGGATTGACGCCGGCGACCTGTGCTACCAGCTGTTCGCCCGCTATGGCTGGCAGTGGGGCGGCGCCTGGCAGGGCGCTCAGGACTATCAGCACTTCGAGAAATACCTCTGATCCTGACAATATCTGGAAACCTGCCGTTTCCGGAACGAATTGCTCCCGCGTTTCGTCAAAGCTACGGTTTGAAAAAAACACAGACTGAACGGAGGATCAATTCATGAAAAAACTTTGTCTGATTCTGTTGGCCGCTCTGCTGGCCGGACTGACTGCGACGGCAGCGCCGGTCGCCGAAGCGCCGGTTTCGCTGCAGGGCGTCGTTCTCGAAGTGGACGAACGCGGCGGCTATCTGATTGAGACGGCTGAATACGGCGAGGTACAGGTGCTCGTCCATGAGGAAACCTTCATGGAGACGGATCGGGAGATTGCTGTCGGCGACTATCTCTACGTCGACTACGACGGCCGCATGTCCCGCTCGCTTCCCCCGCAGATCACCGCAGCCATCATCCGCATGCACTGCCTGACGGGCGCTGTCATGGAGGCTGACGCTGCAGAGAACACGGTTCTGCTCCAAACCGACGGGTTCGGCGAGGTGCTCGTTCATCTGCCTGAGGAATGGGCCGGACAGGAGACTGACGCGGAAGAGATGATCGTCTATTTCAACGGCGCAATCACCATGTCGCTGCCCGGCCAGATCGCAGCCGGCCTTGCCGTTCCGGTTTACGCGCTCCAGGGCGTCGTTGCGGAAATCGGCGATGGATCCCTGATCCTGGGCGAGGGCAAGGATGCCGTTCAGGTCAACCTCAGCGCTGAGCTTCCCAAGGATCTCTGCATCGGCGACGTTGTCCGCGTGCGCTACGATGGAAAGATGACCCGCTCGCTCCCCCCGCAGATCACCGCGATGGAGCTCATTCAAATCAGCCGTTGATGAATCGGCGCCCGGATGAAAACGTTTCATCCGGGCGCCTTTGCGCGTCAAAATCGTCTTTTAGACTCTTTCCATGAAAACCCACAGTTTTCCGGGCAATTCCCTGATGGAAGGTGCTTTTCCCGCCGCCAGGGCTTGCGGAAAACACGGGCGCAGCGTACATACCGCGCTCGTGTTCACAAAACTGCTCTGCGCAGGGATTTGCCTCGGTCAGTTCTGCATTCGGATCTGCTGTCCCTGAACCAGCGGATAGGTGGTAATCCCGCTTCCATCCAGATCCACGCGATGCATGTCGACGCCGGTAATCTGGCTGTTCTCATAGGTCGTATAGTAGTAGATTCCCCGATCGGTGTTGCAGCAGGAGCTGTAGAGCGTGATTTCATACTTGTCCCCGCCCATGTGCACCAGACCGCGCTGCTGCGCAACCGAGCCCAGGATGTGGAAGAACTGGCTGATGCTCTCGGATTCCGAGTCGCCGGACAGGGAATTCATCCGCGTGAACGCCGCCTTGACGAATCTGGACGCGGAGGAGAGGTCGCCCGGCAATCCCATCGCGCCCATGCCGCGGCTGTATGGCGCGAGGTTCAGCGCCCTGGAGAAGCAATTCTCCGGCTGCTCGGTGGACAGCGCCATATAGTTGTTCAGATTCATCATGTGCATGTCGAAGGTTGGATTGTTGGTCAGCACGCCCACGGGGTTGTCATAAACCTTCAGTCCATCCCTTACGCACTCCACCGTGATGGAGCCCTCCCGATCGGAGATCATCCAGTGCAGCGGCTGCAGCGGCAGCGCATCGCTGAAGTTGATCTTCACCATGTTCATCCGCTCCAGCAGCGCGCGCGTCTGGGTCAGATTCTCGCACTGCCCCAGAATCCACGGGATGAATTCAAAGGGCGTCACATTGTCCTTCCCCTCCGTCTCCGGCTTGTAGTCGGCGTTTCCGGGAAAATTCAGACCCGCCATGCTCAGGCCCTTTTCGTTGGTTCCGTCAAAGAACAGCGGACAGCCGTCGATGACCGTCGCCATGCCAATGATGGCGTAATGCTGCTCCAGCGAGCTGACCTTGCGGAAATGAAGGGGAAATTTCCGCGGAACAATGGTGACGCGCTCTCCATAGGAGAACTCATAGTCCAGATTTCGCCCGAAATAGTGATCCTTCGTCTTATAGGTTGCAGCTGTGCACATTGCGTATTCCTCCATCCTGTCCATTTGTCCGCATTGCCGTCGCCTTCAGCATATCAGTCGGCAGCAAGGGAGCGCTTTGTCATTATTATACCACATATCCGGCGGAATACACCCTGTCATGCTGGTTTTTTCATCGTTCTTCAAAAAAGCCTGTCGCAGCGCGACAGGCTTTTTGAGTATTCAGGCTTACGCGTTCGGCCGTCCCTTGCCGACCTTCTTCTGCATCAGCGCCACGAGCTTGAACTTCCAGCAGATAATCATACCGGCAACGGCGCCGACAGCCGCCTGCAGAATCTGGAAGGGCAGCTTGAGGATGGCGTATTCAGGCGTGCTGTAAATGAACGCGCGGCCCAGAGAATAGCCCACCACCATGACGATCGCGCCCAGGAACACGCCGATTCCGGACGCCGCCACGGGATGATCCTTCAGCAGCTTGCGCGTGCACAGCGAGATCACAACCGCCTGCAGGCCGTGGGTCACCAGCGAGACAAACATGGACGTGGGATAGAACAGCAGATCGCCGAGGAACGCGCCGATACCGCCGACGCAGAACGCGGAGAACGGATCCAGGATGATCGCCGCCGTGCAGATCACCACATCGTTCAGATACAGATGTCCGCCGGGCACGGGTACGCCATAAGAGCTCATCGCCACATTCAGCGCCATGAACAGCGCCGTAATGCACAGCCACCGGGTATTTTTAATAGAACTGTTGGTCACCATTTTTACTCCCCCTTGACAAAGATCAAGAATGAGTATACAATACATCTGATCCTATTCAAATAATCAGATCGGAAGAATAATATAATACCAGATGAATTACAAAATCCAGCCCGCCAGCAGCAAGCCCGCTTACCTCCAGCTCTACGAACAGCTGCGCGCAAACATCGTCAGCGGCGTCTATCCCTACATGAGCAAGCTCCCGTCCAAGCGGCTGATCGCTTCGGAGAGCGGCGTCAGCGTCATCACGGCTGAGCACGCCTATGAGCTTCTGTGTGACGAAGGCTATGCAGAATCCCGCGAACGCAGCGGGTACTATGTGATATTCCGGGAAAACGACGGCTTTTCCCTGCCCCAGGAGGATTACGGCGCGCCCTGCAGATCGATCCCGCATCCGGAGATCGATCAGGATTTTCCCTTTTCGCTGATTGCGAAATCCATGCGGCGCGTATTGAGCGAGTACGGCGAACTGATCCTGGTCAAGTCGCCCAACTGCGGCTGCGACGCGCTGCGCCTGGCGCTCTCCCGCTATCTGGCCCGCAGCCGGGGGATCTGCGCCGCACCGGAACAGATTGTGGTCGGCTCCGGCGCGGAATACCTGTACGGGCTCATCGTGGAAATGCTGGGCAATGACCGCGTCTACGGCATCGAAAATCCCTCCTATGAGAAGATCGAGAAGGTATATCAGGCCCGCGGCGTCCACTGCGAAGGGCTGCCGTTGGGACAGGATGGGATCGAAAGCGCCGCGCTGGCAAATTCCCGAGCGTCCGTGCTGCACATCACGCCCTTTCGAAGCTACCCCAGCGGCGTGACGGCCTCCGCCTCCAAGCGCCGCGAGTATCTGCGCTGGGCTTCGGCCGACGGCCGCTTCATCGTCGAGGACGACTTCGAATCGGAATTCACCGTCTCCACCAAGCCGGAGGAAACCATCTTCTCCCTGTCCTCCGGAGAAAACGTGATCTATCTGAACACCTTTTCGCGAACGATTTCGCCCTCCATACGCGTGGGCTACATGGTGCTGCCAAAGCCGCTGCTCCCAGCATTTGAGTCGCGGATCGGGTTCTACTCCTGCACGGTTCCGGCCTTCGTCCAGCTTCTTCTGGCCGACCTGATCAACCGCGGGGATTTCGAGCGCCACATCAACCGCGTCCGCCGCGCCAAGCGAAAGAGAATGTGACGCCCCGCCGGAAAATTCTGTTAAAAAATACATACTGCTATTGACAAATTCCGTCCTTCGCGGTATACTATCATACGTCGCAAGGACGAGCACCATTAGCTCAGTTGGTAGAGCACCTGACTCTTAATCAGGGTGTCCAGGGTTCGAGCCCCTGATGGTGTACCATAAAAGCGCTGAAGATTTTCTTTAGCGCTTTGCTTATTTTATAATGCCTGCCGCTTCTGAGAAGCGGCAGGCATTGCCGTTGTCAGGAGATGATCCTGAAGCTGCCGATGAACGGGATTTCCGGCGCGCGTTCGTTGGTCGTCAGCTGCAGGAAGCACAGCAGCGCGACCAGGAACAGCGCAAACCGGATCAGTCTGCCGATCAGCCGCACCAGCCAGCCCAGCAGCGGTACGCCCGTGAACAGGCCCACCAGTACGCTCAGCAAAATCGACGAAATCAACAGCAGCAGACCCTGATTGGCACAGTGCCGTCCGAGCCTGGATCCCTTGCAGAGAATCAGCGGCAGAAAAAATACGAAATATCCAAGACCTGCCTTCACTTTGTTCGCTTCGATATCCTGTCGGGTAAATTCGGTACTCACGGCTGCTCCTCTTTCACGTCCGTTTTGTTCATCAGCGCATCCAGCATATCGACCGCATCGAAATCGCCTTCGTCAATGGCGATCTCCATCAGCTGCTCCAGGACGTCGCCATCCAGCTTGCGCGAAAGCTGCCGAACGCTCTCCCAATCCCCCATCTTGGCCATGCGCGTACAGCACCACAGGAACATTTCCTTCGGCAGGAGATCCTCCGCCATGTCGATGAACTCCATGTCCCTGGCGGCGAGCGCGTCGATCACCAGCTGATCCAGCTGCTCATCCCGCAGATCGTAGCGCGCCAGCTGCACCGCCAGCATGCGCTCTCCAGCGCGGCGCGCGCGCAGGGCAATCTCCAGCGCTTCGTCGCCCAGATCCAGCTGCTCCGCATGCTCGCTCAGCCACGTCCAATTCTCTGCCCGGACAGCGGCCTGCGCCACCTGACGCTGGCGCTCTGCGATAAACTGGCCCGCATGCTCGCCCAGCCAGTCCCAGTTTTCGTCGGAGATCGCCTTTTCAATGGTCTCCGCGTCCGCGTAGCCGCCCATGTTTCTGTATACCCATTCCTGCTTGCCCGCGCGGTTGGCCGCTTCAGAGATCCTCCGGCGCAGTTCCTCATCCTTCACTTCCGCGATGTGCGCTTCGATCCAGTCCCAGCGGCCGTCCTCCATCGCGCGCTCAAAGGCGCTGCGCCTCAGCTTCGCCAGACGCTCTTCCCGGCTCTCCGGCTCCTCGTTCAGGCCGTCGAAGGCCTTCGAAACCTCCGTCGCCACGTTCTCTCCGAACGCCACGACCTTGCGCACCGCCCGGTCGACGCCCTTCTCAATCTTCCGGGACATGTCGTCCAGCGTCCTGCACACGTCGCCGGCGACGCGATTGACCTCTCCGGATACGGGGCGCACATACTTCTCACCCATGGCGATCATCCGCGCAAACGCATCTACAGCCTCTTTTCTCAAAAACGGCGCGATCCGGCGCAGCGTATTCCAGTTGATCTCCATGCCGCTTTCGCGGATGAGCCGCTCCAGACAATCCGCGTCCAGAAAGGGCGCGAGCCGGGCAATATCCGTGGCCGACAGCTTCTGTCCGCATTTTTCCAGCATTTCCGAAAGCGCGCTCTTGCTCATGAAAGGCGCCATCGTCAGCAGCTCGTCCAGATCAATCTTCATCTTGTGATCATTCTGCCCGTTCCCGTCGGAATCGTCGGGCTTTTCCGTCTCCTCGGCGGGCGAATCGGCCGCATCTTCCGTCCCCTTCGCGTCCTCGGGCGCAGGCTTGAACATGTTGCCGATGTCGTCGATCACGCCGTTGACAAAGTTTCCGATATTTCGCATGTGCTCGTCAAAGCCGGATTCACTCTCCAGCCGGGCCTCCGGAATCTCTCCGTTGAGCAGCTGTTCGACGGTGACGCCGAACAGCTGCGTCAGCTCTACCAGCGTCTGAATGTCCGGCAGAGCCGCGCCGTTTTCCCATTTGGAAACGGCCTGATGCGAAACATTCATGGCAGCCGCCAGCTGCTGTTGCGTCATCCCCTTGGCCTGTCGAAGCGTTGCGATGGTCTTTCCAACTGTGCGATTGTCAATCATTGAGTCAACCTCCGTTTCGCATTTTGTTCAGTGGCGAACCCCTTCACCGCTGACATGATATCATTTTCAACCTCCATTTGCAAGCAACTTCAAGTTGAATTACGAATACTGCAGGTTGAATCGCGAAATTTCACTAGCACTCAACATCATCGAGTGCTAATTTCCTATTGACAAATTGACCTTTCCTGATTAAAATAGAGTCAATACAAAGAATCAGGAGGAAACAATCATGTACGGAAAGGGAACAGTTTCTATAAACGCCGAGAACATCATGCCCGTCATCAAGCAGTGGCTGTATTCCGACAAGGATATCTTTGTTCGCGAGCTGGTCAGCAACGGCTGCGACGCCATCAGCAAACACAAGCGGCTGGTGTCCACCGGCGAAGCCCAGGCGGACGACGCGCCCTATCGCATCGACGTGGTAGTCGACAAGGAAGCCGGCACGCTGTCGTTCAGCGACAACGGCATCGGCATGACGGCCGAGGAAGTGGAGAAATACATCGCCCAGGTGGCCTTCTCCGGTGCGACGGACTTCATCTCCAAGTACGCCGGTGAGGACAAGGGCGGCGAGGACACGAAGATCATCGGCCACTTCGGCCTGGGCTTCTACAGCTGCTTCATGGTCTCCGACAAGGTGGTCATCAACACCCGCAGCTATACCGGTGCGCCCGCCGTTCGCTGGACCAGCGCCGACGGCATGACCTATGAGACGGAGGAATCCGATCGCACGGAGCGCGGCACCACCATCACCCTGTTTATTAGCGACGAGGACAAGGATTTCCTGAACCTCTGGACGGTGCGCAGCACGCTGGAAAAGCACTGCGCCTTCATGCCCGTGCCGATCTATCTCAGCGAGGTTCAGCCCCCGAAGCCGGAGACCGAGGAGAAGCCGGTCGAGGAAGCCGAAGCGGGCGCCGAGGGCGAGGAAGCGTCCACGGTGGAGAAGATCGAGGAGGAAAGCGCACCGGAACAGATCAACGATCCCAGCCCGCTGTGGATGCGCAAGCCCGCCGACTGCACGGACGAGGATTACAAGGAGTTCTATCGCAAGGTCTTCCACGACTATGAGGAGCCGCTGTTCTGGATTCACCTCAACGCCGAGTATCCTTTCAATCTGAAGGGCATCCTCTACTTCCCCAGGATCAAGAACGAGTTCTCCGCCAGCGAGGGCGTGGTCAAGCTCTACAACAATCAGGTGTTCGTGGCCGACAACATCAAGGAGGTCATTCCGGAGTTCCTGCTGCTGCTCAAGGGCGTGATCGACTGCCCCGACCTGCCGCTGAACGTCTCCCGCTCCTTCCTGCAGAACGACGGCTACGTCAAGAAGATGGCCGCCTATATCACCCGCAAGGTGGCCGACCGCCTGACCAGCGAGTTCAACAACAAGCGCGAGGACTACCAGCGCTACTGGGACGACATTCATCCCTTCGTGAAGTACGGCTGCATCAAGGACGAGAAGTTCTATGACCGCGTCAAGAAGGCGCTGCTGTTCAAGACCACCTCCGGCGAATACGTCACCCTGGAGGAATACCGCAACAGGAACTGCGACGGCGAGGAGTGCACCGTCTACTACGCCAGCGACGAAAAGCGCCAGGCCCAGATGATCAAGCTCTACACCGATCAGGGCAAGGACGTGGTGCTGCTGGACGCGCTGATCGACGCCAACTACATCAGCTTCCTGGAGTACGCCGAGCGCGACAGCAAGATCACCTTCAAGCGCATCGACGCGGCCGCCGACGGCCTGACCGAGGAGGGCGAGACCAGCGAGGACGACCGCGCCAATCTGGAAAAGCGCTTCCGCGGCGCGCTGAATGACGAGAACCTTTCCGTGCAGCTGAAGCCCTTCAAGTCCAACGAAATGATCGCTATGATCACCGTGGACGAGCAGAACCGCCGCTTCTCCGAGATGTCCGCGCGCTGGGGCGGCAAGGATCTGAACCTGCCCGAGAAGCGCACGCTGGTGCTCAACGCCAAGCATCCTCTGATCAGCTGGCTCAAGGGTGCCGAGGACGGTGAGCTGACCTCGTCCGTCTGCGCGCAGGTGGCCGACCTGGCCGAGATGGCCCGTCAGCCCCTGGTCGCCGACCGCATGGTGGAGTTCCTGAAGCGCTCCAACGAGCTGCTGACCATGATGATCGACAAGTAAACGCCCTTTTCACCGCCGTTTTCCTTCGAAATCGGCGGTTTTTCCTTTTCCAGCGCCTTTATCCGCGTTCACGCGATTCTTTGCACTGTATGTTGCATAAAATCCGCGCTTATGATATAATTTAATTACTATAGGATCGGAGAATTAGGATGAACGATTCCAACACCACCATCAATCAGCTCAAGGAATCCGTGCACGCGCTCTGTCTTCGGAAGGGCTGGGGCGTCGACGGCGTTCAGAACCCTCAGCACGTCGCCATGGCAATGACTGTCGAGATGAGCGAACTGCTTGAGCACTTTCAATGGCTGAATCCCGAGGACGTCCAGCGGCTGATGGACGGCGATGATCCCGAGCGCTGCGCGATGATCGCGGAAGAATTCGCCGACGTGATGATGTACGGCCTGCAGCTGGCGCGCACGCTGGGCATTGATGTGACGGAGCAGATTCTGCGCAAGATAGACATTGTCGACCACCGTCCGCCCAAGCCCTACAATCCCAAGCGTTGATGAATTGAGGGAGCAATATGGAAAACGACTTTATTCTGGTTCTGGACTTCGGCGGCCCCCAGGCGCAGTCGATGGCGCGCAAGCTGCGCGGACAGAATTACTACTGCGAGGTGCATCCCTGCTCCATCGGGCTGGACACCATCCGCCGGAAGTCGCCGAAGGGTCTGCTGCTGGCCGGCGGCCCCAGCGACCGCCCCTTTGATGCGGAAATCCTGCGTCTGGGCATTCCGGTGCTGGCGATGGGCTTCAGCGCGCGCAGCATGGCCAAGGCGATGGGCGCCGTCTGCGAGGGCGCGCTGCTCACCGACCGTGCCTCCCAGATCACCTTTCTCCCCTGTCCGCTGTTCGAGGGCCTGGGCGAGAGCGACCGGTACTTCGACCGCATCGATGCACTGAAGCTGCCGGAGGGCTTCGAGCCCATCGCCACCACCGTCGAAGGGCTGATGCCCGCCTTCGCCAGCTTCCAGGCCCAGCTCTACGGCCTACAGTTCTACGCTGAATCCAACGACCCGGACGGCGCGCGCATCCTGGCAAACTTCGCCGGAACCATCTGCGGCTGCAGCGCATACTGGTCGCCTGAATTCTACATTGATCGGGAAACCCGCTACCTTCGGGATCGCATCGGCGATTCCCGGGCGCTCATGGCCATCTCCGGCGGCGTGGATTCCACGGTGTGCGCCATGCTGATGCGCCGCGCGATCGGCGATCAGCTTCGCTGCGTGTTTGTCGACACAGGCCTTCTGCGCAAGGGCGAAGTGGAAACCGTCTCCCACGCATTCCGGGATCATCTCGGGCTGGAGCTGACCGTCGTAGATGCGCGCGACCGCGTGCTCCGGGCGCTCAGCGGCGTGACGGATCCCCAGGAAAAGCGCAGGCGCATCCAGGACGAATATGTTTGCATCATGCAGGAAGAGGCGGAGGCCTATCCGGATACGCGGTATCTGGTGGAAGGCACTATCTATTCTGATCTGCTCAGCGGAGAGACCGGCGATCCCGGAGCGCAGTTCTCCCTCACGCGCATCGAGCCCATCCGCATGCTGTTCAAGGACGAAGTGCGCTTTGTGGGCGAAACGCTGGGCGTTCCCAGGGAGCTTCTGTCCCAGCAGCCCTTTCCCGGCCCGGGACTGGCCATCCGCTGCATCGGCGAGGTCACCGCGGAAAAGCTCTTCCTGCTGCGCGAGGCGGACGCAATCTTCCGCGCAGAGATTGTGGAGGCCGGTCTGGATCGCCGTCTGACCCAGTTCTTCGCCATTCTCACAGACGTGCAGACCGCCGGCATGCGCAACGGCTATCCCTGCGCAGAGTATGCCTGTGCGCTGCGCGCCGTCAGCGCCACCGACGCGGCCAACGTTACCATCGCCAAGCTGCCCTACGACCTGATCGAACGGGTCGTGCAGCGCATCACCAGTCAGGTTCCGGGCATCAACCGCGTGCTCTACGACGTCACCGGCAAGCCCTCCGCCCTGACCGAGTGGGAATAAACATCCTGTAAAGAGGTTGAAACATGATTCTCAGACACGAAAGAGAGCCGATCGACGGCCAGCCCATCGAAAACACCTTCTGCGCCATTGACGAGCGCAGCGGCGAGGTGCTGGGGTCATCGGTGATCTACACCGACTACAATCCCGTGCTCTATCCCGTCCGCCCGCTGCAGGTGCGCATCTCGCTGGACGGCGCCCGCATACCGGACGCGCTGCTGGGCGCAACCATCGCCCGCGCACGGGAAATCTGCGTCGCCTCAGGGGAATTCAGCCGTATCTTCGTCCACTGCGCGCCGGACAATCATGCGCTGATGAGCCGTCTGGAGCCCTTCGGCTTTCTGGACAACGACGGACTCGTGCGCATGCAGCTGCGTCTGCCCGCCATGCACAGCGTCAAAGCGCCTGCAGGATGCGCCGTGGTTTACGACAACCTGAGCGACCCGCTGGAATGCAAATATTTTCTGGAGCGCTACAACAAGCTCTACAACGTCGAGCGCGACCTCGCCTGGCTGAACCAGTTTATCGATCGCCCCGATTTCATGCGGATTCTTACCGTCGCGCCCACGGGCATGGCCGGCGAGATTCTGATCTGGCGGGAGAGCTACAGCGGCGTGATCGGCTATATCCAGACCTCCAAGCGATGGCGGCGTCTGGGCGTCGCCTCCTACATGCTTTCTCTGGCCTGCGAGGCCTTTGAGCAGCAGGATCTTTACTGCGCCGAAGCAAACATCCGCGTCCGCTATCCTCATATGCTCAAGCTGATGTCCAGCGTCGGATTCACCCAGTCCGAACTGCTGATGCGCTACCCCGGCATCGATATCAATCCGGAATAACCGCTTCCTGAAAACAAAGAGATGCGCCCATCGGACGCATCTCTTTGTTTTGTGCTGTTCTTGACGGCGAGTCCAGCCAATACAATGGATCAAAGAACGGTATGGGAGGGATGAAAATGCAAAGCAACCTTTTCTATGGGAGCGGCGCCGCGCTGGTAACGCCCTTTCGCGGCAACCGCGTCGATTTCGACGCGCTGGAAAACCTGATCGACTGGCAGATTGATTCAGACACCGACGCGCTGATCGTCCTCGGCACCACGGGCGAGCCCTGCACCATCTCGGACGCGGAGCGCGCTGCCATTCTGGAATGCGCCGTAGCGCGATGTGCGCGGCGAACGCCGCTGATCGCAGGCGTGGGCTCCAACGACACCCGCGCCGCGATCCGCAACGCCGTGGAAGCCCAGATGCTCGGCGCGGACGCACTGCTGGTGGTCACGCCCTATTACAACCGCGCAAGCCGTCAGGGCCTGATTGAGCACTTCACCGCCATCGCCGACAAGGTGGAAATCCCCATCATCATGTACAACGTACCCTCCAGAACCGGCGTCAATCTCGAACCGCGAACGGTTGCGGAATTGGCCAAGCACCCCATGCTCTGCGCGATCAAAGACGCCAACACCGACTCCGCCCATATGTCCGAAATGGCCCGGCTCTGCGGCGACGGCATCGCCATCTACAGCGGCAGCGATGACTGCGTTCTGCAGGCCATGGCGCTGGGCGCGCATGGCGTGATCTCCGTCGCGGCGAACGTCATCCCCCATGAAATGCACAGTCTGGTCATGAGCTGGATCCGGGGCGACGCGAAGGCCTGCCGCAATCTTCAGCTGGAATGGCTGCCGCTGATCCGCCTGCTGTTCTCCGAAGTAAGTCCCATCCCGGTCAAAGCCGCACTCGCCATGATGGGCAGGATCGAGGATACGCTGCGGCTTCCGCTGGTTCCCCTCGCCGCCGCGCCGAGGGAGGCGCTGCGTCAGGAGATGAAGCGCCGCAATCTGATCGATTAGCCGGAAAAGCCACCCAAACAGACCGAGCGCGGCCGTGCGTGCGCCGCGCTCGTTTCTCCCGGGCAGCAGGCGGCGGAGAATCGTTCCTTGCGCAGAAAGTCGCCTGCAGAACTGTGAGGTTTTCGCAGTCCTCTTCCCGCTCGATGAAAAGCCTTCATCGAACATGCCGGAAATCCTCCTGGTCACACGAAGAAGTCCTCCACGCTTGGCGCAGAGGACTTCTTCTCATCCATCAGATCAGCATCCTACAGCAGATCGAACATATTCAGCTGTTCCGAGCTGGAGCCCTGCCAATGGCGGCTCAGCTCCGCAACATCGAACTTGCGCAGATCAGCCACCGGCGTCGCGCCCCGCGAAATCAGCGGGCGGTTTGCGGGATAGCCGCTCCAAACATAGATCCAGTCGCAATACCGGTTGTGCAGCGCATCGGTCTCTCCGCGCTTGTTGTCCGTATTGCAGATCAGCGCCGCATCCGCCAGCGCAAAGATCACCTTGTTGCGTGCAATGGCATGGCTGACCGTGAACATTGCCTCGGGGTGCTCCATGGACAGCACCGCCATGCGCTCTTCCTTCAGCAATGCGTCAATCGGCTCATAGGTCATGTGGTCGAACAGATTGCCGCCCAGCACGTCGATCATCGTTCCCCCATGCTCCAGCACAGCGCCTGCCGCGACGCGGGACACGCCCAGTTCACCGCCGGTGATGATCGTATAGCCCTGTTTTACCGCGCTCTTGACAATCGACACCACGCCGTCGCGCACCTCCGGCGTGGTCTTCACGCCGCTGATGCCCAGAATGGCGATCGCCGGCTTCCCGATCAGCGAGACATTTCCGCACCGGTACAGAAAGGGCGGCGCAGCATCCCGCATCTTTTTCCGAAGGCGAACCGGATAATCCTCATTGTAGATCGTCACAACCTCAACGCCGCGCAGCAGAAAGTTTTCGATGCTGTATCCCAGTTGCACACCGCGGTTGAGCAGCGTGAAGATGCGATAGCCTTCCTCCTCGGAAATGTCCAGATACATCATCAGCCCGCTGATGTCCACGCCCATCAGATCGCCAATGCTCCGATAGCAGGATTGACGCACGCGCTGTTCCAAACGGTAATACTCCTGCGTGCTGTACGGCCGGGCATACTCCTCGCGATTGGGTGAAAGCGCCATTGTCAGCAGCATCGTCGCAAATCCGTCGCCCGTATAGCCCATGCAGATCTCCTCCGATCGGATTGTTTTCCACTCTTCATGATGGTCGCTCCCGCCAGGGCGTGAGCGACCCGGCCAAGCCTTCGACTTGCCGAATCATCATGCCATGATTGTCGCTCCCGCTAAGGCGTGAGCGACCCGGCCAAGCCTTTGGCTTGCCTAATCATTATGCCATGATTGTCGCTCCCGCTAAGGCGTGAGCGACCCGGTCAAGCCTTTGGGCTTGCCTAATCATTATACCATAGGCCGCGCCTTTTGTCACGTCCTTTCGCGCCGCTCCATGGCGCGCCGGAGCTTCTCCAGCGCTCTCTTCTCGATGCGCGAAACATAGCTTCTGGAGATTCCCAGCGCCTTTGCCACCGCGTGCTGAGGCTGGGGATCGCCATCCAGCAGGCCGTAGCGCTGCTGCAGCACAGAGATCTCCCGATCGTCGAGCACATGCTCCATCAATGCCAGCGCCCGCCGGGATTCGATGGCTGTCTCCGCCTCTTCCGGAACGACGTCAGGATCCGTGCCCATCAGCTCAGACAGCGTCAGCTCGTTGCCGTCCTTATCGGTGCCAATGCAATCGCCCATCATCACCACGCACCGATTCTTCCGGTTGGCGCGCAGATACATCAGGATTTCGTTCTCAATGCACCGGGAGGCATAGGTCGTCAGCTTGCCCGCCTCGGGGCGAAAGGTATGCACCGCCTTGATCAGGCCAATGGAGCCGATGGAAATCATGTCGTCGGCATCGACGCCTGTACGGGCGTACTTCTTGACGATATGCACCACCAGCCTCAGGTTGTGCTCGATCAGCTTCTGTTCGGCCTCCCGGCTGCCCGCCGCCAACGCGTCGATCAACCGCTGCTCCTCCTCGGGCGAAAGGGGCTTGGGAAAGGACGAGCGTGCCGACAGATGCAGCAGCATCAGCCAGCCGTGTTCAATCAGCCAGACCAGCATTCCGGAAAAAAACATAGGGCTTTCCTCCTTCGCGGAAGACCGCCCTATATCTTATTCTGTTTGAACCGCCGCCGTGCCTGTCCGTCAGTTCGCGGCGTTCTGACGGTCGTATTCCTCCCAGAGCGGGCGATACTTCGCGACATTCGCCTGATGCTCTTCCGCAGTCCTGGCAAACGCCAGCACGCCGGAACCCGGTTCCGTGGCGCAGAAGTACAGATAGCCCTCCTGGATGTACGACTGATCGGGATTGACCGCCGCCTTCAGCGCCGCCTTGGACGGATTGCAGATCGGTCCGGCAGGCAGCCCGGTGATCGTGTAGGTATTGTAGGCATTGACCTCGGAGATCTCTGCATCCGAGAGCGCCAGCTTGTTCACGCCGGAAAGATAGGTAGCGGTCGGATCGCTCTCCAGCTTCCAGCCCATCTTCAGTCGATTGTGGAATACCGCGGAGACGCGGGCGTAATCCGCCTCGTTCGCGCCCTCCTTTTCGATCATCGAAGCCAGAATGAACATCTCGTCCATCGTGAGGCCGGAATCGTAGCTCTCGACCTCCTGATAGGCGCCTTCCTCGTCCTTGTAGAACTCAGTGTCGCCATAGAACACCTCGTCTACCACGTTGTTTTCCTGAATCAGCAACGTATTGATGATGCTCTCCGGCGTCGCCGAGAGGAAAATCCGATAGGTATCCGGCGCGAGATAGCCCTCCAGCGCATACTTGCGCTGCGCCAGACGATCCTGATGCTCGGCGTCCTCGCGCGCCGCGCTCATCGCATAGGACGCGCCCGCAAACCGGTCGCCGTCCTTGCACAGCTGCAGGAATTCCGTCGAATCCTCCAGCGCGCCGATTCCAACCAGATATTCGGCGATGTCTTCGCAGGTCCAGCCCGGAATGATCGTAATCACGCGCTCGTTGGTCTGATTGCCCGACGTCAGCTCGTCGATGATCTCATTGACATTCATGCTCGGCGAGAGCTTGTAGGTTCCATAGCTCAGGGAGTTGGTCAGGCCCCTGAACTGCACGAGATACTTGAAGATATCCTCGCTGCGCAGCAGATTTTCCGTCTTCAGCTTTTTGGCGATCATGGATACGGACGAGCCGTTCTCCACCTCGAAGCTGACCACCTCGGCGCTCTTGGTGTTCACGGGGGCGAGAAACGTATCGTAGATCTTGCTGCAGCCCACCGTCACCATGCCGACGACCACCAGCGCCGCGCACATAAAGATCAGCACCGGACGCAGCAGCTGCCACAGCCACGCGTACCAGAACAGCCCGTATTCGCGCTCCTCATGCAGCGACTGAATGCTGTATTGTTCTGTGGTAAATGCTTCCTTGCGCTTGGGCGCGCGTCTCTTTCTGCGAGCCATTGAAACCTCCAAAGTACCTAAGTTCAGCCCTGAACGAGCATGTCCAGATCCACGTTGGCCACGTCCGCCAGAATCTTAAAGATATCGGACAGCATCCGCTGAAAGCGGAATTCCGCCAGCAGATACGCGCTGACGTCCTGATTGAACTGGAGCAGCGTTCCGATTTGCTGAAGGCGCTGATAGTCCTCCTCCGGCATGGTTTCGCCCGCTGCAAGCTTCGCCTGCATGCGGAACTGAAGCCGCTTGTACTCATCCAGCAGCGCGCGATTGGTATCGCTCTCATAGGCAGCTTCCCGAAGCCGCGTCATCTCGCGATACTCCTCGCTCTCCTTCAGCGATTTGGCAAGCGCATGCGCCTGATCATAGGGATTCATATAGACCTCCGCTTTTTGGACGTAATGACCGGCAGGTTTGTTCCGGTCAGATTTCAACAATGATGGGCAGAATCATCGGATTGCGCTTGATCGTATCGTAGATGTAACGCTGTACCGATTCGCGCACGTCGTTCTTTACATGATTCCAGTCCGAGGAATCGATCGGGCCAAAGGCGTCGATTGCGCGGCGGGCAGCCTCCCGGGCGCCCTCCACCAGCTCGTCCGCCTCGCGCATGTACACAAAGCCGCGGCTGATGATGTCCGGGCCGGACACCACGCTGCCCAGGTCGTGGTCCACGCCCATGACGACGATCAGCAGGCCGTCCTCGGCCAGATGCTTGCGGTCGCGCAGCACCACTGCGCCGACGTCGCCGATGCCTAGACCGTCGATCAGCACCGAGCCGTTCGGCACCACGCCGGTGACGTCGATGGTATTGCTGTCCAGCTCAATCACATCGCCGATCTCGGGAATCAGCACATTGTCCTCAGACATGCCCAGCGCTCTGGCGAGATTGGCATGATGATGCAGATGGCGGTATTCGCCGTGCACCGGAATGAAGAATTTCGGCTTCACCAGCGAATGGATGAGCTTCAGCTCCTCCTGACAGGCGTGGCCGGAGACGTGCACCTCGGCCAGCGACTCATAGATCACGTTCGCGCCAATGCGGAACAGCTGGTTGATGACGCGCGAAACCGACTTCTCATTGCCGGGAATCGGCGTGGCCGAGATGATAACCATATCGCTCTCGCGGATCTCCAGCTTGCGGTGCTCCGCGAACGCCATGCGGGACAGGCCCGACATGGGTTCACCCTGACTGCCGGTGGTCACCACGGTGATCT
>SFJH01000089.1 GCA_004555155.1 Clostridiales bacterium
GGCCAGCACATGGCTGGCGGTGTGGCGCAGCGTCCTCGCGCCGTCGGGATCGGCGAAGCCCACGATCTCCAGCACGCCGTCCTCGCTGATCGGCTCCACGAGGGAGATCACGCGGCCGTTGATCCGCGCAACCAGTGCTTCCTTCTTGAGCTCCTTGGAAATCTCGCCCGACAGGTCGAGGGCGTTTTTGCCCGCCTCAATCTCCATCGGAATTCCGTTGACCATCAGCTTCATTGTCATTCCCTCCTTAAAAAATAGGAAAGCATCCGTCCCCTCCGCATTGGAAAGGGACGGATGCGCTCCGTGGTTCCACCCTTGTTTGTACTCATGAGGGCTGTATCGCGCCCGCGCGCCCGCAGTCGGGAGGTGGTCATTCCGCTCAGGCGTCCGGAAGCGCTTTCAGCCGCGGCGCATTCCTCTCTTGGGAGCCCTTCGGGCGGAACCATGTCCTCCGTCATTCCGCAGGATTCCGGTTCATTCTGCTGCTCACTTCTTGGCCTTGGTATCCACGACTTCCTTCAGCAGGGCGACGAAGGCGTCGAAGCTCATGGCGCCCAGATCGCCCTCGGCGCGATGGCGCACGGACACGGTCTGATCGGCCATATCGCGGTCGCCGACGATCAGCATGTACGGCACCTTCTCCAGCTGGCCCTCGCGGATCTTCTTGCCGATCTTGTCGCTCTCGACGTTGGCCTCGGCGCGATAGCCCAGCGCGCGCAGATCGGCGGCCAGCTTCGCGGCGTAGTCCGCGGCGCGGTCGGTGATGGACATCACGCGCACCTGCTCCGGAGCCATCCAGGTGGGCAGCGCGCCGGCGTAGGTCTCGATCAGATAGGCCAGCGTGCGCTCGTAGCAGCCCAGGGACGTGCGGTGGATGATGTAGGGCAGCTTCTTCTCGCCGTTTTCATCGATATAGTACATGCCGAAGCGCTCGGCCAGCAGCATGTCGATCTGGATGGTGACGATGGTGTCCTCCTTGCCGAACACGTTGTGATACTGGATGTCCAGCTTCGGGCCGTAGAACGCGGCTTCGTCGATGCCGACCTCGTACTTCACGTCCAGGTCGTCCAGAATCTGCTTCATGGCCGCCTGCGCGGTCTCCCACTGCTCCGCAGTGCCCTCGTACTTGTTCTTCGGGTTGGCCGGATCCCACTGGGAGAAGCGGAAGGTGCACTTCTCCAGCATGCCCACGGTGCCCAGCATATACTTGGCCAGCGCCAGGCTGTTCTTGAACTCCTCCTCCAGCTGATCGGGGCGCAGCACGATGTGGCCCTCGGAGATGGTGAACTGGCGCACGCGGATCAGGCCGTGCATTTCGCCGGAGTCCTCGTTGCGGAACAGGGTGCTGGTTTCGCCCAGGCGCATGGGCAGCTCGCGGTAGGAGCGCTGGCGGTTCAGATAGACCTGATACTGGAAGGGGCAGGTCATGGGGCGCAGCGCGAAGCACTCCTTGGTCTCGTCGTAGGGATCGCCCAGGATGAACATGCCGTCCAGATAGTGATCCCAGTGGCCGGAGATGCGGTACAGATCGCGCTTGGCCATCAGGGGCGTCTTGGTCAGCAGATAGCCGTTCTTCTGCTCGGTGTCCTCCACCCAGCGCTGCAGCAGCTGGATGACCCGCGCGCCTTTGGGCAGCAGGATGGGCAGGCCCTGGCCGATGGAATCGACGGTGGTGAAGTACTCCAGCTCACGGCCCAGCTTGTTGTGGTCGCGGCGCAGCGCGTCCTCGCGCTCGGCCAGATAGGCCTCCAGCGCCTCCTTGCTGGTGAACGCCGTGCCATAGATGCGCTGGAGCATCTTGTTCTTCTCGCTGCCGCGCCAGTACGCGCCGGCGATGCTGGTGAGCTTCACGGCCTTGATTTTGCCGGTGGACGGCAGATGCGGGCCGGCGCAGAGGTCGGTGAAGTCGCCCTGCCTGTAGAAGGAGATGGTCTCGCCCTCGGGCAGGTCGTTGATCAGCTCCACCTTGTAGGGCTCATCCTTCATCAGCGCCAGCGCCTCGTCGCGGGGCAGCTCGAAGCGCTCCACGCGGTCGTTCTTCTTGATGATCTTCTGCATTTCCTTTTCGACGGCGGCGAGGAACTCCTGAGTGAAGGGCTCGTCCACGTCGAAGTCATAGTAGAAGCCGTTGTCGATGGCGGGGCCAATGGCCAGCTTCGCCTCGGGCTTCAGGTGCTTGACCGCCTGGGCCAGCACATGGCTGGCGGTGTGGCGCAGCGTCCTCGCGCCGTCGGGATCGGCGAAGCCCACGATCTCC
>SFJH01000015.1 GCA_004555155.1 Clostridiales bacterium
CCCCCTCAGGTTGTGGATTGTCGCATTTTCATTTTACCTGTTCGGACTTACTTTGTCTCCTCTTTTTTTGGATCTCACCCCTACTTTTATTATAGAACCTGATAAACTCAATGCAGGCAAATCCTGTATGAAAGGATCGATGATCATGAGCTACGAAATCTTCGCCAACCACGCGCACGTCTTTCCGGAGGACGTGCGGCCCGACGGCTCCGTCGACAGCCTGCTGCGCACCATGGACGCCTGCGGCATCGACCGGTGCGTCTGCTTCGCCACCTTCCCCAGCCAGCTCAGGCCCGAAAACGGGGAGACCAATCAATGGCTGGCCCGCCAGCTGCGGGGACGCGACCGGCTCTTCGGCTTCGGCGTGGTCGACTTCGACCGGCCCGACCTCCGGGAGCAGGTGGATCGGATCGCGGATCTAGGCTTCAAGGGCATCAAAATGCACCCGGCCTTTCAGAAGTTCGCCGTGGACGGCGAGCGGGCCTTTGAGGTGTACGCCCGCGCCCAGGAGCTGGGCCTGTTTCTCTCCTTCCACACCGGCGTTCACTGGCACCGCATCCGCGATTATCAGGTGTGGCGCTTTGACGAGGTGGCCTATCACTTCCCCCGGCTGCGCTTCAGCATGGAGCATCTGGGCGGCTACTGCTTCTTCAATGAAGGCCTGGCGGTCATGCTCAACAATCTCCATCGCGGCGACGAGCCCCGGGTCTACGCCGGTCTGACCAGCGTGTTCGATCCCGACGCCAACCGATCCTGGTATCTCAGCGACGACAAAATCCGCGATCTCCTCTGGCAGACCGGGGACACCGCTTCCATCTTCGGGCTGGACTTCCCCTACAACGGCGTCCGCGAAATCTCCGCCGCCATCCAGCATCTGAAGGAAATGGATCTGCCGGAGGAGAGCAAGGCGCGCATCTTCGGCGGCAACCTGCGCCGCGTGCTCGGCCTCTGATTCCGGCGCGCCGCTGCGAAATTCTCCAGGGATCAGGGCGCTTTCTACCTATAATATATCCTCTGCGCAAAACCCGCCCCGGGCCGCAATGCGGTTCGGGACGGGTTTGAGATCTTCAGAGCTTTTCGATCACGGTGACCTCCGCGCTGAGATGGCGGCTGCCGGTGACCTGAACGCCCTGGCCCATCAGATAGGCGCCGGAGAGCGTGCGGGTTCCGCAGGGGCCCTCCACGCGGTAGATCGCGTCGGGCTCGAGGCCCTGCAGGCGGACGGGACCGGTGGGATCCAGCGTGTGATCCACCACGGAGATCACGGCGGACAGCTTCTCCGTCACATACTGCCAGATCTGAACGCCGCCCTCCCGCATGGAGCGCAGGCGGTAGAGCTCGCCGAACTGCACGGCGGGGCGGATGCGCTTGTACAGCGCCACCTCGGCGCGCACCTCCTCCAGCTCCGCATCGGACATGGCGTTCAGGTTCGAGCCCACGCCGAAGGAGCCGCACATCGCGCAGCGGGCGCGGAAGGTGAACGGCAGGCGGGGATCGTCGGTGACCCAGGCGCGCATGTACTTGGCCGGATAGAAGTAGGAGTAGCCCTCCTGGATGCGGCAGCGGTCGATGGGATCGGTGTTGTCGCTGGGCCAGAACTGGTCGAAGATGGACATCGTCTCGTAGTTCACGCGGGCGCCGCCGCCGGCGCAGGCCTCGAAGGACACCTCCGGATGGCGCTCGCGCAGCGCTCTGGCCAGCCGAATGACGCCCTGGGCGTGATGCACATAGACCATGCCGTCCTCGCCGCCGTCGTCGAGGGCCTCGGCCATGAAGCGGTTCATGTCCCACTTGATGTAGTCGATGCCGTGCTCGGTCAGCAGCCGGTCGAAGACCTCGATCAGATGGTCGACCACCTCGGGCCTGGTCATGTTCAGGCAATACTGGTTGCGGCCGGTGACGGTCTCGCGCCGGGGATAGGCATAGATCCAATCGGGATGGGCGCGGAACAGGTCGCTGTCGGGGTTGACCATCTCCGGCTCAATCCACAGGCCGAAGCGCATGCCCAGGCCGTGCACATGGTCGATCAGGTGCGCCAGGCCCTGGGGGAACTTTTCGGGATTGACGTACCAGTCGCCCAGGCCCGCGCGGTCGTTGGCGCGCTGGCCGAACCAGCCGTCGTCGATGACGAACAGCTCCACGCCGGCCTTCGCGGCCTTGTCCGCCAGGCGCTCCTGCTCCTCGCAGACCACGTCGAACTCGGTGGCGTACCAGGAGTTGTACAGCACCTCCAGCGGCTCGTCGCGGCGCGCGGCGGGCATCAGGCAGTCGTGGGCGAAGCGGTGCAGCAGGCGGGACATGCCGCCGTAGCCCTCCCGGGAGAAGCCCAGCCAGGCGACGGGCGTCTCATAGGCTTCGCCCCGGCGCAGCGTCCTGGAGAATCCGGCGTCGCTGACGCCCGCAGTCACATTGAGGTAGTGATAGGGAACGCTCTCGGCCACAACCTTGAAGTTGCCGGTCCACTGCAGCGCGCCGAACCAGACCTCGCCGGCCGTCTCGGTCACGCCGCGGCCCGCCGCCCAGTTGGGCTGCGCGTCGAAGGCGGTGGTGCCGTGCACGGACTCGTAGACCTTCTTACCGCCGGAGACCCGCTCGATGCAGAGCTGATGCTCCGCGCCCCAGTGGCCGGTCATGTTCAGGAATTCGTAATCATCGCCGGGCAGCGGCAGCTCCATGGAGAACAGGCGGGTCAGCTCCACGGCCTCCTCGTCCAGATTGACGGCGCGGGCGGCGCGGCCGATGATGTCATGCTCAGGCAGAACGGTGTAGAGCAGCTCGACGGCGAAGCCGTAATCGGCATCCTTCAGCGTCACGGTCAGGCGTTCGCCCTGAACGTCGATCTTCTCCACCGCATAGCGGAAGTCGCGGGTGCGGTCGGCATAGCGCAGGCGCAGCGAGGTCTCCTTGTTGCGCAGGCAGCCGGCGGCGGAGAACTCCTCGGCCACGCGGTCGCCGCCGTTGGGCCAGAGGTCCTGGATGCGGTCCAGCTCGTCCAGGAAGTCCTCGCCGCGGGCGACCTTCGCGCCGTAGTAGAGATGGCGCAGCACGCCGACGGCGTCCACCCCCATGGCATAGGCGGTGTGAGCAGTCTCCAAAAGGATCAGTCGGTTCTCAAAAACGCGAATGGACATTTGGCTTCACTCCTCTCAGAATTCGGTGGTATGAACGGCAATTCCCATGTGCTCGGGGCTGAGGGCGTGCAGCGCGGCGACGGTCTCCGCCTCGTGGGCCCGGCCCAGTCCGCGCTCGCCCAGCGCCTTCATGAACAGGCAGTGGATCCGGTTGCGGACGTTCAGGTCCTCGTCGAAGATCTGGAGATCCGGCAGCGACACGGCGAAATAGCCGATGCGCACCTCGTCGTTCATGTGGGCGTCGCCATAGCCGATCAGCTTCTCAAATCGGGCCTTCGCGCCCTCCTCGTCGCCCAGCGCGCGGCAGGCGAGGCCCTGATAGTAGATCATCTCCGGCGGCTGATCGTTGTAGTACATCATGCCGGTGGGCTCGGAGAGGCCGCTGGACGCCGCGGTATAGCAGCGCTTCGCCTCGGCCTCGTCGCCCAGCATGGCGTGGGCGCGGCCCAGCAGATAGTAGATGTCGTTCTCCTGCGCGCCGGTCAACTTGCCCTCGCCGAAGGAATGGGGATAGCTGCCCGCGGCCTGGGTGAGCAGTTCAACGGCCTCCTCCGGCCGGTTCCCGCGCAGCGCCTGGCGCGCCAGCTGGGTCAGCGACACGCGCCACTGGGCGGGCACCTTGCCCTCGCCGCCCTCCCACGGGTGGAACTTGCGGCTGAGCACGCAGTCCAGCGCTCTTCGGTATTCGCCGACGGCGTTCAGGCAGGTCGCGAACTCCAGATACTGATCGTCGCGCGCGGCGGTCAGCGCCCAGTGGCGGCTCATCTCCGCCAAGCGCTGAGCGGCGGGCACGTTCAGCTTCTTGTGCAGCTGATCCAGCTCCATGAGCACGCGCGCGTCGCTCTCGTCCATGGCGAAGGCGCGCTCCATCTCCCGCAGCGCGGCGGCGGGATCATGGCGCTTGTTGTAATACGCCAGCGAAAGGTTGCGGTGCACCGTGGGCAGATCGTCGCGGATGGACGCGGCCTCCTCCCAGCAGGCGATGGCGCGGCCGTACTGCCGCTTGTCGTACCAGTAGTTGCCGAGGAAGTAGTCGGCCCGGGCGTGGTCGGGCGCGGTCCGGATGGCATATTCCAGCGCAATCGCGTCCTCCAGGCGATGGGGAAAGCAGCCGTCGGGCACGGCGGCCTCGGCGCGGGCGATCTCCTCCGCATCCGCGGCGATCCTCGCCAGGTGATAGTGCAGCATCGGATAGTCGTCGCCGGCGTCGATCCAGCTGCGCAGCACCTGCGCGGCGTCCTCGTTCCGTCCCCACTCGGCGTACATCAGCGCGTATTCGATGATCTCGTTGTGGTTCATGCCGGGCACGCGCATCCATCCGGCGTCCTCGCCGGTCAGCTTCTCCAGCTCCCGGCGGGCAGCGGCGTCCAGCGGATCGGCGGCCACGGCGGCGCGGGCGGCCTGAACCGCCTCGTCCTTCCGCCCCAGTGCGGCGAGAATCACGATCTGAAGGTCGATGGCCTTGCGGCTGCGGGTGTTGCGCGACAGGGACTGGCGGATGTGGTCCAGCGCCTTGTCCCACTGGCCGCGGCCCGCGTCGATGGCGGCGAGGCGGTAGAACCCGGCGTCCTGCCAGGCGGCGTTCCAGGTGGCCTTGTAGAAGGAATCGTAGGCGGCGTCCGTCCGGCCCAGCAGGCACTGGGCGACGCCCCGGTTGAACAGCGGCTCGCCGTCGTAGGGGTTGGGATTCTTGATCGTCAGCTTGCGCACGGCGGCCTCGAAGTAGGGCAGGCTCTCCGCCACCAGGCCCCGGCGCGTCAGCAGCTTGCCGTAGGCGTTGTTGATGCGGGCGTCGGTGGGATCGCGGCGCAGGCCCTCGAGATAGTAGTCCGCGGCGTCGCGGGTGGCGTGGCGGTACTGCTCGATGTGCTGGCCGAACAGGAACAGCTCCTCGTTGGTGGCGATCTCCGCGGGCAGGCCGATCTCGGTGGCGGGATCGGGCAGCTCGCCCTCGGTATGGTCGGCATAGGCGCAGGAGATCAGCAGGCGGCCGTCCCCATCCAGCACGCGGGCGCGGAGCCGGCGGCTGGCGGTGTTCAGGCGCGCGTCGAAGACGCGGTCGGGGGCGAGGTCGAAGCGCTCGTCGCACAGCACGCCGTTTTCGTCCTCGGCGATGATCCGCGCGCCGTCGCGCACGCCGGAGGCGTAGACGGCGATGCGCGCGCCGTCGGCCTCGGGCGAGAGGTGCACGGCCACATCCCGGTTCGCGTCGCTGACTGTGCCCAGCTCGCGGTAGGGCATGAAGTACTGGGTGAACTCCTTCTCCTCATAGGGCATCAGCCAGCTAAAGTCGGGCTGATTGTCGGTGAAGCAGCCGGTCATCAGCTCGATGTAGGGGCCGTCCTCGTCGGTGAGGTTGCGGTCCCAGGCGCGGCCGAACTCGCCGTTGCCCCAGGTCCACTGCTTCTTGCCGGGGGACACGTGGTGGTCGGCGACGTGCAGCAGGCCCGCGCGCCTGCCGTGATCGTAGTTGCCGACGAAGTCGTAGTCCGAATGGAAGGCCATGTACGAGGTCGGCACGGGGATGTTCTTGTAGCGGGAGATGTCCACGCCCTTCGAATAGTCCATCTTGTAGTACACGCCGCGGGCGATGGGGAACGCGGAGACATCGCGCTTGCCGTGGTCCATGACCGCGTACACGTCCGGCGGGAAGATGGACTGGGTGTCGTCGTTGACCGCCACGGCGGGATTCGCCCACCAGAGGAAGGTCTGGGGCGCGTCGGTGGGGTTGTACAGCTGCGTGCGGATCTCCAGATAGGAGGCGTCCGGATAGACGGTGAAGGCGGAGACGCACTTGGTGCGAAACATGTTCTCGATCTCGCCGATGTAGACGGTCGCGCTGCCGTCCGGGTTTTCGGCGATGCGCCATTCCACGGGATCGAAGGTGCTGGGTCGGTGGTGCTGCGGCCAGTTGAATTCGATGCCGCCGGAGATCCACGGGCCGGTCAGGCCCACCATGGCGGGCTTGATGACCTGGTTGTAGTAGACGAAATCGTAGCCGTTGGTCTTGTCGGTGGCGCGCTGGACGCGGCCGCCCAGCTCCGGCAGGAACATCACGCGGATGAAGCGGTTCTCCAGGAACACCGCCGTGTACTCCCTGTCGGTCCTGCTGTCGCTGACGGTTTCAATCACGGTGTGGGGATAGACCTTGCCCGAGCTGCCCTGATACACGCGGTTTTCCAGAAACACCGGGTTCTTTTCGGGCTTGCCGGGGAGATACGTCGGAATCGTCACGGCTTCCGACCAGACCTGCACCTTTTCCATGGCGGTTTCTCCTTTACATCCAAATTCCCTTGTGATATGATAATAATAGCACATGGAAATTTGGAATGTCACTGTAAATTCAATGCAAATCACTGCGAAAAACAATCACTCCCCGCAGGGACGGAGGTGGGCGCAAAATGCACTTCAACGAGGCGGGCATCCGCGAAGAATCGGTGCACTACTATGCGGCGCCGTCCGCGCTGGCGAAGTCGCTGTACTATTACGTCAGCTCGCTGGGACACTTTTACGTGGAGCCGCCCTACTACGTGCGGCGCATGGACTTCAATTCCTTCCTGCTGCTCCAGGTGGAGGACGGCGCGCTGCGCATCGCCTCGGACAAGGGCGCGCGGAGCGTGCCCGCCGGCGGCGCGATGCTGATGGACTGCCATCGCCCCCACTGCTATTACGCGGAGGGGCCCTGCGAATTTCGCTTTGTCCACTTCAACGGCGCAAACTCCGCAGCGTTCCACGAGGCCATCCTCAAGCGCCACGACGGCCAGAGCATCTTTTCCAACGGCGAGCCGGCGCGCCTCTTCCTGCGCCAGACGCTGGAGCGCTTCGCCGGCGAACCCAAGCCGAACGAGGAGATCACCTCCATCGGCCTGCACAGCACGCTCTGCGCGCTGCTGCGCGACGGCGAGAGCCCCGCGTCCCGGGACGCCGGCCGCTCCCCCGTGGCGATGACCGAGGACTACATCCACCAGAATCTCAGCCGGGCGCTGACCGTGGCGGAGCTTGCGGAGGTCGCCGGATACAGCGTCTGCTATTTCACCCGCAAGTTCCGCAGCGAGACCGGCATGACGCCCTATCACTACGTGCTCGCCAGCCGCATCAGCCGCTCCAAGCAGCTGCTGACCACCACGGACTTCACCGTCCAGCGCATCTCCGAGGAGGTGGGCTTCGGCAGCCCGGAGAACTTCATCCACGCGTTCACCAAGGAGACGGGCATCTCCCCCGAGCGCTTCCGAAGGATCCCGCTGTGAAAAGCGGATCGCCGGCATTCCCCGTTTGCCGGCGATTCTTTTTTCGCCGTCCTCGGATTTTTTTCGCGCACGGACGCTGTTCAGCATTTTTATATCTATTAAAATCCGTTAAATCCGGCATGAGTATTTTTTGTCCGCCTCAATGTTGACAAATCGTAAAACATAAGATAAAATAAGAACAGCACAAAAAGTCAGATAGAATTTGGCACTTATCCCAGTATGTTTACGATGCGGTTTGCCCTTGTTGCGTCTTCATTGGAGCAGTTGTTCAAAACCGCTGCTCTAAAATATATGAAGGAGGTTCCCACATGAAAAAAATCCTTATCTCCATGCTTCTCGTTCTGACGCTGGTCATGACGAGCGTAAGCGCTTTCGCGATCTATGACGTCCCGGAAGCCTACGACATGCCCATCTCCGACGGCAGCATCACCCTCACCGTCTATATGGCGATGGAGGCCGGCTCTGAAAAGGCCATGCTGGACTACACCGAGCACCCCGCCATCAAGGCCTGGGAAGAGGCCACCGGCATCAACTTCACCTTCATCCATCCCCCGGCCAACGATGACGGCACCTTCTTCAACACCACCATCGCGTCCGGCACCCTGCCCGACATCTGGATCACCGGCAACTTCAACCAGTACTACGTCGGCAACGTTGAGGGCGCCATCGACGACGGCATCCTGCTGAACCTGAACGAGTACATCGAGAAGTACGGCCACTACTATCTCGAGAACGCCCATGCGAACTGGGATGAGAAGGCCGAGAAAAACTTCATGACCGACTCCGGCATGTACCGCTTCGGCGCCGCCGAGCAGCGCGTCCCGGTGCTGGGCATGCAGCACAGCGGCATGGTCGTTCGCTCCGACGTCATGGAAGAGCTGGGCCTGGAAATGCCCAAGACCATCGACGAGCTCCACGACCTGCTGGTCGCCTTCAAGGACTACGGCTTCGAAGTTCCGCTGGTTCTTGAGAAGCTGGATCAGTGGTGGTACTCCGGCAGTGCCTTCCTCGCCAGCTACCTGGAGACCAACACCAACGACTTCATCCTGGACGAGAACGGCAAGGTTGTTTACAGCCTGCTGCAGCCCGGCTACAAGCAGTATCTGGCCACGCTGAACCAGTGGTACAACGAGGGCCTGATCGACGTCGATCTGGTCAGCCGCGAGCATTCCGACGCGAAGGCCATGCTGACCTCCGGCCGCGCCGCCATGTGCGACATCGGTAACTGGGAAACTCAGGAGTGCATCGCCGTCGGTAAGGCCGCGTGCGGTGAGAACTTCTACCTCAAGGGCATGAGCTGCCTGGCCAAGGACGCCGAATCCGAGGTCTACAACCCCTACGGCGATCCCATCGAGAACGGTTCCAGCACCATGTACTGGGGCATCTCCACCACCTGCAAGTACCCCGAAGAGGCGTTCAAGGCCCTTGACTGGCTGTACAGCCGCGAAGGCTCCACGCTGATGTGCTTCGGCCCGCAGACCTCCATCGACATGCTGCACAAGGACTCCGGCGAGGAAGTCACCATCTACACCGAGGATGAGAACGGCCAGCGCGCCTTCACCGATTACATTCTGAAGAACGACGAGCTGGAGTACAACTCCATCCGCTACATCTACACCATTCAGAACCTGTCCTCTGAGTATGCTTCCGAGATGGAGTACATGCAGTACGGCGACGAGTGCAACGCTCAGTGCTGGGATGCCTGGACCAATGGCACCACCAACGAGCGCCGCATCCCCTCCTCGATCTCTCTGACTGCTGAGGAATCCTCCCTGAAGGTCAATACGATGAACAATATCACTGCCTACGCCTTTGAGCACATCTACAACATCGTGTTCGGCGAGGAGTCCATTGATTCTTGGGACGCTGTCTGCGAGCAGATCAAGGCCATGGGCATCGATGACGTCATCGCCGTCCAGCAGGCTGCCTACGATCGCTATCAGGCCCGCTGATCCGGAAAAGGTCAGGCTAACTCAAGCAAAACCGGAGCTTCTTCCTGACTGCAAAGCCGGGAACACACTCTGAGCATGAATGAGTGCGCAGGTTCGGCAATGCGCCGAACCTGCGCTTTTTATTCCAGGCTTTCGATTCTGAAAAAAGAAATCCGGTGAACCGAATGGAGGAGGTTACAGCATGAACAAGTCCAGCACCTCAGGCTCGGTTCCGGCAACCAAATACATAAAGCCCAATCCCTTCAAAATGCTTCTGAAGAATGTGAAGGAGCATCCGTGGCTCTACGTCCTTTTCCTGCCGGTTCTCGCCTACTTCCTGGTTTTCCACTATTGGCCGATGTACGGCGTCATCATCGCCTTCAAGGATTACAAGCCGATGAAGGGCATCTTCGCCAGCAACTGGGTCGGATTTGCAAACTTCGCCCAGTTCCTGAACGGCCCCTATCTGTGGCGTCTGGTGCGCAACACCCTGTCGATCAATCTGGGTATGCTGCTGGTGGCGTTCCCGCTGCCGATCATCTTCGCGCTGCTGCTCAACGAGTGCCGGTCGGTGAAGTTCCGCAAGGTGGTGCAGACCGTCACGTACATGCCCCACTTCGTCTCCTCGGTGGTTGTCTGTTCTCTGATGCTGATCTTCTGCCGCTCCAACGGCGTGATCACCACAATGCTCTCCGTATTCGGCATGCCACAGACAAACCTCTTCTCCATAGGCAAATTCTTCCAGCCGCTGTACATCGCCATGAACGTCTGGCAGGAGCTGGGCTGGGATTCCATCATCTTCTTTGCCGCGCTGACGTCGATCGACGCTTCGCTGTATGAGGCGGCGCAGGTGGACGGCGCGGGCCGCTGGCGGCAGATGTGGCACGTGACGCTGCCAGGTATCGCGCCGACGATCGTCATCCTGCTGATCCTTCGCATCGGTAACCTGATGAGCCTCGGCTGGGATCGCATCTACCTGCTCTACAACGAAATGATCTATGAACAGGCGGACGTCATTTCCACCTACGTCTACCGCACGGGTCTGCAGCAGATGCAGTATTCCTACTCCACGGCGGTCGGCCTGATGAATTCCGTGATCAATGTGATTCTGCTGGTGGGCGCCAACGTAGTTTCCCGCAAGGTCAACGACACCAGTCTGTGGTAAGGAGGTGCGAATATGAGTGCGAATTCGAAAATGACCGCAGCCCAAATCGGCGTTTCCAAAAAGGAAATGAAGAAAAACGGCGTGAAACGCTCCACTGGCGCGCTCATCATGGACATCATCATCTATGTGCTGATGACCATTCTGATGATCGTCGCAGTCTATCCGCTGTACTACTGCCTGGTGGCCTCTTTCTCGGACGCCAAGCAGATTCTCGCAAGCACCGGCCCGCTGTTCGCGCCGCTGAAGCCCTACACGATGCACGGCTATAAGATGGCGTTCCAGAACGCAGGCGTGCTCATCGGCTTCCGCAACACGCTGTTCTACGTCGTGGGCGGCACGCTGCTGAGCCTCTCCGTCACCATGGCGGGCGCATTCTGCGTCTCCCGCAAGTACTTCTACATTCGCGGCATCGCCATGAAGCTGATTCTGGTCACGATGTTCTTCTCCGGCGGCATCATCCCGCTGTTCTTCGTGGTTCGCTGGATCGGCATCTACGACACCGTCTGGGCCTTTGTGCTGCCCTTCGGCGTCAGCGCGTACAACCTGATCATCATGCGCACCTTCTTCTCCGGCATCCCCGCCGCGCTGGAGGAGGCCGCCCTGCTGGACGGTGCAAACGAGCTGCAGATTCTGGTGTACGTCATCATGCCGCTGTCTACCGCGGTCATCGCCGTCATCGCGATGTACTACGGCGTCGGCTACTGGAACTCCTGGTATCCGTCCCTGATGTTCCAGCGCGACCGCAACCTGTTCCCGCTGCAGATGTTCCTGCGCGAGGTGCTGATCACCAACCAGTCCACCTCCGTCGCCAAGGACGTGACGATGCAGTCCGCAGAGGCCTTCGACCGCGAACTGATCAAGTACTGCATGGTCATCATCTCCACGGTCCCGATCCTGTGCATCTATCCGTTCCTGCAGCGCTACTTCGTCAAGGGCGTCATGGTTGGCGCCATCAAGGGTTAAACACATTGGCATGGGGGACTCTTCCCCATGCCAAATAATATGACCAAAACGTATTGAGGAGGAAAAAAATATGCTTGTCAATCGTCCGCCTATGGGTTGGAACACCTGGAACACCTTTACCGATCAGATCTCCGATTCCCTGATCCGCGAAAGCGCGGACGCGTTTGTGGATCTGGGGCTGCCGAAGGCCGGGTATGAGTACATCGTCATCGACGACTGCTGGAGCAAAAAGCTGCGCGATCCCGAGACCGACCGTCTGGAGGCCGATCCGGTCAAGTTCCCGAACGGCATGAAGTCCGTGGCGGATTACATCCACAGCAAGGGCCTGAAGTTCGGCATGTACTCCTGCGCCGGACAGCGCACCTGCGCGGACTATCCCGGCTCCTTCGACCACGAATTTCTGGACGCGGAGACCTTCGCCAGCTGGGACGTGGACTTCCTGAAGTACGACTTCTGCTACAAGCCCAACGGCGTCGACGGCCCGCTGCTCTATCGCCGCATGGGCATGGCGCTGCGCGCATCCGGCCGCGACATCCTGTTCTCCGCCTGCAACTGGGGCAGCGACGACGTGTGGTCCTGGATCCGCTCCGCCGGCGCGCACATGTACCGCTCCACCGGCGACATCAACGATTCGCCCGAATCCTATCGCCAGATCGTGCTGAGCCAGCTGCCCAGGCTGGCCACCTCCGCGCCGCAGTGCTTCAACGACATGGACATGCTCACCGTGGGCATGTACGGCAAGAGCTCCAACGAGTTCATCGCGGCCAGCGGCTGCGGCGATGCCGACTACCGCTCCCAGTTCGCGCTGTGGTGCATGGCCTCCGCGCCGCTGATGCTGGGCTGCGACATCCGCAAGATGGACGAGAAGACGCTGAAGCTGGTCACCAACAGGGATCTCGTGCGCATCAATCAGGACGCCGAGGCCCGCCCGCCGATCTATCTGATGCATCCGTGGCTGAAGGAAAAGGCCATCTCCATGGTCAAGTTCCTGGACGACGGCACCTACGCCATCGCGTTCTTCAACTTCGGCGAAAAGGACGAGAAGTTCATGGGCCAGGGCGCTGTGGAGAACTACATCACCTTCGCCGACTTCGGCCTGCCGAACCACGCCGGCTACGACGTGGTCACCCGCGACGTGTTCACCGGCGAGGAGAAGACCTGGCGCGAATACATGCGCGTCGCCGTAGAGCCCCACGACTGCCGCGTGTTCATCGCGAAGCTGCAGAAGCGCTGAGCGATGAAGTGCGAAACCTGCGGGCGTGAGCTGCGCAACGTGGAGATCGGCCTTTCCCGCAAGCTGATCAACCGCGGCACCGAAATCTTCTTCTGCCTGGACTGTCTGGCCGAAAAATACAAGACCACCGAGCAGAAGCTCATCGAGCTCGCGGAATACTACTACAAGCACGGCTGCACGCTGTTCCGCTGAAAACACCCGTCCGGAGGAGGGCTTCCCTCCCCCGGACTTTTGAAGTCCATCAAAGGATGATGAAGCATGAAGATAACGACCTCTGTCCGGGATGGCTTTGAGGTTTTGACCCTGGAAAACGAAATCCTGTCCGCATCGGTCGTCCCCGCGCTGGGCGGCAAAATCAGCAGTCTGAGGGACAAGTGCGCCGGCTTCGAGTTCCTCTTTCAGAATCCCCGGCCGCGATACCTTCCGCGCCGCCGCGGCGCGTCCTTCCAGGACTACGACGCCTCCGGCTTTGACGACGCCTTTCCGAACGTGGATCCTTCGGAGACGGAGTTCTCCGGGCGAAGCCTCTTCTTTCCCGATCACGGCGAGCTGTGGACGGCGCCCATGCGCGCGGAGGTCGCGGACGGCGGCGTCCGGCTCTGCGCCCGCGGCGGCGTCTTCGCGTACGATTATGAAAAGCGCGTGCGCCTGAACGGGAACAGCCTCGCGCTGGACTTCGCGATCACCAACCGCGAGAGCATTCCGATGCCCTGCCTGTGGACGATGCACTGTTTGGTAAACGTGGATCCCGACACGGAATTTCTGCTGCCCCCGGGGGCGGACGAGGCGGAAAACCTGTTTCCCGGCCCCGTGCTGGGCGCGCCGGGCCGGAGGAAGGTCGCCGAAACCCCGGCGCTGACCCGCGTTCCCGCGCCGGGCAGCGATGTGATGTTCAAATACTACCTGACCGAGCCGGTGCGCGAGGGCGTCTGCGGCTACGCCTATCCGTCCCGGGGACGGACGCTCCGGGTGCGCTACGATCCGGAGAAGCTGCCGTACCTCGGCCTGTGGTGCACCATGGGCGGCTACCGGGGGGACTGCAACGCCGCGCTGGAGCCCACCACCGGCTATTACGACAGCATCCCGCGGGCGCTGGAGACCGGCCGCGTACGGATGCTCGCGCCCGGCGAGCGTTTCGAATTTTCGCTGACCCTGTCGTCGGAGAGCTCCGATTAGCGCGATCATGAATCCCCGCGTCCCCCGAAGCCGCAGCGCCTCGGGGAACGGCCCGTCATTGAACGCATCAACCGGCAGCTAAATCCCGGACGCGTCCACCGAAGCCGCAGCGCCCCGGGGAACGGCCCGTCATTGAGCGCATCCACCGGCGGCAAATCCCGGACGCGTCCACCGAAGCCGCAGCGCCCCGGGGAACGGCCCGTCCCTGAGCGCATCCACCGGCGGCAAATCCCGGGCGCGTCCACCGAAGCCGCAGCGCCCCGGGGAACGGCCCGTCATTGAGCGCATCCACCGGCGGCTAAATCCCGGGCGCCCCGCTCACAGGCCGACTCTTCCGCAGTGAATTCCGCAAATTTTGAGCGCAAAGCCATTTCGCGAACCGCTCTTTTCATGTATAATAGAAGCAGCCGTACAAACCGAAGCGTCCGACGACCGCCCTTCGGCAGGGCGAGCGGCGCGGCGGCTTGCAGAAATGACCGCGCAGGCTGTGCGGCGGACATCCCCATGAAAATTCAGTTTCAGGAGGCCAGGACTATGAAAATCGGATTCATCGATTACTATCTCGACGAGTGGCACGCCAACAACTACCCGGCCTGGATCCGCGAGGCGTCCGGCGGGCAGATGGAGGTCGCGCTGGCCTACGGCATGATCGACAGCCCGATCGGCGGACGCACGAACGAGCAATGGTGCCGGGAGATGAACATCCCCCGCGCGCTGACCATCGAGGAGGTGGTGGAGCAGTGCGACGGCGTCATCGTGCTGTCTCCCGACAACTGCGAGATGCACGAGCAGCTCTGCCAGATCCCGCTGCGCTCCGGCAAGCCCGTCTACATCGACAAGACCTTCGCCCCGGACTATGAGACGGCCCGGCGGATCTTCGACCTGGCCGAGGCCCACAGCACGCCCTGCTATTCCACCTCCGCGCTGCGCTTCGCGGACGAATACGAGAACCCCGGCCCGGTGGACGCCATCGCCTCCTGGGGCCCCAACGGCTTCGAGACCTACGCCATCCACCAGCTGGAGCCGATCATGATGCTCATTCAGGCGCAGCCGTCCAGGGTGCTGTACGTGCCCGGCCGGGACAGCTACACCATGACCATCGCCTTCGACGACGGCCGCGTGGCCACGCTGACCGGCTTCGACGCGGGCAGTCCGTTCATGATGAACGTCTCCTCCTCCGGGGGAAGCCGGATCATCACCGTGGAATCGGACTTCTTCCACCATTTCATCGAGCACCTTGTGGCGTTCTTCCGCGATCCCACGCGCATCGTCCCCCATGGCGATACGCTGCGGATCATGGCCGTGCGCGGCGCGGGCCTGAAAGCCATGCAGACGCCGGGCAGCTGGGTGGAAATCTGAAGCCGCCGTGCGCCCGTTCCCATGAAAAAAATCCGCGAAGCGAAGTGCTTCGCGGATTTTTCCATGCCATTTTTCAGGCGGCGCTCACTTCTCCTGCGCGCCCTGCCGCTCCAGATGCTCGCGGCGCAGCGCGGCAGCGGTCTTCCGGAAGTCCCGGGGCGTGCAGCCGCACCGCTCCGCGAAGACCCGGTCGAAGGTGCGCAGGTTGGCAAAGCCGCAGGCCGCAGCGATCTCCTCGATGGTGCGGGAGGTCACCCGCAGATACCGCCGCGCCCGATCGATGCGCAGGGCGTTGAGATAGGCGCGGAAGCCCATGTTCAGCCGCTCGTTGAGCACATGGGACAGATAGTAGTTGTTCACGCCCAGCGCCCGCGCAGTGCCGCGGATGCTCAGCGGCGCGGCCAGGTTCTGGGACATGTACTGCATCGCCCGGTACAGCAGATCCTTCGTGGCCGGGCTGGCGACCCGCTGCAGCTGCAGCGCCGGGGTCATCCGGATGAACATCAGCGAAAGATAGGCGCTCGCCAGCGCCCTGTTGATGTCGCCCGCCGCGCTCAGCTCGATCAGTCGCTCCAGGCAGTGGGCGACGTCCCGGTCGACCCGCTCCAGCGACACCACCGGCGCGGCCGGGCACATCTCCGCCCAGGGCGCCTCCGGCTCCAGCAGCATGTGGTCCGAAAAGACCATCACCACGCCCTCGCTGGCCACGGCGGGATCATAGCTGTGCACCACGCCGGGAAACACCACCAGCAGCTCCCCCGGCCCGGCCGCGCACTCCGCCTCGTTCAGCCGCGCGCAGACCCTTCCCGACCGGGGAACCACGATCTCGAAGGAGGTGTGCAGGTGGTGCAGCGCCGTTAAACGATTGTAAGGAAAAATCAAAACATCCTCGGCGACATGAAGAACCGTTGGTTGCATCTTCGCAAACCGCACCTTTCGTCTGATTTTCTTGTCGTTTTATCTGAAAGTATACTCGCAAATGTGGTATGATACAAGCGCATTTGGGTCGAAACAAAAAAACTTTTTTCCCATTGACGACCAGAACAGGAGAGATGTTTCCATGCTTCAACAAATCAAATGGCTCTGGGAAAACATGGACGCCCCCCGGCACAAGCGGCACATTCTGGCGCTGATCATCAGCGTCGTCACCAGCCTGATGCTGCTGGTGAACCCCGCGCTCACCCAGCGCCTGATCGACGACGTGATCATGGCGCAGAACCCCGAGCCGCTGCTGGGCATTCTGGCGGTGATGCTGGTGGCGAAGCTGGGGCGCGAGGGCATGCGCTATTACATGGTGGTCACGCTGGAAAAGAACGCGCAGAACGTGGTGTACAACCTGCGCTGCAAGCTGTTCCGGCGGCTGCAGTACAACGACATGAGCTTTTTCGACCGCCATCGCGCCGGCGATCTGATGACCCGCCTGTCCGCCGATCTGGACTGGTGCCGCCACTTCGTCAGCTTTATCGACTATCGCATCATCGACAGCGCCTGCACCTTTCTGTTCACCAGCATCTATCTGTTCTGGGTCAACTGGAAGCTGACGGCGCTGCTGATTGTGGTGGTGCCCGCGCTGATGCTGATCACCAAGCTCTACTCCAGCCACGTGCGCCCGCGCTTCATGGCCATGCGCGACCGCCTGTCCGAAATGAACGCCGCCGCCCAGGAAAACATCGCCGGCAACCGCGTGATCAAGGCCTTCGCGCGGGAGGAGTACGAAAAGGAGCAGTTCGACAAGCGCAACGCCGCCTTCATGAACAGCCAGCTGCACATCAACAAGCTGTGGCTGAGCTTCTATCCGTTCATCGAACTGCTGGCCAACGCCATGATGCTGATCACCGTGTTTGTGGGCGGTCTGTTCATCATACAGGGTGAAATCACGCCCGGCCAGCTGGCCGTGTTCACCGGCCTGAGCTGGGCGCTGTCCAACCCCATGCGGGATCTGGGCAACCTGCTCAACGACCTGCAGCGCTTTTCCACCTCCGCGTCCAAGGTGCAGGAGCTGTACTATCTGGGCCCCCGCATTGTGGACGCGCCCGACGCCGTGGACCACGACCGGATGAAGGGCAAGATCGAATTCAGGCACGTCAGCTTCAAATTCGACAGCAAGACCGTGATCGACGACGTGAGCTTCACCGTTCAGCCCGGCCAGACCGTGGCGATCATGGGCCCCACCGGCGGCGGCAAGACCACGCTGATCAACCTGCTGTCCCGCTTCTACGACGTGACCTCCGGCGAGATTCTGGTGGACGACGTGAACGTGAAGGACTGGAAGCTGCAGCAGCTGCGCGGCGGCATCGGCACCGCCACCCAGGACGTGTTCCTGTTCTCCGACACCGTGGAGGGCAACGTGGCCTTCGGCGATCAGGACCTGTCGCTGGAGGAGGTGCAGGACTTCGCCGTGCGCGCGGCGGCGGACGAGTTCGTCCGGAAGCTGCCGGAGGGCTACGACACCATCATCGGCGAGCGCGGCGTGGGCCTGTCCGGCGGACAGCGCCAGCGCATCGCTCTGGCCCGCGCGCTGGCGGTGCGGCCCAGCATCCTGGTGATGGACGACACCACCTCCGCCGTGGACAGCGAAACCGAGCGCTACATGCAGCAGCAGCTGCGCCAGCTGCCCTTCGAGTGCACGAAGTTCATCATCGCCCAGCGCGTGTCCTCCATGCGCGACGCGGATCTGATCCTGGTGCTCCGGGACGGCCGCATCGTGGAGCGCGGCACCCACGAGGAGCTGGTGAAGCAGCGCGGCTACTACTATCAGACCTACGCCCTGCAAAACGATCTTCCCACAGAGGAGGCGATCTGACATGGCACGCAACAAATTCGACGTCGACGAAAAGCTGGAATCCCCCTTTCAACTCAAGCACCTGCTGCGCGCGGGCGCCTATATCGGCCGCCACAAGTTCCAGATGATCGCCGCGCTGATCCTCAGCGCGCTGGCTAGCGTCGCCAGCCTGTTCATCCCGAAGATCACCGAGTGGGTGCTGGACGTGGCCGTGCCCAACAAGGATGTGGCCATGATCGTTCAGATGGCCGCAATCTTCGTGGGCATCATCCTGCTGAGCATCGTGTTCACCACCATCCGCTCCCGCGTCATGGCCCACGTCAGCCAGGAGATCATCTACGACATCCGCAAGGACCTGTTCGCCCACCTGCAGAAGCTGCCCTTCAGCTATTACGACAGCCGGCCCGCGGGCAAGATCCTGGTGCGCGTGATCAACTACGTCAACTCCGTCTCGGACATCCTCTCCAACGGCATCATCAACATGATCCTGGAGATCATCAACCTGGCGTTCATCGTGGTGTTCATGTATTCCACCAACGCGCTGCTGGCCACGATCATCCTGGCGGGACTGCCGTTCTTCGCCGCGGTCATCCTGCTGCTCAAGCCCCGCCAGCGCAGGGCCTGGCAGGAGCAGAGCAACAAGAACAGCAACTACAACGCCTATCTGGCCGAATCCATCGACGGCGTGCGCGTCAGCCAGATCTTTGACCGCCAGGAGGTCAACATCGGCATCATGAAGCGCCTGGCCGAGGCCTGCCGCCAGGCGTGGATCAAGGCCATTTACATCAGCAACGCCGTGTGGCTCAGCAGCGAGACGATGACCCAGATCGTGCTGACGTTCCTCTACATCGCCGGCGTCTACTGGATGGGCGGCGGCAAGATGGTCAGCTTCGGCGTGATCCTGGCCATGGGCCAGTACGTCAGCCGCTTCTGGCAGCCCATCACCAACCTGGCCAACATCTACAATTCCTTCGTGAACAACATCGCCTATCTGGAGCGCATCTTCGAAACCATGGACGAGCCCGTGGTGGTGGACGACGCGCCGGGCGCGAAGGATCTGCCCGACATCAGCGGCGAGGTGGACTTCCAGGACGTGACCTTCGCCTATGAGGAGGGCGTGAACATCCTGGAGCACGTCGATCTGCACGTGAACGCCGGCGAGAGCATCGCTCTGGTAGGCCCCACCGGCGCGGGCAAGAGCACCGTGGTCAACCTGCTGTGCCGCTTCTACAATCTCAACGGCGGCAAAATCCTGCTGCACGGCCGGGACGGCAGCGTCCACGACATCAGCCAGGTCACGCTGCACAGCCTGCGCTCCCAGCTGGGCATCATGCTGCAGGACAGCTTCCTGTTCAGCGGCACGCTGATGGACAACATCCGCTACGGGCGTCTGGACGCCACCGACGCGGAGGTCCGCGCCGCCGCCAGGCGCGTGCGCGCCGACGACTTCATCTCCGCCATGAAGGACGGCTACAACACCACCGTCAACGAGCGCGGCGGCAACCTGTCCCAGGGCCAGAAGCAGCTGGTGGCCTTCGCCCGCACGCTGCTGAGCGATCCCGCCATCCTGATTCTGGACGAGGCCACCTCCTCCATCGACACCCAGACCGAAAAGCTGCTCCAGGAGGGCATCAACGAAATGCTCAAGGGCCGCACCAGCTTCATCATCGCCCACCGCCTGAGCACCATCAAGAACTGCGACCGCATTCTCTACATCGGCAACAAGGGCATCATGGAGTCCGGCAGCCACGACGAGCTGATGGCCAAAAAGGGCCTCTACTACCAGCTCTACGTCACCCAGGCCCGCCAGCAGGGCATGGAAGAATGATGAAAAAATGACAAAAATCGCCCGCGAACCGCACAGGTTCGCGGGCGATCCCCGTTTTGGAACCATCAAGCGCCCTCGCCGAAGCGCTTCTTCAGCCGGGCAAAGGTGCTCAGATAGCTGGGCACCAGGATCAGATCCGCGCCGGCCCAGGCCAGAATCTCGGCGTAGAACACGCCCCAGTAGCCCACCAGCCCCGGCAGCAGCAGCGCCGAGCCCGTGCGCATCACGAACTCCGCCAGGCCCGAGACCATGGGCATCACCGTATTGCCCATGCCCTGCAGCGCGGAGCGGTAGACGTGCAGAATGTACAGTACCGGCAACGCCGCGCTCATCACCCGCAGGTATTCCACCGCGATGCGCACCGCGTCCGCGGCGTTCTCCGCGCCGGAATCGATGAACAGGCTGACGATCTGCCGCCCGAACAGGAACATCGCCGCCGCGATGCCCGCCGCGGTCAGCACGCCCGCCAGCGCGCCGGAGCGCACGCCCCGCCGGATGCGGTCGATCTTCCGCGCGCCCAGGTTCTGTCCCGCATAGGTGGACATGGCGTAGCCGTAGGACACGGCGGCGATCTCCAGCACGCCGTAGAGCTTGTTGGTGGCGGTATAGCCCGCGATGAACGCCACGCCCAGCGGGTTGACCACGCTCTGCACGATCATGCCGCCCACGGAGATGATGGCGTTCTGCGCCGAAATCGGCACGCCCAGCCGCAGCAGACGCCCGCACAGCCGGGGATCGGGCTTCAGATCGCTCCGCTTCAGGCGCATGACCTCCACGCCCTTCAGCCGGTACAGGCAGAACAGACAGGAACAGCCCTGGGCGATCACCGTGGCCGCCGCCGCGCTGGACACGCCCCAGCCGAAGCCCACCACGAACAGCACGTCCAGCGCGATGTTCACCAGCGAGGCCACGATCATGGCGTACAGCGGCGACCGGCCGTCGCCCAGCGAGCGCAGCACGCCCGCCAGCAGGTTGTAGGCCATCACCACAGGCAGGCCCGCGAACAGCACCGTGAGATAGGCCGTGCTCATGGGCCGGATGTCCTCCGGCGTGCCCAGCAGCGCCAGCACCGGGCGGATCAGCAGAAGCGCCGCCACCGTGATGATCGCGCTGGTGACCACCGCCAGCACGGCGGCATTGCCCACGTTTTTGCGCAGTCCGTCGTAATCCTTTGCGCCGAAGGCATGGGCCATGGGAATGGCGAAGCCCTGGGCCAGCCCCTGGGCGATGGACAGGAACATCCAGTTGAACCAGTCCGACGCGCCCAGCGCCGCCAGCGCCTCCATGCCCACGCCCTGGCCCACCACGCTGGCGTCCACGACCGTGTAGAGCTGCTGGAAGACGTTGCCAAGCATCAGCGGCAGCGCGATGCCCATGATCAGCCGGATCGGCCGGCCCTCGGTCATATTCCGGGTTCTCAAGAAATCCCCTCCATCTGTGCATACTTCGGATATCTTACCACAAATCCCGCCGCGTGTAAAGCGCGGAAGGTAAAAAACGCGCGCCGCGCAAAATGCGCCTTGCTTCCGGCGCGCGGGCGTGTATAATAGATAGAAGCAAACCAAAGCATACGGAGGTCTTTCCCATGGAATCCAACCGCACGAATCCCCTGAGCAAGCCCCTGAACGTGTTCGCGCTGGCGGCGATCGCCTGCGCGCTGTGGGGCAGCGCCGCGCCGATGATCAAGACCGGCTACCGCCTCTTCGGCATCTCCGACGGCGAAACCTGGCGCATCATCCTCTTCGCTGGCGCCCGCTTTTCGCTGGCGGGCGCGCTGGTGATCCTGTTCTCCAGCCTGGTGGCCCGCAGGCCGCAGCTGCCGAAGCGGGAATCCTGGGGCAATGTGGTCAAGCTGGGGCTGACCCAGACGGTGCTGCAGTACATGCTGTTCTACATCGGCGTGGCCCACGCCTCGGGCGTGCACTCGGCCATCCTCACCGGCGCGAGCTCGCTGTGGGCCATCCTGCTGGCCTGCTTCCTGTTCCGGCAGGAGAAGCTGACCTGGGCGAAGCTGCTGGGCTGTCTGCTGGGCTTCGGCGGCATCATTCTGATGAACCTGACCGGCGAGGGCGGCGGCGTGACGCTGAAGGGCGAGGGCTTTCTGCTGATCTCCGGCCTGTGCAGCGGCATGGCCTCGGGCCAGGCAAAGCGGTACTCCCGCACGGAGAGCCCCGTGATCCTCACCGGCTGGCAGTTCCTGCTGGGCGGGCTGTTCATGTGCGCCTGCGCGCTGGTCATGGGCGCGCGGCTGGCGTTCGCCTCCTGGGCCTGCCTGGGCGTGCTGGTGTATCTGGGCTTCCTGTCCGCGGTGGCCTATTCGATCTGGACGGTGCTGCTCAAGTACAATCCGGTGTCCGGCGTGTCGATCTACGGCTTCATGACGCCGCTGTTCGGCGTGGCGCTGTCGGCGATCCTGCTGGGCGAAATCGGACAGGCCTTCAGCATAAACACACTGGCCGCGCTGACGCTGGTCTGCGCCGGTATCGTGCTGGTCAACCGCTTCGGGAACAGCACAAAAAGTCACAAATAGACGCAATTTATGGATGCAAAACCACACGCCTTATGCTATAATAGAACTATCTTCGGAAGATTCGAAAGGAGAGGTTTCCCATGTCTGATACCGTACTGAGCAACTTCACTCCCACCGTCGACGGCCCGGCAATCGACACCTCCCGCATCCTGAAGGTCGGCATCATCGGCACCGGCTGGATCGCTGAGAGCCACATCGAAAGCTATCTGCAGATGCCCGACGTGCAGATCGTCGCCGCGGCCGACTGGGTTGAGGGCAAGGCCGAAAAGTTCATGGAGCGCTACGGCGTGAAGAACGTGCACTTCTACCGCGACCACAAGGAGCTCATCGACAACGAGCCTGACCTCGACGCCGTGAGCGTGTGCACCTTCAACACCCAGCACGCCGCCCCCGCGATCTACGCGCTGGAGCACGGCGTGAACGTGCTGCTGGAGAAGCCCTTCACCGTGACGCTGGACGAGGCCGTCGAGGTCATGCGCGCCGAGAAGAAGAGCGGCAAGCTGCTGTCCATCGGCTTCCAGCCCCGCGGCGACGAGAACATGAAGATGATCAAGAAGATCGTCGAATCCGGCGCCCTGGGCGAGATCTACTACATCCAGACCGGCGGCGGCCGCCGCCGCGGCATCCCGAACAGCACCTTCATCGAGAAGGAGACCGCCGGCATCGGCGCGCTGGGCGACATCGGCTGCTATTCCCTGGACATGGTGCTCAACGCCATCGGCTATCCCAAGCCCCTGACCGTCACCGGCTACACCTCCAACTTCTTCGGCACCAACCCGATGTACCAGTATGCCGACGCGGCGCACTCCGCTGAGGAGAACGCCAAGCGCTTCAACGTGGACGACTTCGCCGCCGCGTTCATCCGCCTGGAGGGCGGCATCATCCTGGACTTCCGCATCGCGTGGGCCATGCACGTCGACACCCCCGGCGACACCATCATCATGGGCAAGAAGGCCGCGCTGCGCATCCCGTCCACCGAGTGCTGGAACGGCACCGTCGGCGGCGAGATGACCCTGTACACCGACGTGGCCGGCGCTCAGGTCGAGACCAAGATCCCGATCATCAAGGAAGGCGAAGGCAGCGTGTTCGCGGGCCTGTTCTACAAGAAGATCCGCTCCTTCCTGGACGCGATCAAGAACGGCGACCCGGCTCCCGTGCCGTCCAGCCAGATCCTGTACAACCAGGCCATCATCGACGGCATCTGCAAGTCCGCCGCGCTGGGCCGCGAGATCGAAATCGAAATCCCCGAAATCTGATCGTTGCCTTTTTGCAAGCCTCGCCTCTGTTATGACAAAGGCGGGGCTTTTCTGTGCGCCGCCTTGACAGCCCGCGCCCGGGAGTCTATAATGATAGCGAATTTCAGAAACAGAGGTATCATAATATGAAACGCTTTCTCGCCATCGCGCTGATGCTCGTCTTCACCCTCTCCTCCTCCGCGCTCGCCGCCGATCTCGCCCGCTTCCAGCAGGCCGAGGGCGTGACCGTGGAGTGCGATCCCGCCAATCCCACCGCGTACAGCGTGCTGGCCGGCTTCTCCGGGGAGGCCGGATGGACCCAGCCCGGCGGACACATGCTGATCCGCTACAAGAACATGGGCAGGTCCGAGGAGCTGCCGCTGATCCTGATCTCCTTCACCACCTCCGGCTTCAAGGCCGGGACGCTGTCCGTGCGCACCGACGCCCACCGCTACGACGCGGTCTGCACCGATCTGGCCGGCGCGGGGCTGAGCGCCATCGATTCCGAGGCCTCCGTGCTGGTGAACGGCGCGTCGCTGGCCATGCTGGAGGACATGGCCGGTTCCGAAATCGTGCGGATCACGCTGGTGAACGCCGATTCCGCTGAAAGCGAGACCTTCGCCCTCGGCGCGTCCGACCGGGCGACGCTTCAGCTGTTCCTGGATGAGTACGCCGCCGAGGTCGCGCCGATGCTCCAGACCAGCGCCAATCTGGCGAAGGTGTACGACGTGCTGAGCCCCTCCGTGACCGCGCAGGACGCGGAGGATCTGACCGCGCTGATGGCCGAGCTCCGCGCCGAGGAATACGTCCCCCTCAGAACCGACGATGTGAGCAACGCCGTGGCCGCGCTTCAGCAGGCGCTGATCGATCTGGGCTGCCTGTCCGGCAAGGCCGACGGCATCTTCGGCAAGAAGACCGCCGAGGCCGTGCGCCGCTTCCAGGCCGCCTGCGGTCTGGAAGTCACCGGCGTGGCCGACGCGGAAACCCAGGTCCAGCTGAGGCTTGCGCTGGCCCTGGCGGAATGAGGCCGCATTCCCTTCGAATTCCCCTGGATTCACATGAGAAACTGCCCGTCAAACACCTTGAACCCGGTGTCTGACGGGCAGTTTCTCATTCAGGCTTCCTTTCGGGCGGCCCTTATCCCCTTCTGAGCTGCTGGAGCATGGAATTCTTCAGCATCCACAGGCTGTCGGAGAGGTCGACCTTGTAGCGATGGGGGTTCAGCAGGCGCTTGTACTGATCCCAGAAGGTGCTCAGCTCCTCGCGGCAGTGCTGCTGGATCTCCATCAGCGAAGGCGACTGGTAGACCCGCTCGCCGTTCCTGAACAGCGGCACCTGCAGCTCCTTCATGGTATAGTTGGTCAGCGTCATGCTCTTCCAGGTGTTCACGGGATCGTAGATGGTCAGCGGCTTGGAGGTGTCGTAGTGCTCGTGCTCCAGCGCGATGAGGTCGGCCACGGCCATGCCGTCCTTGTCGTAGATGCGGTAGAGTTTCTTCACGCCGGGATTGGTGATCTTCACCTCGTTCTCGGAGATCTTCATCTTCGGCACCACCTGGCCGTCCACGTACTCGGCGCTGAGCTTGTACACGCCGCCCAGCGACGGGCAGTCCTCGCTGGTGATCAGCTTCGTGCCCACGCCCCAGGTGTCGATGGCCGCGCCCTGCAGCTTCAGATCCCGGATCAGGTTCTCGTCCAGATCGCCGGAGGCGCAGATGATCGCGTTCGGGAATCCGGCCTCGTCCAGCATCTTGCGGGCCTCGCGGCTGAGATAGGCCAGGTCGCCGGAGTCCAGGCGGATGCCCTTGGGCTCATAGCCGCGCTCGCGCAGCTCCCTGAACACGGTGATGGCGTTGGGCACGCCGCTTCTGAGGGTGTCGTAGGTGTCCACCAGCAGCAGGCAGCTGGTGGGGAACAGCTCGGCGTATTTGCGGAAGGCGTCCAGCTCCGTCGGGAAGGACATGACCCAGCTGTGGGCGTGGGTGCCCATGGCGGGCATGTCGTACATCTGGCCGGTCAGCACGTTGCTGGTACCGGCGCAGCCGCCGATGATCGCGGCGCGCGCGCCGTAGATACCCGCGTCGGGCCCCTGCGCGCGGCGCAGGCCGAACTCCATGATCGTGCCGCCCTCCGCCGCCTGCACCACGCGGCTGGCCTTGGTGGCGATCAGCGTCTGATGATTGATGATGGTCAGCAGCGCCGTCTCGATCAGCTGCGCCTCGAAGATGGGCGCGGTCACGCGGATCAGCGGCTCGTGGGAGAACACGATGGTGCCCTCGGGCACGGCCTGGATGTCGCCGTGGAATTTGAAATTGCGCAGCTCGGTGAGAAAATCCTCGTCGAAGATGTTCAGCCCGCGCAGATATTCGATATCGTCGTCATCGAAGTGGAGGTTGTCGATATACTCCATCAGCTGCTCCACGCCGGCCATGATCGCGTAGTGGGTGGAATCGCCCTTGCTGCGGTAGAACATGTCGAATGTGGCGATATTGTCGCGCATTCCGCACTTGTAATAGCCGTACATCATGGTCAGCTGGTACAGGTCCGTCATCATCGTAAGGTTTCTCATCATTCATCGCCTCTGTTATAGATTTCAGTTTTCGCATAAGCGGCCGCCGCGGCAGCCAGCGCCGCCGCCGAAGCCGCCAGAACGGCCCATTCACATTCCATGAGCGCACCCAACAGCGCCGCCAGCGCGCAGACCGGCGCAATCCAGTGTCGTCCGCCCCGCCCGCGCCGGGCCAGCGCCGCCGTCACGGCCAGCGCCGCCAGCAGGCTCAGCCCCTGGGAGACGCGCAGTCCGCCCAGCATCAGGCTGTCCGTGCGCAGTCCCTCCACCACGCCGCGCTCCAGCGCGTACAGGAGCACATAGGCCCAGAATTCGTCGCCCTCGCGCCGGAACCATCGCCTTCGCTCCGCCAGCAGCAGCGCGCCCACGATCAGAAAGCACCACATCGATTCATAGAAGAATGTGGCATAGTACCATTCCCCGCCGATCTGCACCGACGCGGGAAAGAACTGCAGCGCAGGATTGTGCACCAGCGCGCCGTGGGCCTCCTGATTGACGAAGTTGCCCCAGCGGCCGACGGCCTGTCCCAGCGGGATGCACGGCGCGGCCAGATCCGTGAGCCTCCAGAAGGAGAGCTTCTTCGCCCGGGCATACAGCCATCCGGCCAGCACGCCGGCGATGACGCCGCCGTAGATGGCCATGCCGCCCTCCCAGACGGCGAAGATCCGCCACCACGGCCCTGCGGCGTACTGATCCCAGGAGAAGGCCACGAAGTACAGCCGCGCGCCGACGATCGCCGCCGGAACGCACGCCAGCGCCAGATCCAGCGCGGTATCCTTCGGCAGACCCATCCGCCCCTCCCGCGCCGCGGCCAGCGCAGCGCCCAGCGCAATGCCGGTCACGATCAGCACGCCGTACCAGTGAACGCTCAATCCGAACAGCTCAATCGCGGTCCGACTGACCTGAATCAATCTGAATCACTTCCAATCTTGCCCTCATTATAATCATTTTGGCATGGAAATGTCAATACATCATCATTGCATCTCGAACAAATAGCGGTTATAATATACAATAGTATGGTTATCTGCGCCCGCAGAGATGCGGTGCGCTTTTGTCCATGCAAAAATTTTGACGTTCGGGGCGGAGCTTATGCGCAGAAGAAGGGTAAAGGCAAGATTTTTCATATTTCTCGCAATCCCGCTGATTGTGGCGTTTCTGATCCTGCGCCCGCATCTGAACTTCGGCTCCGGCGAGGACTACATCTTCACCTCCACCGCCTCCTATCAGCAGCAAATGCCCTGCGTGATCATCCGCGACGAATCGGTGACCGAGTCCAGCGCCACGGTGCGGGTGGAGTACATCGCCAAGGAGAGCACCGAGGTCGCCGCGGGCGACACCATCGCCAATCTGTTCACCACCGGCTATTCCGAAAGCCTGCTCACCAAGCTGGAAACCACCCGCCAGAACATCCAGTCCTACCACCGGGCACTGCTGGGCACCATCGTGGACAGCGACCTGAACCGGCTGGAGACCATCATCGACATCGTTTCGCTGGACTTCAAAAACCTGGTCACCCAGCAAACCCGCGGCAATCTGCAGACCGTGGTGGAGCAGCTGGAAACGGCCATGGTCAACCGCCAGGAGTACCTGCGGCAGAACAAGCGCGACGATACCAAGCTCACCCAGCTCTACGAGGAGGAAACCTCCCGCCTGAACAGCATCCAGTCCTGGCGGCAGATCTCCACCGCAGGCCGGGACGGCGTCGTGTCGTTCTATCTGGACGGCTATGAAAGCGACCTGACCCTGGCGCTGCTGGACGCCCTCTCCCCCACCGACGTGCAGTCCGTGATCAGCGGCGAGCCGCTGGCCCACTCCAAGGACGTGCTGGCCAACGGCGTCTACCGCATCGTCGATCAGGACAAATGGTATGTGGCCGTGGTGGAAAGCGCGGAGAAGTGGAACCCCGTGGTGGGCCAGGAGTATTTCCTGCAGCTGGAGGGCTTCGAGGACTTGAGCTACGCCGCCACCGTCACCAGCGTGCAGAAGGCCAGCGGCAGCGTGCTGGCGATCTTCGAGATCGATCAGCCCATCGGCCCGCTGCTGTATCAGCGCACCGGCAGGGCGACGCTGAGCATCTCGCTGCAGAGCCTGGCCGTGCGCAACCACGCGCTGTACAACAAGGACGGCCAGATCGGCATCTGGCTTTACGACGTTCCCGGCGGCACCTTCGTGCCGGTGGAGGTTCTGAAAACGGAAGGCAATATCTCTCTGATTCAGCCCATGGTGGAGAGCTCGCTGCAGCCCGGCCAGCGCGTGCTGATCAAATAGGAAGGCAATGATCATGAACACGACACTTGAAAACAACATCGCCCTGTGGCGGGAGCGCATCGGCAACGCCTCCGCGAAGTGGGGCGGCGCGGAAATCTGCGCCGTGACCAAGACCGTGGACGTGGACACCATCAACCGCGCCCGCACCGCAGGCATTCAAACCATCGGCGAAAACCGCGTGCAGGAGCTGATGAGCAAGATCGACCGGCTGGATCCCGGCTATCAGATCCATCTGATCGGTCAGCTGCAGACCAACAAGGTCAAAACCATCATCGGCCGCGTGGCCATGGTTCAGTCGCTGGACCGGGACGCGCTGGCCCAGGAGCTCTCCCGCCGCGCAGTACAGGCCGGAACCGTCGTGCCCGCGCTGGTTCAGGTGAACATCGCGCGGGAGCCGCAGAAGGCCGGCATCGCCGAGGAGGAGCTCGTCGATTTTCTCCGCCGCGCAGGCGACCTGCCCGGCATTCGCATCGAGGGTCTGATGGCCATCATGCCCCTCGCCTCCGATCCGGAGACCGTCCGTCCCTACTTCCGCCGGATGCGCGGCTGGTTTGACCGGCTGCGCGATCAGGATCTGCCCGGCGTTCACATGAACGTGCTCTCCATGGGCATGTCCGGCGACTGCATCGTCGCCGCGGAAGAGGGAGCAACCATGGTGCGCCTGGGCCGCGCACTGTTCGGCGCCCGTCCCACCGGGACAGACACTAATCAGGGGGGTTGATCACCATGTCACGCAAGCAAAACGGAGGCTTCAATAAATTTCTGAATTTCATCGGCCTGGTGGACGAGGATCGCTCGCAGGAGAACCGCGTGGACGAATACGGCTCCGGCAGCTACGGCCGTCCCTCCACCTACGTGCCGCCCCGGCAGCGCGCCGCGGAGCCCCGTGCGGCCGCCCCGAACAGCCGCAGGAGCCTGCCCGCCCAGTCCGGCCGCAGCTCCGCCTCCCGCCGCAGCTATGGCACGGACGACGACGCCCGCTATTCCTCCGCCCGCCGCAGCGCCCGCTTTGAGGACGACGAGTTCAGCCAGGACTACGCGCCCCAGCGCAGCCCCCGCTCCCGCTTTGAGGAGCCCGACGAGCCCGAGGAGACCTTCCGCGCGCCCGTTCCGGCGCAGCGTCCCGCCCAGCGCGCCACCGGCCGCACCGTCATGTTCTCGCTGGAGAACCTGAAGGACGCCAACATGGTCATCACCGCGCTGGTGAAGGGCAACACCATCGTCATGACCCTGAACACCGACGACGAGCACCTGAAGGAGCGCATCGTGGACACCCTGTCCGGCGCGGTCTTCGCCCTGGACGCCACCATCCGCAAGGCCTCCTATCAGACCTATCTGCTTGCGCCCAAGTCGGTCAACGTCAAAGCCGCCTACGAGGTGGACGACCAGTTCTAATCCGGAGGATATTATGGGCCTGTACGTCATCTTTCTGACCGTCAGCAAGTTTCTGCAGCTGGTCTCTCTGGCCATTCTGATCTACTGCGTCACAACCTGGATCGCGCCCCGCAGCACCGTGCGCTACTGGCTGGAGCGGATCATCCAGCCCTTCTGCGCGCCGTTCCGCCCGCTGGCCCGGGCAATCTGCACGCGCTGGGGCTGTCCCGTCGACTTCACCTGCTGGTTCGCCATTCTGGGCATCGAGCTGCTGGATCAGCTGCTGTGGGTGCTCTTCAGCCTGCTGTAGGGCTGCCGGAACATGGACGATAAAAAGCGATTTTCCGAGCTGGCGCTGCGGGCGGTCTACACCGGCCAGCCCCGGTTCACCCGGTTCCTGGATCCCGCCATGGAGCGCGACGCCCTGGCGGCCGCCCGGGACGCGGGCGCGCAGCTGACCTTCTTCGGCGGATATGAGGGCGCGGAGCGCCGCATGGCCGCCTTTTACGACGGCGAAGCGCCGGAGTGCTTCCCCATCGCCGCCCTGGCGCTGCGGTGGAACCCGAAATTTGCCGACGCGAAGCACCGCGACCTGCTGGGCGCGGTGATGGGCCTCGGCCTGGAGCGGGACGCCACCGGGGACATCTGCCTGAGCGACCGGCCCGGCGCCGCCTATCTGTTCTGCACGGAGGACGTGGCCGGCTACATCATGGGTTCGCTGGAGTCCGCCGGGCGCGCGAGCCTGAAGATCGATCGCGCCGAAGAGCTCCGCATCGCGCCGCCGGAGGGCGAGAGCCTCCGCGTGACGGTGCAGAACCTTCGCCTGGACGCGGTACTGGCAGCGGGCTGCAGGCTCTCCCGCGCCGAGGCCCAGCGGCTGATCGCCGCGGGACTGGTGAAGCGCAACCACCTGCCCGAGGAGCGCGGCGACGTCCGGCTGGAGCCCGGCGACCTGATCTCCGCCCGGGGACTGGGCCGGCTGCGCGTCGACGAAATCCAGGGCGAAACCCGGAAGGGCCGCATCGGCCTGGTGCTGTTCCGCTATGGAAAGTGACAAATTGCGTACATTTTGGTAAATGCGCAGGATTCCGGCCCGTGTGCGCCGAATTTATTCCCATTCATCCTCTTTCCGGCGTTCCGCCGGTCATCGCAAGGGAAATTGAACCGAAAGGAAGTTTTGAATATGGCTATCAGCGTCAAGGATATTCAGGAAAAGGTATTCCCCACTCAGGCCAGCAACGGCTACGATGTGGAGCAGGTGGACGATTTCCTCGATGAAATCGCCGAGCAGCTCAGCGCCCTGATCCGTGAGAACCTTCTGCTGAAGGGCGAGACCAACAAGCTGGAGCAGGAGCTCGCCGCCAAGGAAAAGGCCCTTCAGGAAGCCGTCTCCAAGACCCCCGATTACAATGAGGAGGGCTACTTCAAGAACCTCCAGAGCGCCATGCGCGACACCCTGATCAGCGCGCAGCGCGTCGCGGACGAGACCCTCTCCGCCGCCAAGTCGGAGGCCGACCGTCTGGCCGCCGATTCCAAGGCCGAGGCCGATCGGATCGTGGAGAAGGCCCGCAGCGAGGCCGCCGCCATGACCGACCGCGCGCAGAACGCCGCCGCCAGCGCCAAGGCCGAATACGAATCGCTGAAGGCCTCCGCCGAGAACTATCGCGCCTCCTTCCGCAAGCTGGTGGAAGAGCAGCTGCAGGCGCTCAAGGCCAACGATATCCTGTTCAAATAATCACAGCCGCGTCATATCAGCCCCCGCACTGCCAGAAGGCTTCGCGGGGGCTGCGTCGCGACGGGCATAAGCGTCCGCCCGGCGGGGAAGGTTACCCTTGGAGGTGGCTTTCATGACCGAACGGGAGTGCGAGCTGATCAGTCGGCTGACCGACACGCTCGAGCGCATGCACCTGGACGACTATCTGGAATACGTCAGCAACCGCCGCCGCATGCTGTGGAACAACCTGCTCTACGGCGCGGTGCGCGGCCTTGGATTCACGCTGGGCTTCACCGTGCTCGGCGCGCTGGTCATCGTGCTGCTGCGCAGCCTGGTGGTGGACAACATTCCGGTGATCGGCGGATTTTTGGCGGAGGTCATTCATGCGATTGATGAAAGGATGTAGCGGCATGTGGATTGCCGCGGCCGCGGCGGCGATCGATCAGAGCTCCAAGGCCGCCGTGCGCGGACTGCGTTCCGTGCGCAGCACCGCGCCGCTGTGGGAGCTGCCCGGCGTGGTCGCCATTCGCCCGGCGTTCAACACCGGCGCGGCGTTCAGCGCGTTCAGCGGCGGCGGATGGGCGCTGACCCTCGTCACGGCGCTGCTGATCGCGCTGCTGGCGGGATGGCTGATCGCCCGCCCGGAGCGCCAGCCCAAATGGGCGCGCGTGGGACTGTGGTTGATCATAGGCGGCGGGCTGGGCAACCTGTACGACCGCATCGCCTACGGCGGCGTCACCGACTTCATCGAGCTGCGGTTCGTCCGGTTCGCCGTGTTCAATCTGGCCGACGTCGCCATCTGCCTGGGCGCAGTCATCGCCGCTGTCGCCCTGCTGATCGACGAGCGCAGAAAGGAGTCCGCCCATGTCTGAGCGCATCGAAAAAATCTGCGAAGCACCGGCGCGGCTGGACGTGTTCGTGGCCGACGCGGCGCAGATCACCCGCTCCCGGGCGGGATCGCTGATCAAGGACGGCTGCGCAGCCGTGGACGGCGCGGCGCAGACCAAGGCCGGCTTCGCGCTGAAGCCCGGCGCGCGGGTGACCATCGACATCCCCGAAGCCGCGCCCAGCCGCGCGGAGGCCGAGGACATCGATCTGAACATCCTCTATCAGGACGAGGACGTGGCCGTGGTGTTCAAGCCCTCGGGCATGGTGGTGCACCCCGCCGCGGGCAACGAGCGCGGCACACTGGTGAACGCGCTGCTGAAGCATCTGGACAACCTCAGCGGCATCGGCGGCGAGATCCGCCCGGGCATCGTCCACCGCATCGACAAGGACACCTCGGGACTGCTGCTGGTGGCCAAGAACGACCGCGCCCACGTCAGCCTGAGCGAGCAGATCAAGGCGCACACCGTGCACCGCGCCTATCAGGCCATCCTGATCGGCAATCTGAAGGAGGACGAGGGCTTTGTGGACGCGCCCATCGGCCGGCATCCCGTCGACCGGAAGAAGATGGCCATCGTCCCCGACGGCCGCGAGGCCCGCACCAACTGGTATGTCCGGGAGCGTCTGCGGGGCGCGACGCTGATCGAGGCCCGCCTGACCACCGGCCGCACCCATCAGATTCGCGTACATATGGCCTCCATCGGCCATCCCGTGCTGGGCGACCCGGTCTATGGGCCGAAGAAGCCGCCCTATCCCGTGACCGGCGGACAGCTGCTGCACGCCTACCGCATCGGCTTTGTCCACCCCTCCACCGGCGAGGAGCTGCTGTTCGAGGCCCCGCCGGAGCAGCGCTTCCTGAAATGGCTGGAGAAGCTGCGCGAGCGCTGAGAAATCCCGCCGGAGCATCGCCGTTCCGGCGGGATTTGCGCACCCCCGCCGCAAGCGAAGGTTGCAGCCGTCGTCAACGGAAATTGCTGGCTTTTTCGTCCCGGCCCGTGCTAGAATGGCCGCAGGAGGGATCACCATGAAGATGAATGAAAAGATCGCGCTGCTGCGTCGGCGCAGCGGATGGTCGCAGGAGCAGCTGGCGGAATGGATGAACGTATCCCGACAGACCGTATCGAAATGGGAATCCGGCCGGGCGACCCCTGCGACGGAACACATCGTCCATCTGAGCCGACTGTTTGGCGTGACCACCGACCACCTGCTGCTGGACGAGCAGACGCCGCCCTCCGAACCTGCGGAGGAGGCGCCGGTTCGCCGCATCACCGAAAGCGACACCTACCGCTTCGCCGTTCGCTGCCAGATCGAATCCCGGCGCTATGCGCTGGCCTGCGCGTCGCTGCCAGTCGCTCCGGCGATCTTTTTTCTGGCCTGCGGCGCGTCCGCGCTGGTTTCCGAAGACGTTTCGGGCGCGCTGTGCGCGATGGGGTTCTTTTTTGCGGTCATCGCCCTGCTTCTGGGGCTGAACGAGCTGCTGTGCAGCTGGCTGGGCAGCAATGAACGTCGGCTGAACGACGGTCAGCCCTGCGTTCTGAATCCCGAAGCGCTCTCCTGGGCCGCGGATGCGTGGAGGGCCAGCCAGCTGCGGCTTCAGAAAAGAACCTCGGCGGCGCTGGCCGTCGCGCTGCTGGCCGCGATGGCGTTTGTGCTGTGCCTGGGCGTCAGCATGGCGGGCGGCTCCGATTTCTGGATCGGCGCGGCGCTGGGCCTGCCCTGCCTGCTGCTCTCCGTCGCGGTCTATCTGCGCGCCCGCGCCGCCCGCATGGATCGCTGCTACCGGTATCTGATCCAAAAGGCCCGCGAGGCAACCGCCGGTTGACCGCAGTTTCCATGCAAACTTGCTGGATGTCAACCGGAGTTTCTGCTATAATGGCTCCAGATCATTCCAATGAAGCAGAACTTTCGCAGGAGGAAGAACATGAATCTGTCCGAGAAGATTATGCTGCTGCGCAAGCGGCAGAACTGGTCGCAGGAGGAGCTGGCGGAGCGCATGGGCGTGTCGCGCCAGTCGGTATCCAAGTGGGAGAGCGGCGCGTCGGTGCCGGAGCTGGAGCGCGTGGCGCAGATGTGCGCGCTGTTCGGCGTGACCGCGGACGCGCTCATCCGCGACGATCTGGTTCCCGGGGATCTCCCCGAGCCGACCGCCGTCCCCGGCCATCCCCTGATGACGCTGGAGGACGTGTACGCCTGCGTCTCCAACCATCAGACCGTCGCGCGGAAGATGGCGCTGGGCGTGGCGGCCTGCGTGGCGTCGCCCGCGCTGGTGGTGCTGTTCAGCGACGTCAGCGGGAAGCTCACCGACGTGATCGGACTCCCGGCGATGTTCCTGATGATCGCCTGGGCCGTCTGGCAGTTCATCAACACCGGCACGCTCACCAGCCGCTACAGGTTCGTGGAGAAGCGCCAGTTCTCCCTCGCCGCAGACGCCCTCGAATGGGTGCGCGAGGCCCGGGAGCAGTTCCGTCCCGCGCTGATCCGCGATATCGCGCTGGGCGTGGCGCTGTGCATCCTCAGCCCCATGCCCACCATCCTGCTCGACGCCTTCGCCTATGATTCGCCGCTGCTGGAGTGCGCGGGGCCGGCGCTGCTGCTGGTTCTGGTGGCATGGGCGGTGTTTCTGTTCGTGCGCAGCGTCACCATGCTCAACTGCTATCAGCGGCTCCTGAAGGACAAGGACGTCTGATTCCCCCATCCCCTGAACGGGGCTTCCCGACGGAAGCCCCATTTTTGTCATTTTCGTTACGTTTTTTTGTCAAAATAACTTGAAATCTGTGACGATCAATGATAGAATATGGTTATTCTCATATCAGGAGGTCTTTCAATGAAATTGAAGAGACTGCTCACTGTGCTGCTTGTCCTGACGCTCGCGGCAGCATCCGGACTGGTATTCGGGGAGTCCGCCCAGGCGGCGACTGCCTACTATATCGAGGTGGACATCACCAATCAGATCGTCACCGTCTACCGCAGCGGCGACCATACCAGCAGCGGCATCGTCCGGCAGATGATCTGCTCCACCGGCATGTCCGGCCACTCCACGCCCACCGGCACCTTTACCCTGCCGGCCAAGAGCCGCTCCAGCGAGCGCACGGAGTGGTATTATTTCAGTTCCTACAGCTGCTGGGGCAAGTGGGCCACGCGCATCAAAGGGCCCTATCTGTTCCACTCCATTCCCTACAGTTCCAAGACCTCCGGCCCCAGCAAGACCGCGCTGGCCAAGCTGGGCTCGCCCGCGTCTCACGGCTGCGTCCGGCTGCGGGTGGAGGATTCCAAGTGGATCGCGCTGAACTGCCCCGCCGGCACAAAGGTGAAGATCTACAAGAGCGGCAATCGCAACAACGAGCTGCGCGCGCTGCTGCTGGAGCGCAGCTTTTACATCGGCAACGAGAGCTATGACGAATTCCTGGGCATCGCCAACGCGCTGAAGAAGGGCGATTCCGGCGAAAAGGTCATGCAGCTGCAGGCGCGTCTGAACCTGCTGGGCTACGGCGCGGGCACGGCCGACGGCGTGTTCGGCTCTGCCACCCACAATGCCGTCTGCGCCTTCCAGACCGCCTGCGGACTGAGCGCCAACGGCCGCGTGACCGAGCGCGTATGGGATCGCATCTTCGCCGCCGACGCGCCTTGCGCGCCCATCACCGCGGGCTCCTCCGGGCTGCACGTCCAGGCGCTGCAGAAGGCGCTGAAGACGCTGAAGCTCTACGATGGCGAGGCCCACGGCATCTACGACGACGCCACCGCCGCCGCCGTGAAGCTGTATCAGAGCGCCAGCGGCCTGACCGCCGACGGCAAGGCCACCTCCGCCGTGCAGAAATCCATTCTCGCCCGGGCCGACGAGGTTCAGGCGCAGTTCGGCGAGACGGACTATCAGGCGGTCATCACCACCGGCTCCCGGGCAATGGCCAAGGTGAAGGTCAGCAGCACGCTGAACCTGCGCAAGTCCGCCTCCACCTCCTCCAAGGTGCTGGCCAAGCTGAAGAACGGCACGGTCGTCGTCGTCCTTCAGAAGAGCTCCTCCTGGAGCAAGGTGCAGTACGGCTCCACCGTGGGCTACTGCAAGAACTCCTATCTGAAGTTCTACACGGAGTCCACCGCCAGCCTCTCCTACGAGCCCGTTCCCACCCCCGATCCCGACGCCACCCCCACGCCCACGCCGGATCCCAACGCCACGCCCAGACCCGTCGCATCCAACGAGACGCTGACCGTCGGCTCCACCGGCACGGCCGTGACCAACCTCCAGCGCGCGCTGAAGGAGCTGCGGCTCTACGAGGGCGACCTGACCGGCGACTTCGACGCCGCCACTGCCGACGCCGTAAAGACCTTCCAGTCCGCCAACGGTCTCGCCGTGGACGGCAAGGCCACGCCCGATACCCAGGCGAAGATCCTCGACCGGGCCGAGGCGGTGCGCAGCCAGTTCTACGGCGACTACTACACCGCCACCGTCACCACCACCTCCACCGACATGGCGAAGGTGAAGGTCAGCAGCTCGCTGAACCTGCGCAAGTCCGCCTCCACCTCCTCCAAGGTGCTGGCCAAGCTGAAGAACGGCACGATCGTCACGGTGCTGGACAAGAGCTCCTCCTGGAGCAAGGTGCAGTACGGCTCCACGGTGGGCTACTGCAAGAACTCCTATCTGAAGTTCTTCACCTCCACCAGCACCGCCGTGACCTACGAGCCGCTGCCCACGCCCGAGCCCACGGCGACCCCGGAGATTACGCCCGCGCCGGAGGATACCTCCGCGCCCGAAGTCTCCGACACGCCGGACAGCAGCGAGCTCCCCACCCTGAAGCCCGAATCCACCGTCACGCCCAAGCCGGAGTCCTCCGATGACCCTGATTCCCAGGTCACCGATGCGCCCGATTCCGGAGTCACCGATGCGCCCGATTCCAAGGTCACCGGCACTCCCGATTCCGGAGTCACCGATGCGCCTGATTCCCAGGTCACCGGCGCTCCTGATTCCCAGGTCACCGGCGCTCCTGATTCCCAGGTCACCGGCGCTCCCGATTCCGGAGTCACCGGCGCTCCCAATTCCAAGGTCACCGATGCGCCGGAAGTCACGGCGACTTCGCCCGTTTACGCCGTCATCCGGAATGACGATACGAAGCTCTACAAGTCCGCCGAGGCGAAGGATGACAACGTGCTCGCCGTGGAAAGCGCCGGCGCGTTCTACGAAATCATCACCACGGATGAAACCTGGACGTCCGTGCGGTACGACGGCGGCAAGACCGCGTGGATTCTCACCGAAGCCGTGCGCGTGACCGCCGACAAGCCCGCAGCCACGGCCGCACCGTCTCCCGCGCCCGCCTTCACGCCCGCGCCGCAGACCGCCGCTGCTGAGGAGACGCCTGCTGTGCCGGACGAAACGCCGTCCGGCGCGGCGGACGCCGGGGAAAATGAATCTGAAAATCCGGAGGAATAAACTATGAGCCGTCTTGGCGATACCATCCGTGCCGCCCGCCTGAAAGCAAAAATGACCGAAAAGGCGCTGGGCAAGAAGTGCGGCATGGCGGAAAATGTGATCAAGGACATCGAGTCGGGCCGCAGAATCGTGTCCGATGAACAGGCGCAGCGCATCCTGAAGGTGCTGGGCGTGGAAAATCCCGTCTCCACCGAGCTGGAGGTCGCCGCCGAGCCGGAGGTGAAGCTCCGCCCGAAGCCCCGCGCCTACGTGCTGCCCATCGAGCCGGAAGCGCCCCAGAAGGAGGCCGCGGCCCGGGAATCCAGCGACGCGTGGCTGGACGCGCTGGGCGGCGTGGTGAAGCGCGTGCCCATCATCGACCCCGAGGGCGTGGTGATCGACCACGTGCTCACGCCCATCGTGGGCGGCAAGATCGAGGGCGGCGCGCCGGACAAGGTGCTCTACTACCGCTGCCCGGACAACGCGCTGCGCGGCTTCCGCGTCTACGCGGGCGATCTGCTGCTGACGGTGCCCTCCAGCAAGCCCGAGAACGACCGGCTGATGCTGGTGCAGTACAAGGGCCAGCGCATCGTGCGCAAGCTGCTGCGGCTGGACGGCGACCGCATCCAGCTCCAGTCCTTCGACTATGAGTTCGCCGCCGTGGTCGCGCCCGCAAAGGAAGTGCAGATTCTGGGCCGGTGCGTCAGACTGCAAAGAACGCTGTAAATCCTTTTTTCGGGGAATCCTTTGATGCAAGGGATTCCCCTTCCTCATCGACCGCATTTCAGGAGGCTTTTGCATGAATGGTTTCTCTCCCATGACCAACAAGGACATCCGCCGCCGGGCCTGGGCGCTGTGCAAGCGCAGCTTCCCGACGATCCTGGCCGCGTCGTTTCTGCTTTCCCTGGTGGCCGCTCTGCTGTCGATGTGCGGCGGGGCGCTGATGAACCAGTCCATCGCAGCGGGCGTCGTGGTGCTGATCGCCGTCGCCGTCCTGCAGCCCGCCATCAATGTGGGCATGATTCACCTCATGGGCGATCTGTGGCACGAGCAGCGCACCGGCATCGGCGTGCTGTTCGCCCACTTCGGCCAGCTGGGGCGCATCTGGTGCATTTTTCTGATCATGCTGGGCTACGAGCTGCTGGCAGCCATTCCCTACTACCTGATCGCCTTCCCGCTGTTCACGCTGGGCCAGCTGGGCGGAGACCTCGTGATGGGGATCGGATGGATCGTGACCATCCTTGCCTCCGTGGTCTATTTTGTCGCGACGATCTGGCTGGCGCTGCGCCTGTCGCTCTCCACGACGGCGCTGGTGCTGAATGAAAACCTCACCGCCCGCGAGTGTGTGCGCGCGTCCTGGGCGGCCAGCCGCGGCAACGCAAAGCGCATCTTCTGTCACCTGCTGGTTCTGAGTCTGCCGATGCTCGCTGCGGAGATTCTCATTTCGCTACTGCTGACGAACGCCAACATCATCGGCATGCTGGCCTCGATGCTGGTGCAGACGCTGTTCACCGGCTACATCTCCCTGGGCGAGTTCGGCCTGTTCGAGCAGCTGCTCAACGCCGGCAGCAGTCCCGTGCCGGTGCATCCCGCCGACGGCGAATGGCGCGACGACAGCGCGCCCATCATCCTGCCCGCCCCGAAGGACGAGGATCCGGCCGATGAAGATCTGAACAACTGACCGCTTCTTTGCACAAAAATGCGCCCGCGTGCTTTCGCACGCGGGCGCTTCGTCTGTTTCGGGGATCAGTCCACCGTGCAGATCCAGCCCTTGGGCGCTTCGATGCGGCCCATCTGGATGCCGGTGAGGGTCTCGTAGAGCTTGCGGACGGTGGGACCCATGTTGCCGTCGGAGGTATCGAAGGTGTACTCCTTGTCGCCGTCGACGACCTTGCCCACGGGGGAGATGACCGCCGCGGTGCCGCAGAGGCCGCACTCGGCCATCTCGCCCAGCTCCGCGAAGGGAATCTCGCGCTCCTCGCACTTCAGGCCCAGATATTCCTTCGCCACCACCATCAGCGAGCGGCGGGTGATGGAGGGCAGGATCGTGGAGGACTTGGGCGTGACCACGGTGCCGTCCCTGGTGACGAACAGGAAGTTCGCGCCGCCGGTCTCCTCGACGTAGGTGCGGGTGCGGGAATCGAGGTACATATTCTCGTCATAGCCCTGATGATGGGCCTCCTCGATGGCGTAGAGGCTCATGGCGTAGTTCAGGCCGGCCTTGACATGGCCGGTGCCCACGGGGGCAGCGCGGTCATAGCCGCTGACCTTCAGCTTCAGGGGACGGACGCCGCCCTTGAAGTAGGGGCCGACAGGGCTGACGAACACGCGGAACTGGCTCTCCTTGGCGGGCTGCACGCCCAGCACGGGGCCGGTGCCCATCACGAAGGGGCGGATGTACAGCGTTGCGCCGGAGCCGTAGGGCGGCACCCAGTCGATGTTCGCGCGAACGGTCTTCACCACCGCGTCCAGGAACTTCTCCTTGGGAACCACGGGCAGGCGCAGGCGCTCGCAGGAATCCATCATGCGCTCGGCATTCAGATCGGGGCGGAAGATCACGGTATGGCCGTCCTCGGTGGTGTAGGCCTTCATGCCCTCGAAGCAGGTCTGGGCATACTGGAACACGCCGGCGGACTCCGAGATCGTGACGGTATCGTCGGTCGTCAGCGCGCCCTCGTCCCACGCTCCGTCCTTAAAGGTGGACACATAGCGATAGTCCGTGGGGCGATAGCCGAAGCCGATGTTCGCCCAATCGAGATTCTTTTTCATGGTTATCAACTCCTTAAAGATTCTATACCTTCGGCCGGAATGCCGGAAGCAGACGCATCAAGCGCGGGCCTTTTCCTTGCCCAGCAGCTTGCTGATGCCCTGAATGGCGACCATGACGCCCAGGATCACCAGCGCGATGGCGAAGGCCAGCTGCAGCGCGTCGCCCAGCACATTGGCGCTGGCGGCGGTGAACAGCGCGGTGGCCTTGCCGTAAATCGTGATGGCCAGCGCGCTGAGCGTGACGGCCAGCATGATCACCATGGGAATCCACAGCATGAAGCCCTTGCGGTCGGTGCGCTTCAGGAACACCGCGCAGGCGATCAGCGCCAGAGCGCTGAGCAGCTGGTTCGCGGAGCCGAACAGCGGCCAGATGCTGGCATAGCCCACCTTGGCCAGCATGTACGCCAGCACCAGCGTGAGGATGGTGGCGAAGTACTTGTTGGTCAGCACCTTGCGCACGGGGCCCATGTTCTTCTCATCGATGGACTCGTCCAGGAACAGCTCCTGGAAGGACAGGCGGCCGATGCGGGCCACGGAGTCCAGAGAGGTCAGCGCGAACGCGGAGACGGCCAGGTTGATCAGCGTGAACACCACGCTGAAGGGCAGGCCGATGGTGGACAGGAAGTTGGCCACGCCGCCGGCAAACACCTGGGCGGGCGTGTTGTAGCCGAGGCTGGCGGCCTCGCCGGTGGCGAAGGACGCGCAGGCGATCAGCGCGATCACGGCCAGCATGCTCTCCAGCAGCATGGCGCCGAAGGAGATGGGCAGCATGTCCTTCTCGTTCTTGATCTGCTTGGACGCCGTGCCGGAGGAGACCAGGGAGTGGAAGCCGGACACCGCGCCGCAGGCGATGGTGACGAACAGGATCGGGAACATCGACTGGCCGTTGACGTTGAAGGACGTGAACGCGGGCAGGTTGATGGACGGGTTGGAGACGACCACGCCCAGCACCGCGGCGACGATCATGATCACCAGCAGGTAGCTGTTCAGATAGTCGCGGGGCTGCAGCAGCGCCCACACCGGCACCACCGACGCGATCAGGATGTAGATGAACACGATGATGTGCCAGGTTCCGCGTCCGAAGGACAGCACCGGGAACAGCATGCCCACCGCGATGCCGCCGATCAGCATCGCCACGGCGATGACGGTGTTCGCCAGCTTGCTCAGCTTGGCATAGCGCAGGATCAGGCCCAGCGCGATGGCCTCCAGGATGAACAGCATGCTGGTGGTGGCGACGGCGCGGTTGGCCTCGCTGGTCACGGCGACCTCCTCGGTGACGGCCTCGGCGGTCTCGGTGGCCTCGGTCACGACCACGGTCTCCATGTGGTAGTTGTTGTCAAAGGTGTTGGCGACGACGTCCGCGAACGCCGCGACCACCAGGATGCAGAACAGCCAGCAGAACAGCAGGAACAGCTTCTTGCCGGTCTTGCCGATGTAGTGCTCGATGATGATGCCGATGGAGCGGCCCTTGTTCTTCACGGAGGCGTACATCGACGCGAAGTCCTGCACCGCGCCGAAGAACACGCCGCCGATCAGCACCCACAGCAGCACCGGCACCCAACCGAAGATCGCCGCCTGAATCGGGCCGTTGATCGGGCCTGCGCCCGCGATGGACGCGAACTGATGGCCGAACACCACGCCGCTGTCCGCCGGCTCATAGTCCACGCCGTCGCGCAGCTCGTAGGCAGGCGTCTTTGCCTTGGGATCGATGCCCCAGGTCTTCGCCAGATAGCGACCGTACAGCAGGTAGCCCCCGCCCAGCACGACGATCGCGATGAGAATCATGATCAATCCATTCATTTGTAGTTCCCCCTTGAAGCAATCTATATCACAAAAGGCTTTGCCGATTGTACGGCAAAGCCTTCGGATATCCCTCATATTCCGAATCAGGCAGTGACGTACAAGACTCTCGCGCAGCCCAAAACCAGCAGCATAATTCGTACAGCAAAAAACGAAAAAATGGACGCCAACAGATTGGCGCCCATAATTAGGACAAAATGATCACATGCGAAGGAAGGCTGTGCGCAACTGCGCGCGGCGCAGGAATCCATGCATTTCACTGTGTTTGCAGAACACATCTTCATGCCGGACGCCCCCTCGCTTTTGAATAAACATACTCTAGCACGAAATGCGTCCGCTGTCAAGCGATTAAAAAATACTTAATGTTTTCATGAAACCGGCGCACATCATTCGCCTTTTCTCGCGATGGCCGCGCCGACGAGTCCGGCGAACAGCGGATGGGGCCGGTTGGGGCGGGATTTGAACTCGGGATGATACTGGCAGGCCACGAACCAGGGGTGATCCTTCAGCTCCACCACCTCCACCAGATTGCGCTCGGGGTTCACGCCGGAGACGGTCAGGCCCGCGGCCTCCAGCCGGGCGCGATAGTCGTTGTTGAACTCGAAGCGGTGGCGGTGGCGCTCGACGATGTTCTCCGCGCCGTAGAGCGCGCGGGCGCGGGTGCCCTCGATCAGGCGGCAGTCGTAGCGGCCCAGGCGCATGGTGCCGCCGGTCTGCACCTTGCCCTTCTGGTCGGGCATGATGTCGATCACGGGATGGGGCGCGTCGGGGTTGAATTCGGTGGAGTCCGCGCCCTCCAGCCCCGCCACATGGCGGGCGAACTCGATCACGGCGATCTGCATGCCCAGGCAGATGCCCAGATAGGGCACGCCGTGCTCCCGGGCGTACTGCGCCGCCAGCATCTTGCCCTCGATGCCGCGATTGCCGAAGCCGCCGGGCACCAGAATGCCCTGCACGTCGGCGAAGACCTCGTCCAGGTTCACGCCCTCGGCGGTCAGATCGTCGGCCTGAATCCACTTGATGCGCACCCGGGCGCAGTGGGCGATGCCGCCGTGCTGCAGCGCCTCCACCACGGACAGATACGCGTCGTGCAGCTGGATGTACTTGCCCACCAGCGCGATGGTCACCTCCCGCTTCGGCTCCTGGAAGCGGTTCACCAGCTCCACCCAGTCCTTCAGGTCGGGCTCGCGGCGCTCCAGCTTCAGCGCCTCGCAGACCTTGTCGGCGAAGCCCTCGCCCTCCAGCATCAGCGGCACCTGATACAGCGACTTCGCGTCCAGGTTCTGGATGATGTACTTCGCCGGCACGTTGCAGAACTGCGCCAGCTTCCGGCGCATGTCCTCGGGCACGGGATAGTCGCTGCGGCAGACCAGCATGTTGGGCTGGATGCCCATGGACTGCAGCGTCTTCACGGAGTGCTGGGTGGGCTTGGTCTTCAGCTCCTGGCTGCTCTTGAGATAGGGGATCAGGGTGACGTGGATGAACAGCACGTCGTCGCGGTCGATCTCCCACTGGAACTGGCGGATGGCCTCGATGAACGCCTGGCCCTCGATGTCGCCGATGGTGCCGCCGATCTCGGTGATCACCACGTCGGCCTTGTCGCCCACGCGGTAGAGCTTTTCCTTGATCTCGTTGGTCACGTGGGGGATGATCTGCACGGTGCCGCCGTTGTAGCCGCCGCTGCGCTCCCGGTTGAGCACGGAGAAGTACACCTGGCCGGAGGTGACGGAGCTGAAGCGGGTGAGGTTTTCATCGATGAAGCGCTCGTAATGGCCCAGGTCGAGGTCGGTCTCCATGCCGTCCTCGGTGACGAACACCTCGCCGTGCTGATAGGGGTTCATGGTGCCGGGATCGACGTTGAGATAGGGGTCGAACTTCTGGATGGTGACGGAGTAGCCCCGGGCCTTGAGCAGGCGGCCCAGCGACGCCGCAGTGATGCCCTTGCCCAGCGACGACGCGACGCCGCCGGTGACGAAAATATACTTCGCAGCCATGAGTGGATCATCCTTCCTCGTGAATTTTCACAAAAAACGCCCCGCGCCGAATGCTTCTCATCGCGCATCCGGCGCGGGTTTTGGGGCGGACTATTTGCCGCTCGCGCCGTAGTTGGACAGCACGCGGGCGGAGGGATCGTTGACGTCGCAGCCCTCCCAGCGCTTGTTGGGCATCCAGAAGTCCGCGACCATTCCGGCCTGACCGGGATAGTACTTCTCGAACAGCTCGCGATAGAGCAGGCTCTCCTTGGTGAAGGGGGTGGCGAAATCGTACTTCGCGCGCTTCGTCTCGTACTCCTCGTCGGTGTACAGGCTCTCGGCGTAGGCCTTCAGGTCGTCCACCATGGAGTGTCCCACCGCGTCGCTGAAGGCGGCCTTCTCGCGGAACAGGATCGAGCGGGGCAGCCAGTCGCCCTCCTCGAAGGCGTGGCGCAGCAGATACTTGCCCATGCTGTAGGTGTTCAGCTTCTTCGCCGGGTCGATGGCCATGACGTAGCGCACGAACTCCAGATCGCCGAAGGGCACGCGGGCCTCGAGGGAGTTGACGGAGATGCAGCGGTCGGCGCGCAGCACGTCGTACATGTACAGCTCGTCGATGCGCTTCTTGGCCTCCTTCTGGAACTCGCCGGCGTTGGGCGCGAAGTCGGTGTACTTGTAGCCGAACAGCTCGTCG
>SFJH01000090.1 GCA_004555155.1 Clostridiales bacterium
TGGCTTTCCGGCACCGGCACCCAGCCGCACTTCTCGCAATAGACCAGCGGGATCGGCTCGCCCCAGTAGCGCTGGCGGGAGAAGACCCAGTCGCGCAGCTTGAAGTTGACCTTCTTTTCACCCACGCCGTGCTCCGTGAGCCAGGCGGTGATGGCCTTCTTCGCCTCCGCGACGGACAGGCCGTTGAGGAAGCCGGAGTTCACCATGACGCCGTCCTCCACGTCCGTGTAGGCGGCCTTCTGCACATCCTCGCCGCCGGCCACGACCTCGACGATCGGCAGGTTAAACTTCGTAGCGAAGTCCCAGTCGCGGGTATCGTGCGCCGGGACGGCCATGATCGCGCCGGTGCCGTAGGTGACCAGCACATAGTCGGAGATGTAGATCGGGATGTCCTTGCCGTTCACCGGGTTGATCGCGCGGATGCCGCGCAGCTCGACGCCGGTCTTGTCCTTCGCCAGCTCGGTGCGCTCAAAGTCGCTCTTCCTGGCGGCGGCCTCGCGGTAGGCGACGACGTCGTCCCAGTTGGTGATGCGGTCCTTCAGGGTGTCGACCACGGCGTGCTCCGGGGCCACGACCATGTACGTCGCGCCGAAGAGCGTGTCCGGGCGGGTGGTGTACACGCGCAGCTTCATGTCCGAATCCTGAATCGCGAAGTCCACCTCGGCGCCCTCGCTGCGGCCGATCCAGTTGCGCTGCTGGGTCTTGACCTTCTCGATGAAGTCCACGTCGTCGAGGCCGTCCAGCAGCTTCTGCGCGTACTTCGTGATGCGCAGCATCCACTGGCTCTTCACGCGGCGGATGACCTCCGCGCCGCAGCGCTCGCACTTGCCGGCGACGACCTCCTCGTTCGCCAGACCGCACTTGCAGCTCGGGCACCAGTTGACCGGCATCTCGCTCTTGTAGGCGAGGCCGTGCTTGTACAGCTGCAGGAAGATCCACTGCGTCCACTTGAAGTAGTTGGGGTCGGTGGTGTTGACCTCGCGGCTCCAGTCGAAGGAGAAGCCGATGCGCTGGAGCTGCTCGCGGAAGTGGTCGATGTTCTTCTTCGTCACGCCCGCGGGATGGACGTGGTTCTTGATGGCGTAGTTCTCCGTCGGCAGGCCGAAGGCGTCCCAGCCCATCGGGTAGAGGACGTTGTAGCCCTCCAGACGGCGCTTGCGGGCGATGATGTCCATCGCGGTGTTCGAGCGCGGATGGCCCACATGCAGGCCCGCGCCGGAGGGGTACGGGAACTCGATGAGCGCGAAGTACTTCGGCTTGCTCTTGTCCGAGCTGGCCTCAAAGCAGTGGGCGTCGGCCCAGTTTTTTTGCCACTTGCGCTCGATTTGTTCGGGGTTGTAGGCGTTGCTCACGGGAATTCCTCCTTGCGGGCCGTGCCCGCGTATTGTGGGATCTGCGCAGCAGATCCGGTTGCTCTGTGCCCGAGGCCGTTTCTGTAGAGAAAAAAGCGCCCCTGCACGTTGACATGCACAGGGGCGCTTGACAGGCGCGGTACCACCCTGATTCAGCTGTGAACCCACAGCCCTCAGTTGAAGCCTTTGACGGAGCTGCCCGGCGCAGGCTACTTGCGTTCACCCGCGCGACTCCGGGAGGAGAAATCCATGCTTGCATGCACCGGCTTTCACCAGCCGCCGGCTCTCTGAAGCGCTGCTCACGGGATGCGTCCCATCATCGTCTTTCTTGCGATTTCCGTTGATTGTTTCCCGATCATCCTGTGATCGTCCCTTCATTGTATCGAAGGCGCCCGAAATTGTCAAGGTTTTTCGTGGATTTGCCGCAGGCTGCGCGTCAGACGCCGTCGCGCTTTCCCTGCCGGACGATCAGCTCGCAGATGTCCAGCATCAGCGCCAGTTCCTGCGGGGTGCAGGAGGCGGTCATCCGGGCGAACTTTTCGGAAAAGGAGGAATCGCTCATCGGCCGTCACTTCCCCGGCGTGAGCATATGGCGGATTTCAAAGCCCTTGGAGAGGCTGCCCTCAATCCTCAGCTGGCCGTTCCTGTAGAGCTTGCCGGCGGAGACGAGGCCGCGCGCCATGTCCAGCAGGTTGTCGTAGGAGCAGTCGATGGTGACGTCGGAAGTGGGGTGCGGCTCGGGGCGCACGGCGACGTCAAAGCCGGAGAACTCCACGTGCATCCAGCCTTCGCTGCGGCCGGAGAGCTTAAGCTGGAAGATGCGGTGATAATCCGGACCCTTGCGGTACGCGCCGGACTGCACGTTGAGCTTGTGGTTGTTTTCAAAGGCGTGCTTGAGAT
>SFJH01000016.1 GCA_004555155.1 Clostridiales bacterium
CAGATCCGCGCAATCTCCCCTGGCCGTCCGGGCGCTGCATGGCGCGATTCGCCGGTAATACGCGCACCGCTCCGCAACTCGCCTGCGTTCCGCAAATCTGCGCAATCTCCCCTGGCCATCCGGGCGCTGTACGGCGCAATCTGCCGGTAATGCGCGCGCCGCTCCGTAACTCGCCTGCGTTCCGCAAATCTGCGCAATCTCCCCTCGCCGTCTGGGCGCTGTACGGCGCGATTCGCCGGTAATGCGCGCGCCGCTCCGTAACTCGCCTGCGTTCCGCAAATCTGCGCAATCTCCCCTGGCCGTTCGGGCGCTGCACGGCGCGATTCGCCGGTAATGCGCGCACCGCTCCTGCGCGGGCTGCACCTCCGCCGCATCCCCCGCAGGAGCGGAGCCGACGCCTGTACGACGCAGCGATTATCTGCACAGCGGAGAAGCGGCGCTTCGGACGCGGAAGACCGCCGCTCGCGGAGCAAACAAAGCCGCTTCATTCATCCGGCATTCCAGATGATCTCCCCTGCGCAGAACCGCCTGTGCAATCGGGCGCGTCGGCGTGTACGCCGCGTCCGCACAGGATCGCCTTCCGTCGGGAAGCCGTGGGCTTTCCGGTTTTCGCCAGCCGCTTTTCGCTCGATGAAGCTCCTCTTCCGACATGCAAAAATGCCAGCCGCTTTGCTCGGCTGGCATTTTTGTCTCCGGAAAAGAACGCGGAGAGCGCCCTTCTCTCAGGAAAGGAGCGCTCTCCGCGAGGCTTCCGTTATTCCGCGGTGATGTACTTGTCAATGATGGACTGAACCGTGCCGTCGGCGATGAGCTCCTCGAGCGCGGCGTTGAAGGAATCGTAGAGCGGGGATTCCTTGGCGAAGCAGACGGCGTAGTCCTCCAGCGCGTAGGCGGTATCGAGGATCGACAGGCCCTCGTTGGCGGCGACGAAATTGATGGCTACCTGGTCGTCGATGATCACGCAGTCGACCTTGCCGGAATTCAGGGCGACGACGGCGTCGGGCGCCTTGTTGAAGCGCTCGATGGCGTGCTTGAGGCCGTTGGCCTCGATGTCATCGGTGATGTAGAGGTCGCCGGTGGTGCCGATCTGCACGCCGATCTTGAACTCGTTGTCGGCGTTGAACAGGTCGTCGACGGAGGTGATGGCGCTGCCCTCCGGCACGATGACGGACTGCTTCGCCGTGGTGTAGGTGGTGGAGAAGTCGACGGACTGCTTGCGCTCCTCGGTGACGGTGAAGCCCGACATGCCGAAATCGACCTTGCCGGAGACCACTGCCGCGATGATGGAATCAAACTGCATGTCGTTGATCTCCAGCTCGCAGCCCAGCTTGTCGGCCACCGCCTGGGCGATCTCCACGTCGATGCCCACGATGTCGCCGGTCACGTCGTCATAATACTCATAGGGTGCAAAGTCGATACTGGAACCCATCTTGATCGTCTCAGCCAGCGCCGCGCCCGTGCACAGCAGAGCCATTGCCATCAGCATTGCAATCATCTTTTTCATAATCCGCATCCCTCTTCAAAATTGATTTATCAGCGATGAATCGGTGATGTGAAAAAGGATACCACGTTCCGCCCCGTTTGTCAATGTATTTTTATGTAAAAATTGCGATGTTTCTGCATAGTTTTTCATCTGCGCAGCTGCATATCCATTCATAATTCTCGTATATTATACATCAATTCTCATTTTTTCCGCATGTTTTTACATTCTGTTCCTTGTATGCACGGGGGAATGCGATTATAATTATATCCAATAACTGCAACGGAGGTTGAGAACATGTCGTTCAAGGGCAGGAGTTTTTTGAAGCTGCTGGACTACACGCCCGAGGAAATCGGCGCGCTGCTGGATCTGGCGGCGGAGCTGAAGGCAAAGAAGAAGGCCGGGATCCCCCACGACACGCTGCGCGGCAGGAACATCGCGCTGATCTTTGAAAAGACGAGCACGCGCACGCGCTGCAGCTTCGAGGTTGCGGCCCACGATCTGGGCATGGGCGTGACGTATCTGGATCCGACGGGATCGCAGATCGGCAAGAAGGAGTCCATCGCGGACACGGCGCGGGTGCTGGGCCGGATGTACGACGGCATCGAGTACCGGGGCTACGGCCAGGAGATCGTCGAGGCGCTGGCGAAGTATTCCGGCGTGCCGGTGTGGAACGGCCTGACCAACGAATTCCACCCGACCCAGATTCTGGCGGATTTCCTGACCATCCGCGAGCACTTCGGACGGCTGAAGGGCGTCAAGCTGGTGTACATGGGCGACGCGCGCTACAACATGGGCAATTCGCTGATGGTGGGCTGCGCGAAGATGGGACTCGACTTCGTGGCCTGCGCGCCGTCGAAGTACTTCCCCAGCGAGGCGCTGATCGACGAATGCCGCGCCATTGCCCGCGAGACCGGCGCGTCCATCTCCTTCTGCGAAAATCCCTCCGAGGCCGTGCGGGGCGCGAACGTGATCTACACCGACGTGTGGGTCTCCATGGGCGAACCGGCGGAGATCTGGGAGGAGCGCATCAACGACCTGTCTCCCTACCAAGTGAATATGTCTTTGATGAACGCCGCGGCGGAAGACTGTGTGTTTATGCACTGTCTGCCCGCGTTCCACGATCTGAACACCGGCATCGGCCGCGAGATCTCCGCGCAGTTCGGCCTTTCCGAGATGGAGGTCACCGACGAGGTCTTCGAAAGCGACCGCAGCATCGTCTTCGACGAGGCCGAAAACCGCATGCACACCATCAAAGCCGTAATTGCTGCCGCGTTTAGGTGACGGACTTTGTGCCGCCGTGGTGGCGGCGCAAAGTCCTGGCGGTGTGCTTCTGCTGCGGGCGTGGTACGCCCGACGATTTTGAGGCGGACGGCGCCTCAAAATCTACCCTGTGTTTGGGGGACGGGCGCACATGCGGTTCTTTGCGGCGGCTGTTCTGACCCGGTTCTTTCTGACCTGATTCTCTGCAAAGGAAGGGATGCTTGTATGAGCAAGGCTTATCTGGTTCTCTCCGACGGCACGGTTTATGAGGGCGTTTCCTTTGGCGCGCCCGTTTCTTCCATCGGCGAGCTTGTTTTCACCACCGGCATGGTGGGCTACATTGAGACGCTCACCGATCCCAGCTATGCGGGACAGATCGTCCTGCAGACCTTTCCTCTCATCGGCAATTACGGCATCATCGAAGACGATTTCGAGGGCAAGTCCCACATTCGCGGCTATGTGGTTCGCGAATGGTGCGACGCGCCCTCGAATTTCCGTTCGCAGTACGATGTGGACAAGTTCCTGAAGGATCGCGGCATTCCCGGCATCTGCGGCGTGGACACCCGCGCCATCACCCGGAAGGTGCGCGAACAGGGCGTGATGGGCGCGATGATCTGTTCCGAAATCCCCGCCGACCTGACGCCCATTCAGACCTACGCGGTTTCCGGCGTGGTGGACGAGGTCACCCGCGCAGCGAAGTCCGTCTATCCGTCCATGGGCGAGTTCACCCGTCACGTGGTGCTGGTGGACTATGGCGCGAAGCGCTATATCGCCCGCGAGCTGCAGCGCCGCGGCTGCGCCGTGACCGCCGTTCCGGCAAAGACCAGCGCTGAGGAGATCCTTGCGCTGAAGCCCGACGGCGTGATGCTGTCCAACGGCCCCGGCGACCCGGCGGAGAACGTCTATTGCATCGAACAGATCCGCAAGCTGCTGGGCCGCGTGCCGGTGTTCGGCATCTGCCTGGGCCACCAGCTCACCGCGCTGGCCACCGGCGCGCGCACGGAGAAGATGAAGTACGGCCACCGCGGCGCGAACCAGCCCGTGCGCGAGCTGAACGGCTCCCGCACGTTCATCACCAGCCAGAACCACGGCTATGCGGTGGCGTCCGATTCCGTGAAACAGGGCGTGGTCAGCTTCGCCAACGCCAACGACGGCACCTGCGAGGGCATCGACTATCCCGACCTGAACGCCTTCACCGTGCAGTTCCACCCCGAGGCCCACTCCGGCCCCCGGGACACCTCGTTCCTGTTCGACCGGTTCATGTCCATGATGGGAGGGGATCGCTGATGCCGCTGAATCGTGATATCAAGAAGGTGCTGATGATCGGCTCCGGCCCGATCGTGATCGGCCAGGCCGCCGAGTTCGACTACGCCGGCGCGCAGGCCTGCCGCGTGCTGAAGGCTGCGGGCGTGAACGTGGTGCTGGTCAACTCCAACCCCGCCACGATCATGACCGACAAGGCGCTGGCCGACGAAATCTATCTGGAGCCGCTGACCGCCGAGACGGTGAAGCGCATCATCGAGCGCGAAAAGCCGGACAGCATGCTGGCGGGCCTGGGCGGACAGACCGGCCTGACCATCGCCATGCAGCTGAACAAGGAGGGCTTCCTCCAGTCCCACAACGTCAAACTGATCGGCACCAACGCCGACGCCATCGACAAGGCCGAGGACCGTCAGATGTTCAAGGACACCATGACCGCCATCGGCGAACCCACCATCCCCTCCGAAATCGCCAACGACGTGGAGACCACGCTGCAAATCGCCGAAAAGATCGGCTATCCGGTGATCGTGCGCCCCGCGTTCACGCTGGGCGGCGCGGGCGGCGGCGTGGCGTACAGCGCCGCCGAGCTGCGCGAGGTGGCCCGCACCGGTCTGGACATGTCCCCCATCACCCAGGTGCTGATTGAAAAGTACATCGCCGGGTGGAAGGAGATCGAGTTCGAGGTCATGCGAGATTCCGTGGGCAACGTCATCGCCGTCTGCTCCATGGAGAACTTCGACCCGGTGGGCGTGCACACCGGCGACTCCATCGTCGTCGCGCCCGCGCTGACCCTGTCGGACAAGGAGTATCAGATCCTGCGCAGCGCGGCGCTGAACATCATCACCGCGCTGGGCATCGTGGGCGGCTGCAACTGCCAGTTCGCGCTGAACCCCGACAGCTTTGAATACGCCGTCATCGAGGTCAATCCCCGCGTCTCCCGCTCGTCCGCGCTGGCCAGCAAGGCCACCGGTTATCCCATCGCGAAGGTCACCACCCAGATCGCCCTGGGCTACACGCTGGACGAGATCAGGAACGAGATCACCGGCAAGACCTGCGCCTGCTTCGAGCCCACCGTCGATTACGTCGTGGTGAAGTTGCCCAAGTGGCCCTTCGACAAGTTTGCCGACGCCAGCCGCAAGCTGGGCACCCAGATGAAGGCCACCGGCGAGGTGATGTCCATCGCGCCCAGCTTCGAAATGGCGCTGATGAAGGCCGTCCGCGGCGCGGAGATCAAGCTGGACACGCTGAACCTGCCCTATACCGGCGATATCCCGGTGGAACAGCGTCTGAAGAACGTAGACGACCTGCGCCTGTTCACCATCTTCGAAGCGCTGAAATCCGGCATGACGGTCGAGCTGATCCACGAAATCACGAAGATCGACCGCTGGTTCCTGAGCAAGATCCAGAAGCTGGCACAGTTCGAGCAGAGAATCGCCGGCGGGCTCTCCGACGAGGACTATCTCGTCGGCAAGAAGCTGGGCTATCCCGACAAGGCCCTCGCCCGGCTCTCCGGCCGCACGGAGCTTCCGAAGCTCTCCTCCGCCTTCAAGATGGTGGACACCTGCGGCGCGGAGTTCGACGCGGAGACCCCCTACTTCTACTCCACCTTCGATTCCGAGTGCGAATCCCGGTCGTTCCCCCGCAGCGGCAAGCCGGTGATCATCGTGCTGGGCTCCGGCCCCATCCGCATCGGTCAGGGCATCGAGTTCGATTATTCGTCGGTGCACTGCGTGTGGACGCTGAAAAAGCTGGGCTACGACGTGGCCATCATCAACAACAACCCCGAAACCGTCTCCACCGACTACGACACCGCCGACCGCCTGTACTTCGAGCCGCTGACCGAGGAGGACGTGATGCGCATCATCGAAGTCGAGCAGCCCGTGGGCGTGGTGGTGGCCTTCGGCGGACAGACCGCCATCAAGCTGACCCAGGCGCTGGATCGCGCGGGCGTAAACATCCTGGGCACCTCCGCCGAGGGCATCGATATCGCCGAGGATCGCGAGCGGTTCGACGCGCTGCTGGAGCAGTTCTCTATCCGCCGCCCGAAGGGCATGGGCGTGAAGACCATGGTCGAGGCGCTCTCCGCCGCGGAGACGCTGGGCTATCCGGTGCTGCTGCGCCCCAGCTACGTCATCGGCGGCCAGAACATGACCATCGCCCACGCGCCGGAGGACGTTCAGCGCTACATGGCCCGCATTCTGGCCGGCGGCATCGACAACCCCGTGCTGGTGGACAAGTACATGTCCGGCGTGGAGCTGGAGGTGGACGTGATCTCCGACGGCACGGACGTGCTGATCCCCGGCATCATGGAGCATATCGAGCGCGCCGGTGTGCACTCCGGCGACTCCATCGCCGTCTATCCGCCCTACAACATCAACGACCGCATGATCGAAACCATCGTGGCCAGCTCCACCAAGCTTGCCCTCGCGCTGGGCACCAAGGGTCTGGTGAACATCCAGTACCTGATCTACCACGGCGAATTGTACGTCATCGAGGTCAATCCCCGCGCGTCGCGCACCATCCCCTACATCAGCAAGGTCACCGACGTGCCCATGGTCGACCTGGCAAGCCGCGTGATGATCGGTCAGAAGCTGAAGGACCTGGGCTACGGCACCGGCCTGTGCCACACGCCGCCCTACTGCGCGGTAAAGGTGCCGGTGTTCTCCTTCGAAAAGCTCACCGACGCCAACAGCTATCTCAGCCCCGAGATGAAGTCCACCGGCGAGGTGCTGGGCATCGGCAAGGACCTGAGCGAGGCGCTCTACAAGGGCATGATCTCCTCCGGCATCCGCCTGCCCCATGCCGGCGACGAAATCGGCGTGCTGCTGAGCGTGGACAAGTACGACTTCTACGAGGTGCTGGGTCTGGCCCGGAAGCTCTACGACCTGAAGTGCCGCCTCTACGCCACCACCGAGACCGCCGAGAGCATCGCCACGCTGGGCATCCCGGTGACCACCGTTGCCGACATCGACAACCGCGCCGCCATCGACGCGCTGCTCGAGAGCGGCGCGATCCAGTACATCGTCTACACCGGCGCGCTGCGCGACGACACGATGAACGAATACATCGCGCTGCACCGCCGCGCGCTGCTGCTGGGCATCGCCTGCCTGACCTCGCTGGACACCGCCAACGCCCTGGCCGACGTGCTCGCCAGCCGCTACAACCAGCTCAACACCGAGCTGGTGGACATCAACCACATGCGCTCCGAGCGCCAGAAGCTGCACTTCTTCAAGATGCAGGGCTGCGGCAACGACTACATCATCATCGACAACTTCGACCGCGCCATCACCTACCCCGAGTCCCTTTGCGTCAGTCTCTGCCGCAGCTACTACGGCGTGGCCGCCGACGGCATCATCCTGATCGAGGGCTCCGAAGTCGCCGACGCGAAGATGCGCCTGTACAACCGCGACGGAAGCGAGGGCCGCATGGGCGGCAACGGCATCCGCTGCGTGGGCAAGTACCTCTACGACTCCGGCAAGGCCAAAAAGGATGAGCTGGACATCGAAACCGCCAGCGGTGTCAAGCATCTGAAGCTGTACACCCGCTACGGCAAGGTCAGCAGCGTCTCGGTGGGCATCGGCAAGGCCAACCTCAACGCGAAGGAGCTGCCCTGCACGCTGCCCGTGGAGCGCGCCGTGAACTATCCCGCCGAGATCGGCGGGCAGACCTACAACATCACCTGCGTGGGCGTCGGCACGCCCCACTGCGTGGTGTTCACCGACAAGGTGGATACGCTGGATCTGAAGACCCTCGGCCCGCAGTTCGAGAATGCGGAGATCTTCCCGCAGCGCGTGAACACCGAGTTCGTCCGCGTGGTGAATCCCACTACGCTGCGCATGCGCTGCTTCGAGCGCGGCAGCGGAGAGACGATGGCCTGCGGCACCGGCGCGTGCGCAGCGGTGGTTGCCGCGGTGGAGAACGGGCTGTGCGCGAAGAACGTGGACGTAAACGTCCACGTCAAGGGCGGTATTCTGACGGTGAACTATTCGGATGAAGGCGTCACCCTCCACGGCAATGCCGAGCTGGTCTATGAGGGCACATTGGAGCTGTAACCCCCCGCTCCAAAAACGCGGCAGCAGGAGAAGGAGTCCAGAGGGGATCATCCCCTCTGGCGGGGTGCAGGGGCAGCGCCCCTGCACGTTCCCAACTCCTCCCATCGCCGCACAAACACCTCATCGCCAACCCCACGCGCCCGCCGCACCCTTCCGTGCGTGACGCACGCCCCCAAAAAAGCCCGCCACCCTGCCTGCGTCCAAAATCAGGCGGGCGCGCGCAGCGTCCTTGAAAGGCTCCGACGAAAGTCGGAGCCTTTCAAGCAGCAAACCAAAGCACCGCCCGTCCTCCCCCAAAAAAAGATCACAGCCCACTCCAGCATCACCGCTGCAGCAGGCCGTCTCCAACCATCATCAAACCCTCCGGGCACATCATCCAGCAAAGCACCGCCTTACCGCATCGATCCGCATAGCGCATCGTGCTCACCGTCCCGCGCGATTGCCCGTCCCAGACCGCCACCACACAATCCGCCGCATCCACAATCTCGCGATTGCGCACGTGCGTCGCCCCGCGCCCGTAACGCGCATAATCCGGCAAGAATTCCCGCAGCGGAATCCCCTTTCGCCGCGCATACTCCCGCGCACAGCGGTCGATCCCCCGCGCGCCGCCGGAAATGATCTCCGTCACGCCCGACGGCAGAAGATCATCAAAATCATCGACAAACAAACCCCTCGAACCCACAATCGCTACTTTCATATAATCCGCTTCTATTTTAGAATTATTTTGGATATGTATCGTATCCATTTTGAACATTATACACCAAAACGAACATAAAATAAAGCCATAATATATCCTTGGAGGATGCAAAATGGCTGTTAAAAGTATTTCAGTCCGCATTGACAGCGAAATGCTGGACAAGCTGCACTACATCGCCGACTACGAGGGCCGCTCCGCGAACGGGCAGATCGTGGTGCTGATCCGCAAGCTCATCGAAGAATATGAGTCCGAGCACGGTGAAATCACTTTCAAGTCCAATCATTCTTAAAGTATGCACAGTTGATGAAAAAATGTGCTATATTCTGAATTACCAGTCGACTTTTTTACATTATATATGGTAATATAATCATGTCGGTATGGTTTCCAAACATTTCAGATACAGGAGGTCGTATACCATGGACAAGGTAAGAATCGGTATCATCGGCTGCGGCGGCATCGCCAATCAGAAGCACATGCCCGCGCTGAAGAAGCTGGCAGACGTCGAAATGGTCGCGTTCTGCGACATCATCGAGGAGCGCGCGCAGGCCGCCGCCGCGAAGTTCGGCGTGGAAGGCGCGAAGGTCTTCACCGACTACAAGGAGCTGCTCAAGCTGGACCTGGACGTCGTGCACGTTCTGACCCCCAACAAGCAGCATTCCTTCATCACCGTGGACGCGCTGGAGTCCGGCAAGCATGTCATGTGCGAAAAGCCCATGGCCATCAACTCCGTCGAGGCCAAGAAAATGCTGGACGCCGCCAAGCGCACCGGCAAGAAGCTGACCATCGGCTACCAGAACCGCTTCCGCCCCGAGTGCCGCTATCTGAAGCAGTGCTGCGAGGCCGGAGATCTGGGCGAGATCTACTATGCCCGCGCGCAGGCCATCCGTCGCCGCGCCGTGCCCACCTGGGGCGTGTTCCTGGATGCTGAGAACCAGGGCGGCGGCCCCCTGATCGACATCGGCACCCATGCCCTCGACCTGACCCTCTGGGAGATGGACAACTACGAGCCCGCCATGGTCGTCGGCTCCACCTTCCGCAAGCTGGCGGACACCGAGAACGCCGCCAACGCCTGGGGTTCCTGGGATCCCAAGAAGTTTACCGTTGAGGACTCCGCCTTCGGCTTCATCAAGATGAAGAACGGCGCGACCATCGTGCTCGAGGCCAGCTGGGCGCTCAATACCCTGCTCGTCGACGAGGCCAAGACCATCCTCTGCGGCACCAAGGGCGGCGCCGACATGCTCGGCTCCAAGGCCTCTCCCCTCCGCCTGAACGGCGAGCGCTTCTCCAAGATGTACACCACCGAGCCCGTCCTCGGCGCCGGCGGCGTGGACTTCTACGAGGGCGACGGAGACGGCACCCCCGCCGAGCTCGAGGCCCGCATGTGGATCGACCACGTCAAGGACGACTCCAAGCCCCTCGTCACCAAGCCCGAGCAGGCCTACGTCGTCACCCAGATCCTCGAAGCCATCTACACCTCCCAGGAGACCGGCAAGCCCGTGTTCTTCGACTAAGCGTGTAAACAAGGTTTTTGCGGGAGGGGCGCTCTTTTAGAAAAAAGAGCGCCCCTCCCGCGCCCTCCCCGAGAAAACCGATTGCCCGGGCGCATGCGCCCGGGCGGGTTGTTTTTTGGCGTCGATGGCGGGGGAAATCGGGCCGGAAGACGGCCCGATTTCCCGGTGCGGATTTGATCGGGCGGGCGTTTCTGACGCGGGGTCACATTGGGGCTGGAAGGAGCCCCAATGTGACGAACGGCGAGGAAATGGGTTTGATTTGCGAGGGAAATGAAGCGGTCTCCCGTGGGAAGGGAGGCCGCTTTGGGTTCATCATCTTTTTCGCTGTTGGGCGCGCAGGATTTTTCCGAAGATCAGGCAGACGGCAACGCCGGCGACACCCAGCAGGAACATCGTCGCGGAAGCGCCGGAGCCCTTGCCGGTTCCGAAGAGCAGGGCCAGGGGGCCGTCTGCGGGCTGCCGGGCCATCAGCGGCTCGAACGCGCCGTCCACCAGCGCGCCGCCCAGGAAGAAGCCCAGCGGGATGGTGAAGAACTGGAGCGTGTTCCGGCAGGCGAACACTCTGCCCTGCAGCTCCGGAGGGATGGTGGTGCGCAGGATCACGTCCAGATTCGCGCCCATCAGCGGCACGGGAAGCCAGCCGAACAGCTGCGCGATACACCACACGGCGGGCGTGCGGCCCAGCGCGATCAGGAAGTTCTCCGTGCCCAGCGAGAACAGCATGGTGGCGATGATCACGCGCACGCGGTTCTTCGGCGCGGGCATCAGCACCGCGATCAGGCTGCCCGCCAGCGTGGCGACGCCCGCGAAGGCCTGCACCGTGCCCAGCGCCATCTCTCCGCCGTTTTCCCGGGGCAGGATCAGCGCCGGCAGCACCGCGTCAAACGCGGAGGCCACCAGGTTCACTCCGGCCAGAAACAGAATCAGATACAGGATCAGCCGGTTGCGGTTCAGATATTGCAGTCCGCCGCGCACCAGCTTTCCGAACGGCTCGCGCGCTTCGGAATCGCCGCCGGTCTTCGGGATCTCCACGAACAGCAGCAGCGCGAGAAACGCCGCGGCGAAAGTAGCGAGATCCACGAGAATCACCGCGTGCATACCCGCGAAGGCCAGGATCATCGACGCCAGCATGGGCGTGAGAATCGTGACCAGCGAATTGGAAAACGATCGGAGCCCGCTGGCCCGCTGATAGTGCTTCTTCGGAATGATGAGCGACATGGCCACGTCGCTGGCGGGCGACTGCACCGAGCCCATCAGCCCGTTGAGCGCGTTCAGCATATACATGTGCGCGGGCGCCAGCCGGCCGGTCTTCAGCAGAACCAGCACCGCCACCGTGCTCGCAGCCGCGAGGGTATCGCAGACCAGCATCACCCGCTTTCTGTCCCAGCGGTCGGCCAGCGCGCCGGCGAAGATGCTCACCGCCACGTAGGGCGCATAGGAACAGATCGACAAAAGCGCCGTCTGCAGCGCCGATCCCGTCCTCTGATACAGCCAGATGATCAGCGCGAAGTTCGTCATGGCGCTGCCCAGCTGGGAGAGCGCCTGCGTGCTCCAAAGGATGAGGAATGTCTTCCATTCCCGGATGAAATATTTCATTTTGACTTTGCTCCTTGCATTTCAGTATGGCAGGAATGCAAAGCCTGAGGACTTGGGACTCAGTCCCCGCCTCCATGCACCGTCCTCACGCCTTGCATGGAGCTTCATCAATGCACCGGACCATGCGCATTTCCTCCTGAAAAAAAGTCCGGCGGCGCAGGCCGCCGGACGGGATGCATTACAGCTGAATCTCCCGATGGGCGTCGGAAGAATCGTAGATGGCCTGCATGATGCGGGCCGTGACGACATTGGTATCGATGTGGGAGGGGAGCTTCTTGCCGGTCTTGATGCAATCGACGAAGGCATTGATCTCGTTCTCGAAGTGGTTGCGCATCTTGAACTCGGGCTTGTACTCCACCAGCGCGCCGTGCTTGGTGGTATAGACGGTGAAGTCCTCGCCGTACTGCAGGCGGATGCCGCCCTTGTCGCCCATGAAGTCGATGTAGGTCTCGCTGACGCCGATGTTCTGCGCCCACGCGCCGTTGAGGGTGATGGTGGGGCCTTCGGTGCGGATCAGGCCGGTGACGGAATCGTCCACGTCGTAGGTACCGTTCAGATCCTTGGTGTTCTCCGCCCACATGGACTTGTAGACGTAGTTCTTCATGTCCTTGCCCAGCTTGCAGAACGCCTCGCCGGAGACGGTCAGCGGCTTGGGGTCGCCGCAGCAGTACATGACGATGTCCAGATAGTGCACGCCCCAGTCGATCAGCGCGCCGCCGCCGGCGATGGCCTTCGTGGTGAACGCGCCGCCCAGGCCCGGAATGGAGCGATGGGCTCGGAAGGACACGTACACGTGGAACACCTCGCCCAGCTCGCCGGAGTCGATGAACTGCTTGATCAGGTTCACGGAATCGTTGAAGCGGTTCACAACGCCGATGTTGAGCACCTTGCCGGTCTCATGCTGCACCTTCTGCATCTCCAGCACCTCGGGCAGCGTGCGGGCGGCGGGCTTTTCACACAGCACGTTCTTGCCGGCGCGCAGCGCGTCGATGGCGATGGTGGGATGGGCGTAGTTGGGCGTGCAGACGGAGACCGCCTCGATCTCGGGGTCGTTCAGCGCCACGTGGTAGTCCGTGATGGCGGTGCCGCAGTCGTAGTCCTGAACGGCCTTCTCCGCGCGCTCGGGAATCAGATCGCAGAAGTACTTGATCTCCGCGTCCGGGTTCTTCATGTACGCCGGAATGTGGGCGTGGTTGGCGATGGTGCCGCAGCCGATGATTGCAACCTTCATGATCTATCTCTCCAATCCTATTCTACTTTTTTCGGCGTTTTGCCGTTTTCTTTCATTCTCTTTGGTTATATCACATCTGGCGCGAAACGTCAAGAACAATCGCAGTTTTTCTCCCAAGTCCGCGTTGACAGCTATGACGGCGAATGCTATAATGAAATCCCTCTCATTTCATAACGGTATCCCGCGCGGGCCGCGGGATTGGAGGGCGGCGTCGTTAACCGTCCTCACCGCCTGGCAAGATACGACCGTATAACTACCAAGGAGGTTACCTGATGATTCAAGTGGAACACCTTTGCAAGACCTATCGCGTAACCCGCCGGGACGGCGGGCTTCTTCAGGCCGTCAAGGCCCTCGGCCGGCGCGAAATCCACGAGGTGAAGGCGCTGGACGACGTCTCCTTCTCCATTGCCGACGGCGAAATCGTGGGCTACATCGGCCCCAACGGCGCGGGCAAATCCTCAACCATCAAAATTCTCAGCGGAATCCTCACCCCGGATTCGGGCGTCTGCCTCGTCAACGGCCGCGTGCCGTGGAAGGAGCGCAAAAGGCACGTGGCCGAGATCGGCGTGGTGTTCGGCCAGCGCACCCAGCTGTGGTGGGACGTGCCGGTGATCGACTCCTTCGATCTGCTTAAGGAGATCTACCGCATCGAGCCCGTCCGCTACCGGCGCAACGTGGAGGAGCTGACGGAGCTGCTGGACCTCTCCGAGCTGCTGCGCACGCCCACCCGCCTGCTGAGCCTGGGCCAGCGGATGCGCTGCGAGATCGCCGCGTCGCTGCTGCACGACCCGAAGGTGCTGTTCCTGGACGAGCCCACCATCGGCCTGGACGCGGTGAGCAAGCTGGCCGTGCGGTCGTTCATCCGCGAGCGCAACGCCGCCCACGGCACCACCGTGCTGCTGACCACCCACGACATGCAGGACATCGAGGCGCTGGCCGGGCGGATCCTGCTGATCGGCCACGGGAAGATTCTGATGGACGGCAGCTTCGACGACGTGCGCGCCGTCAACCCCGAATCCCGCTCGCTGGACGAGCTGGCTGCGTCGCTGTACCAGCGCTACGGCGTTTGAAGGGGGCGGCAAACGATGAAAGCCTACCTCTCCTTTTTCCGGATGCGGCTGGTGAACGGCCTGCAGTACCGCACTGCGGCGCTGGCGGGCGTGATCACCCAGTTCTTCTGGGGCTTCATGGAGATTCAGCTCTACCGCGCGTTCTATGCCGACCATGCCGCCGCGTTTCCCATGCAGTTTTCCCATCTGGTCAGCTACATCTGGCTTCGCCAGGCCTTTCTGGCGCTGCTGAACACCTGGACTTATGAGAACGAGCTGTTCGACATGATTCTGAACGGCAACGTGGCCTACGAGCTCTGCCGGCCGGCGAGTCTGTACGGCATGTGGTTTTCCCGCACGGCGGCGCTGCGCCTGAGCCGGGCAGCGCTGCGGTTCTGGCCGATCCTGCTGGTGGCGGCGCTGCTGCCGGAGCCCTTCCGGATGCATCTGGCCGCCACGCCGCTGACGTTCGTGTGGTTCATCCTGTCGATGGCGCTGACCGTATGCGTGACCGTGGCGTTCACGCTGATCGTCTACTTCTCCTGCTTCTACACGGTCTCCTCTGACGGCATCCGCGCAATTCTAATGCCGGTGACGGACTTTCTCTGCGGCGGCCTGATTCCGCTGCCGTTCATGCCGGAAGGGCTGGCGCGGGCGCTGCAGTACTCCCCCTTCGGTGCGATGCTGAACGCGCCGCTGCGCATCTATTCCGGCGACATCGCCGGGCGCGCGATGGCTGAGACGATGCTCTTGCAGGTCTTCTGGCTGGGCGTGCTGTGCGCAATCGGGTATTGGATGCAGAAGCGGGGCATGAAGCGCCTCTGCATACAGGGGGGCTGAGCGATGAGACTGTATTTCCGATTCTTCGCCATGCACCTGAAGAGCCGCATGGCCTACAAAAAGTCCTTCTTCTTCAGCGTCGTCGGGCAGTTCCTGACCTCCTTTTCCGCCTTTCTGGCGCTGTGGTTTCTGCTTTACCGGTTTGAAAATGTGCGCGGCTACACCATTTCCGAGGTGCTGCTGTGCTTCGGCGTGGTGCTCTCGGCCTTTGCGCTGGCGGAATGCTTCTTCCGGGGCTTTGACACGTTCTCCGCCACCGTGCGCACCGCCCAGTTCGACCGGATTCTGCTGCGGCCCCGCAGCCTGATCTTTCAGGTGCTGTGCGAGAGGATCGAGTTCTCCCGGCTGGGAAAGCTGCTGCAGGCGGCGCTGATGCTGGGCTGCGGCATCGCCGCCGCGCCGGTGGCCTGGACGCCGTACCGCGCACTGGTGCTGGCAATGATGATCCTGGGCGGCTGCGCGGTGTTCGCGGCGCTGTTTTTGCTGTACGCCGCGCTGTGCTTCTTCACGCTGGAGGGGCTGGAGTTCATGAACGTGTTCACCGACGGCGCGCGGGAGTTCGCGGCGTACCCGCTGGACGTCTACGGCCCGGCCCTGCTGAAGATCTGCACGTTCATCATCCCCTACGCGCTGTTCCAGTACTATCCGCTGCAATACCTGCTGGGGCGCTCGTCCGACCCGCGTCTGGGGCTGCTGCCCCTGCTCGCGCCGCTGTTCGCCCTCCCCTGCTGGGCCGTCTGGCACATCGGCGTGCGGAAGTACAAGTCCGCGGGATCGTAAAGCTCAAACGAAGGAGCGCCGAACGGCGCTCCTTCATCTGTTCTATTTTCCCGCCTTTTCGGAAGCATCGGGCGCATCGGGGATCTCGTCGCCCTGCTCGTAGAGGGTGGTGAAGTCGTCCGGCGTTCCCCAGTGCAGAACTCCGATCGGCTTCTTCACGGTTGTCCACTGATCGGCGTACAGGTCGTTTTCCTCGTCGTAGACGACATCGCACTCCTGCTCCACATAGTAGAGCCGGCCGTCCTCCCAGACCACATGCTGCAGGGCCTCCATCTGTTCAGGGTTCGTGTTGCCGCGGTTCCACAGCACCAGCGACGGCATTTCGGGCGTAACCCACAGGCATTCCCTGTCATATTTCCACATCGTCCACCCATACCAGCCGTATCCGTCCTGCATTTCGATACAGGCGAACACCTGCCCGTTGACATCGTGGAACAGCGACGCCTTCGTGCGCTCGACGGGCATGGAGACGCCTGCATTCATGCGATCCGAAAGGATGATTCCGCCCGCGCCGCACGCCAGCACCGCCAGCGCCGCGATCAGCAGCCAGACCAGCACCCTGCGCAGCCGGAACCCGCTCTCCATCCTCCGGCAGAACCGGATGAACGACGTGTCCTCCTCCGGCACAGGGGTTTTCTCCAGCCGCGCAGTCATGCCCTCGTAGTATGCGCGGCAGGTTTCGCAATTCTCCAGATGTGCCTGCACCAGCTGCCTCGATTCCACGCTGGCCACGTCGTCGGCCACCAGGGGCATCAGATCGCGCACGACCTCGCACTTCACATTACACATGCTCATCCTCCTCCATCCGTTTCTGAATTTCCAGCTTGGCGCGATAGTAGGCGACTCGCGCCCAGTTCTCCGTCCGGCCGAACAGCGACGCGATCTGCGCGTACTTCAGCTCGCCGAACACCCGCAGCATGAACACCTCCCGGTAGGGCTCCTCCAGCGCGTGAAGATGCCGGTGAATCTGCATGCGCTCGGCCTCCTGCTGCACGCGGTCGGCCACATCGCCCGACGCGGTATCCAGCGCGGCGCTGTCCGGCCCGGCGGATGCTTCGCGGCGGCGGCAGCGGGTGAAGTATTCGTTCTTCGCGATGCTGCACAGCCAGGTGCCCACGTCGCTCCTCCCCTGGAAGCTGTCGATCTTCGAAAGCGCCTTGTAGAAGGTCTGCTGGGTGATGTCCTCCGCCAGATCGGTGCTGCGGGTCAGCTTCAGCGCGAACTTGTACACGCGCGCGAAATAGCGGGTGAACATCTCCTCGAACGGCGACATCCTCTCACCTCCTTCACCTGTTGGACTCGAAAAATCCGGAAACGTTACAAAATTCCCGATCCTTCTCGAAAATTCCTGCCCGGCGTGCTATAATGGAACCAGTACTTTTCAGGAGGGACGTTTCATGAAAATCGAACGCATCGCCTTTGTGGGGCTGGGCGCGCTGGGCGTACTCTACGGCGGATATCTCACGGAAAAGCTGGGCCGGGAGGCCGTGGGCTTCGTGGCGGACGAGGGCCGCCGGGCGAGATATGCCTCGCGGAGGATCACTTCCAACGGCCGCCCGCTGGACTTCCGGCTGATCCCCGCCGAGGAGAAGGGCGAAGCCGCCGATCTGGTGGTCTTCGCGGTCAAGGCTCCCGCGCTGGAGCAGGCCATGGAGGACGCGGCCGGTCAGATCGACGGGCACACGGTGATCCTCTCCCTGCTCAACGGCATCAGCAGCGAGGGACTGCTGGAGGCGCGGTTCGGCGCGAAAAACGTGGTGTACAGCGTGGCCCAGGGCATGGACGCGGTGATGCAGGGCGACGCGCTGGTCTACACCAAGGCGGGGCACATCTGCGTGGGCGCGCCCACGGCGGAGAAGCTGCCCGCGCTGGACGCGGTGTGCGAGCTGTTCGAGCGCACCGGCATGCCCTATCGCCGGGAGGAGGACATCCTGCACCGCATCTGGGGCAAGTTCATGCTGAACGTGGGCGTGAACCAGGTGGTGATGGTCTACGAGGGCGGCTACGGCACCATCCAGGTTTCCGGCGAGCCCCGCGAGAAGATGATCGCGGCCATGCGCGAGGTGATCGCGCTGGCGAACTGCGAGGGCGTGCGCCTGACGGAGGACGATCTGAACGAATACCTCGACCTGCTGGCGCCGCTTTGGCCCGAGGGCATGCCCTCCATGCGCCAGGACGGTCTGGCGAAGCGCAAGAGCGAGGTGGAGCTGTTCGCGGGCACGGTGCGCCGGATGGCGAAAAAGCACAATCTCGCCGTTCCGGTGAACGACTGGCTCTACGAGACGGTCAAGCGCATGGAGGCGGAATACTGACCGCAAATCCGTTCGCGTCAAATGAGAAGTCCGTTCGACCCGCTTTCCGCGGTCGAACGGACTTCTTCCTTTTCTATACAGTCAGGGGAATCAGACCTTGACCTCGCCCACCTGCTTTTCCGGCTGGGCGGCCAGGATGGGGTCGATCACCTGGGTGATGAAGCGCTCGGTCTGCTCCTCGGCGCGGCCGGTGTACTTCTCGGGGGCCAGCAGCTCGGTGAGCTGGTCGCGGCTCAGCGGGAAGGCGGGATCGTCGGCGATGCGCTCCAGCAGGTCGCTCTCCAGGCCCTCCTGCTTCATGCGGGTGGCCGCGGCCTGAGAATGGACGCGCACGCGCTCGTGGATCTCCTGGCGGTCGCCGCCGTTCTTCACGGACTCCATGATGATATCCTCGGTGGCCATGAAGGGCAGATTCTCGTTCACGCGCTTGCCGATCATCTTCGGATACACCACCATGCCGTCGGCGACGTTGGCGTACAGCTCCAGCACCGCGTCGATGGACAAAAACGCCTCGGGCAGCGACAGGCGGCGGTTGGCGCTGTCGTCCAGCGTGCGCTCGAACCACTGGGTGGCGGCGGTGTTGAACGCGTCCTGGGTCAGCGCCATCACATGGCGCGAAAGCGCGCAGATGCGCTCGCTGCGCATGGGATTGCGCTTGTAGGCCATGGCGGAGGAGCCGATCTGGTTCTTCTCAAAGGGCTCCTCGACCTCGCGGAAGGACTGCAGCAGACGCAGGTCCTGGGCGAACTTGTAAGCGCTCTGGGCCACGCCGGCCAGCGCGTCCAGCACGCGGCTGTCCAGCTTGCGGGGATAGGTCTGGCCGGACACGTCGAACACGGCCTCCATGCCCATCTTTTCGGCGATGCGGCGCTCGAGCTCGTCCACCTTTGCGCCGTCGCCGTCGAACAGCTCCATGAAGCTGACCTGCGTGCCCGTCGCGCCGCGGTTGCCCAGCAGCTTCAGGGACTTGAGGGCGAAATCGATCTCGTCCAGATCCATATACAGATCCTGCATCCACAGGCAGGCGCGCTTGCCGACGGTGGTCAGCTGCGCGGGCTGCAGATGGGTATAGCCCAGGCAGGGCAGTCCCTTGTGCTCCCAGGCGAATTTGCGCAGGCGGCGCAGCACCTCGACCACCTTCTCGCGCACCAGCGCGAGGGCGTCGCGGAGCATCAGCACGTCGGCGTTGTCGGTGACATAGCAGCTGGTGGCGCCCAGATGGATGATGCCGCGGGCGTTGGGGCACACGTCGCCGTAGGCGTGCACGTGGGCCATCACGTCGTGGCGCACGCGCTCCTCGTGGCGGCGGGCGGCGTCGTAGTCGATGTCGTCCACGTGGGCCTTGAGCTCGTCCACCTGTGCCTGGGTCACCGGCAGGCCCAGCTCCATTTCGGACTCCGCCAGCGCAATCCACAGTCTGCGCCAGGTGGTGAACTTGCGGTCGGGCGAGAAGATGTACTGCATCTCCTTGCTGGCATATCGGCTGTTCAGCGGCGTTTCGTAGGTGTTTTTCATGAATTCCAGACCCGCCTTTCCTCAGTCGCGGATGATGAGCGCGTCGCGCTCCGGGCCGACGGACACATAGGTGATGGGGCAGCCGACGCGCTCCTCGATGAACTCCACGTAGTCGCGGGCGGCCTTGGGCAGATCCTCATATTTGCGCACGCCGGAGATGTCGCACTTCCAGCCGGGCAGCGTCTCGTAGACCGGCTCAGCCTCGTAGAGGTCGGGGGTGTAGGGGAAGCGCCCGGTGACCTCGCCGCGCACCTTGTAGGCCACGCAGACGGGGATTTCGTCCAGATAGCTCAGCACGTCCATCTTGGTCAGCGCCAGCGCGGTCGCGCCCTGGAGCTTGGTGCCGTAGCGGGTGGCGGGGATGTCCATCCAGGCCACGCGGCGGGGACGGCCGGTGGCCGCGCCGTACTCCGCGCCGGCTTCGCGCAGGTCATGCGCATCCTGGCCCTTCAGCTCGCCCACGAAGGGGCCTTCGCCCACGCAGGTGGAGTACGCCTTGGTGACGCCGATGACCTCGTCCACCTTCAGGGAAGGCAGGCCGCAGCCCACGGGGGCGTTCGCCGCCAGCGGCGAGGACGAGGACGTGAAGGGATAGATGCCGTAGTTGATGTCGCGCAGCGCGCCCAGCTGGGCCTCGAACATGATCGACTTTCCGCTGTTCTCGGCGCTCTCCAGCAGCTCGCCGGCGTCGCACAGGTAGGGGATCAGCGGATCGCCGTAGGTGTGGATCCACTCCAGCACCTCGTCGTAGTTGATCGGCTCCTGGCCGTAGCCCTTGACGATGATGTCGTTCTTCCAGTCGATCAGGCGGCGCAGGTGGGTCTTCAGGCTCTCGGGATGCTTCAGATCGCCCATCTGCAGGGCCTTCTTCATGTACTTGTCGCCGTAGATGGGGCTGATGCCGCGCAGGGTGGAGCCGAAGCTGTCCTTGCCCAGGCGCAGCTCCTCCCACTTGTCCTGCAGCGGGTGGATGGGCAGCACCATGATGGCGCGGTCGGAAATCTTGAGGTTCTCGGGCGTGATCTTCACGCCCTTCTCGCGCAGACGGCCGATCTCCTCGTTCAGGTGCTTCAGATCGATGACCACGCCCGTGCCCAGCAGGTTGATCGTCTCAGGACGGAAGATGCCGGAGGGAAGCAGGTTCAGCGCGTTCTTGCCATATTCGTTGATCACGGTGTGGCCGGCGTTGTTGCCGCCCTGATAGCGAACGACAACCTCAAACTGGTTGGCAAAGTAGTCCACCATGCGGCCCTTGCCCTCGTCGCCCCAGTTGATTCCAACGATCGCGGTATTAGACATGTGATTTCACCTCAAAATCGAATGATCCATGTTGGGTGCCGGAAAAAGTTCGGAAAGCCGACGCTCTTTCGGCTGCTTACGATTCATTATACCAGATATGCAGCGTTTTTTCCAGTCCTGCGCAGTAAAGAATGAAAATTCTGCATTTTCTTACTTTCCGCGCTTCAGCGCCCGAACCTGCTCGCCCAGCTTCTGATATTCCTCGTTGAGCGCCTCCGGGCTTTCGCCCTTCCCGGGCGCGGCCATCCGGGCGGCCAGCGTGGCCATGCGCATCTGGAGCACGGAGATCTCCAGCTCCACCGCCTCGGCCTGGCGGTCGAGATTTTCCCGGGCCTCCCGCTCCGCCTGAGTGCCCTCGAACACCGACAGCCTGCCCGCCTCGAAGCGGGCGCTGCGCGTCGCCACCGCATCGCAGAACGCCTGGTCGTGGCTGACGAACAGCACCGTGCCCCGATAGCCCTTCAGCATCTCCTGAAGCGCCTCCAGCGTGAACACGTCCAGATGGTTGGTCGGCTCGTCCAGCAGCAGCAGATTGGCGTCCGACAGCAGCAGCTTCGCCAGCGCCACGCGGCCCCGCTCGCCGCCGGAAAGCACCTTCACCGGCTTGAACACGTCGTCGCCGCGCAGGCTCAGCCGTGCCAGCACCGTGCGCACGTCGCTCTCCGGGTGGGAGGATTCCCGCATGGCGTTCTCCAGCGCGGTCTTCTCCGGGTCCAGCGTGCGCTCGTGGGTCTGGTCGAACCAGCCGATGCGCACTGCGGGGTTGAGCCGCACGGCGCTGCCGGTCTGGGGCAGCGCGCCCTCGGGGCTGCCGCCGCAGAGCTTGTTTTCCGAAGCGGCCTTGCCGGCGATGGCGCGCATCAGCGTGGTCTTGCCGCAGCCGTTGGGCCCCAGCAGCGCGGTGCGCGAGCCGGTGGGCACGCTCAGCGAGGCGCTTCGAAGCAGCGTCCTCTCCCCCGCCTTCAGCGTGATATAGCGCAGCTCCATGGCGGTCTTCGCGGCCACCGGACGATTCGCGCCCAGCTCCATGCGGATGGACACGTCCTCCCGGGGGCGCTCCTTCACCTCCAGCTGGGCCATGCGGCTCTCCAGCTGCTTGCGCGCCTTGTGGAGCTGGCCGGAGATCTGGCGGCTGTCCATCTTGTGCAGCCGCGCCTCGCTGTTGCCCATGCGGGTGGGCGTCTTCTTCATCTGGCACTGGCGCTCGTAGGTCCCCTGGATCGACGCGCGCAGCCGCGCCTGTTCGCTGCGATACTGATCGTATTCGAACTGCTGAAACGCCCGGCGGCGCTCCAGCTCGGCCCGGTACTCCGTATAGTTGCCTGAAAAGTCGGACAGCTTTGCATCCTCGAGGTGGAGAATCCGCGTGCACAGCGCGTCCAGCAGGCTCCGGTCGTGGCTCACCAGCACGATCGCGCCGTCGTAGGCCTCCAGCTCCCGCTGCAGCTGGGCCACGCCCTCCGCGTCCAGGTCGGTGGTGGGCTCGTCGGCCAGCAGCAGGTGGCTGCCCTCGGACAGCGCCGCTGCAATTCTGCGCCGGGTGCGCTCGCCGCCGGACAGGCCCTCGCGATACTCCCGGGCGCCGAACTCCGAGCGCAGCCGCCCATCGCCGTCGCCCTCCACGTCGCCCATCTGGCGGATGACCGAGATCTTCGAATACCGCCGGATCACGCCCTGCTCCGGCGCGAGCTCGCCGGAGAGAATCGCCAGCAGCGTGGATTTGCCCGCGCCGTTTTCGCCGATCAGGCCGATGCGCTCGCCATCGTAGATCTTCAGCTGTTCGACGTCGATCACCCTGCGCGGGCCAAAGCTGTGTTGGAGGTTCGCGGCCTCCAGCAGAATTTTAGGCATAAAAAATCACTCCTTCCGCCGTCGGAGGAGCGCACCAAAGCACAGTTCAGATGTGCGAAGCAATCACGCAACCTCCAAACGGCAACAAAAACAGACTGTCCCGCAGACAGCATGAAAATGTTGAACCGAATTTCAGATGCGGCTTGCCATCAGGAATTGTATACCTGCCTTTCCCAGAATGCACACATTATAGCAGCTGCGGGTCCATTTGTCAACATACTTTTCTAATCTGTTGATCACAGAAACACAACATGCGCAATGATTGAAAGATTCCGCAAAGCATGGCATAATGAAGCACGGAAAACATGATGGGAAGTGCAAGCCATGATCAAGGACCTGACCGTTGGAAAGCCGGAGCGCGTGCTCTGGAAATTCTCCCTGCCGCTGCTGGGCAGCATCCTCTTTCAGCAGCTTTACAACATCGCCGACAGCCTGGTGGCCGGAAAGTTCGTGGGTGAAAACGCGCTGGCGGCCGTGGGCAACTCCTATGAAATCACGCTGATCTTCATCGCCTTCGCCTTCGGCTGCAACATCGGCAGCTCCGTGGTAATCGCGAAGCTGTTCGGCGCAAAGCGCTGGAATGACGTCAAGACCGCCGTGAACACCACGCTGATCGCCAGCGCCGCGCTGTGCGCCTTGCTGATGCTGCTGGGCTTTCTGCTGTGCCCGGCGCTGCTGCGGGTGATCAACACGCCGGATGAGATCTTCGCCGACAGCCGGCTGTATCTGAACATCTACATCGGCGGACTGATCTTCCTGTTCCTGTACAACATCGCCACGGGCATCTTCTCCGCGCTGGGCGACAGCACCACGCCGTTCGTCTTTCTGGCGATTTCGTCGGTATCGAACATCTTCGTGGACATTCTGTTCGTGACCGCGTTCCACATGGGCGTGGCGGGCGTGGCCTGGGCCACGTTCCTCTGCCAGGCCGTCAGCTGCGTGCTGGCCGTGGCGGTGGTGTTCCGCCGCCTGCGCCAGCTCCCGTCGGAGCGCGCGCCGCTGTTCTCCGGCAAACTGCTGGGGGAGATCACCCGCATCGCCATTCCCAGCATCCTGCAGCAGAGCTTCATCTCCGTGGGCAACATCCTGATTCAGTCCATCATCAACGGCTACGGCGCGCCGGTCATCGCGGGCTACGCGGCGGCGATCAAGCTGAACAACATGATCATCACGTCCTTCACCGCGCTGGCCAACGGCATGTCCAACTTCACCGCCCAGAACCTGGGCGCAAAGCTGCCCGACCGCGTGCGCGAGGGCTTCCGCGGCGGCGCGAAGATGGTCTATGCGCTGGCGATCCCGGTGGCGGCGCTGTACGTGCTGGCCAGCGAGCCGCTGATCCGGCTGTTCATGACCGACGCCAGCGCGCTGGCGCTGCAGACGGGCGTCAGCTTCCTGCGGATCGTATCGCCGTTCTATCTGGTGGTGAACATCAAGCTGATCGCGGACGGCGTGCTGCGCGGCTCGGGCGCGATGCGCCACTTCATGATCGGCACGTTCACCGACCTGATCCTCCGCGTGGTGCTGGCGTTCATCCTCTCCGCCACGCCGCTGGGCGCCAACGGCATCTGGATGTCCTGGCCCATCGGCTGGTCGATCGCCACGACGGTCTCCCTGGTCTTCTACAAAAAGGGCGTCTGGAAGCGGATGTAATCCTCCGCAAAAAACAAGCTGTAACAGTCACAGCTGTTTGCTCTGCTGTGGCTGTTCTTGTTTATGATCCCGTTGTGTGATAATATGGATGAGTGCTTTGTCTTTTCGATACCTTTTGTTGTTTAGGAGGAACAGGCAGTGATCTCCAATTATGAAATCATGCGGAATCAAATGCGCAGAGAGTTTGTCAAATACGACCAAGGCAGAATGATCAGCAAGTTTTCGCTCAGAAATGACGAAAGCTACATTTACATCGTGTTTTTGTTCAGAGAATACAGGATAGATCGTATCACTGGAGTGGTTGAATGGTCTGAAGATGGTTTCTCAACGAGTATTGAAGCAGATTATAACGAATCCATGACGATTTATGACGTACTTTGCTATTCCAAAGATGACTGTTGCCTTTCTGGCAACTACTGCCCGGTGAATATGCTGAAAGGGACTGTGAAATCGAGCAACGTTGGAAGCAATATGTTTCAGAAATCAGCAGATGGATTCAATGGGAAGCTCAAGGAACTGGAAACAGTATGCGGCATTTGGGGAGAAAAACTGGACTTGAACGGTGATGTGGCAGCGAAACTGTACCCGTTTTCTTTTCTACCGGTAATCATCCAATACTGGGAGGCTGATGATGAATTCCCCGCGAATTTGAAGTTTATGTTTGACGAGAATATTTTGGATTATATGCATTTTGAAACGATCTTCTTTATGATGGGACATATTGTGAAGCGAATACAGGATATGATGGAAACGCATTAGACTGGTCAAAAAACAGAAGGCGCGACCGCGAAGGTCACGCCTTTTTCTTGTTTTACCATCTTCTGTGCATCGCTCAGACGTGCAGGGAGTAGTTGGGGGCTTCCTTGGTGATGTTGATGTCGTGGGGATGGCTCTCCACCAGACCGGCGTTGGTGATGCGGATGAACTCGCCGCGCTCGCGCAGGGCCTGGATGCTCTCGGTGCCGCAGTAGCCCATGGAGGAGCGGAGGCCGCCGATGAGCTGGAACACGGTGTCGGCCAGGGTTCCCTTGTAGGGCACGCGACCCTCGACGCCTTCGGGAACCAGCTTCTTCTGGCCCTCCTGGAAGTAGCGGTCCTTGCTGCCCTCGGCCATGGCCGCCAGGGAGCCCATGCCGCGATAGACCTTGTAGGAACGGCCCTGATAGATCTCGGTGGCTCCGGGGGACTCCTCGGTACCGGCGAACAAGCTGCCCATCATGACGGCGGACGCGCCGGCCGCGATGGCCTTCGGGATATCGCCGGAATACTTGATGCCGCCGTCGGCGACGATGGTCTTGCCGTACTTGTCCGCCGCCTCGGCGCAGTCCATGATCGCGGTGATCTGGGGCACGCCGATGCCGGCGACCACGCGGGTGGTGCAGATGGAGCCCGGGCCGATGCCGACCTTCACGATGTCCGCGCCGGACTTGATCAGATCCTCGCAGGCCGCGGCAGTGGCCACATTGCCCGCCATCAGCGTCAGCTCCGGATACGCGGCGCGAATCTTCTCCACCATCTTCAGCACGCCCTCGGAATGGCCGTGGGCGGTGTCCAGACCGATCACGTCCACGCCCGCGCCCACCAGCGCCGCCACGCGGTCCATGGTGTCCATGGTCACGCCCACCGCCGCGCCGCACAGCAGGCGGCCACGCTCGTCGCGGGCGGAGTTCGGATACTTGGCGCTCTTCTGGATGTCCTTGATGGTGATCAGTCCGCGGAGATTGAAGTTCTCGTCCACGATGGGCAGCTTCTCCACGCGGTGCTTGGCCAGGATGGCCTTGGCGGTTTCCAGATCGGTGCCCACGGGCGCGGTGATCAGGTTGTCCTTGGTCATCACGTTGCCGATGGGCTGGTCAAAATCGGTTTCAAAGCGGAGGTCTCGGTTGGTGAGAATGCCCACCAGCCTGCCGTTCTCGGTAATCGGCACGCCGGAAATGCGATAGCGGGCCATGAGCTCCTGGGCGTCCTTGACCTTGTGCTCGGGCGAGAGGAAGAACGGGTCGGTGATGACGCCGTTTTCACTGCGCTTCACCTTGTCCACCTGGGAGGCCTGCGCCTCGATGGACATGTTCTTGTGAATGATGCCGAGACCGCCCTCACGGGCGATGGCAATCGCCATGCGGGAATCGGTGACCGTGTCCATGGCCGCGCTGAGCATGGGAATGTTCAGCTTCAGATTTTTCGCCAGCTGGACGGAGAGGTCGACCTCACGGGGCAGAACGCTGCTCTTCTGGGGAACGAGCAGTACATCGTCAAAAGTAAGACCTTCGCGAATGATAGCCAACTCCAACACCCTCTTTTGAAAATTATTTCCCGAATTATATCAAATCCAACGCGCGCTTATCAGCGTTATTGCGTTAAATCTTCGATGAAATTGCAGGAAATCCATGCAATCTGAACGGCCTCCTGCATGGAACTTTCCTCGACGGCCGGAGCGACGTCCTCCGTCTGCACCGGCTGCATCAGCACCGCCGCCAGCCAGAACGCCAGCGCGCACACCACCGCCAGCACCGCGCACAGCGCGCGCTTCACCAGCCGCGACGCCCAGTGGCTGGGCCGGACGGTCTCCAGCGCCTCGGCCTCGAAGCCCCGGTACAGCGCGCCCAGCGACGGCATTTCCTCGTCGGCGCGGTCGAACGCCCTGCGGACGCTGCGGGCCAGTCCCGCCTCCACCCTTCCCCGCTGCTGTGCGGGCAGCTTTCCGGCGGCCGCGCGCTCGAATCGCGTCAGCAGCTCCCGCACGCGTCCGGGCGACTGTCCGGTCAGCCGGGCGATGCGCGCAGCGTTCAGGCCGCAGCCGTAGCGCAGCGCCGCGGCGCGGCGAGTCTCCGTGCTCTCCCGGGCCAGCAGCTTCAGAAGCGGATCATCGCTGTCGGCCGTCAGGCCGTCCCAGGTCATCTCCGGCGCCGACTCCCGCGGATCCATCGCCTCCTCCAGCGCCACGCGCCTGAGCGTATTGCGAAGCCCCTCCCGGAAGCCCATGCCGCCGTGCGACGCGCCCAGCCACGCCTCCATCAGCGTGTACTGCAGCGCATATTCGGCCAGATCGTAGTTTCCGCAGATCGCGTAGGCCATGTTGAACAGCTCCGGGATCGCGGGGGTGACCCGATTGTAGAACGCGCTCAGCGCTTCGGACGTCTGCATGCTATTCTTCTCCGATCTTCAGAGTGGATATCCGGTCATTCAGCGGGCGGATGCGCGCATAGATGTCGGCATAGATGGGATAGACCTGGCGGTACGCCCTCTGCCACTGGGGGTTGGGCGCATGGGTGGATCGGGCGGAAACGGCGTTGGCCGCCTCGGCATAGCCCTGGAACATGCCCACGCCCACGCCCGCGGCGATGGCCGCGCCCAGCGCAGTGGTCTCGCCCGGCGTTTGGTGCACCCGCGCCGTCAGCCCGAACAGCGACGCCAGAATGTCCGGCCACAGGCCGCTGCGCGCGCCGCCGCCGGCCAGCATCATGGATTGCATCGGCGCGCCGCACTCGCTCATCACCTCCGCGCAGCTCTTCAGCGCGAAGGCGACGCCCTCGTACACCGCGCGGGCGATGTGCCGCCGGTCGTGATACAGCGTGAAGCCCATCAGGCAGCCGCGGGTGTTCGCGTCCCAGTACGGCGTGCGCCAGCCCATCAGCGTGGGCAGAAACAGCACGCCCTCCGCGCCGGGCTGAATCTGGCGCGCCATGTTCTCCACCTCGGAGATGTCCGCCGGACGGCCCTCGCTGCCCAGCAGGTTCTTCACCGCCCAGTCGAAGGCCGCCGCGCCGCAGGACACGGTGCCGGTGGCGTGACAGGACCGGCCGTCCAGATCGAGATAGTGCAGAATCCGCGCCTGCGGGTCCTGCAGCGGGCGATCCAGAATCTGGGAGACCCACGCGCTGGAGCCGATGTAGCAATAGCCGCTGCCCGGCTCGTTCACGCCCGCGCCGCGGCCGGTGCACGCGCCGTCGCCGCCGCCGATGGCCACCGGCGTGCCGGTGATCAGTCCGGTCTGGCGATAGGTGGTGCGGGTGATTCGCCCGCGGACGTCGTGGCTCGCCAGCAGCCGGGGCATGCGCTCGGGATCCAGCCCGAGTCCGCGGAGCAGCTCCGTCGCCCAGCAGCGCTCGTTGATGTCCAGCGCCACGGTCAGCGAGGCATCGGAATAGTCCGTATACCCGAACCGGCCGGTGAGATGGCCGTAGAGATAGTCCTTGATGTTCAGAAACCAGCGGGCGCGCGCATAGACCTCGGGTTCGTTGTCCCGCAGCCACATGATCTTCGGCAGCGTGTAGTGCGCGTCGGCGCGATTGCCGGTCAGCCGGTAGAATTCCTCCGGCGAAATCACCCGGTGGATCTGCTCCACCTGGGCCTCTGAGCGGCTGTCGGAGTGGAGGATATTCGGGTGCAGCGCGCGCCCCTCCCCGTCCACGGCGATGCAGCCGTTCATGGTGCCCGACAGGCCCACGCAGGCGACGCGCTGTGCGCTGACCTGCTGCAGCAGCTCCCGGATGCCGCCATAGACGGCGTTGAGAATCACGTCGGGATTCTGCTCCGCCCAGCCGGGCTGGGGATAGACGGTATCATAATTGCGGCGCGCGGAGACCAGCGCCGCGCCATGGGCGTCGATCAGCGTGCATTTGCAGCCGGTGGTGCCTGCGTCACAGATCAGGATCAGATCTTTTTCCATGGTCATCTCTCCTTGCGTCGTCATTTGCCGGCCTCCTGCTGCTTCAGAACCTCTCCCGCAGCCGCGCCCACCAGCGACGTCAGCGCGCAGAACAGCGCCGGCCCGGGCTCCGGCGAATAGCCCCAGATCAGCCAATGGGTCAGCCACATGCACGCCGGCGGCGCAATCCACGCGGCGTAATTCAGCAATCCCCGCCGCGTGGCGCGGCAGGCGGTCCACATGCCCGCCAGCGGCACAGCCGCCCAGGCCGCCGCGCCGTACGCCGCCGCGCCCAGCAGCTCCGCCAGCGCCGCGAGGCTTCCCACCGCCAGCATGATCAGAATCTGCGCCAGCCAGGCAACCGCCCATTTCCATCGCTTCAAGGCAACGCCCTCCGTTTTCTTCACTGTGCTTTTATTATAACATTCTCGGCCCTACCGTTGCAACCCGCGAACGGTTTTTTCAAATTTGCCGGAATAATTTGTTGCAAAAACAAACAATTTGTGCTATGCTACTGCTTAACAGATTTTTGATTCCCGTCGCGAAAAGAGGTGATCACCATGGACTACAAGGCTCTCGGCAGCCGCATCCGCCAGCAGCGCAAGCTGATGCGCATGACCCAGGAGGAGCTCGCCGCCGTTTCCGACGTCTCCACCTCCTACATCGGCCACATCGAGCGCGGCATCAAGCGGTGCAGCCTGGAAACGCTGGTCTGCATCTGCAACGCGCTGGACGTCTCGCCGAACGCGCTGCTTCGCGACTCTCTCAACCACGTCTCCGCCGATCGGGAGCAGGATCTCTCCCCGCAGGCCCGCGCCATGCTCCAGGACATCGTCAACGTATTGCGCGAGCACGACAAGAATTTTCAGAATCCACCCTCCGCGCCCTCGGAAAAATAGCGCGCCGTTCCGCGCCGAACCCGCTCCGCCATGCAAAAACCCAGCCGCGTCGTCATCGCCGCGGCTGGGTTTTCGCATGAGGGGCCTGCTCCGGTTCGTCCTCCATCAGCTCCACGATCACCGCGTTCTGCAGCTCCATGCCCGTGGAGGTCAGCCGGAGAAAGCCGTCCTCCAGCTGCACCAGCTTCAGCCCGGTCAGCCTTTCGAGCGCCTTTCCGTGGCGCCGCTCAAAGTCCACGCCGAACGCGCGGCGGTAGTCCGCCAGATTCATGCCCCGGGTCATGCGCGTGGACAGCATCAGCGTCTCCTCCATCGCGTCCTCCCGCGTGAGCCGGACGGATTCCGTCCGCCGCGCGCCGGACAGATATTCGTCCAGCCCGCGGGGATTGGCGAAGCGCTCGCCGTGCATCAGCGAGTGCGCCGCGCAGCCCACGCCCAGGTATTCGCCCCGCATCCAATAGACGATATTGTGGCGGCACTCGAAGCCCGGGCGGGCGAAATTCGAAATCTCATAGCGCCGGTAGCCCGCGTCCTCCAGCCGCTCCAGCGCGGCGCGCTGAAAACCGATGGCCGCGTCGTCGTCGGGAACCCGCGTCTCGCCCCGCGCCACGCGGTCGAACAGCGGCGTGCCCTCCTCCACGATCAGGCTGTACGCCGACAGGTGCTCCGGCTCCAGACGGACGGCCCTCTCCAGCGTGTCGATCCATTGCGCCATCGTCTGGCCCGGCAGGGCGTACATCAGATCCAGGCTCAGGTTGTCAAAGCCCGCGTCCCGCGCCATATCCACGGCCCCGGCGACGTCCCGGGCGGTGTGGATGCGCCCCAGCGCGCGCAGCAGGCCGTCGTCGAAGGACTGCGCGCCCAGCGACAGGCGGTTGATCCCCGCCGCGCGGCAATCGCGCAGCTTCTTCCCGTCCAGCGTGCCGGGATTGGCCTCCATGGTGATCTCCGCGTCCGCAGCCACGCGCGCGCACGTCCGCACGCCGTCCATGATCCTCGAAAGGCTCTCCCCCGACAGAAGCGAGGGCGTGCCGCCGCCGATGAACACCGTCCGCACCTCATGCTCCGCCAGCGCCTCGCGCCACGACCGCAGCTCGCCCAGCAGCGCGTCCACATAGTCCTCCATGCGATCCTCCCGCCCCGGATAGGACGCGAAATCGCAGTACGCGCACTTCGAACGGCAGAACGGCACGTGCAGATACAGCGCCAGCGGCTTCATCCGCGGAACCTCCGGAACTCGCACCCGGTCCTCTCCTGCAGAAACGCCCGGAGCGCCTCGGCGCGCTGTCCCGCCACCTCGTCCTTTCGGAACACCAGCGGCGTATGATGGCGCGCGCAGATCATCATATACGCCGAGTTCTCCCACAGTCCGGACACCTGCGCGTACTCCAGCCAGGTCTCCTCCACCTTCGTGCTGACGCAGAAGTCCTCCGCCTCGAAGGACAGATGGATGCTGTCCACTGCGGCGTTGCGGGAGGCGTACAGCCGCGCCGCCGTCAGCGGAATGGCGAACACCGCATACGCCGCCGCCACCGCCAGCACAACGGCCATGATCCGCGCCTTCGGCGAGCCGATGGCGTACAGAATGCCCGTGCCCAGCGCCAGCGCCACCACCACGATGAAGATCTCCTTCATGTGATGGCCCAGCCGCGCCGTTGCCTGCGCGCGGCAGCTCTGGCGGGTGACCGAGGTCGTAACTTCAAAAACAGCGGACTCCAAACCAGTTCCCCCTTTTGCATTGAAAACGGCGATTCGGTCAGCGGCTGCGCACCCGCCTGAACTTCAGGCCGGTCTTTTCCTCGATGAACGCGGCGAACTGCGCGGGATCGCCGACGGTGAACGCGCTCTTGGGCACTATATAGGCCGCGCCCTTCTGCACGTACAGCAGGAAGTAGCCGTCGGTCTCCACCAGCTTGATCAGCGCGGGATACTTGCTCTCGCCGCTCTCCAGCTTGTTGCGGATGGCAAAGGTCTCGTCGCCGAAGACGCAGACCGTCTCGCCCACGGCGTGATTCATCCTGCGCCAGGTCATCCAGCCGAGGATGCGCCCCCAGAACAGGCCGATCAGCAGAAAGAACAGCCCGAACACCGTGAAAAGCCACGCTTCCTCCCTTTGCGCGTACCAGAGCACCGCCGAAGAGAGCAGGATGATGACTCCGCAGACCGGCACCACATACTTGAAGCCCTTGCCGGACAGCTGCGCCTCGTTCAGCGCCCGGCAGGCCTCCTTCGTAACCGTGCAATGAACCTCAAATTTCGCTTCCATATTTTTCTCCTTAGTCCATCTTCAGAACCGCCATGAACGCCTCGCTGGGCACGGAGACGCTGCCCACCTGACGCATGCGCTTCTTGCCCTCCTTCTGCTTCTCCAGCAGCTTCTTCTTTCGGGAGATATCGCCGCCGTAGCACTTGGCCAGCACGTCCTTGCGCAGCGCCTTCACCGTCTCGCGGGCGATGACCTTGCCGCCGATGGCCGCCTGAATCGGAATTTCGAACAGCTGCCGCGGGATGGCCTCCTTCAGCTTTTCGGCGATGGAGCGGCCCCTCGGATAGGCCCGGTCGCGGTGGACGATGATGGACAGCGCGTCGCACTGCTCGCCGTTGAGCAGCATGTCCAGCTTCACCAGATCGCTGCGCACATAGCCCTTCAGCTCGTAGTCGAAGGACGCATAGCCCCGGGTGCGGCTCTTGAGCTGGTCGAAGAAATCGTAGATCACCTCGTTCAGCGGCAGATCGTACATCAGCAGCACGCGGCCGCCGTCGATGTACTTCATGTCCCGGAACGTGCCGCGCTTGTCCTGGCACAGCTCCATGATCGCGCCCACGTACTCCTGGGGCGTGATGACCTGCGCGTCCACGTAGGGCTCCTCCATCCAGTCGATCTCCTGCACCGGCGGCAGGTTGGTGGGATTGTCGATGGTGACGGTGGTTCCGTCGGTCTTGATCACCTTGTAGACCACGCTGGGCGCGGTGGTGACCAGATCCAGGTCGAACTCCCGCTCCAGGCGCTCCTGGATGATCTCCATGTGCAGCAGCCCCAGAAAGCCGCAGCGGAAGCCATAGCCCAGCGCCACGCTGGTCTCCGGCTCGAAGGACAGCGCCGCGTCGTTCAGCCGCAGCTTCTCCAGCGCGTCGCGCAGGCTCTCGTAGTCCGCGCCGTCGGCGGGATAGATGCCGCAGTACACCATGGGCAGCACCGGCTTGTAGCCGGGCAGCGGCGCGGCGGCGGGACGATCGGCCAGGGTGATGGTGTCGCCCACATGGATGTCCGCGATGTCCTTGATGGACGCGGCGATATAGCCCACCTCGCCAGCGCGCAGCGCGTCCTTCGGCGCGTAGCCCAGCGGCAGGTACGCGCCCACCTCGGTCACGTCGAACTCGCGCCCGGAGGACATCATGCGGATGCGGTCGCCCACCTTCACGCTGCCGCCCTTCAGCCGCACCGACGAGATGGCGCCGCGATAGTTATCATAATAGGAATCGAAAATCAGCGCCTGCAGCGGCGCGTCCGGATCGTCCGCCGGAGCGGGCACGTTTTTCACGATGTCCTCCAGCACGTCCTCAATGCCGACGCCCTGCTTGGCCGACACCAGCGGACAGCCCTCCGTGTCCAGACCGATCTCGTCCTCGATCTGCTGCTTCACGCCCTCGGGATCCGCGCTGGGCAGATCGATCTTGTTGATCACGGGCCGGATCTCCAGGTCGTGCTCCAGCGCCATGTAGACGTTGGCCAGCGTCTGCGCCTCGATGCCCTGGCTGGCGTCCACCACGAGCACCGCGCCCTCGCACGCCGCCAGCGCGCGAGAGACCTCGTAAGTGAAGTCCACGTGGCCGGGGGTGTCGATCAGGTTCAGCTCGTACTCCGTGCCGTCCTTGGACGTATAGGGCATGCGCACGGCCTTCGACTTGATGGTGATGCCGCGCTCGCGCTCCAGCTCCATCGAATCGAGCACCTGATCGGTCATGTCGCGCTGCTGCATCACGCCGGTGATCTCCAGAATGCGGTCCGCCAGCGTGGACTTGCCGTGGTCGATGTGGGCGATGATGCAGAAGTTCCTGATTTTGCTTTGATCGTACTTGGGCACGAAGATTCCTCCATATTACATGCTGATATCTGAATTATAGCGCACCCTCCGCAATTCTGCAAGCCCGTTTGCGTTATAAAGCGGCGCCGCCGCCGGACGCGCCCGGGATTTCCTCCGTTTGCGCAATTCCCGAACGTTTTTTTGCCGCCGCCCCGGATGATCCGGAAACCCGCCGATATCCATTCCCGGCGCGCTTCCTGCATTTTTAACGTTATCCTTCAATTTCATCCCCGATTTCCGTCTGAACCTGCATCAATTTTCTTTAATTCCTTCATTTTTTATCCCTTTCCATCAATTTTACGTTAAATGTGAATTTTTGCTCATCTTTTAATGCGCTCTCCTCTTGCGTTTTTGCAATATAAAGTATATAATAAATGCACTGGCACAAATTGCCGAAAAAACCATCAGGAGGATGTTTATCATGAAAAAGATCCTTGTACTCGCGCTGACACTGGCGCTGGCCCTCGGCTGCTGCGCGACCGCGCAGGCCACGACCTACCTCGCGCTGGGCACCGGCGGCACCTCCGGCACCTACTACGCGCTGGGCGCGGACATCGCCGCGCTGTGGATGGCGAACATCGCCGACCTCGACGTGAGCGTCCAGCCCACCGACGCCTCCAAGGACAACATCATCTTCATCCAGGACGGCGAAATCGACCTGGCTACCGTGCAGAACGACGCCATGGCTTACGCCTATGAGGGCAACGAGTTCTACGGCAACGAGGTCTTCGATGGCTTCTACGCCATCGGCACCCTGTATCCGGAAGCGGTGCAGTGCGTCGTGGCCGCGGGCAGCGACATCCACACCGTCGCCGACCTGAAGGGCAAGAACGTCTCCGTCGGCGCCCAGGGCTCCGGCACCTACATGAACGCCGAGCAGGTGCTGGCCTCCGGCGGCCTGACCATGGCCGACATCAATCCCCAGTATCTGAGCTTCGCCGAGTCCGCCACCGCGTTCCAGGACGGCCAGATCGACGCCGCATTCCTGACCTCCGGCGTGCCGAACACCGCCATCGTCGAGATCACCACCAAGTCCCCCGTGCGCGTGCTCGCGCCCAGCGAGGAGGAGTGGGCCTTCCTGACCGAGAACTACGCCTACTACGTTCCCTACACCATCGCCGCCGGCACCTATGAGGGCATGACCGAGGACGCCGTGGTGCCCGCCGTGATGGCGACCCTGATCGTCTCCAAGGACGCGGACGCCGACCTGGTCTACGAGCTGACCAAGGTTCTGTTCGAGAAGACCGGCGATCTGACCCACGCCAAGAAGGCTGAAATCTCTGCGGAAGCCGCCGTCAACGGCGTTCCCACCCCCTTCCATCCCGGCGCGGCCCGCTACTATGCGGAGCTCGGCCTGGAGGTTGTGGCCGGCGAATAAGCCATCCGCCCCGCAGCCTCATGAGCGCCCTCGCGCAGGCACCGCCCGCGCGTGAATGAGAAGACTGAGCGGACGCAGCCTTGCCCGCTCAGTCTTTTTTCCAATATACTTATGCGAAGGGAGGACGCGCCTATGTCCAACGACGTCAAAAAGAACAACGTCGCCGAGCAGATCGAACAGGTCAGCGCGGAGGAGATCAACAAGATCATGTCCAAATATGATCGGGAAAACGCCTACCGCACGCTGCCCCGGATGATCAACCTCGTCATCTCGGCCATTCTGATCGCCTTCTCGCTGCTGCAGCTGTACAGCACCTGGCGAATCATCCCCTCCACCCACATGCGCCCGCTGCACGTGGCCATCGTGGTCTTCCTGGCCTTCACCTTCTACCCGGTCAAGAAGGGCGGCTTCAGGACGCCCCGCGGCCAGAAGATCTCCTTCGGCGTCGACATGGTGCTGGCGGTGATCGCGCTGGCGGTATTTCTGTATCAGGTGATCTTCTTTGAGGATCTGGCGCGCCAGTCCCGGCTGAACACCTGGCAGTACGTCATCGGCGCGGTGGGCGTGGTGCTGCTGATGGAGGCCTGCCGCCGCGTGGTGGGTCTGCCCATCGTGTGCGTGGCCATCGCGTTTCTGCTGGTGGGCTTCTTCGGGCAGTCGATGCCCGGCTTCCTCGCCAACCGCGGCTTCAGCTGGAAGCGCATCGTCGACCACCTCTTCTACACCCAGGAGGGCATCTTCGGCACGCCCATCGGCGCGTCGAGCACGTTCATCTTCCTGTTCATCCTGTTCGGCTCCTTCCTGGAGAAGACCGGCGTGGGCGAATTCTTCATCGACTTCGGCAATGCCGTGGCCGGCAAGCAGCGCGGCGGCCCCGCGAAGGTGGCGGTGCTGGTCAGTGCGCTGGAGGGCACGGTCTCCGGCTCCTCCGTGGCCAACACCGTCGGCTCCGGCTCCTTCACCATCCCGATGATGAAGCGCCTGGGCTATCGCCCCGAATTCGCCGCAGCCACCGAGGCGGCCGCCTCCACCGGCGGTCAGATCATGCCTCCCGTCATGGGCGCGGCGGCGTTTCTGATGCTGGACTGCATCGGCGGCGGCATCACCTATTCGGACATCATCCGCGCGGCGCTGATTCCGGCGCTTCTGTACTTCGTCGGCATCTGGTTCGCCGTGGACTTCGAGGCCCGCAAGCACGGTCTGGTGGGCATGAAGGACGAGGACATCCCCCGGTTCAAGACCCTGATGATCGAGCGCGGCTATCTGGTGCTGCCGCTGGTGAGCATCATCATCATTCTGGGCGCGGGCTTCACCCCCGCCTACGCGGCGCTGATGGGCATCGGCGTGGCCTGTCTGGGCAGCTATCTGCCGGCGCTGGCGCACCTGCTGGTGTATCTGACCCGCGGAAAGAAGAGCGGCTACCGCTCCCTGCGCGAGGCTGCCGGCAGGAATTTCACCGGACTGAAGCCCATGGACTACCTCAAGGCGCTGGAGGGCGGCGCGCGCAGCATCATCAGCGTGGCGCTGGCCTGCGGCGTGGCGGGCATCATCGCCGGCATGATCACCCTGACCGGCGTGGGCGCGAAGCTGAGCGCGGGACTCACGGCCTTCGCCAACGGCAACATCTTCCTGCTGCTGTTCTGCACCATGCTGACGTCCATCATTCTGGGCATGGGCGTGCCCACCACCGCCAACTACCTGATCACCTCCACGATGATGGCGGGCGTGGTCGCCAAGGCGCTGAACCCGGGCGTGGACGCGCTGACCTGGCAGATGCTGCTACCGGCCCATCTGTTCACGTTCTACTTCGGCATCATCGCGGACATCACGCCGCCGGTGGCGCTGGCAGCCATGGCCGGCGCGGCCATCGCGAAGTCCGACCCGCTGAAGACCGGCGTGCAGGCGTCGAAGAACGCCATCGCCGCGTTCATCGTGCCCTACATCTTCGCACTGAACCCGGCAATGCTGATGATCAACGCGTCGATCCCCGAGATCGCGCTGATCTGCGCCACGTCGCTGGTGGGCATGTACTTCATCGGCATGGCCGTCGTGGGTCACTGGCTGGAGCACATGAACCCGTTCCAGCGCATCATCGCCGCCGCAGGCGGTCTGTGCATGATCGTGCCCGGCACGCTCACCGACCTGGTCGGCCTGGCGGTCTGCGCCGTGGTGGTCTTCTGGCAGCTCGCCGACCGGAAAAAGGCTGCGGCCTGACGACTCCTCCCTCGCCCCCGAACCGCGGTTCGGGGGCGTTTTGTCCCTTGCGCTGCGCCATGGAATCTGCTATAATGAATTTACTCTGAAAAAATACGAAGGAGGCTCCCCATGCGCAAACTGCTCACCGTTCTGCTCACCGTTCTGCTCGCTCTCTCCTGCACCGCCTTTGCGGAAGCGGATTCCGAGCTCGTCGAATTCGACTTCGGCGATTTCACCATGGACGTCTACGGCGACATGGTCTACGACGACGACTACGATTTTGAAGAGAACATGCCCTTCTTCTACCTCTACGACAACTACGACGCAAACAAAATCTTCAACCCGAACCTGAACATCGTCTGGAGCTCCGCCGTGTTCGACCCCGCCGACCTGAATCCCGCCGACTATGCCGCCCAGGTGATGAACGGCAGCGTTGCCGTGCTCGAGCAGCAGGGACTCATCGTCAGCAATCCCGTTGTGCTCTACGCCGACACCTGCGAGCAGGACGGCAAGGATGGCATCACCATCATCGTTCAGATGACGCTGGATCTGAGCGGACTGGGCATCAATCAGACGGTTGAACAGTACACCCTCCAGGGCGTGTGCTCCGATCCCGCCTTCGGCGCATACTACTTCACCATCACCACAGACAATGTGGAAAACGCCGCGCGGCTGATGAACGTCATGGACTCCATCGACTGGGCGGACTGATGATCCGATTCCAAGCTCCGGCGCAGTCCGGAGCTTCTTTTTTGCCGCGCCATTGCGCCTGCCAAAGCATCAGCGCAATCCAAAAAAGAACGCCGGGCGCTCCGACGTTTTCTTATCTCACGGATCCCCGCCGCACCAGGCCGCGATTTCGGCAATGAGCTCCACGGGCATCGGCCGATCGAGCGGCAGCTGAATCGCGCCCTTGCTGGCCTTGTATCCGCTCAGACGGTCGGCAAAGGCCTCCACCGCCTGGGGGCCGGGATAAAGCCCGATGTGCCGCTTGAACCCCGCGAACTGGATCAGATTGCGGCCCCGCCAGTAGGTCGGCATGCTCCAGGAGATCCTCTCCTGCGCGTCGGGCAGCGCCGCACGAATCGCGTCGTTCACCTGCCGCAGCGCGTCCCTGACCGCTTCCGGCTGGCGCAGGATGTATTCCTCGATGGTCGCGGGCTTTTCGCCGCAATAGTGACTTTGCTCCGTGTTCCTGAACGAACGTCCGCAGCTCGGGCACGTCCACATGTTCAATCCCTCCTTCACCTTCTGAGCACCTTTTCCATCGGCTTTCCCTTGGCCAACTCGTCGATCAGCTTGTCCAGAATGCGAATATCGCGCATGAGCGGATCAGCCACCTCCTCCACCCGCACGCCGCAGACCGTGCCGCACACCTGCGATCGGTTCGGATTCATGCAGGGCGCATTGCGGAAGAAATCGCCGTAGGAAATGGATTCGGTCAGCATGCGCTCCACATCCGCAGCGGCATAGCCGGTCAGCCAACCAACGACCTCCAGCACCTCCTCCCGGCTGCGCCCCTTCCGCGCCGCCTTGTTTTCCAAGAGCGGATAGACCTTCGAAAACGGCATCTGAAACACCTGCTCGTTGGTCATGGACACCGCCTCCCTTCAAAAACGGGGAAGGAACGCCGTTCCCTCCCCGTTGTATTTTTGCGAATCAATGGAACCTGGGCAGCCAGTCGCCGTGGGCCGCGATGAGGTCGTCGCACATGGCGACGATGTCGTCCATGGACAGCTCGGCGGCCGTGTGGGGATCCAGCATGACGGCCTGATAGACCGCGTCCTTCTCCAGCGTCCGGGCCGCTTCGATGGTCATCAGCTGCACGTTGATGTTGGTGCGGTTCAGCGCGGCGCACTGCTCGGGCAGATCGCCGACGAACGTGCCTTGCACGCCGTTGCGGTCCACCAGACAGGGAACCTCCACCACCGCGTTGCGGGGCAGATTGGTGATCAGACCGTTGTTGAGCACGTTGCCGCCGATGCGGGTGGGCACGTCGGTCTCCATGGCCTCCATGATGTAGCTGGCGTACTCGCGGGAGCGCTCGTGGCTGAGCGTGGGGTTCTTGGTCAGCTCATGGCCGCGCTCCTTCCAGCGCTTGATCTGGTTGATGCAGCGGCGCGGGTACTCGTCCAGCGGAATGTTGAACCGGTCGATCAGCTCGGGATAGCGATCCTTGATGAAGAAGGGACCGTACTCGGCGTTGTGCTCGCTGGACTCGGTGATGTAATAGCCGAAGCGGCGCATCAGCTCCAGGCGCACCATGTCGCCGTGGACGCCCTTGGTCTTGTAGAGGTCGTAGGCCTCGCGCAGGTGCTGCATGTGCTCGTCCTCGATCTTCTTGCCGTGGGTGCGGATGTTCACGTAGTCCTCGAAGGAGCCGACGTCCAGCTTGCCCTGGTTGTACAGCAGCGCGCGGCGCTTGATCTCCGGATACAGATCCACGCCGTCGCGGGTGCACTCCAGCAGCCAGGCCTGATGGTTGATGCCGGCGATCTTCGCCTGAACATGGTCGTCATAGCCGATGCCCAGCTCGTTGAGCAGCGTGGGCGCGCAGACCTGCACGCTGTGGCAGAGACCCACGGTCTTCACGCCGGTCAGACGCAGCATCGCGCCGGTGAGCATGGCCATGGGGTTGGTGTAGTTCAGGAACCAAGCGTCGGGGCAGACCTCCTCGATGTCGCGGGCGAAGTCCAGCATCACGGGGATGGTGCGCAGCGCGCGGAACACGCCGCCCACGCCGAGGGTATCGGCGATGGTCTGCTTCAGACCGTACTTCTTGGGGATCTCGAAATCGGTGATGGTGCAGGGATCATAGCCGCCCACCTGGATGGCGTTGACCACATAGTTCGCGCCCTTCAGCGCGGCCTTGCGGTTCTCCACGCCCAGATACTTCTCGATGCGGGCCTTGGAGCCGTTGTTGCGGTTGATGGCCTCCAGCATCGTGGCGGACTCGTCCAGGCGCGTGGCGTCGATGTCGTACAGCGCGATGGTGCTCTCGGCCAGCGCGGGGGTCATCATGCTGTCGCCCAGCACGTTCTTGGCAAATACGGTGGAGCCTGCGCCCATAAAGGTGATCTTTGGCATGTCAAATTCCTCCCGAATCATTCAATTTGCGCCCGGAACCGCGCTCCGGCTCCGACCGCCGCTGATTCTATTATAGCGTAAATCCGCGCTTGCCAACAATCCGCTTATGTTGTATATTATAGGGGAAATGTTGCATCCTTGCGATGGGAGGAATCGTCATGCCCGAGTTTGAACGGCAGCTGTATGTAAACAACTGCGGGCGGGAATCCTGCGCGCCGGGGCATCGCTACGGCCCGGCCATGCGCGGCTACCACCTGATGCACATCGCCGCCTCGGGCTGCGGCGTGTTCGACAACGGCGCGGGGCGGTTCGACGTGCGCGCGGGGCAGGGCTTCATGATCTTCCCCGACGACGTGACCGTGTACACCGCCGATTCCGCCGCGCCCTGGGACTACGTCTGGGTGGGCTTTTCGGGCGAATGTGCGGCCGAACTGGCCCGTTCGGCCGGTCTTTCCCCGGAACGGCCGGTGTTCGACCTGGGCAAGTACGCGCCGACAGCGCTGGAAATCGCCTACAGCATCTACGAGGACATGTCCCTTCTGCAGCAAAACACCTCCGCCGCGCTGGGCGGACTGCTGCGGCTGACGGCCTACATCGCCCAGAGCCGCTACGACGCTTCTCCCCTGCGCGGCGCGTCCGCCGGTGCGGACAGCTATCAGCGCGCGCTGTGGGCGCTGAACGCCAACTATCAGCGCACGGATTTTCATATTGAAGATGTTGCATCCTTCGTGGGGCTGAGCCGCTCCCAGCTGTTCCGGATCTTCAAGGCCCAGGGCGGCCGCTCGCCCCAGGCGGTGCTGGCCGAGCTGCGGCTGTCCCACGCCAAGCGTCTGCTGAGCGGCACGGCGCTGTCGCTGACCGAGGTGGCGCTCTCCTCGGGCTTCTCCTCCGCCGCACGCCTGGGCGAGGTCTTCCGCGACGTCTTGGGCGTCACGCCCACCCAATACCGCCTGAACGCCCGTCCGAAGAAGTGAACCGCGCCCTTCCGCATGGCAAATGCGCCGGCAGAGCCCTCATCGCTCGCCGGCGCATGAATTTTACAGCGCGTCCATCGGCGTTTCCCGGGCGAGGGACACGTTTTTATAGCGGTGATCCTCCGTCACTTCCTTGAGCACGCGCACCCATTCGGGGATGCGGACGGGCTGATCCTCGCGCTCCAGCTCGATTTCCAGCACCGCGCGATCCGTCCAGAACGGATACAGGTCAAACTCCAGCGTCTGACCCTCGAAGGGAATCCGATAGCGCGTCTTGAGAATGGGCTTCAGCGCGGGATCCGATTCCAGAAGATACGCCTTATAGGCCTCGGCGCTGATCCGGCCCTCGTCCTCCTCGGCGGTCAGGGCGGTCCTGCGGCGCTTGAAGGTCTTGTAGAAGCGCGTCTCGCCCGTCTCGGTCACCCGGCGGACGCGGCGCGTGGTTCCGGGCTGGGCGGTCAGATAGATCTGCTCGATCTCCCAGACGGCGCAGCCGGGCCGGGCGCGCAGAAAGTCCGCGTCCGGCATGGCGATCAGATACTTGCGCTCGATTTCACAGTGATTCCCCTGATGCATGGACGTTCCTCCTCACAGCACGATGCCCGAAACGTCTGGATCGGGCGCGTTCAGGCGAAGATCCCAGGTCAGCTTGGTCAGCGTGGCGTACCCGGCCTGGGTCAGCGGCACGTCGGAATCCGGATCCAGCACGGCAACGGAATCCTCGCCGTGGGCATAGCTGTACGCCGCGCCGCCGTCCGTCCGCGTTTCGACGTAATTCGGCGAGTCCAGATACGTGCTCGACAGCAAAGCGGCCTTCACGCCCCGAATCTCCTCCCAGGGGAGCGCGGGCACGTTCAGATTATAGATTGCGCCCCGGGGCAGCGGATGATCCATCATCCACTCCGCCACGCGCACGGCCAGCTTCGCGGCGGCGGCGTATTCATCGGTATTGAACGCGCACAGCGACGCCGCCAGCGCGGGCGTGCCGGACATGGACGCCTCCATCGCCGCGCCCACGGTTCCGGAATAGATGCAGGCGCCGCCCAGGTTTGAGCCGTTGTTCACGCCGGAAATCACCGCGTCCACGCCGGGAATCAAATACAGGCCCAGCCGGGCGCAGTCCGCAGGCGTGCCGCTGACGGCATAGGCGACCTCCGCGCCGGGAAAGTCCGTCCTTTCCGCCCGCAGGCCCTGGCGCAGGGTAATGGAGTGGCTGGCGGCGCTGCGCTCGCAGTCCGGTGCGCAGACGCTCACCCGATGACCCGCCGCGACCGCCGCAGCGCACAGCGCGCGGATGCCCGGCGCGCGGATTCCATCGTCGTTGACCAGCATCAGATGCATGTCGTTTCCCCCTGTCAGCTGTTTTTTCCGCCCTTGGCGGTTTCGTTGTAGATGCGCACAATGTCCTGAAGGATCTCCTCGTGGCGGAAGGTATGATGGTAGAGGATGTTCACCTCGCGCATCATGCTCAGGTTTTCGATGGGCAGCACGGTGATCTTGCCCTTTTTCAGCTCGTCCATGCAGGCGCTGCGGGCCAGGATGGACACGCCGTAGCTGCGGCGAACCAGATCCTTGATGGTGGCGATGTTGTCCACCTCCAGCACCACGTTGAAGTCGTCCAGCGAGAGGCTCCGGCTTTCCAGATTGGCGGCGAACAGATTGCGCGTTCCGGAGCTGGGCAGGCGCAGAATCATGCGCTCCCGCTTCAGCTCGTCGATGGTCACGAGGCTCTTCTTCGCCAGCGGATGGCCGTTGCTCACCGCCAGCACCAGGCAGTCCGTGTCCAGCATGATGGCGTTGATGGACGGATCCGGCACCGCGCCCTCCACGATGGCGATATCGATCTTATAGGCCTTCAGCATGTCATAAAGATTGCTGATCGTATCCGTCTGGATGGTGATCTTCATGTTGTCGTTCTGCTCGGTGTACTTGGCCAGCACCTCGGAGACGATGTTGCTCTCGGAGGTGTGGGTCACGCCCACGCGCAGGCGGTCGATGGTGTGCTTGCGGTCCACCAGCGCCTGCTGCAGCGTCTCGTACAGCGAGACCACGCGCTCGGCGTACTGGATGATCAGCCTGCCCTCGGGCGTGGGCCGGATCTTGCTGCCCGCGCGGTCGAAGATCACCGCGTTCATCTCCCGCTCCAGCTGCTTGATGTGCTGGCTCACCGCGGGCTGCGTCAGCGAGAGCTTCTCCGCCGCGCGGGTGTAGTTGCCCGTCTCATACACCTTCAGCAATGTGATCAGCTTGACGTCTACCATGCCGCGCACTTCCCTCCACCATAAAATCCCGTTATTGACGCTCGCCCGCGTCCCGTCTTTCACTTATATTATCACACTTCCCGCCGATGTGCAAGTCCGCAGATGACATACATTTTTCGCAGCCGCTCACAAAACTTGTTTTTGTGAAAGCGGCGCGTATGCTATAATATCGCCAACGCATGGGGCAAGGAGCGATGGATATGTTTGATTTCAGGAACCCCGCCTGGCGGCGCAGGCTGCTGGTCATGATTCTGGGCGTCGTCATCATCGGACTGGGCGTGTGCCTGTTCCGGCTTTCGCTGATGGGCAACGATCCCAGCAGCGCCTTTGTGCTGGCGCTGGGCAACCGGCTGGGGCTTCCGTTTTCGGTGATGCTGATCATCGTGAACACGCTGTGGTTCATCGCGGAGATCGCGCTGGGGCGGCGGTACATCGGCGCGGGCACGTTCTTCAACTGGTTCTGCGTGGGCGTCTTCGCCGACCTGTTCACGTCGCTGATCGCAAACGCCGGAGCGCTGCCGGAGTCCATCGCCGGACGGCTGGCCGTCATGCTGCTGGGCGTCATCATTCTGTCCTTCTCCGGCGCGCTGTATCAGACGGCGAACCTCGGCATCGCCCCCTACGACGCGCTGTCCATCGTCATGGCCGACCGGCTGCCCATCCCCTACTTCTGGTGCCGGATCATCACGGACTCCTGCTGCGCGCTGATCGCCTTCCTGCTGGGCGGCGTGATCGGCCTGGGCACGCTGTTCTGCGCGCTGGGCCTGGGGCCGTTCATCAGCTTCTTCACCCGCACCGTGGCCAGAAGGATGTGCGGCTACGGCCCGGAGGACGAAAACTGGCTCTTCACGGAAAGTTAGGCTAAAGGGTAGAAAAAGGAGCATAGAAGACTTAAACTTGTAGCTGCTAAACAAACAAGGGAAGTCAGACTATGCTCG
>SFJH01000091.1 GCA_004555155.1 Clostridiales bacterium
CCGGCACCATGTTTTTCACCGAAAAGAATCCCCGCAACGAATTCATTCTGTAACTCTCCTCTTTGAGCCACTCATGCTCCCTGTTCCGATCCCCGAATCGAGCGCAGCGCATCCGCCGCCGCGCCCGCGCCCGAGCAGCTGCCCTGCGCGTAGTCCGGCCGACCGCCGCCCTTTCCGCCGTGCGCCTTCGCCGCCTCGCTGAGCAGCCTGCCCATCGACCACGGGCAGCCCTCCGCCGCCGCGAATGCCAGATAGGTGGTCTGCCCGCCCACGGCCTCCAGCAGCCAGACGGTGTGGGGCGTGTCGATGCCCGCCAGCGCCAGCTCCTTCAGCGTCACCGCGTCCACCGCGCCCACGTCTCCGGCGCGAATCTGCCAGCCGCCGACCTCCGCCGTCTCCAGCGCGTCCAACCGCTGCCGGGCCTGCGCGGCGCGCGCCTCCGCCACCGCGCGCTCCGCGGCATGCAGCCGCGCCTTCAGCGATTCCACGGACTCGTCCAGCGTCTCCCAGCCGGAGGACAGCGCGCGCGCCGCCCGATTCATCACGTCCATCCGCTTCCGGTAATCGGCATAGGCCCTTCCCCCGCAGAGGAACGTCAGCCGCATCCGGCCCCGGCTGGGCCGCGCGTCCACGATTTTGAGCAGGCCGATCTGCCCCGCCGAGGACGGATGGGTGCCGCCGCAGGCCACGTATTCCACCTCGCCGATCTGCACCACGCGCACATGCTCCTTCACCGTGGGCGCCTTGCGCAGCGGCAGCGCCGCCAGCTCTTCCGCCGTGGGGAACCACTGGCGGATCGGCACGTCCCGCTGAATCTTCTCGTTGACGTCGTCCTCCAGCTGCCGGATCACGTCCTCATCCACGCGCATCGATCCGTCCGGCAGCAGCACGTCGATGGTGGTCACCTCCGCGCCCAAATGCAGGCCGTTCACCGTTCCGCCCAGCAGCCGCCAGGCCGCGCTGGCCAGCATGTGCTCGCCCGCGTGCTGCTGCATGTGATCGAACCGGCGCGCCCAGTCGATCTGACCATGCACCGCCTCGCCCACCGTCAGCGGGCCGTCCACCACGTGCCAGACCTCCAGATCGTCGTCCACATAGACGTCCCGAATCTGCCTTCCGCCCAGCACGCCCGTATCGTAGGGCTGTCCACCGGAGGTCGGATAAAATGCCGACCGATCCAGCCGCACCTCATATCCGTCCTTCCCGGGGCGCACTTCCAATACCGTCGCGTCAAATTCCTTCAGATAGACTTCATCATAATACAGGCGATGTGTCACAATCATCACTCTCCCGGAATCCATAATACCTCCTCCGTTTGCGAATGGCAAGGGGCTTGCGCCATTTTTCGCAAAAAATTTGCCAGCAAACTATCAGGAACCTCGCAATTCGGGCTTCCGCTGCCCATTTATGAACAAATTGTAAATTGCGATTTTAGACCTTGACTTTCTTTGACCTTAGGTGTATCATACAATCACCGAAGCGGAAAGGGGCATCCGATGAGGATGCGGGCGATCGAATCGCTCCCCCGCCGCTGCGGAATACCCTGATCCAGGGAGGGATCGATATGAACAACAATCGAATGGAAAGACCGGGAATGCAGATCGGCCTGATGGCCTCGGGCGTTTCGCCCGCCGCCAATCCCAATGAGGTGCCGCGCTTCCTGTTTCAGCCGAGGTTCTTTCCGCCGGTTCTGATGTGAAATCAGACCCCGCCGCCGATCCGGCCTCTGCCGGTTCGCGGCGCATGAATCCCCGACCCCAACCGACGCGCATGCGCCGCCGGTTTTGACATAAAATTGGATTTCAGAAATTGATTTGGAGGCATGACTTATGAGCACGTTGATTCCCTACACCCGTCACAACAACGACATGATTTCCGACCCGTTCTTCGGCGACGGCTTCTTCGGCCCCTTCTTCATGGGGCGCGATTTCCAGAACAACTTCCGCGTATCCGTCAAGGATGCGGGCGACCATTATGAACTGGACGCCGAGCTGCCGGGCGTACAGCGCGACCAGCTGGGCATCGACGTCAACGATGGCGTGCTGACCATCTCCGCCGAGTGGAACCAGTCCGACGATTCCAAGGACGGCTATGTGATGAACGAGCGCAGATACGGCAAGATGCAGCGCAGCTTC
>SFJH01000092.1 GCA_004555155.1 Clostridiales bacterium
GTGTGGGCATCCACAGGTTGTCAACAGGCATATGTGGAGAAGTGCCCGCCATTTACCCACAAACGATACACGGAGGTTGCACCTATGAATCACGTCGAGCTCTGGGACAAGGCCAAGGCGCTGCTCAAGGAAGAGGTTTCCCCGCTGTCCTATGACACGTTCATCGACCAGCCGCTCAAGCCCGTCTATGTGAAGGACGATACCCTCGCGCTCGAGGTCATCAGCCCCTATATGGACAACACCATCCGCCCGCGCTATCTGGACATCATCCGCAGCGCGGTGAGCCAGGCCGCCGGGCGCAGGATGGACGTCCTGCTGATGAGCGTCGCCGAGCGCGTGGAGTGGCAGGCGCAGCAGAAGCAGGAGCAGGCCGCCAGCATGCCGGGCATCAACACGTTCAACCCGAAGTCCACGTTTGAGACGTTCGTCGTCGGCTCCTCCAACCGCTTCGCGCACGCCGCCTCCCTCGCCGTCGCCGAGGCGCCGGGCGCGGCCTACAACCCGCTGTTCCTCTACGGCGGCGTCGGCCTGGGCAAGACGCATCTCATGCACGCCATCGGCCACTTCATTCAGGATCACTTCCCGAATCTGCGCCTGCTCTACCTGCCCAGCGAGATGTTCACCAACGAGCTGATCTCCGCCATCAAGAACAACAAGAACGTCGAGTTCCGCGACCGCTTCCGCAATGTGGACGTGCTCATGCTGGACGATATCCAGTTCATCGCCGGGCGCGATTCCACGCAGGAGGAGTTCTTCCACACGTTCAACGCCCTGCACTCCGCCGGCAAGCAGATCATCATCTCCTCCGATAAGCCGCCGCGCGACATCGCCCGCCTCGAGGAGCGGCTGCGCTCCCGCTTTGAGTGGGGCCTGGTCGCCGACATCCAGAAGCCGGACTTCGATACCCGCATCGCCATCCTGCGCAAGAAGGCCGAAAACGAGCGCATCGAGATCGGCGACGACATGCTCGAACTGATCGCCGGGCGCATCGAGAGCAACATCCGCGAGCTCGAGGGCAGCCTCATCCGCGTGAACGCCTACGCCCGCCTCAACAACTGCGCCATCGACGAGGAGGTCATCTCCCGCGCGCTGCACGACATCGCCGTCGTGCGCGACCCCAAGCGCATCACGCCCGACCTGATCATCGACTGCGTGGCCGATTACTACGCCATCAGCGCCGAGGCGCTGCGCGGCAACTCCCGCAAGAAGGAGATCGCCACCGCGCGCCACGTCGCGGTCTATCTCACGCGCGAGATGACCGGCCTGTCGCTGCCGCGCATCGGCGACGCCTTTGGCCGCGACCATTCCACCATCATCAACTCCTGCGACAAGGTGAGCAAGCTGCTGGAGGAGGACGGCGAAACCAAGGCCGCCGTGGCCGATCTCAAGAAGATCATCACGGAAAAATAAGGCGCAGCGCCTTTCCGGCCTTCCCCCCCTGGGGAAGGTGTCGCCCGCAGGAGACGGATGAGGTCTTGACGCGCGAATCGCGGCAGGATACGACCTCATCCGTCCTCGCTTTGCTCGGCCACCTTCCCCAAGGGGGAAGGCTTTTTTTGCAAAGAAAAGCACCTGTCAGGGTCTTCTGACAGGTGCTTTGAGGGTATCAGGATCAGCAGCCCTTCACCGCAGGGCGCAGCCCGCCTTACGGCTGCTTGCCGATGTACGCCGCGATGCCGCCGTCCACATAGAGGATGTGGCCGTTGACGAAGTTGGACGCATCGGAGGACAGGAACACGGCCGGGCCGCCCAGATCCTCCGCCTCGCCCCAGCGCTCCGCCGGGGTGCGGCCGATGATGAACTGGTCGAACGGATGACGGCTGCCGTCGGGCTGGATCTCGCGCAGCGGCGCGGTCTGCGGGGTAGCGATGTAGCCCGGGCCGATGCCGTTGCACTGGATGTTGTACTTGCCGTACTCGGAGGCGATGTTGCGGGTCAGCATCTTCAGGCCGCCCTTGGCCGCCGCGTAGGCGGAGACGGTCTCGCGGCCGAACTCGGACATCATGGAGCAGATGTTGATGATCTTGCCGTGACCCTTCTTGATCATGGACGGGATGACGGCCTTGGAGACGATGAACGGCGCGTTCAGGTC
>SFJH01000093.1 GCA_004555155.1 Clostridiales bacterium
GCACACCCACTTCATGGGCCAGGTGTACGTCCTGACCAAGGAAGAAGGCGGCCGTCACACCCCGTTCTTCAACGGCTATCGTCCGCAGTTCTACTTCCGTACCACCGACGTTACCGGCAACATCAAGCTGCCCGATGGCGTTGAGATGGTTATGCCCGGCGACAACATCGACATGGAGATCACTCTGATCACCCCCATCGCGTGCGAAGAAGGTCTGCGTTTCGCTATCCGCGAAGGCGGCCGCACCGTTGGTTCCGGCGTCGTCACCAAGATCCTCGGCTAAGCAAACTGAGTTTGCATCCAGTCGCTACCGCGTTGGATCGCACCGACTTCCCCTGCCACTGATTCAAGCAGGGGAAGTCTTTGTTTTGTGCAGACAGAGGATAGAGCGCTAGGTGACGCATCTGCCGGACCATAGGTCCGAGTCCGGCAGATGCTTCGTTGGTGCCCGGGAACGGGGTGACGGGCGCGGCTGGCAATGGAAAGACGTCCCTGCGGTTGGGCAGGGACGCCTCATAAAGTATCAGTAGCGTTTCAGGGGCATGGAGAACAGGCCATGCTCGGAGCAGTGCCAGAGCAGCAGGCCCGTGCGCCGTGGAAGCCGCAACTGGAAGTCCCATTCGGGATATTGCTTGATCAGCTGTATGCGGTCGGACGTGACGAGTGCTGCAAAGGTGATGTAGTGGTCGCGGGTCATGGGATGGGGTGTGGTGATGTACCATTCGTCCTCTATGGGTTCGAGAGTCAGGGCGTGGTCGGAATCGGGCGCGGCAGGTTCGAGCGGCGTCAGCGGCCGGCCGCAGCAGGAGATGGCCGCGCCGCCGGTGGACAGGCTCAGACTGCCGCAGACAGGGCAGTAGTAATATCGGATTTTCTTCATGTTTCCTCCTGTGCAGTCCTCGGGACGAAGCTCGCCGCGGAGGATCCCTTCAATGTTGACGCCGAGCGCGTCGGAAACTGCGCTCAGCAGGGAGACGTCCGGCGCGCCGCGGCCCGTCTCCCACTTGGAAATCGTCCGGTCGGATACGCCGATCTGCTCGGCCAGTGCGCGCTGCGTCAGTCCCTTCTCGCGCCGGAGCGTGCGCAGAAGTCCGCCGACTTTGTCAAGATTCATGCCGATCGCCTCCTTGCATTCATTGTAGTGCAAATCGTGCCGTTTTGCAACAAACGCTCCGTAGAGTTGCCGGTCTTTCGGAGGCAATGGTTGCATTTCGCAGCGGAATAGTGTATAATTCCCGCGAAAATACGAAATGCAGGTGAGGACAATGAGAATTGCGTTGATCGGCGACCTTCAGTTCCGGGAGGGCGAGCAGCCGGCCATCCGGCGCGCCATGGAGGAGATCGCGGCGCAGCGGCCGGAGCTCGCGGTGGCGATGGGCGATTTCGGCTGTCAGGGCAGGCTGGGCAAAGAGACGGGACTTCGCGAGTGTGCGGATTTTCTGAAGATGCTGCCGTGCGAATGCGTGCCGCTGCTGGGAAATCATGACGTGGAATACCGGCTGGACGACGCCATGGAGAGAGATCCTGTCCGATGGTATCGCGATGCGTTTGGCCGTGAGCAGCTCTGGAGCGCGATGGAGCGCGATGGGATGCTGCTGTTGTTTCTGAGTGTGGAGAAGCAGCCGCGGGAGGGATTCGCCACCCAGAATGCCCTGTATGCGTCGGAGGCGCAGTTCGAGTTTGTCCAGGCGCAGCTGGCGGCGCACCGCGATTGGCCGACGGCGGTCTTCTGTCATTGTCCGCTGCCGGGCACCGGCCTGCGCAGCGTGCCGCCGCTGCATGTGGCGGCGACGGATTCCTATTTCGATCACTGCTTCCAGCCGATGCGCTGGAAGGCGCTGATGCGCGATAATCCGCAGGTGTTCCTTTGGGCCAGCGCCCATTTCCACATGGGCCACGACGATGACGCGTCCATCAGTCTGGCCGACGGAATCTGCCATGTCTCCTGCGGCGTGGTGACATCGGCGGCGCGGGACGGAAGCGCCCATACGCGCATTCTCGATCTGACTTCGCGGCGGCTGACCGTGAGCACGCTGAACCATGCCGCGCCGGAAGCGCTGAGGTTCGATTTTGCCTGCGACG
>SFJH01000094.1 GCA_004555155.1 Clostridiales bacterium
CTGCACCAGCAGGTTCGGCAGCTGGTTGAACATCCTCGGCATCAGCAGCACGCGCAGTCCCCGGTACGCCTCCGAACAGGCGGCGAGCCGCTCCCGTGCGCGGTCGATGTGCCGTGCAAAGACTCTATCCACATCGAGGTTCAGCTCCAGCGTCTGCGCAATCTCGCGATAAAACTGGAGTATGCCGTCCAGACCCGTGTAGCGGGCGAAGCCGTGGATGTGCATGTACGGCGTACCGAAGCGCCGGTTCAGCGCCTTCGCCCAGCGCACGCGCCGCGCGATGTTCAGCTGCGCCGCAGGCGCGCGGACGATCTCCGCCGCCGTGCAGTTGGGCAGACAGTTCAGCAGCCGCAGGTTCATGTGCCACAGCATGCCGTCCATGCCCTCCAGCAGCGCGCGCCCGCCGTAGCCCCAGGCATAGCCCTCCACATTGACCGTTCCGGGCAGCGGCTCCTGCGGCTCCATCAGCTGCTCGGCCAGCGTCAGCATCGCCTCGGAGAAGCCGCAGCCCTTGTAATCCGACGACGCCGGGGCGCAGGCCTGGCCCCAGCTCTTGAGCATATCCTTCCGCCCGGCGCGCATGACCGTCTTGTCGATGTGGGAAAACACCTCGGATTCCACCGCCAGCACCGGACAGCCCGTCTCCGCGCGCAGCTGGCGGGCGAGGCCCGCCAGGTCGCACTGCATCACGTCGCTGGTCACCGTGGGAATCAGGATCACACAGCCCGGCTTCCGTTCGGCAATGATGCGCCGCGCCAGCGCCATCAGCCTGTCCTCGCCGCCGGTCACCACGTCGGCCTCGGTCAGGTCGCTGGATTCGACATTGTACGCGGGCAGATAGCGCCGCCGGGCGAAATAGCGATAGTGGTACGCGCAGCCCTTCGGCCCGTGGAGAAGGATCGCCGCGTCCTTGATCTGGGAGAACGCCGCCAGATTGCCCGCCACCTTGCCGTTCACGCCCTGCATGTGGTTCACCGCGGCCATGTGAATGCCCATCAGCACCCGGTCGCGCTCGTATTCGTAGAAATGATCCAAAGAATCAACCTGCCTTTCTGTCTACGTCCAACGGCTTTCATCCGATGGAATGGTCTGAATCCCCACGATCCGGCAAATACAGCCTGCACAAACATCCTTTGTCCGGCTGCAGCCAAAGCAGGGATTCCATTCGGGACAATGCTCCCGAACGCATCGGAGGATCGCCGATATTGATCTGCCCGTCCGGCTCGGAGCCCACGTCCGCATCCACCGCATGGAGTCTGCGGATGAGCGCCTCGCGGTTCATGCCGCTCGCGCCGCCCCGGGAGATGTACGCGATCTCGCCGCCGGGCAAGCGCCCGCGCGCCGGGGCCCGCCTGCTCGCGGCCGTTCCGGCGCATGCTCCTCCGCCGCCGAGTCCCAGAATCGTGGCCAGCGGCACGCTCCTGCTGCCGGTCTCGCCCACGATCGCGTGCCGCCGGTTCCACGGGGCGTACGCCGCCCTGCACCGGAAAATCCTCCCTCAGAAGATCCTTGCGCAGCTTGCTCCACTGCTCCGTTCCACAAAAAAAATGGCCCGGAATCGAGCCATTGCACGCCAACAAAAAAGCTCCGCAACCGCGGAGCCAGCGCAAACAAAACCAAGGCCCTTTCCATCGATTCCCCAGCCGTGGCTCGCAGCCGGAAACCTGCAAAACAAGCTGATATTCTGACTCGGAGCTCATTGCCCGCCTTCGCCTTCCCAGTTTCCCAGTGGCGTTGTGAAAGCGCGCCAGCTCCATACAGCAGCGGCACTGTACAGGATTCTCACCTGTTTCCCATTCAAGCAGCCGAAGGGCTGCACTTGCTCTGCGAAAAGACCCATCTATTCAGTTGGTGTAATCATATCACCTGCAGAATCGGTTGTCAAGCATGGTTCCGGAATTTTATGCGGCCAGTTGTTCATTAGTCAATGATGTGAGACTGAAAAAAGAACGAAAGAGAATGAGAGGCGGAGGGCCAATTGAAGCCGGGAGGGCGAAGCCCTCGCGGCTTCAATTGGCGGCGGCAGAGAGGAGACTGCGCATAGAGACGGGGGATCGCCAGCCGAGG
>SFJH01000017.1 GCA_004555155.1 Clostridiales bacterium
CAGTTCTCCAGCCGGACGGCACGCTGGCGATGGAGGAGGACGGCGCGAAGCTGATCTTCGCCCGCACCGACGGAGCCGCACAGCCCGAACCCGACGATCTTCCCGGCGCGGATCTCCCGGAGCATCCCGCCGCAGAGGATCGACTGGAGCGCAAGTACGTCTGCGCCAGCGCCGAGGTGGAAGGCTTTGCCATGGACGCGGACATGCTGGGCGCAGAATACTCCCTCACCTTCCACGCCGACGGCACGATGGATTTCGTGATCGCAGGCACTGCACTGCCCGGCATGACCTGGACGCAGGGCGTGGCGCAGACCGAGTCGGGCGAAGCCGACGCCTATCTGGTGGATTACTACGGAAATCAGATGGAAGCCATTCTCACAGAGGAAGGATTTGACCTGAACTACTTCGATTCCATGCTGATGCACTTTATTCCCGAAGCCTGATTTTCCGCGGTCCGCCGGAGCGCTCCGGCGGACCGCCGCACAGAACGGCATGGAGCGATCCTGAGAGGTAAGAAATTATGAAGAAGACTTTGATTGCCGCGCTGGCGCTGGTGCTGTGGCTCTGCGCCGTACCCGCGCTGGCGGAGGACTGCTGGTATTACGCAAACTACGGTGCTCACGACTACGAGCAGGTGGACGTGCGCAAGCCCACCTGCACCCAGGACGGATACTACCTGCTGGAATGCCGCATCTGCGGCAAGAACAAAAAGGAGACCACGCAGGCCGCCTACGGCCACGACTGGCGCAAGACCGGCGAGACCAGCGCCACCTGTACCACCAGGAGCACCGTGAGCTACGAATGCCGCAACTGCAATAAAACCAAGACGGAGAAGGGCAGCTCGCTGGGACATGCCTACGGAGCGTGGCAGATCTCCCAGCCCGCCGGAGACTTTTCCATGGGCGTTCGCTATCGCGTGTGCGCCAGCTGCTCGAACGTGGCGGAGGAGGCCTTTTATCCCGAGGGAACCCTCTATCGCGGCGCGGGCGACAGGGACGCCGTCATGGAGATGCAGCAGAAGCTGCAGGATCTGGGCTATCTGCGGGACAAGGTGGACGGCATTTTCGGCAGGAATACCGAGCAGGCGGTGCGGGATTATGCCGCAGTGGCGGGATTTCCCGTGGACGGCGTGGCCTGGCCGACGCTGCTGAGCGGGCTGAACGTCGATTGGGAGGTGTACATGGGCGGGGAGATCGAGCCGGGTGAATCGGAATTCGAGAGCAACACGCTCGTGGATTTCTGCATGCACGGCCTTGACGGCGAATGGCTGATGTGCGCCAACCATGCGAGGATGCAGGAGACGGCGGAGACGCTCTATCGCGCCGCCGCCACCGAGGCGGAGCAGCTCCGCGCCCTCAAGCAGATCCGCGCGCTCTGGAAGGGCGAGCTGGACATCCTCTACGAGACCTGGCTGGAGGGCGCGTCCGAGCAGGAAATGAGCCTGGCGCTCTCCGGAAAGGCGACCTTCGCCAGCTATCTGGCAACGCAGGAGACCATCTGGAAGCAGCAGTACGGCGCGGACAGCCCCAGCGTGCTCGAGCAGGTCATCGCCGCGCTGCAGGAGCAGTGCAGGCAGATCTGCGCCCTGGCCGGCGGCGCGCCAGCCGAATGACGGAACTCCGCCCGAAGCGATGCAACCGAACGGCGGCGGTGCAGCTGAATGACGGCGGTGCACCGCCCGAATGAGGGAACTCCGCCCGAAGCGACATGCCGCCCGAACGACGGCCATCCGCCCGCGGCGGCGCGCCAGCCGAATGACGGAACTCCGCCCGAAGCGACGCAACCGAACGGCGGAGATGCAGCCGAATGACGGCGACGCGCTGCCCGAATGAGGGAACTCCGCCCGAAGCGACATGCCGCCCGAACGACGGCCATCCGCCCGCGGCGATGCGCCGCCCGAATGACGGAACTCCGCCCGAAGCGACGTGCCGTCCCAATGACGGCGGTGCGACGAACGAATGAGGGAACTCTGCCCGAAGCGACGTGCCGACCGAACGGCGGAGATGCAGCCGAATGACGGCGACGCGCCGCACGAATGAGGGAACTCCGCCCGCGGCGATGCGACGAACGAATGAGGGAACTCAGCCTGCAGCGCGCCCGCCGTCGAACCGGGTACCGTCCGCAGGGATGGGGAGCCGGTTCGCGATGGGCGAGCCGCGCAGGAAATCCATGAAATGAAAAAAACGCCTGTAAAACACGCTGTCCAGCGCGCTTTACAGGCGTAATTTGTGCAGTGCAGCGCTTATGGGAAGTTCCCCGTGCACCCTGCTGGCCGCGAATCAGAGGCGGATGGGGCTGTCTCACGAAGGACGAACTGCACAGATAATCGATGAAAATCGCCTGTAGAACACCGAGAACAAGGTATTTTACAGGCGATTCTTTGTGCAATATAACGCTTCGTGAGACAGTCCCTTTTCGTCGCCCTGACCGGCGCGCCGGTCAGTTGGCGACCAGGATCCGATCCACCACCAGCTTGCGGAATTCCGGCGTCAGCAGGCAGAAGTACGCGGTGAAGCCGGTCACGCGCACCACCAGATCGGGGTACAGATCCGGGTTTTCGTTGGCGGCCAGGATCTTCTTCGCGTCGATGATGTTGATGTTCAGAAGGGTTGCGCCCTTCTCGAAGATCGTCAGGATGTAGTCGCAGAATTTTTCGACGCCCTCCTCGCCGCGGCACAGGCCGGGGTCGATCTCCAGCTGGATCGGCGCGGTGTTGCCGTAGCCGGGCTGGATGCGGCAGATGGCGTTGCTCATGGCGGTCAGCGCGCCGTCCCGGCGGAAGCCGGGATGGGGGTTCGCGCCGTGGCTGATGGGCTCGCCGTCGCGCCGTCCGTTGGGCGTCGCCCTGACGGCCCGGCCGAGCTGAATCGTGTTCGACCAGGAGAACCAGCCGGGAATGAACTTCACCGGCGGCCGGAGCGCGTCCATGGCGCAGACGTCCGCGGAGAAGGCCCGGGAGATCCGTTCGGCCCAGTCGTCGCCGCGTCCGCCGGAGCCGTAGCGGCTGGAGGAATTCAGCATCCGGCGGATGACCTCGCCGTCCGTGCCCTGGAAATTGTCGGCCATCGCGTCGGCCACCTGGCGGAAGGTCAGGCGCTTTTCAAGCTCCACGCGCTGCTCCAGCGCGGCGAAGGAATCCGCAACCGAGGCGATGCCGGTGCCGTCGATGCACAGATTGTAATACATCGCGCCGCCGTTGGTGATGTCCAGGCCCTTTTCCACGGGGCCGTGGGAGATCAGATTCAGCATGAGCTCCGGCTCGTTGAACACCTGATGATCCAGATGGAACAGCTGGCCCTTCGCGGTGACCTCCACGGCCCGGCGCTGATGCCTGCAGTACAGCTCGAACAGGCGCTGCGTGCTCTGGGGGCCACCGTCGGACATCATCTCGTCGAAGGCCACGGAGAACACCTTCAGATTGTTGATCTTCACGCAGTCGTTCATGGTGTATTCCATGCCGGGCAGGCTCATCCAGTTGCAGCCCACGGCCACGCGCTGGCGGGCGATTTCCAGCGGATAGCCCTTGCGCATGAAGCCCTGGGACAGCGCCGCGTCGCCGGAGAACCGGGGCCAGCCGTTTTTGTTGCGGAACAGGCAGGCCACGGCCGCGCGCAGGAAGCTGCGGTCCATGCCCTCGTGCACCCGCACCGTGATGTTGCACGAGGAATCCAGCCACTCCGCGCCCTCCAGGCACAGATAGGAGAATTCCGAGGTGATGTCCGTTCCGTCGGGGCGCAGGCCGCCCAGCTGATAGTAGTGGGGATCGTTGAGCAGCAGGCAGGCGATGTAATATCTGGCCTCGTCGTCGGTCAGCCGGCCCGCGGCCCGGTCGCGCTCGTAGTAGGGGCGCAGCACCTCGTCGAGCTGGCAGCCCGCGCCGTCGCGGTTGTACTCGCGGGAGGCCATGTTGAACCAGCAGATCCACTGGCAGGCCTCGCGCAGGGTGCGGGGCGCGCCCTCCACCAGATATTCGTTGACCTCGAGCATCTGCCGGAGGTTCTCCGCCAGCGCCGGTACCGGCTCGGCCCCGATGGCGTCGCGGATGGCGGCGCAGGTGCGGCGCATCCAGATCTGGACGCCGCGGATGGTCTTCTCCTCTGCGTCGTAGAAATCGTCGCGGCCGGGGTTGAGGGCGCGATACCGGCGCAGCTTTTCCAGAAGGCCGCCCCAGCCCAGCGAAAGGCCGATGGCGTAGTCGCCGCCGAAGTGGGAATCCGCGCCGATGCCGGGCACGATGCCGTACTTCTCCTGCTCGGGCTTCAGCTCGTCGAAGGGGTAGTCGGGGTGGAACACGTTGTTGGGCTTGAGCCAGACCATCGTCAGCATCCAGCGGTTGCAGAAGGCGTCGCAGGGGTCGATGACGATGGGGTGATTGGACATCTGCCGGTAGAAATTCTCGCTCCAGCCGTCGTAGCCGTACCAGGAGCCGTTGGGGTGATTGATGTAGGGATCGAATTGATAGTCCTCCGGGACGGAGACCGTGCCATAGTCGTCGCCGTCGGCGAAGCAGGGGGTGTTTTTCTTGTCCTGCGTGTCCTGGATTTTCCGCTCGCGCAGAAGCCGGACGCGCCCGTAATAGCTGACGTCCGCCGTTAGCGGCGTCTGTCCGATTCGATTTCGCATGGTTCTCTCCTTATCCGATGCGCACATCGACCAGCCCCGCGTCCAGCGCGGCCTGTCGGAGCGCCTCCATTCGCTGCGCCGGCAGCGGGCGCGCGCCGCTGAGCGCATATCCGCGGGCGAGCGCCGCAACCTTGCTCTCGCCCAGGGGATTGTAGTTGAGCAGCTCATAGGCCTTCAGATTGTCCAGCGTCCGGGCGACGGCGGCGATGGCGGCGATCTCGGCTTCGCGGTCGTTGACGCCCGGGATCACGGGGGTGCGCAGAATCAGCGGAACGCCGCGCCGGGACAGCCTGTGCAGATTGTCCAGAATGCGCCCGTTGGGCACGCCCACCCAGCGCTCGTGGGCCGCCGGATCCGCCAGCTTCAGATCCGCCATCACCAGATCCACGTGCTCCAGCAGCGCCTCGAGGGTCTCCCACTCGGCGAACAGGCTGGTTTCGATCGCCGTGGAAACGCCCTGCGCCTTCAGCAGCCGCAGCACCTCCATCGCCAGCCCGGGCTGGGCGAGCACCTCGCCGCCGGACAGCGTCACGCCGCCGCCGGAGCGGCGGTAGTAGTCCGCGTCCTGCATGGCCTCCGCGACGATCTCCGCGGCGGTCATCTCCGTGCCGGACATTTGGATGGCTCCGGTGAAGCACGCGTCCGCGCACGCGCCGCAGTTCACGCAGCGCGCGGGATCGTCGACCATCCGGCCGTTCTCCGCGCGCCGCGCGCCCGAGGGACAGACCTGCGCGCAGCGTCCGCAGCCGATGCATTTTTCCGGATAGAGCATCCGCTCGCGCCCGGGGCGCACGGCCTCCGGGTTGTGGCACCACGCGCAGCGCAGCGGACAGCCCTTGAAGAATACGGTCGTGCGGATGCCGGGGCCGTCGCTGAGGGAAAATCTCTGAATATCGGTGATCATAAAGGAACCGCCTCCCTTTCTTCTGTACAGGATGGAAGGCCGTCAGCCGCGGATCACGACCTCGGCCAGGCTGTACGGGCGCACGTCGAAGGAGACGCGGCGGCCGTCGATCGCGGCGGGCGTGCCGCCGCACGCCGCGCGCTCCGGGGAGAACGGAAGCTCCAGCGTCACCCGGTCGCCGCGGCCCTGCATCTCAAACACGCGCACCTTCAGCGCGCCGTCGCCGCCGCGCTCCACGCCGGACAGCACGCAGCCCGCGCTCTGCATCGTCAGCAGACTGGCCTCCCGGGGGAGCTTGCCCGGCTTCGCACCGGCGGGCATGGCGATCAGCGGGCGCATCAGCGCCTCGCCCATGCGCTTCAGGGCGACCGCGTTTCCGTCGGAGGGCGCGAGCCACAGCTGGATTTTGTGGATGCCGCGCTCCGGATAGGGATCGGGGGAGCCCGCCGTATTGATCAGCGTGCAGCTGAGCGCGCCCTCGTCCAGGCGATAGCCGTATTTGCAGTCCGCGAACAGCGCCGGGGCAATGCCGTCGCCCAGCGCCGCCGAGAAGCTCAGCGCCGCCACGTCGTTGGCCGACGCGCTGCGCCGGATACATCCCGCGGGCACGTCGCACAGAAGCTCCTCTGCGCCGCCCGCCACCGGCAGCTGCCAGAGCAGCAGGGGAACCCGATCCCCGTGGCCCGCCGCCTCGTTCCAGTCCACCTCGAAGGCGAGCTTCAGCGCCGCCGCGTCCGCGTCCAGGGAGACGACGGTCTTCACCGTGGAGTGCAGGACCTTCTGGGTGATTTCGATGCGCTGCGCCAGGGGGCCGCGGTGCAGCTGCAGGTCGATCGTGTCGTCCACCGGGACGTTCTTCAGGATGCGGCCGATGTTCCATGCGTTGTTCGTCCGCTGCTCCGCCAGCGCCAGGCGCAGTCCGGCCCGGCCGGAGAGCTGTTCGCGGCCGGTCTGCCGGTCGATCATGGAGGTCAGCATGCCGTCGGCGTCGAAGGCGCAGCGGATCCGCGCGTTCTCCAGAACGATCCTGCCGTGGGGCTTTTCCACGCGCACGTCGTCCAGATAATAGGTCGGATAGTGCTCGAGCGCCCGCTCCCGAACCGCCAGCGTCGTATATCCGACGGCCGGTACCTTCACCCGCGCCAGCAGGCGCACGAAATGATGATCCCAGTACCGCTGGGGCTGCGGATCCAGCAGCTCGAAGGGCAGCGCCGTACCGCGGTCGTTCACCACCTCCAGCCGACGCAGGTCGCCGGTGTAGTCCCACATGGTGATCAGCGCGGCCTCGTCGCGGGGCGTGGACGCGGTGTTGAACACCACATAGCGGCGGGTGCGTCCGGCGCCGCGCTCGCAGTTGGGCACGCCGCCGTAGCTTTCCAGGCCGTAGCCGACGCCCGCGCCCTCGGACTGGGCGTCGGAGACGTCCTCGGCCGGGCCGCCGAAGAGCGTGTCGACGGACTCCGCCACCGCCCGCAGCGCGTTGCCCTGGGCGGTCTGGGCGCAGGCCAGCGCGTCCGCGTACAGGCCCATGGCGTACTCGCGGCTCTCCTGAACGCAGGAGCCGGTGAGGATATCGTGGAAATGGGTGAACAGCACGTTCTGCCAGGCCTCGCGGAAGCGTCCGGCGGGGTACTCCGCGTCGGCGACGCACCCGGCCAGCGCGCAGATTTTTTCCGCGTCGTTCATCGCGACCTCGCTTCTGCGGTTGCCCAGCTTGATGCGGCTCTGGGTGGTGTAGCAGCCGGTGAACAGGGGATTCAGCTCGTGCTCGATCACCGTCAGGGAATCGCGGACGGACTCCGCCTTGCGGAAGTATTCGTGCAGCGTGCCGAAGCGCACCTGGGGGAACACGGGCCACTGGGCCATCTCCAGCACGCGCTCCACATCGCGGCGGGTCGGCCCGCCGCCGTGGTCGCCCACGCCGTAGACGATCAGCCCGGTCTTCAGCCCGCCGCAGCGCCTGGACAGGCCGATCAGGCCGGTGCCGTTGTCGGGGTTGACGCCGCTGTTGTACCAGTAGGGCTCCTTGTACGCCAGCACCTCGCTGCCCGACGGCGCGCGATACCGGTACAGCGTCTCGAGCTCCTCCAGTCCGCGGCAGTGGTAGTAGTACCGGACGTTCTCAAAGCAGTTGATCTCCGGCACGAACCGGCTGTGGCCGAAGGTATCCGGGGAGAAATCCACCTGCACGCTGTCGGGATCGACGCCCCACACGTCGCGCAGATAGTCCCGGGTGACCGTGATGTGGTGCAGCAGCGATTCCGTGTCCGGCATATTCTTGTCCGTCTCCACCCAGGCGGACGCGGTGACCTCCCAGCGCCCCTCGCGGATGCGCCGCTTGATCTCCTCCATCATGGAGGGATCGTACTTTTCGACGATCCTGTAGACCGAGCCCTGCGACTGCATGAATGTAAACCCGGGGTATTCGTCCATCAGATGCAGAATCGTGCGGAAGGTCGCCAGCGTGGCGGCCACGGTCTCCTGCCAGCCCCACATCCAGTTCATGTCGATGTGGGCGTGGGCCACATAGATCAGCTCATAGGCCTTTGCCGCCTCGGCGGCGGGCGTCAGCGCCTGCTCCGCGCGGGCGCAGGCGGAGCGCGTCAGCGCGTCCTCGCGGGCCATCTCGTCTTCCAGCACGTGCAGCGCCTGATCGATCGCCGCGTCCCATCTGCCGCCCTCGGCCTCGGACAGCTCCAGCGCAAACTGAATCTGCGACAGCGTCCGAACGCACGCCGCAGACGGGCGCGTCACATGCCCGAGCTCCTCCGGCGACGCGCCGAAGGTGGATTCAAACTCCATTTTCTCGCGATTTCCGCCCACCTTTTGTTTCAGTGCGGAAAATCGGGCCGCCAAACCCTTCATTTGAATATCCTCCCCAAAATATAATTTGATCCAGGGAGCGTCCCTGATCCCTGGCAGGCCTCCGGAAACGCCGGAAGCGCTCTTTGTCAAGCGAATATCCGTACACAGACAATGTACCATCTCCGACGCCCGCAAGTCAATCTCTGAGCGAAAATATTTCTCCGGAAATTGGGGACGGACGGATTTCTTCCTATTTATAAAGACGATATATAGGCATGCGGATTTCGCGGACACAAATAACATCAATCTTTTGTGTTTTAATCATTTCATAACAAAGTAGCCATATCATGAACTTGACTTTGTCAAACCGTGCGCTTATAATGAAAGCGTGGAAAATAGAGAAAAGCGGATCATTTCTTCGCTGGCTGAAACCGGCGGAATATTCCGCCGCACCGGCGCATAAAAGTATTTCGTTGAACCACAAACCTTGCAGCGAAGCGAATGCGTAGATCACGCCGAAAGACCATAAAGGGCCTGCGCAGCCCAAAGCGGACAGGACTAGGAGGAACGGACATGAGGACAAACAAGTTTTTTGCAATCCTGCTGGCGGGGATGATGATCCTGGCCATGCTCAGCGGCACGACCGTCGCGCTGGCGACGGAGAACACGCCCGAGCCCGTGCCGGAGACGGTCGGCGCGGAGCCCGCGGTGACCCCCGCGGTGACGATTGAAGCGCCCGTCGTGATCGTGACGGAGACGCCGGTTGTCCCCGGGACGCCTGAGCCGACCGGCTCCACCTCCAAGCCCGAGGCGACCGAGGATCCCACGACCGCGCCCGCCGATCCCACGGATGCGCCCGCCGATCCCAGCGACGCGCCCGTCGATCCCAGCGACGCGCCCGCCGATCCCACGGATGCGCCCGCCGATCCCACCGACGCGCCCGTCGCGTACAGCGACTGCTATGCCACCGTCAAGGGCGGCACGGCCGTGTATGGGGAGAAGGCGCTGAAGACCCTGCTGGGTGAGTTCACCGAGGATCAGCTGATTTACATCGCCGACGTCATCGCGCTGGACAGCGGCGCGATCTACGAGGCGCACTTCGATACCGACGACACCGTCGGCGCCGATGCCGCGCTGGTCGGCTACTTCTATGCCGCCGATCTTCAGTATCTGACCGAGACCGAGGCGGAGATTGAAACCGCCGTTCTGGCCAGCGTCCGCACCGAGAAGGGCGACAAGCTGCCCATCGCGAAGTTCCGCGCGGTGCCCAAGCCCGAGCCGACCGCCGAGCCGGAGGGCGCGTACATCCGCGTCGACGGCGCGAACGTCCGCGCAGAGGCGAGCACCGAGAGCGAAGCGGTCGCCCAGCTGGCGCAGGGCGCGCCGGTGACGGTGCTGCAGGCGGTGCAGAACGATCTGGGCGAGACCTGGTATCTGATCGCCGCCGACGGCGCTGAAGGCTATGTCCGCGCCGACCTCGTCGCGAATGTGTCTCTGGAAGCACCGGCCCCGGCGGATGAGCCGGAGCAGTCCGCGGAGCAGCCCGAGGAGACGCGCACCCTGGCCGAGCGCATTGAGGAGACCAATCCCGACCGCAGCATCGACGTGAATGTCACCTGGGATTCCGAGGAGCCTGCCCTGGGCAGCACGGCCACGCTGACCATGGTCATGAACGGCTATGACGGCCTGACCTACACCGTGTTCTGGCAGTGCGACAAGGGCGACGGCTGGGAGACGGTTCACGAGGGCGCGCCGGTCATCTCCTTCATGGTGTGCGAAGAGAACGTGAACTGGCAGTGGCGCGCCGGCGTGACCATCACGGCCGCGGCGGCCGATGAAGCCCCTGCGGAAGAGCCCGCCGATGCGACTGCGGCTGAATAACCGCGCAGCCATTTCGAATGAGGAAAGAGGAGGATGGCAATGAAGACGAGTTTCAAGCGTGCGGCCGCATGGTTGCTGACGGTGCTGATGATCCTCAGCTGCGTACCCGCGTTGGCGACGGAGAGCGTGACGGAAGTCGGCGAAGTCTTTTCGCTGGATATTCCGACGACGTATGCGGCTACGCCGGGCGGGAGAATTACATACAACAGTCAGACGTGGTATATCCCGGTCTATTATTATACACAGGCCGACGGGTGCATTGGCACGGGAACGTCCCAAACGCTGAGCCGCACCGCTGGCAAAACGTTGGATTTCACGGACGCGTCGCGGTATGCAACCGAAATTGCGAATTTGGACGGCGATTATGAATTTGTCGGCGCAAAGGTAGCTACCGATTACGACCAGGCAGCGGTTGCCGGTTCTGAACTGGTTACGACCACTTCAGGGTCTTATTCTTCCTACCTGTATGTAGGGGATACGAAAGTTGCTTCCAGGGAGTACGGCGCCACGACCAGTTCCTATGCAATTTTCGTGGAGGTCGTTGAGAAGGTCACTGTTTCCTTTAACGTCGGTGAAGATGCGGCTGCGGCCGGTGTGGCTGCGCCCGCCACTGTGACGGTCAACAAGGGAGCTGTCCTCGAAGAATTGCCCATGCCCGAATGGAAGGGCGAGGACGGGCAGTATGTCAAGATCTTTGCCGGATGGTATTCTGACGAGAGCCTGACCGCAGAGTTTACCAGCTCCACGCCGGTGGAGAGCGGCATGACGCTGTATGCGTACTGGGTTGATCCGGACGTTGACGAGATGTACTATGTCAATTTCCTGAGCCAGGACGGCCAGACCGTTCATCTGACGCTGGCTGTCCGGAAGGGACAGACGGTCAATCCTGCATCGGGTCCGGTCAAGAGCGAGTGCGTCTTCAAGGGCTGGTCGACGGAAAAACAGGAGGGGAAGCTTGTTTCCGAGCTGAACGCCTTTGATTTCACTGCGCCCGTCAGCGACAGCGACGCGCTGGCAGGCAACACGCTGAACCTGTATGCGTGGTATGCGCCGGCCGTGAAGGTATCCTTCATCTCCAATGGCGGCAGCGCCGTGCCGACCCAGTTCCTTTCTCAGGGAGAGACGGCCACGGAAGTCGCGCCTACTCGCACGGGCTATACCTTCGTTGGCTGGTATACCGATGAGGAGCTGACGCAGGCGTATGATTTCAGTAAGCCGGTGAATGCGGACATCACCCTCTATGCCAAGTGGAAAGCAGAGATGGTGAAGGTCACGCTGGTGTACATGTACGAAAATGCGGACGACAACGATTATTCCGCAGCAGGCGCCAGCCAAGTGGTCTATGCTCCCGCGGGAAGCTACGTCTCCATCGAGAAGAATCCAGTTACGAATAAGAACGCAACCCATAACGTCGGATATTCCGACGTGCTGAATGGCGAGCTGACCGGGTATGCAAAGACGTCTGCAGCGAATAGCACCACCGCGACGATTCCGGATGTGCGCGAAACCTATTATCAGTATAATAGCGCCACCAATGGGCGGTATGTCAACCCGGATGGCACCACTGTCGTACTGCTCTATTACAATCGTGCCCGCATCACGCTGACCTTTGTCTATGATCTGTCCAGCAATGGATACATCAACGACATCAATAAGAAGATCAGCACCGATGACCAAGCGAAATATAACGTAAAATATACTGAAACAAAGAAGACGAGTGGCAAGAATACCTACGACAACTTTACCTATCGGTTTACCGCGAAATACGGACAGAGCATCACTGCCGTGTGGCCGCAGGTAGGCTGGGTCACGAGCAGTGGTACAGGCGATAACACTTTTTATGGTTGGCAGAAGCCGGGCAGCAATAGCAATATCCAGGTGACGAATATGTACACGCTGGAAAGCGACCTGTTTAATGGCTCGAACGGACTGAGCATCTCCGATGGAAAGCTGGTCGGAGCTGGAGAACTGACTTCCACAAAAACCAGGGTCTACAAGGATTGGGCAATTTACGCCCGCACGACCTTGCCGGGAGAAAAGGCAGACTTTACCTATGATGGTACGAATTATACGATCTATAAGGAAGCCTGCCAGCTGGTTATGGTAGGACAAGCTTTGGGTTACAAAATGCTGGACGGCTGTACGGGTACGGATCTGGAGCTGACATCAAGTTATGGCAGCGGCATGACGGCCAATCCCAGTACGCTGACGGTTGTGAGCAGCGACTATGGCAGCAGCTTGTACGATAAATACACGACGCTTTTCAAAGATGCTGGTATTGCCGCAGGAAATTTCTGCCAGATTCTCCTCTATAAACGAGGCAACCTTACGCTCAGCGTCTGGACGAACGCGGACAACTACACGGATGATCCGCAAACTGCCACGCATCTCTACGGCGACTGGATCTACAACGACGATACCGATCTGCTCAAGACCCTGGAACAGGATATGGAGAAGACGGGCTACATCTTTGCCGGATGGTATACCGACTCGGAATTCACGCCTGGCACGGAGTATAAACCGGATGAGAACTCCCGGATCACCGCGAACCTGAACCTGTACGCCAAGTGGGAGCCTGACCAGTTCACGGCGAAGTACTATCTGTATACGGACGACGCAGAGCCCTACGCCACTCAGGGCTTTGCCGAGGGCGGAAAGATCGATGACAAGATCGTCCCGGTGGCGGTTCAGGATCAGTTCCTGGGCTGGTATTGGTATCAGAACGGAACGCTGGTTCCCTTCGACTTTACCTCCACGGTAGGCGCAGCCCATGTGGACAACAATGGCGTCCTGAAGCTCTATGCCAAATGGGAGGGCGTCACGGGCAAGGTCAGCTATCTGCCGGGCAAAGGCGGCGACAACAGCACGCAGGAAGTGTTTGATAGTCGTGACTTTGAAATCAATGAGGCCGCTGTTCAGCTGCCGGTATACACCAAAGTATGGACGGATGGCAGCGTACCTTCCGACAAGGATCTGACCTTCGTTGGCTGGAAAGCGCCCAATGGCAGGATCTACCAGCCGGGCCGTTACGTCCTCGTCACGCGCCAGCTCATGCAGTTTGAGGCCCAGTGGTCGAAAGATGCTGTTCAGCTCATCTACGATGCAAACGGCGGCGTGGGTGAGAACGTCACGGAAACGTGGGAGCGCAGCAGCGTGGTGGACATCTGGGACAACATGGATGGCACCACCCCCCATTTCACCCGTGACGGCTACGAGCTGCTCGGATGGGACGAGAATAAGAATGCCACCGTACCCACCTACAAACTCGGCGAGGGAACCATCACGCTCACCGCGAACACCACGACGCTTTACGCCATCTGGAAGAAATCGACGACAAGCGCATCGATCCAGAAGAATGTCAGCGGCAACTTTGGCGATGTGCAGCGCGGCTTCACCTTCAAGGTCAAAGTGGTCGACGAGAATGGCGCGAGCGTTGCCGTCGACGGCATGGACTACGGTGCGGATGGATACTACAGATTCACCCTCATGCACGGCGAAACGCAGACGCTCAACAACCTGCCGATCGGCAATAAGCTGTACTTCCATGAGGAGAACGCCGGCAATTACACGCAGACGGTCAATCAGGGAGACACATCCATTACCACAAATGGCAACGGCGACTACGTCGTGACGATCTCCGAGGAAATGGCGACGATCATGTTCAACAACAAGTATGACGTCACGCCCGACACCGGTGTGGTGCTGGATTCCCTGCCGTACATCGTCATTCTGGTGATTGTGCTGGTGGGCGTGGTGCTGATGGTGCGCAGACGCCGCCGCGAGGACGACTGAGGCTGACGGCAGAGTCGGCGCGGGCCCCGTCCCGCGCCGGACGCGCCGGAACCCAAAACGACAACATCTTCACCGGGCCGGGAGCATCCCCGAGCTCCCGCCCGGATTCCGCACGGCCGACCAGGCGCACCGGGGAAAAAACGAACCGGCCGAACGCCGCCGCAGGCGGCAAAGACCGGAGAAAACCCACGGAGGCAGCATGGAAAACAACGGTCGCAGAAAGAAACGTCGCTCACCGATGGAAGAACAGGGGTCGCTGGGGCGCGAGCAGAAGCGCATCCGGCAGTGGCTGAAGCAGGTGCGTTTTCGGAAGACGCTGTTTGGCGGCGTGGACGAGCGCGATGTGTGGAAGAAGATCGGCGAGCTGAACGAGCTGTACAACGCAGCCCTGGTCGCGGAACGAGTCCGATATGACGCGCTGCTGGAGCAGCAGGGCATATTGGTCGATCCCGACCCGGACGGCTTTGATACAACGATTGTCGGAGGAGAGAGAAGGTGAAAAGGCAAGGAGAGACGAACGAGGTCGCGGACGTCATCGCAAAGCGCAGGGAGCGGATTGCCATCCGAAAGGGATATGTCAGTCTGCTGCTCCGGCTGATTGTGGTGATTGCGGCGGGATATGTGCTGTTTACGCAGGTCTTTCTGATCACCCAGACCCACGGACAGGGCATGTTTCCGGCGCTCAAGGACGGCGATCTAGCGATCGTGTTCCGCATGCAGCAGCTGTATGCGCGCGAGGACGTGATCGCGTATCAGGCGAACGGACAGCGGCGGTTCGGGCGCATCGTTGCGCGCGCCACGGATGTGGTGACGATCGACGAAAGCGGCGTGCTGCTGGTGAACGGAACTCCGCAGATCGGCGAGATTCTCTATCCCACCTATGCAAAGGATGGCATGGAGTATCCCTATCGCGTGCCGGAGGGAACGGTATTCGTGCTGGGCGACTTTCGCACCCAGACGGAGGACAGCCGTGATTTCGGTCCGATATCGCTTGAAGAAGTCGAAGGAAAGGTGATCACGATACTCCGACGGCGTGGAATCTGACCGCGGCCGGAGCCGCGCGAGGGTTGACATGGCCGGGAGAAAAGCCTTCTCCGGCAATGGACGGGCCAAAGGCCCGCACACGCGTCCGGATGGACGCACGAATTCAGTTTCCACGAAGCTTCCCCGAGCTTCCGGAAGATAGGAAAGAGACCAAAAAAGGAGGACAACCCCATGACCAAGAAGTTTTTTGCGATTCTGCTGGCGCTGGTTCTGACCTTCGCCATGAGCACCGTGGCATTCGCGTCTGGCGATGTGCAAGGCAGCACTGAAGATACTGCAAGCGCAACTCATGACCCCAATCAGAATGGTACCCCTGTGCTGATTAAAGTTTATGGTGCTGAAGGTACTACTGCCAATAGCCCTGCAGAAACTTTCACCTTTACTGTAGCGGCGAAGAACAGCTATGTCATTGGTAACCCTGAAGCGACCTATCCTACGGAGATGCCTAGTGTTGCAGATGCAGTCTATGGTGTAGGCGATGCTGGTAGCACGGACAATAAGACGAAGACTTTGGCGATTACTCTTCCTACTTATTCCCGAGTTGGCGTTTATGAGTATACAATTACTGAAACGCCTAGCACTAATGCTGGTGTTGAGACCCTTGGCACGCGCACGCTGACTCTGGTTGTCAATGTTACGTTGAAGGACGACGGAAGTAACGAGACAAAGGCATATGTGCATGCTGAAACGACGGGCGGCAATAAGACCAATTCCTTTAGCGACAATAAGTACAGCGCTGGTACTCTGACGGTGACCAAGGAAGTTACTGGCAACATGGGTGATACTCAGAAAGAGTTTGATGTGACCGTCGAGTTCACTGCGCCTGCAGGCAAGACCGTTAACTCTACTATCACTTATGATGATGACACTACTTCCTATCAGATTGCACCTGATGATTGGGCAAACGGAAAAGCGAGTGTTGAAATCACGCTTAAGCATAACGAATCTGTGAAGTTCAGTAACATTCCTTACGGCGTTACTTATACTGTAACCGAGGATGACTACACTGGTGAAAATGGCGGTTACGACGCTGCTGCTTATACCTATAGTGACGATACTTACAAGAAGATCGACAGTGAGTCGGATACCGTAAAGATCACCAATAACAAGGGCACCACCGTTGACACCGGCGTCACCATGGACAGCATGCCCTACATCGTGCTGCTGGCTCTGGCGGTCGTCGGCCTGGCGGCTGTGACCATGAAGAAGCGCTACGAGGCGTAATCTTCCCGGAAAAGCAAGGTTTACACGGCTTGAATGAGCTGGTTCGGGGGCCGCGAAGGCGGCCCCCGGACAACCGCGCTGTGAAAAAAGGCGCGGTGTGAAGTTCCGAAAGGAGTAACCAATTCGATCCATGGCCCGGATGATACTGAGGGCGGCCAACGGGCTGCTGAGCGCGTTTCTGACCGTGGTGCTGCTGATCGCCGGCGCGTATTCGGCCTATGCGCTCTGGGACAACAACCAGATCTATCAGGCCGCCGCCAACGTGCAGGCCGACATGATCAAGCTGAAGCCCCAGGTGGAGGAGACCGGCGAGGAGGGCCCGTCGTTTGCGGAGCTTCTGGCCGTCAATCCCGATGTGTGCGCCTGGATCACCATGGACGGCACGGAGATCGACTATCCCGTCCTTCAGGGCGAAACCAATCTGACCTACATCAATACCGACGTCTACGGCAACTTTGCGCTGGCCGGCAGCATCTTTCTGGACACCCGCTGCGACCGCAATTTTGAACAGGCCTATCATCTGCTGTACGGCCACCACATGGAGAACAGCGAGATGTTCGGCGACCTGGACCTCTACAAGGATGCAGAATTCTTCCGCGAAAACCGAACCGGAATCCTGATCCTGCCCGGCAGGATCCACTCGCTGCAGACATTTGCCTGCCTTCTGGTCTATGCGTCCGATGACGTGATCTTCGAACCGGATCGCTGGCAGGATGACATACAGGGGCTGCTGGAATACGCGCGGGAAAACGCGCTGAACCGCGACGACGAAACCATCGCCGCACTGCTGGCCGCCTGCGAAGACCCGGGCGCGGAGACGCCGCAGATCGTGGCGCTGTCCACGTGCTCGAGCGAATTCACCGACGCGCGAACCATTGTACTGGCGGTTATGAAAGATGCGCCAGCGAATTAGGGGAGGATGATTGGGAATGAAAATGAATTTCCGAAGCTGTTTGACGGTGCTTCTGATGCTGGCGCTGTGCATGTTCACCGCGTCCGCGCTGGCGGAGCAGCCGACCGTGACCGTCGGCGTGACCGTCACGCTGGAGGGCACGCTGCCGGATCCCGCCGAGGTGTTCACGATTCAGCTCAAGGCGCTGGATCCCGCCAACCCCATGCCGGAAGGCGTCGTGGACGGCGTCGCCGAGACCACGATCACCGGCGCGGGCAAGGGCGCGCTGCCGGAGATCACCTTCACCCGCGTGGGCGTCTATGAGTATACCGTCAGCCAGCTGCCCGGCAGCATCGCCGACTGCGTCTATGACGCGAGCGTCTACAGCCTGACCGTGTACGTGGTCAACGCGGAGTCCGGCGACGGCCTGGAGGCCACCGCCGTGCTGTATCGCAACGGCGAGGGCGACAAGATGAGCGAGGCCGTCTTCAACAACGTCTATCCCACCATCACGCCCAAGCCCACCGATGATCCCGGCGAGATCACCGATACCGGCGTGCGCGACGTCTGGCCGATCTATCTGGCCGGAGCGGCGCTGCTGCTGATCATCAGCGGTCTGCTGGCCGTCTCCCTGCGCCGCAAGGACGGCAATCGCGGCCGGAGAGCTGAATAAGCCATGAGAAGAACATTCGTCGCGCTGCTGCTCGTGCTGAGCCTCAGCGCGGCGGCTTATCTTGCCTGGAAGGGCGTCGCGGAGCTGATGGATCGCCGCGCGGGCACGGCGTATTACGCCCGGCTGTCGCAGAGCGTCGGGGATTCCGCGGACGTCCGCCTGCCGGAACCGACGGCCCGGCGCCCGGAGGACGAACCGCTGCCCTCCGTGACCGACGTGGAGCGCCCGCAGCCCGTCAGCGAGATCGATTTCGATTCGCTGCGGATGAACTGCCCGGACGTGGTCGGCTGGATCCGCATCGAGGGCACGGTGATTGATTATCCCGTGGCGCGCGGCGAGGACAACCTGTTCTATCTGAGCCACCTGCCCGACCGCACCGCCAATTCCGCCGGTTCCATCATGATGGACTGCGCCTGCGACCCGGGCTTCGGCTCCACCGTCAGCATCCTCCACGGCCATCACATGCGCAGCGGCGCGATGTTCGGCGATCTGGACGAGTACGCCGCCGAGGCCTATTTTCAGGCCCATCCGACCCTTCGCCTGTTCACGCCGGAGGGCGATTTCGACGTGGAGATCTTCGCCGCCTGCACCGTCGACGGCCGGGATTTCGGCTATCCCACCGATTTTGCCGACGAGGTTGCGTTCAACGCCTTCGTGGCGGATCTGCAGTTCCGCACAGGCTATGACACCGGCGCTTCCGCCCAATGGGGCGACCGCGTGCTGCTGCTGTCCACCTGCGCCTATTCGTTCGACACCGCGCGATTCGTCGTCGCCGGGAGAATCGTGGAGGACGAGGCCGGAGAAACGGATTTTGCCCCGGAAGAATGAAAGGTTCTTCCGGGTTTTTGTAGTTTTGGCGGCGGGAATGTGGTATAATGATTAGGCAAGCCGAAGGCTTCGCCGGGTCGCTCGCGCTCTGGCGGGAGCGGCAATCATGGATTGATGATCCGACGAGCCGAAGGCTCGACCGGGCCGCTCACACCTTGGCGGGAGCGGCCATCATTGATTGACGATCCGCCAAGCCGAAGGTCTGGCCGGGTCACTCACACCTTGGCGGGAGCGGCCATCATGGGCTGATGATTCGACAAGCCGAAGGCTCGACCGGGCCGCTCACACCTTGGCGGGAGCGGCCATCATGGACTGATGATTCGACAAGCCGAAGGCTCGACCGGGTCGCTCACACCTTGGCAGGAACGACAATCACAGGTTGATGATTCGACAAGCCGAAGGCTCGACCGGGCCGCTCACACCTTGGCGGGAGCGGCCATCATGGACTGATGATTCGACAAGCCAAAGGCTTCGCCGGGTCGTTCACACCTTGGCGGGAGCGGCCATCATCGGATAATATTGGAAAAACGCAAATGGAGGAATGGAGATGAAGATCGACGTTGCGCTGAGCAGTGAAATTCTGGGCGTGCCGGAGTCGCATTTTGAACGGGCGCAGGAGGTCGTGGCGCGCATGAACCGCGATCCGCTGGCGATGGGGCTGGCGCAGACCGCGCTGGACGCGCTGGAGCGGGGCGATCGCCGGGAGGCCGTCGTGGCCTGCCGCGCCGCGAAGGCGTACTTCGAGCGCACCGCCCCCGAGCTGACCGGCGGCGTGTATCCCGCAGTGTTCGCGCTGTCCGCCCCCGAAGCGCTGGCGCGCATGCGCGCGGCCGGGCTTTCCGAGGAGATCGCCCGCGACACGCTGAGCGATTACGGCGTGTGGGCCCGCGCCTACCGCCGACAGACCGGCCAGGACGGCTTCGGCGAGATGGAGTGGGAGCTGGGCTTTCACGCCGGGCGCATCGTGAAGCTGGGGCGGCTGCAGTTCGAGCGCACCGTGTTCCACGCGCCGTACACCCTCTATCGACGCGGCGGCGAGATCGTGCCCGTGGCGAACCCCGGCGAGGCGGTGGACGAAAACGGCTGGCTGGCCCAGGGCGCGCCGGCGGCGTTCGTCACGTCGCAGAGGATCGAGGGCGGCGCGATCCGATGCAGCCGCGTGGATTCCGAAGCCGCCAGAATCCTGTCCGGGGAGGTCGGGCTCCCGCTGGACGGACTGGAGCCGCTGCTGACCGCCGGGATGCGCGTTCTGAACATCCACATCCCGGAGACCGGCCCGCTGTCGGACGGCGAGGTGTCGGCGTCGCTGGCGCAGGCGAAGGCGTTTTTCGCCGACCGGGGCTATCCCTGCCGGGTGGCCGTGTGCGAGAGCTGGCTGCTGGATCCCGCGCTGCTGACCTATGGCGACGGCTGCGGCAACATCTGCCGGTTCCAGCGGCGCTTTGCGAAGTATCCGGAGCTGGTCACGGAGAGCGACGCGGTGAACCGGGTGTTCGGGCGCGGCACGGACGCGTCGGATCCCGCCGCGCTGCCGGAGAACACGCGCCTGCAGCGGGGTCTGAAGGCGTGGCTCATGGAGGGAAAGCCGCTGCGCGATGCGGGCGGCGCGCTGCTGCTGTAGAGCCGGGGCAGGTTCTCCCCGCCGATGTATTCCGGGGAATGTAAATTTTGAGTTTGTTATCGGGGACGGCATTGGAAATATGATATAATGATTCGACAAGCCGAAGACTTGGCCGGGTCGTTCACGCTTCAGCGGGAACGACAATCATGGGGATAATGATTCGACAAGGCGAAGACTTGGCCGGGTCGCTCACGCTTCAGCGGGAGCGACAATCATGGGGATAATGATTCGACAAGGCGAAGACTTGGCCGGGTCGCTCACGCTTCAGCGGGAGCGACAATCATGGGGATAATGATTCGACAAGTCGAAGACTTGGCCGGGTCGTTCACGCTTCAGCGGGAGCGACAATCATGGGGATAATAATTCGACAAGCCGAAGACTTGGCCGGGTCGTTCACGCTTCAGCGGGAGCGACAATCATGGGGAAAATGATTAGGCAAGGCGAAGACTTGGCCGGGTCGCTCACGCTTCAGCGGGAGCGACAATCATGGTATAATGATTTTCATACCAGGGGGAAGAGGAGGATCTACATGGAGAAACGATTTTGCGGAAAGTGCGGTCGGCCGATCGGGGAGTGCATCTGCGGCGAGCGCAGCGTGCAGAACACCACGGACTTCGCCGCCATGCGCGTGCCTCAGGAGCGCGCGAACCGCGCGGGCAGCTATTATGTGGAGCGGTTTGACAACATCGCGCTGGCGCAGGGCGAGGTCGTGGTGCGCCAGTATCACATCGGCAAGTTCGCCAGCATGCTGGGCATCGCCGGCAAGGGCGATTCGTCCATTCTGGTGACCAACAAGCGCGTGATCAGCAAGTCGGACACCAACTATCTGTTCACCAGCAGCAACATGGTGGAGGAGCTGCAGCTGTCCAACGTATCCGGCGTCAAGACCTATTATTCCCAGGGCATCACGCGCTGGCGCATCGGCGTGGCGCTGATGGCGCTGGTCGCGATGTTCTCCTGCTTTTCGATGGCGCGGTACTCGGGCATGATGGTGATCGCGGGCCTGGCGATGCTGGCCGTCTGCGTGTGGATGGTGCTCACGTGCCGCAAGCCCAGCTATCTGTTCAGCATCTATTCCGGCGCGATGTCGCAGGCCATGGTGATGGGCGCGAACCTGCGGGGCAAGCTGCTCAATTCCAACGGCTACGGCATCATCTTCCAGTACAAGCCCACCCGGGAAGCCATGAAGATGATGTGCGAAATGGGCGCGTGCATCATGGATCTGAAGGAGCGCGGCGACGCCGCCATCGATACCTGGCGGCAGGCGTGACGGTATCCTTCGACAGGAAACCGCGGGATTTCCCGATGATCTTTGGATGAGAAGCCCCGGATCTTCATCCAGAGGACCTTTTCAACATGCCAGGGGAAGCCAAGCGCTTCCCCTTTTTCGAACATCAGAAGGAGGGCGAACGCCTTGAGCAATCTCCGTCAATGCAGCGCCTGCGGCGCGATGCTGGAGCCCGACGACCGGTTCTGCCAGGTCTGCGGACGGCCCGCACAGGAAGCGCCTGCCGCGCAGATCTATTGCGAAAGCTGCGGCCATCCCAACCGTTCCGACGACCGGTTCTGCATTGCCTGCGGCGCGCCGCTGAACGCAGGCGGCCCCGTGCCCGCCCCCTGGGACGAGCCGGGCGAAAAGCAGCGAGCGGGCTCCGACAGAGGCCGCGCAGCGGACGGCGAGCCGGAGGAGGGCCTCGCCGCAAAGCTGAAGCGGAGCTTCGGGAAGAACCGCGAACCGGACAGCGATTCCGGAACGGGCTTCGCCGCGAAGCTGGGATTCAGGAAGAGCCGCCCGAATGGCGCGGAGGATTCCGACGAGCGGGATGGAGCAGCGTCGAACAGGCGCCGCTTCGCAGGCGACCGGAAGGCGAAGTCCCGGGACGACCGCGATGCGGATCCCTTTGACGATTTCTTTGAGGACGTCTTTCCGGAAGCGCCGTCTTCCGGAAGCGCGTCGCCGTCCGCACCGGAGGGCATGCAGGAGCGCCGTGCGCCCGCGCATCGGGAGGAACCCGATCCGAAAACAGGCGCGCAGAGCAGCGACCATTCCGCGAATTCCGCACCCGCCCACCGCCCGCAGCCCGCACCGAAGGCCGATGATCCCTTTGGAAGGACGACCGTGATGGGAACGGCTGCACCGAAGACCGACGATCCCTTCGGCAGATCGCCCGTGCCGGGAACATCCGTGCCGAAGGCCAACGATCCCTTCGGTAGATCGCCCGTGCCGGGAATATCCGCGCCAAAGGCAGACGATCCCTTCGGCAAACCGCCCGTGCCGGGAACACCCGCGTCGAAGACCGACGATCCCTTCGGCAGATCGCCCGTGCCGGAAACGGCCGCGCCAAAGGCAGACGATCCCTTCGGAAGGCCACCCGTGTCGGGAAAGAGCACACCGACAGTCGATCCCTTCCGTCCCGTTCCGCCGCATCCGGCGGAACCCGCCGTCTCCGCGCCGCGCGCGCAGACGCAACCGCAGGAGCGCCGAGGCAGCGTCGCAGGAAATCCCTCCGCGTCCGCCGTCCGCAATCCGCAGCCCGCGCTGAAGCCCGACGATCCCTTCGGAAGACCGCCCAAGCCGGGAATATCCGCGCCAAAGGCAGATGATCCCTTCGGAAGATCGCCCGTGCCGGGAAAGAGCACACCGACGGCCGATCCCTTCCGTCCCGCTCCGCCGCATCCGACAGAACCCACCGTCTCCGCGCCGCGCGCGCAGACGCAACCGCAGGAGCGCCGAGGCAGTGTCGCGGGAAATCCCTCCGCGTCCGCCGCCCGCAATCCGCAGCCCGCGCTGAAGGCCGAAAATCCCTTCGGAAGACCGCCCAAGCCGGAAACATCCGCGCCAAAGGCAGACGATCCCTTCGGCAAACCGCCCGTGGCGGGAACGGCCGCGCCGACGAGCGAAGATCCCTTCGGCAGATCGCCTGTGTCGGGAAAGAGCACACCGACAGCCGATCCCTTCCGTCCCGCTCCGCCGCATCCGACAGAACCCACCGTCTCCGCGCCGCGCGTGCAGAACCAGCCGCAGGAGCGCCGAGGCAGCGTCGCAGGAAATCCGGCGGCAAAGGGAGATCCCTTTGCCGAAGCGGCTGCGAAAACGGCAGCGCGCAGGCCGGACGCCGGTCTCTTTGAAGTTGACGGGGAGTCCCGCGGCGGCAAATCCGGACGCGGCGCAGAGAATCGCCGCGGAAGCGTTCAGAGCAAACCGGATCCCTACGACGACTACGATCCCTATGATGACTGCGACGCCCGCGATTCCGGGAAGAAGCGGAAGTCCGGTTCCCGGCTGGGCATGGTGCTGGGAATCGCGCTGACGCTGCTGATTCTGCTGGCGCTGGCGCTGGTGGCAGTGTACGTGCTCGGCCGCGCCGGAAGGGAGGGGTCGGAGCAGATGCCCACGCTGCCCATGGATCTGTCCGCACCCGTGGTCACCGAGGAGCCCGCGCTGTCGTCCCAGGGCGAAGTGGTGGCGCTGTCGGAGACCGTGCTGCACGCAGGCCCGGGCGGGAACTTCGCGTCCTTCGGCACGGTGCACGCGGGCGACGTGATGGCGTATCTGAGCCAGACGGAGATCGACAGCAGCGGCCTCGAGTGGTATTACGTGAGCCTGAACGGCGACAGCGGCTGGATTCCGTCCAGCTGTGCCCGGCTGACCCCTGCGCCGGACGGCGCGGATTAAACTCCGCCGTTCACCCGGACGGCGCGCCATGAAAGCGCATCCGCCTCCCCAGGACCGGGGGCGGATGCGCCTGCTTTTCCCATGGAATTGCCCGGCTGTCTCGACTTCTGCGCCGGGGTGTGCTATAATCGGAGGGAGAATGGAAAGGGGTTGCTTTCATGAACGTCACGTCGCCCAAAGCGCATCGGAACATCGCCCTGATGGCCCACGTGGACGCGGGCAAGACCACGCTGACCGAGCAGCTGCTGGCCCACGCCGGAGCGATCCGCGTCGCCGGCAGCGTGGACAGCGGCACCGCCCACACCGACGCGCTGCCGGTGGAGCGGCGGCGGGGCATCTCGGTGAAGGCCACCTGCGCGCGGCTCGTCTGGCGCGGCGCGGAGATCAACCTGATCGACACCCCCGGTCACGTGGACTTCACCGCGGAGGTGGAGCGTTCGCTGTGGGCGCTGGACGCCGCCGTGCTGGTGATCTGCGCCGTGGAGGGCGTGCAGCCCCAGACGGAGGCGCTGTTTCAGGCGCTCAGGGAGCAGAACATCCCCGCCGTGCTGTTTCTGAACAAGATCGACCGCGAGGGCGCGGATCCCGTCCGAGTGCTGGCGCAGATCCGGCGGCGGCTCTCGCCCGACGCCGCGCCGCTGGACGATCCCGCCGAGCTGGCCGAGACCGTCTGCGCCCACGACGACGCGCTGCTGGAGCGCTATCTCTCCGGCGAGACCCTGCCCGAGGGCGAGCTTCGCGCCCGAATGGCCCAGCTGTGCCGGGAGGGCAGGGCGTACCCGGTGCTGACCGGCTCCGCGCTGCGGGATACGGGCGTGGAGGCGGTGCTGGACGCCATCCTGGACTGTCTGCCCGGGCCGAAGGCGGGAGAATCGCTGTGCGGCGTGGTGTTCGCGGCGGAGCAGGATCGCACGCTGGGACGCGGCGCGTGGGTGCGCCTGTACGGCGGGCGGCTGGAGAATCGCGACGCGGTGACGCTCCCGGCCGGCGTCGATCCCCTGACCGGCGAGCCGCGCGCCGTTCAGCGCAAGGTCACCCAGATCCGCAGCGTGGACGGCGACAGCGTCGGACGGCTGACCGGCGGAGAGATCGGCGTGGTCTACGGCCTGGGCGACGTGCCCATCGGACACGTGCTGGGCGACCCGGCGCTGCTGCCCCGAAGGGTGGAGCCGGGCCGGCTGCGCACGCCGCTGATCACCGTGCAGGCCATCCCCAACGCGCCGGAGGAGATGCCCGCGCTGCGCGCCGCCTGCGAGACGCTGTCCGGCGAGGATCCGCTGCTGCACGCCCGCTACGTCCGCGCGCTGGACGAGCTGCATCTCAGCGCCATGGGCGCGATTCAGCTGGAGATCCTCGAGGAGCTGCTGAAGACCCGGTTCGGCCTGAGCGCGTCGTTCACACAGCCCGCCGTCATCTATCGCGAGACCATCGCGCAGCCCGCCGACGGCTTTGTGGCCTATACCATGCCCAAGCCCTGCTGGGCGGTGATGCAGTTTCACATCGAGCCTGCGCCGAGGGGCAGCGGCGTGACGTTTGAATCCGTGGTGCCGGTGCGGGACATCATGGCGCGCTATCAGCATCAGGTGGAGCAGGCGCTGCCGCTGGCGCTGAGTCAGGGGCGGCTGGGCTGGCAGGTCACCGACGTGAAGATCACGCTCACCGGCGGCAATCATCATCTGATCCACACGCACCCGCTGGACTTCATCGTGGCCACGCCCATGGGCATTCAGGACGGCCTGCGGCGGGGCGGCAGCACGCTGCTGGAGCCGATTCTGGACGTGCGCTTCCTGCTGCCGCCGGAGAGCGTGGGGCGCGTGATGACCGACGTGGCCGTCATGCGCGGCACGGTGGGCGAGAGCCGGTTCGACGGCGAGCGGGTGATTCTGGACGCGCAGATCCCCGTGGCGACCAGCCTGGACTATCCCACCGCGCTGGCCTCGCTGACCGGCGGCCGCGGCGGCATGAGCGCGCGGCTGCACGGCTACGCCCCCTGTCCGCTGGAGCTGGGCGCGACGGCGAAGCGGCGCAATGTCGACCCGCTGGATGCGTCGAAGTACATCCTCGCTGCCCGCAGCGCGCTGGAGGGCGGAATCTTCGACGCGGAGTAAGGAGGACGGAGAAGCGCGCTTTCCGTGCGACTGCGCCCTTATCTGCCGGAGCCGGGCGCGACGGCGAAGCGTCGGAGTCCCGCCCCGCTGGACGCGGCGGTGCAGCGTTGCAGTCCCGCCCCGCTGGGCGCAGAAGCGAAACGGCGGAGTGCCGCCCCACTGGGCGCGACGGCGAAGCGGCGAAGTGCCGCCCCGCCGGGCGCAACGGCTAAGCGTTGCAGTGCCGCCACGTTGGATGCGGCGGCGCAGCGTTGCAACGTCGCCCCGCCGGGCGCAGAGGCGCAGCGTCGGAGTGCCGCCCCGCTGGACGCAGAGGCGAAGCGTCGCCCCGCCGGGCGCGACGGCGAAGCGGCGCAATGTCGACCCGCTGGACGCGTCGAAGTACATTCTCGCCGCCCGCAGCGCGCTGGAGGGCGGAATCTTCGACGCGGAGTAGGGGCGGGGCGTTTCCAGCGGCCCGGCGTTTTTTTCGACAAATTTTGCCGCGCAGGCAGGGGTTTGGGCGCGAAAGCGCGAATTGATCAAGGTTCTGAAAATGCGGAAGGACCGTTCGGAGAAGGGGGGAGCGTCCGTTGCTGAGGATCCGGTTTCTGAATGTGGGAGACGGCGACGCGATTCTGGTAGAGGAGCTCTCCGGCGACCGCGCGTTTCGCATGCTGATCGACGCGGGGCGGGAGAGCGCGTCCGCGCCCTTCGGCAGCTGCGCGGAGCTGCTGCGCCGGGCGGGCGTGTCCCATCTGAACCGGCTGGTGATCACCCATCTGCACGCGGATCACATCGGCGGCGTGGCGGAGGTGCTGAACGCCGCAGCGGTGGACGAGCTGATCTCCGGCTACATCCCGCTGAACGCCGGCGCGCAGATCCCCTGGGACGCGGGCGCGGGGAAGGCCGTGCGGGGGATGATCCTCTGCGTGAACCGGTGGTCGGCGGACGTGGCGCGGCTCAGGGCGCAGGGCGGGCGGTGCACGGAGCTGTACGCTTCCTGGCGCGGCGTGCGGCTGACCCCGATGCTGACGGCGGACTTTCTCGTGCCCGATGTGCGGGCGCTGCGGCTGCAGCGGCAGGTCTGGAACCACATGCTGGAGCCGCGCCCGGTGCCCGGGGCGCGCAAGCTGAGGGCGTCGCGGCTGCGCAATCCCAACTCGCTGCGGGTGCGCCTGCACTACGCCGGCCGGCGGATCGAGCTGCCCGGCGACTGCTACGGCAGCGTCTGGGAGGACGAGGCCGAGCCCTGCGACATCCTGAAGGCGCCCCACCACGGCGACGACAAGGCCGTGACCGGCGCGCTGCTGGATCGGCTGCGCCCGGCCCATGCGGTGATCAGCTGCAGCCGAACCTATCAGCCCGCGAAGAACCGGCCCTCCGCCGCGACCATCGCCCGGCTGCGCCGCGCGGGCGCGCAGGTGTGGTATACCGACGCCTTTGACGACAAGATCGCTCCGCCCCGGGAGTGGCCGTGGGTGGACTTCGCCATTCTGGACGACGGCGGCGTCATTCCGCCCGGGGAGTGAGTTTTTCCGGAAGAGCGCAGGAATTCGCGCCGGGCTTGTCGAATAGTACATCCAACGGTGATTATGGAAAAGGAGTGACTGCCCATGAACCTCTGGCACGATATCCGTCCCGGCCGCATGAAATCCGACGACTTCATGGCCGTGATCGAAATTGAGAAGGGCTCCAAAAACAAGTACGAGATGGACAAGGAGACCGGCGCGCTGCGGCTGGACCGCATCCTGTACACCTCCACCCACTACCCGGCCAACTACGGCTTCATCCCCCGCACCTATGCCGACGACAACGATCCGCTGGACGTGCTGGTGCTGTGCAGCGAGACCATCCGCCCCATGAGCCTGGTGCGGGTGTATCCCATCGGCTATTTTGCCATGAAGGACGGCAACGCCATGGACGAGAAGATCCTGGCCGTGCCCTTCGGCGACCCCGTGTACAACACCTACCACGACGTGTTCGACCTGCCCAGCCACATCGCCGAGGAGATCAGCCACTTCTTCAACGTCTACAAGAGCCTGGAGGGCGACAAGAACGTGGAGATCGCCGGCGTGTACGGCCGCGAGGAGACCATCCAGGTCATCCAGCGCTGCTACGACCGGTATATCGAGAAGTTCTGCCGGTAGAGCGCGGCGCAAAAAAATCCAACCGAAGCGAATCGGTTGGATTTTTTGCGTGTCAAAAAAGGATTTCTGACACTTTCGATGAAACTCTGAGGATTTTCATCGAGCAGGAGGAAGACCTTCGGAAATCTGAAAATCTCACGATTTTCCGGGCGATTTCCTGACGGAAGGTGTTCTTTTTCCGCCGCTGTCGCTTGCGGAAAAAGTCGGGCGCGCCGTACACGCCGCCGCGCCCGATTTTTCAGGCGGTTCTGCAGAGGTTTTCTGACAGTCTGTTCGGTTGGATTTTTTCTGTTCCGGGATCAGTAGATCACCACGATGGTACCGGCTTCACAGTTTTCATAGATCCACTTCGCGTCCTCCACGCTCAGCCGCACGCAGCCGTGGGAGGCCTTGTGGCCCAGGTTGTACACGGAGCTGACGCGCAGCGTGCGCTCGTCGCGCTCGCTGAACAGCACGGAGTGGAAGTAGTACGAACCGGTGATGCGCCAGGCGTACTGGGCCCAGCACTTGAACTTGTAGAAGTAGTGCCAGCGATCCAGCGGCTCGGTGGTGGCGGAGTAGATGCCGGCGGGGGTCAGGTTGCCCAAACCGGTGGAGCAGATGAAGGTTTTGATCTGCTCGTAGCGGTGGTCGTCGCCGAGCTGGTAGACGTACACGCGCTGGTCGTCGGTGCTCACCACCAGCTTGTACTTCGTCCAGTTGCCGATGGCGTCGGCGGAGAACAGCGCCTGCTGGGTGGCCTCGTCGCCCACGCCGGTCACCGGCAGGCCGTTGGCCTCCTGAAACGCCTCCACCGCGCTGCGGGTGCCGCCGCCGTAGAGGCCGTCCACGCCGCCTGCGGTCAGATAGAACAGGCTGTACAGCCGGCGCTGCAGCCGGAGAATCTCGTCCGCGTCCGCGCCGGATTCGACGTCGGCGGCATAGCCGATCAGCCCGCCGTCCAGCAGCGCGCGCTGCGCCTCGGCGGAGAGGGTCTCCCGGGGGGCGAACAGCTCGGCGGAGCCGCTCTCCCGGGCGATCAGGCAGTCGTACAGCCGCGCCAGCGCGCTCTCCAGGTCGCTCCCGTACCTGCCGTCGTCCAGACCGGACAGCAGGCCCAGATCGATCAGCGCCCGCTGCACGTCGGCGACCACGCCGCATGCGTCGCCCATCGCGACCGCGTGGGGGGCGAAGTGGGCCGCGGACGGCGCGTCCCCGTCAAACAGCGCGTCGATGACGGCGCGGTCGGCCGCGCCGGTTTCGGGCAGACCCGCCGCGGACTGGAACATGGCCAGCGCGGAGACGGCGTAATCGTCGAAGCACCCGTCGGGCGCGGCGTCCAGATAGCCCAGATTCGCCAGACGGCGCTCCACGCGGGCGGCCTCGCCGCCCTCGTCGCCGGGGTTCACGTCGGTCAGATAGCTGGAATAATCGTCGGCGAACAGCGCCTCCTGCGTCAGCGATCCGGCCTCGCCGGTGGCGGTCACGCCGAGATCCGCCGCCTGTCCCTGATCGATCAGATGCTGCTGGAAGGCCAGCACGGCGGCGGCGGTGTTCTTGCCGTACTGCCCGTCGGCGCGGTCGGACAGGAAGCCCAGCTTGATCAGCCGCTGCTGAAGCGCCTGCACGTCTTCACCCTTGTCGCCGGTGGACAGCGGCGGGCGCACCGCGGCGGCCTCGTCGGAGAACAGCGCCGCGCGGGTGGCGTCGTCGATCCAGCCGGTGACCGGCAGTCCGTGCAGCTGCTGGAACGCGCGCGTGGCGGATTCGGACTTGGGGCCGAAGATGCCGTCGGCGGAGCCGGTGAGATAGCCCAGCTCGATCAGCCGCTGCTGGATGGCGCGCGCGTCCTCCGGGGACAGGCTCGCGCCGTTCACCTGCGCGTCGTCGCCCTCCACGGGCTGCAGCTCGTCCGCCACGGGCCCCAGCAGGGCGTTGAGCGTGGCGTCGTCCACCATGCCGGTGGGCTCCAGGCCGCAGTCCGTCTGGAAGTGCTGCAGCGCGGCGGCGGACTGCTGGCCGAAGACGCCGTCGGCCTCGCCGTCCAGATACTCCAGCTTGATCAGACGCTGCTGCAGATGCATAACAACGGCCTGTCCGCCGCAGGCCAGCGCGGCGGCGGTGGCCTGATTGACCTCGCCGGTGGGGTTCAGGCCGTTGGCCGACTGGAAGGCGGAGACCGCCCGGGCGGTGGATTCGCCGTAGAGGCCGTCGACGCTGCCGCCGAGATAGCCCAGCGCAGCCAGCTGCTGCTGCACGCGCTCCACATCCTCTCCCTGCATGCCCGCGGCCAGATTTTCCGCGCAGGCGCAGACGGCGGTCAGGACCAGCGCCGTCAGCAGCGCCGTGATTCTTTTGAAAGCCTGTTTCACGAGTGATAGCACCTCATCTTTCGCATACCCCTAATGATAATCCATTTTGCATGCGCGCACAAGGGGCGCGGAGACTTTTTACAATCGCCCGGCGCAGGCCTGAGCGCGCGAATTTTTTTCCGGAAAATGGAACCCCGCAACGGTTCATTTCGTCCAAAAAGCAAACGGATTTTCAGGGGTCACAGAGGGAGGAGATCGCATGAAGAGGTTTGCGGGATTGCTGATGGCCGCAGTGCTGCTGGCGGTTTGCCTGACGGCGGTCGCGGAGAATTACAACTATGTCTATTTCACGGGTGCGGCGAATGTGCGCACCGGTCCGGGGCTGAGCTACGCGTCCATCGGCTCGATCGACAGCGGCTCCACGCTGCCGTATCTGCAGAGCGCGTCCCGGGACAGCCGCGGCGTGACCTGGTACAAGGTGTCGTTCAGCGGCACCACGGGCTGGGCGTCCTCGAAGCACTGCACGCTCACGAACAGCAGCGGCACGTCGGTGTACGCGTCGGGCGGCAGCACGTCGGTCTACGGCAATTCGTATGTGGACGGCGGCAAGCTCAGCGGCGCCTGGGTCTGCGCCACGGCGAACGCCAACGTGCGCTCCGGCCCGGGCCTGGGCTACGCGTTGCTGGACGCGATGGAGGAGGGCGAGTACGCCGCGTTCCTGGGCAATACGGCCTATGACAGCCGCGGGGTGTGCTGGTACAATGTGAAGTTTGACGGCAGCACGGGCTGGGTGTCCTCGGCGTACACGAAGGTGACCGGCACGGCCTCGGACGTGTATTATGGATACGTCATGGCTACCGGCGGCGATTCCAACGTCCGCACGGGCGCGGGCCTGGGCTACAGCTCCATCGGCTGCCTGTACGAAGGGGAGTCGGCCGCGTATCTGGGCAACTCGATGACGGATGCGCGCGGGGTGCTGTGGTATCAGATCAGCTTCGACGGCCGCAGCGCCTGGGTATCCTCCAGATATACGACGCTGTATTGACAGAAGCGGGGATGCGTCCCCGTCAGACCGCGCGAAAAACCAGCCGGGTGTGCACCGGCTGGTTTTTGCGTGTCAAAAAAGTCTTTTTGATACGCTCCATGAAAATCCGAGGATGTTCATGGAGCGGGAGGAGGACTGCGGAAATCTGAAAATCTCACGGTTTTCCGGGCGGTTTCCTGACCGAAGGGATCTTGCGCCTGCGGAAAGAGACGGGCGCGCCGTACACGCCGCCGTGGCCGATTGCACAGGCGGTTCCGCGCAGGGTTTTCGACCGCGCGAAAAACCAGCCGGGTGTGCACCGGCTGGTTTTTCTGTACTGCGCCAGCTTTGAAATGGAACCTCGCGCTTTCTTGCAAAAGAACGATCTGGGAATCCGGAAACCTCCGGATTCCCAGATCGTTGCGCCGCCGTGGCCGATTGCGCAGGCGGTTCCGCGCAAAGCTTTTTCGATAGCCGGGGAGCATCCGGCGGGTTCTGCACTGCGTCCACTCCGTCCCGGAGCGCTGGACCGCTCCCGTTTTGCAAAAGAACGGTCTGGGAATCCGGAATTTCCGGATTCCCAGACCGCAGGCGATTGTCCCCGAAAGAGATCGGGAGGGCCGCAACCCTCCCGCATGGAAATCGCGCCCGACCGCTGCGTCAGTCCAGCTCGGATACGATCTTCTTCAGCACCTTCAGACCGCTGCGGAGCGCGGGCAGGTTGTCCTCCATGCCCTCGAATTCCAGCGACAGCCAGCCGTCGTAGCCGTTCTCGCGGAGGATCTTCACGCACTCCTTCACCGGCACCACGCCGTGGCCCACGACCGTGCCGCGCAGGAACGCGCCGCCGCGGGTGGGGAACCACTCGTCGCTGGGCTGCTCCTTCTTCACCAGGAAATCCTTCGCGTGGGCGTGTACCGCATACGGCGCGGCGATGGGCAGCGCGTGGGTCGGCCATTCGTCCGCGCACAGGAAGTTGCCCATGTCCACCAGCCAGCGGTAGTTCGGATGGTTCACCGCCAGCATCAGCTCCTCCACGCGATGGCTGTCCTGCATCACGTAGCCGTGGTTTTCCGTGCAGGTGATCACGCCCCTGGACTGCGCGTACTCCGCCACCTCGCGGATATCGGCGGCGGTGCGCTCGATGATCTCGCGCCAGGGCACGTCCCGGCGCCAGGTCACGTCGTGGCGCATCACCTTCACGCCCAGAATCGCGGCCACGTCCACCTGGCCCTTCAGCCGCGCCACCTCGTTTTCATGCGCCAGAAAGTCCGCGCCCACGGTGTAGGCCGCGATCGGCAGGCCGATTTCGTCGCAGTGCGCGCGGATGGCCCGGGCCAGCGCCTCCACGCTCTCGGCAGGCTGTACCTCGGTGCTCAGGTCGATGAATTCAATGCCCTCGAACCCCATTTCCCTGGCGATATCGCAAATCTGGAAATAGTTCGCGCCGGTATCGCGCAAATACTTGGAGAAGCTGTAGCTGCTTACGCCGATTTTCATAAAATACCCTCCTGATTCATCCGCCGCGGCCTGGCGCGGTGGTGATTTTCATTTTCTGCATGTGTATTTCGCGCCTGTGCGAAAAATGCCTCCACGGGAAATCGCGGAGGCATTGCATGATCAACCTTCGACCTCGATGGTCACCGGCACGCGGCTGGTCAGCTGGACGCTGCCGTCCTCGTTGTACACGGTGGACACCAGCTCGCCCTGGTAAGCGCCCGCGCTCAGCGGCTCGCTCAGCGTGAACGCGTCCACGCGATCGCCGGGGTTCAGCGGCTCGGAGCGGTACAGCTCGCGGCCCTCGGCTTCCAGCGTCAGCACCACGGTATTGCCGCTGACGGTGGTGTTCTCATAATTGCAGGTTGCGCTCACGCCGTCGCCGGCCACGGTGACGACCGCGGACACGGACGTGGCGATGTGCGCCTCGCCGTCTACCAGCTCGCGGGACAGCAGATAGGCCTGCAGCTCCGCCAGACGGCGCTCATACGCCTCGCGGGCCAGATCCAGCTCCGCGCCGATGGCGTCGGATTCCTCCTTCGCCGTCGCCAGCTGGGTCTCCAGCTGCGCCAGCGCGGCGGCGCCGCTCTCGCTCTGGGCGTCCAGCTCCGCGATCTGCGCTTCCAGATCGGCGATGACGGCGTTGGCGGCGTCCAGCTCGGACTGGCGGCTGGCCAGCTCGGTCTGGGCTTCGGCCAGCGATTCGCGCTGCGCGGACAGCTCCTCGGACACGGCGGTCAGATCGGCGATGGCGGCGTTCAGCTGCTCCTCCAGCGCCGCGATGCCGGCCAGCTTCTCCGCGTCGGACGCGGTGCTCTCCAGGATCTCGGCCAGCTGGCGGTTCAGCGCGTTCACCTCGGCGCTCAGATCGGCCTCGACGGCGGGCGCGGTTTCCGGCGCGGGGGTCGCCTGGGCCGCGGGGGTTTCCGCGGGCTCGGGCGTGCTGCCCAGCTCCGCCAGACGGGCCTCGGCGTCGCGCAGCGCGCTCTCCAGCTCGGTCACCTTCGCCTCAAACTCGGCCACGGCGGCCTCCAGGGCCTCCGCGTCGGAGCCGTCGGCCAGCGCGGCCTCCAGCTCGGCCACGCGGGCCTTGAACTCGGCCAAGGCGGTCTCCAGCTCGCCGCTTTCGCCCACCTCTGCGGTCTGGGCCTGCAGGGCTTCGACCTTTTCGCGTTCGCCCTCCAGCTCGGACTGGGCGGCGGCCAGCTCGGTCTGAGCGCCCTCCAGCTCGGTCTGGGCGGCGGTCAGCTCGGTCTGAGCGCCCACCAGCTCGGTCTGGGCGGCTTCCAGTTCGCCGGTCAGGCTCTCGACCTCGGTCTGGGCGGCGGTCAGCTCGGTGTTCAGGCGATCCAGCTCGGACTGGGCGGCTTCCAGGTCGCTTTGCAGAGAAGCGGAATTGTCCTGCGCCTCGACAAGCTGCGCGTTCACGGCGGCATAGTCGGCCTTGCTGGCGGCCAGCTGATTTCTGAAGATCACCACGCCGGCCACAGAGAGAATCAGCAGCACGATCAGCACAATCAACCAAATCTTGTTCTTGCGATCCATGGAAAAGCCTCCCTAGATGATTGCTATATTCCCTCTAAGTATAGCATAAATTCTTTGAAAAAAATAGCCCCAAATACGAATTTTGTGTCAAACCGATGACTTTCGGCCCATGAAGGCCAGGTTGATGAGCGTGGTGGCGCAGCGGGCCAGAAGGCCGATCAGGAAAAACAGGCGGAAGGCGCGCAGATCCGAGCCCAGCGCCTCGTACAGGCGCACGCCCAGATAGGGCATCAGCGCGCTGGAGAGGGTCACGAAGATCATGTTCAGGCTCACGCACAGCGACCGGTTCCTCTCCGGCACGGCGTTGAGCAGCAGCTGCACCAGGCACAGGTTCAGCACGCACTGGGGCGTGAAGACCAGGCACATGACCAGAATGAACACCGTTGGGCGCGGCCCGGCCGGAACCAGGCTGCACGCCAGCATGCACGCCGGGCAGAACGCCAGCGAAACCGCGCCGATCAGGAAGCCCCGCTGCACGCCGCGCCGGTCCACCACCCGCACGAAATAGCTCATGGCTGCCAGCTGGGTGATGTTGCACACGGCGGAGTACACCGAAAGCTGCGCCTCGGACATGCCGATATAGCGGATCTGGCCGATGTACCACATGCTCCAGTCCATGTGCCAGGTCAGATAGAACAGCATCACCGGGATGAAGTAGGTCAGGAACCGGCGGCTGCGGGCCAGCTCTCCCAGCGCGGCGGCGACGGCCCGGGGCGTGATGCGGGGCGCCTGGGCCAGCTGCGCGTCGGCGCGCCGTCCGCCGGGGATCCGGGCCACGACGGCCGCGTTGATCAGGCTCAGCGCCGCGCAGAAATAGAAAACCCCCCGCAGCACGTTCAGCTTGCCCTCGACGTCGGGCCTGGCCGACAGCATCGCGCCGCAGACCAGCGGGGCGACCGTGGCCACCAGAAAGATCATGCGGTTGCGGAAGGCGTACACGCGGCTGCGCTGGCCGATGGGCGTGACGTCGCCGAAGAAGGCCTGCCAGATGCCGTTGTAGGTCACCAGCGTGCCCGCCGACAGCGCCAGAAAGATGAAGTAAAACATCATGCGCCGTTCGCCCATCGCCGGCACGGTGCCGTACAGCAGCAGCATCGCGCCCTGAAACGCCAGCATGCACACCGGCAGGGTCTTGGCGCTGCGCGCGCGGTCGGCGGCGACGCCCGCCGGCAGCAGAAAAATCACCGCCGCCAGATTGGACACCAGCTGGATCATGCCGATCTGGCTGTCGGTTGCGCCCAGGTTGGTGGCGTAGAGGCTGGTGCAGAAGCTGCTCGCGCTGGCCAGGGACACGGCGAACTGCAGCAGCAGGCCCTCCGCCCCGAACAGCAGGATCAGCCGCGCATGCGCGTCGGAGAGGGTTGAGGAGAGACCGGAGGAGATCCGCCGGAACAGGGTCATGTCATCCACCTCGATCCAGATGCTCTTGAGAGCTTTGGTTCGCGCGGAGCCGTCCGACTGCCGGACGAGGGCCCGCGCGCCGTGGACATTATACAGGAATCGCCCCTCCGTGACAAATGAAGTTTTGAAGAAGCCGCGCAAAAGCTCCCCCGCCGGGGCGGGGGAGCCGGACGGTCAGAAGGACTGTGCAGAACCGCCTGCATTTTCAGCGGCGGAAAACAGGTTCTTCCGTCAGGAAATCGTGGGATTTCCGCAGTTCTCCTCCCTCTCGATGAAAATCCTCAGATTTTCATCGAAAGCGTCAAAGCTCCCCCGCCGGGGCGGGGGAGCGATGGGATCAGGGCTTTGCGGTCTGGGCGCGCCGGTATTCCCGGGGCAGCAGGCCGGTATAGCGCTGGAAGATATAGATGAAGTAGTCCGGCTCGGCAAAGCCCACGGCGCGGGCGATGCTGTTGATGCGCATGCGGGTGGTCGACAGCAGCGCCTTGGCCACGTTGACGCGCAAATGATAGAGATAGTCCGTGAAGCTGACGCGCATCTCCTGCTCGAAGACCACGCAGAAGCGGTGAACCGACATGCCGGCCTCCCGGGCCGCGCCGTGCAGCGGCAGGCCGGGGCTGTCGTAGTGATCGGCGATGTACTGGCGCGACCGGATCAGCGGCTTCCAGCGCACGTCCCCGCCGGAGCAGAGCCCCGCCCGGAACGGGTTGTTCGCGATGATCGACTCGGCGGCCCGCGCCATGTCGGCGGGGCTCAGCGAGCAGGATCGGGCGCAGCGCTCCAGCGCGGCGCGCACCACCGTGGCGTCCAGTCCGGGCTGTGTGGGAACGGCGGGATCGATCGCGTCGCCCAGGCCCAGGATGGGACGGTCGGAGGTCTGGCGGTCGGCCAGCTCGTGCAGCGCCAGCCAGCTGCGGCGCAGCTCCTCGGGATTGGTGACGGTCTGGCCGATCTGAATGCGCACCTGCTCGCCGGCGAACCGCTCCACCGCGCACAGCGCGGTATAGGCCACGCGGTAGGCGAGATCCTCCAGCTGCGCCAGATCGTTGCCGAAGGCGGCCAGCATCGGCCCTCCTTCCAGCTCCAGCGCGCGCAGGCTGTCGGGATACCATTCCTCCAGCAGCCGCAGAACGCCGCGGGCCATCGCCTCGGCCTGTCCGGACGGGCTGCTGATGGTCAGGATGCGGCTGTAGAGGGCGTGGGACGTCCAGGGCTCCGTCGGGGGCATGACGCCGGTCTCCAGCCATTGGGAGATCTCCTGCTCGCGCGTGCGGCGCTCGTGGGGGACGTTCCGGTCGGCGCGCCGCACGCTCTCCCGCAGCGACCGGCTGATGCGATCCATCCGGTCGGCGGCGCGGGCCAGCGCCTCGCCCAGCTCCGGCCCGCGCACCGGCTCCAGCAGGTATTCCACAATGCGCGCGTCCGGCAGCGTCCGCCGCCGGGACAGGTTGTCGTCCGCGCCCAGCAGCACCACCTGCGTCCACGGAAACAGGCTGCGTACGGCGCGGGCCAGCTCGAAGCCGTTCATGAAGGGCAGCTGCGCGCCGGCGATCAGCAGACCGGGCCGCAGGTCGCGGATCATGGGCAGCGCAGTCTCGCCGTCGGCGGCCTCGCCCACCAGGGAGAACCCGCTCGACCGCCAGACGGGGTCGGTGCGGATGCGCTCGCGCTCGGCGGCGCTGGCATAGACCAGAAACGCCCTGTACATGCTGCGCCGCCCCCTCTCTCTTCCGCAATTTCTTGTGTTCTTAATGATAACACAACAGAAGGTGGGAATACAAGAAGAATGTTCCACATCATTTTGTGTTTTTCCATAGATTGCGGCAAGTTTGTCGCCAATTCCGCAAAATTCTACGGTTTCGCCTTGACGGAAATAACAAAGCCCATGTATAATAGGAAAAAATGATCTTCCACAAGGAGGCAAATATGGATAGAACGAACAAATCCAGCAAGGCCCGCGAGCGCAGACTGCGGGCGAAATACCGCAGGAACCTGCGCGTGGCAGTGATCCTGTGCCTGGTGATCGGCCTGGCTGCCGGCTTTGCGCTGGGACGGCTGACCGCGCCCGCCGCCGCGCCGGTCATGGCGCAGCCCACCCCCACGGTGAGCGCGGAGCCCGAAGCCACCGCCACGCCCGAGGCGGAGGAGCCCACGCCCACCCCCGAGGTCGTCGTGCAGCTGCCCACCGCGGAGCCGACGGCGGAGCCCACCGCCGCGCCCACGTCCACGCCCGAGCCCGAGGTGCGCGTGACCACCGTGCCCTTCGGCGAGACCCAGGACATCACCGTGCAGGTGCATGCCGACGGCAGCCTGCGCAAGGAAAACGATGCGCTGTCCTATGAGACCATGAACTTCTCCCTGCGCATCACCCGCTATCTGTCCAACGCGTATTATCAGGAGACCTACGGCAGCACCCATCAGCTGGACGGCACCCAGACCGGCGTGGAGTTCGAGCTGCTGCTCAACGATTACATGGGCGCGCAGACCATCGATCCCAACCGCCTGCTGCCCTCCGTCAGCGTGGAGAACGCCGCCGGCGTCGTGGTGCCCGGCTACCGCCTGACCGACGCGGAGATCTCCGGCTCCGACGATTTCACCATGACCACCAACGTGCCCATGCTCATCTACAAGCGCTTCGATTACAGCGCCGCGCAGGGCGATATGCAGTACATGGTGGTGACGTCCTATGTCAACGGCGTGGCCAACGTCTACAAGTTTGAACTGGGCGCGCCCGTGGATTCCACGCCCGAGCCCGAGGTCGTCTATTCCGTGCTGGCCGCCGGCGCGAAGGGCGATGAGGTTCAGGCGCTGCAGCAGCGCCTGATCGAGCTGGGCTATCTGGCGGAGGGCGCCGCCGACGGCGACTATGGCGCCAAGACCGCGGACGCCGTGCGCGCCGCGCAGACCGCCTTCGGCATGACGGCCGACGGCATCGCCAGCAACGAATTCCAGCAGAAGCTCTTTGCGGCGAACTGATGGGGGATTCCCGCCGGTCCGCAGAGCAGAACAGCCTGTGCAATCGGGCGCGGCGCATGCGCCGCGCCCGATTCCTTTTCCAGGCGCAGGCAGAGTTGGGCGAATTGTGACGGAAATGTAATCGTGAAGTTTAATCTAAAAAAACTTCAAAAAACCTGAAAAAACCTATTGACAGATCCCGGAATCTGAGTATAATACATATTGTTGCCGACGCAAACGGATGAAAATCCTCAAGGGCTGCCGAAAGGCGTAGGCCGTCGATCAGTAGATAGGCTGGCGTAGCTCAATTGGCAGAGCAGCTGATTTGTAATCAGCAGGTTGCGGGTTCAAGTCCCATCGCCAGCTCCATTCTGGTCGATGACGCGGCAATCAAACGTGGGTAGGTTCCCGAGTGGCCAAAGGGAGCAGACTGTAAATCTGCCGTCAGTGACTTCGGTGGTTCGAATCCACCCCTGCCCACCAACTTCATATGCGGGAATGGCGGAATTGGCAGACGCGCTAGATTCAGGTTCTAGTGATCATTACGATTCGTGCAGGTTCAAGTCCTGTTTCCCGCACCATGGCAGGCGCACTGGTCTGGGCGGAAGATCCCAAAATCGGTGAGCGTGGGCTGAAGCGGGTTGTCCGCACATTCCTGAATGAATCTGACGAGTTGGTGCATATCAAAGTCAATGGCGAAACCATTACCTGTACTCCCGAGCATCCTTTCTATGTACATGGTGCTGGTTGGGTTGCTGCCAAAGATCTGAAGCCTGACTACAGACTCGTTCTTAAGAATGGTATGTGTGCTGTTGTTGAGACCATCCGACTTGAAAAGCTAGCTGGGTCGATTTCAGTCTACAATTTTGAAGTAGAAGGTTTCCATACCTACTACGTTGGTACCTGTCGTGTACTGGTACATAATGAATGCAAAGGGAATTGGGCAAGTGGCAGCAATGGTTCGCCAAATGCAAATTTGACGAAGCATTTCAACAAACATGGATATGAGGTGGGTGCCAGCACTCCGGCACAATATACGCTTAAGGCAACGAATTATGCAAACACTGTTCTTGCGAAACGGGGGATCCGCACCGCTCATATTGGCGGATATACATATGGTGTTACTCGATATTATTATAATGGGAAATACGTCGATCTTGTATTTGACGGGAAAGAACACCTACTCGTATCGTATGGCAAACAATAGGATTGGGAAGGACTAAATATATGCTAGTTCATGATTTCTATCAAGTAGAGCCGAAGAATGTCATGCATTTAGATGAAGATGAATTGTGTGAATATGTGATGGCTAACAAAGGAGAACTAAAGCATACAACAATACCGGATGAAATAGTTCGGAGGAATCTTGGACGAACGGATAAAGTAGAGTTTTGTGCATTAGACATAGAAATGTTTGCCCCTGAAAAAATGAAATACTTTAGCAGCTTTCTTAATGCTTGCACAGAGAATAAAACAATCGGCTTGAATTACTACGGGATTACCCTCATGAATGATGAAGTATTGGATCACTTGGCTGTGAACCGTCAGAAAATATACCTTTGGGACAGGGTTAGACTGAGGAAATTTATTCGATTTATGAATGACGCACGTCAAAATCAGAAGTGGATTGTTCACTATGGCATATAAATAGCGGAGATTATGATATAAATCCCCGTTGCTGCACTAGCGACGGGGATAACTCATTAGCACGGTAGAATAGTCACTTGTGTTTGGCACCTAGCAAACTGAGCTTGATGCATATAAGTACAGTAGAATAGGCTCTTCCGCCGTAAGCGTCAAATAATCGCCCGTCTGTAAAAGATGGATGGGACATAAGATAATGAGATATCTCAAGACATCTGAGTCCGGGCGTATGCTTCGTGTCAGGCACGCTGGTCTCGGCAGAAGAGGGACTTGTACCCATCGAGGAAATCCAAGCCGACCAGCTGGTCTGGGCAGAAGATCCTGAAACCGGCGAACGTGCGCTTAAGCGTGTTGTCCGCACATTCCTCCGACAAGTTGGTACATATCAATGTCAATGACGAAACCATGACCTGTACTCCCGAGCATCCCTTCTATAGTGTATGGCGCTGGTTGGGTTGCTGCCAAGGATCTGAAGCCTGACTACAAACTCGTTCTTCAGAATGGTGAGTGCGCTTCCGTTGGCGCTATCCGGCGCGAAAAGCTTGCTGAACCGATTGCAGTCTACAATTTTGAGGTTAAAGGCTTCCACACTTACTATGTTCGTTCTGATTGTGTTCTTGTGCACAATAAATGGGGTAACGACTATTCTTCAAAGCCTGCTTGGACAAATGGCAAGAGAGTTAGAGATGTATTGGCCGGAAAGCCGTTTGATGTGCAGCAGAAATTTGGTAAGTACATTGTCAAAAATTTGGTGGAGGAGCGTATTTGAAATGACCTATGAGCAACTCGTAGAGATGTGGCTGGATGCAGTGCAACAACAGAAATATGTCGACTATGCAGATCGAAATTCGGTTGAGAAATATAACCACTGTACAGACCGCTATCGGAAAATCGCTAGGCAGATCGACGAGAGTTACGGCGACAAGATTACTTCCTTTTCTGAACTTCTTAATTCTGATGATACTGACGTACGAGTTGCGTGTGCATTTTGCTTGCTTGAACTAACACATTATCCAATGGACGTTGAGGCACGAGCACTGGAAGTCATAAAACTACAAGCAGAAACCGCATGGGATGCAATCGGCTACTCCCTCTGGTTAGATGATTGGGAAAATGGAAGAATAAAGACACAATATACGCTGTAATAGTATTCGTATGCCCAATGTTTTCATACAATATAGGAATCTACCATGAATATATTCTTCCTGCTTGGATGCGAATAAGATATAAAATAGAACATACACTGCGGCTAAGAAAGACTGGACTGCATGAAACGTGTGGTTCAGTTTTTTTGGTTGCATGGAATAAACACTTGACGAAGGAACGGACTGCGATTGGCTGTCTGTCCGTGCGTCATGCCGTTTCCTGTGCTGCAACCCTTTTCTGAAGTTGCTGTCGTTTTGCTGTTCCGGATCCGGTTTTCCCGATACTCATGTGAAAGATTTTCGGTTAAGTATTGAAAATAAACGGACGGGGTATATACAAAAACATCGTTCTATGTTAAAATATGACTATAGTCAAAAAATGGATTGAACATTGCGGTTGTGCGATATACATGGTTCATCGATGGGAGAGACGGAAAGTATGCCGATGCCAAGGGGATTGCAGCGCAGGGGTATCGAACGCAGAGACAAAATGCTGCGCGTGGCAATCCAGCTGTTTCTGAAGAACGGCTACGAAAAGACGACCACGGCTTCCATTGCAAAGGGCGCGGGGATGGCTCCCTCGTCGTTCTTCGCAGCGTTTGAAAGCAAAGAGGCGCTGCTGCTGATTCTGGTGAAGTCCATGTTCAGCAGGCAGTTTGAAAGCGCGGGCAAGATTGAGGGAGGATCGGAGGATCCGCTGCTTCTTTACTCCATAGAGATCGCCCTGCAGCTCTGCATCGCGGAGCAATCGAAGCCGCTGAGGGAGCTGTATGTGACGGCGTACTCGCTGCCCACCACCTCGGAGTACATCTATGACAGCATGGCCGAGCGGCTGCAGAGGATCTTTTCCGGGTACATGCCGGAGGCGAAGCGGAAGGATTTTTACGAGATGGACATTGCGACCGCCGGAATCATGCGGGCATACATGGCCAAGCCCTGCGATATGTATTTCACGATTGAGGACAAGCTCAGGCGATTCCTTCAGAGCAGTCTGACGCTGTATTGCGTTCCAAAGGAAGAGCAATCGCGGATTACGGACACCGTTCTGAAGATGGATCTCCGGCCCTATGCGGAGCAGATCATTCAGAAAATGGTTGAGATTGCTGAAGCCGGTCTTCCGCTGGTTGTTGAAGAGGAAAACTGCAAATCAGCCATGTGATCTGTGTCCTGTCAGGACAATTCCTTAAAGTCTTGAAGAAAACGGCATCAGAAAAATTGGACTATAAAATATTCCCGGAATGTGTCAAGGAGGTTCTTCAAAATGTATAAGAGGATGAAGCGATGCCTGAGCCTGTGCCTGACGCTCTGCATACTGATGATGGCGATGCCGTCCATCGGCCTGTCAGAGGACGGCGCGGCGGAGACCACGCCCGCGGCGGCGGCGACCACGCTCGCGGCGGCAGAGACCACGCCTGCGGCGGCAGAAACCACGCCCGCGGCGGCGGAGACCACGCCTGCGGCGGCAGAGACCACGCTCGCGGCGGCGGAGACCACGCCTGCGGCGGCAGAGACCACGCCTGCGGCGGCGGAGACCACGCCCGCGCCCGCGCCGGTGATCGTGGAGCTCACGGGCGCGCCGGAGGCGATGGAGGCGATGTACGGCCTCTACGAGGACGAGCTGGATCTGCCGGAGACGCTGACCGCCGTGTACGGCGACGGCGCGCAGGCGGAGCTGCCCGTGACGTGGGTCTGCATCTCCGACGGGCTGGGCGGAACGGCCTACGACGGCGAATGCGAGAATTACGAGCAGGCGTGCTTCACGTTTGAGGCGCGGCTGCCGGAGGGCGCGCGCTGCGCCGAAGACCTGACCCTGCCGAGGGTACAGGTTCGCCTGGTGCTGCCTGATTTGGGGATCGCGCTCTATACGGCTGCGGACGAAGTCACCATCACCAACACCCACGGCGTGCTGAGCTACACCGCGCCGGAGGGCGTGACGGTGAAGGAGCAGCAGTGGCTGCTGAACGGCAGTCCCATCTCCGGCGCAACCGACGCAACCTACACCCTCACCATGGACGACATGACGGACACGACCAACAGTTTCTCCGTCCGGCTGACGCTGAGTGAAGGAGACCCGGTCACGTCCGAAGGCTATGCCATGTCCGCGAACGACGAATGGGAGATGGGCGGGGACGCTCTGACCTTCACCGGCAGCTATGACCAGAAAACTACAGACTTTCCCCTCAGTCTTGAGAATAAGCATTTCGATGATGTGACGGTGGAGAGCGGCGCGTCCATCAGCGGCGCAAATCTGTCCTGTAATAATCAGACCAACTGCGGCGTCGTATCCAACTGCACGCTGGAGGTCGCTGGTAATTTGGACAACTCAGGCACCATTTCGGAAAGCAGCCTGACGGTCAACGGAGGTCTGGACAACTCCGGCGTCATCTACAAGAGCGGGATTGACTGCGAGAATGTGAATAACGAGGGTAACGGCGTCATCCACGTCCGAGTGACCATCGATGGCGAGGATTGCAGCTCCACGCCGGACACCTCCTGGCAGTTCCTCCACGGCGCAAACGCCCGCACAGCGCTGAATGCATGGTATGCGAACCAGCACCCCGAAGCGAGCACGGATGGTCTGCACTGGGTGTGGATTGACGGTTTGCCGCCTTTCCAGGAGATTAGTAGCGGCCTTACGCTGGAAAGTAACTTCCCGAACAGCTTATACAACTTCGCCTGCCTCAGCTGCTCCATTGAAGCGCCCGACGGGCTTTTGGCGGGTTCTACGGTGTACGCCGGGTTTGAAGCGCCCAAGGGGTACACCGCGGATTACACGTGGTATCATGACGGAGAACAATTTGCCACCGGAACCGAGGCGGTGCTTCCGCAGCTGGAGCCGGGTGCGAGCAGCACAGTCGAACTGAAGGTAAATAATATCAAGAAATCCGATGTCGATCCAGTCAATGTGGAGCTCTCCGCGTCGGAGACCTTCTCCGGCGTCGCGTATGACGTGACCGTCGACTACGAAGGCGATAGCCTCGTCATCACCCCGCGCGACGGCGTGACGATTGACAGCGCTGCTGTGGAGTCGGGAAATCTCACCATCGCCGGATCGTCCGACGGCAGCTCATGGACTGTGCCGCTGTCCGACTGCGGGGATGACATTGATGTACGTCTGTACGTTTATAGCGAAGGCAAGCAGCTGGCGGGCCCCACGAGCCTGAACCTCATCCGCGCCGGGGCGAGCGTCGATCCGGCGGACTTCACCGTCACGGTCGCAGACGCCGCCAATGCCGACGGTTCGCGCGATGTGACCGTCCGCTGCGCGAATCCCTCCAAGTACGATGCAATCCGGGTGGGCGAGAGGATCTACGCCGCCGCGGAGACGGTCAGCTGCAAGGTGGAGCCCGGTGAGGATGTGACCGTGTACGCGCGCACCCCCGGCAGCGATGCGGATGAAAAGCTGCCCTCCCCGTGGGTTGAGGTCGGCGCCGTCGAGGCGAGCAAGTGGCTGTATCTGAACGTCAGCAGCCAGCACAGGTTCAGCGGCGGCAACGCGCTGTTCTGGGGCGAGGTTCTCAAAATCGAAACGAATCTGAGCGCTGCCGAGCTGAAATGGACGATCGACGGCGTGGCTGTTGACCCGCCCGCGCTGGATGGCGGCCTGTACACCATCCCTGCGAACGTCAGCAGCCTGTCCATCACGGCGACGGACGGCAGCGACAGCATCACCCGCGAGCTGAGCGGCATCGAGTGTCCGGTGAATTTTTGGCTGGATTACGAGAATGAAGCGCTCGCCTTTTTCCGGAAGGATATATGTGAAAAAAAGCTTCAGGCGTACGTTGGCACAAAGGATTACACGCTGGACGATACTTATAACCGAAGCTATCCCCTGAGCGATTCCGGTCTTCCGAAAAATGAAGCGGCTGCACTGGACGTCACGCTGGAGAGCAACGGATCATCCGTGACCATATCGGTGACGATTCCCGCGCGCTTTGCGGGGTCTGCGTCCTACGGCAGCGTCAGCTATGATAACCCGAATATATTCGATGCCGAGTTCGGAAGGTGGCAGAAAATCACCATCACGACAGAGGACAGCGACAGCGTGAAGTACGCGGCTGTGAAGCTCGTGAACTCTTATGGAGATGTTTCCTGCAGCAGGGACGGCTCGGGCAAATGGGTTCCCTCCATTTTCGGTGGTTTGGCCGGTGGCCAGACCTACAGCATCTATGCGCGGCAGTACAGCGTCGTGAACGGCGTGTGGACGACCTTTGCTTCCGACTGGTTCGACACCGGCGTGCGCATCACGCCCGGTGAAATCGAGCTGAGCACCTACGCGCCGCTGGTGGGCGATACCGTCACCGCAACGCCGAAGTTCAACGTGCCTGACCAAAATGTGGAATGGGCGTGGCAATATTATCTGGGCGCGGATGGAACTGTTGTTGATAGCACGAAAAGCAACAGCTTCACGATCAGGCCGGACAGCGGCTATGAGAACCGTCGGCTGAAAGTACGATTGTATTACAGTACTTCAAATATGGGCTATGCGGAGACCGAGGTCATTCCCGCGCCGGAGCTCATCGTCCGTCGCGAGGACGGCACGGAGCTGGAAAAGGATGCAAGCGGCTATTACATCGCCTATCTCGGCGACAAGCTCACCGCCGAGGTGGCAAACGTCTCGCAGAGCTACCTGAAGGACGCAGACGTGTGGTTCAAATGGGAAAGTTTGGCGACTGGTCAGAATATCAATGATTCTTCGCTGACGATTGATCAGGGAGCCTTCTCGGAAGATTTCCCCTGGTATCTCAGTGTCAGCCTGAAGAACGAAGCATTGGGTGATTTACGGCTTGATTGCTTTGTGCGCACCCACTATGCGCCCGCGCCGGAGGTGAAGATCGACTACGAGAACGAGACCCTGGTCGCCGTGAAGCCGGACAACGAGGTGCTTGCAGACTATCATCTGCGCGCGCAGTCCAAGGATGGGTATGCGTCCATCAGCAAGGGCGAAAACAACGTATATACGATTCCGATTACCGCTCTCAGCTCAGGCTGGCCGGGTGGCCGTGCGCATGAATTGGATGCGTTCTGGGAATGCACCGGCAATCCCAGCAGCGATTCTATGACCTTCACCATCCCCGCGCGGCCTGCGGTGCAAGATCTGGCATTCGACCGCGCCGCCTTCGCCATTACCGTGAAGGGCGTGTCGCTGGCGGACTATGAAATGAAGCTGGTCGCGATGGACGGCGCTGTGACCGACGAGAGCGTCGGCTCCATGGTTGAGGATGCGGACAACGGCAGCGTCCGGTTCGAGGGGCTTGAATCGAGCACGATCTACAGGCTCTGGGTGCAGAAGAAGGCCACGGACAGCGCGTTCAGATCGGAATGGACGAGCTTTGACGTGGAGACCCTCGCTGCGGCCGTGCTGGTGCCCAGTCTGGACTGGACGGCAACCTACGATCCGACCGGCTTCTCCCTGAGCGCGGAGGACGTGCTGAATCATGTGACCTTCGCGGAAAAATCCACAGGTCTGAGCGCGATGATCGAAAGAGAAAGCGTGACGCTGACGCGGGCCGACGGCAAGCCGTTCCCCATCACGGATGCGGGCACGTACAGCCTGAAGCTGACGCTGAAGGGTGATCCGGCGGACTATTGTGAGCTGAGCCCCGACACCGTCACCCTGACGGTGCAGCCCTGCGAGGTCAGCAGCTTCGATTTCGACAGCCGCAAGACCTACAGGGGCGCGGCGTATGATCCCTACGACTTCGAAGTCAGGGTCGGCGAACGCGTCCTGACGAAGGATGACTATACCATCACCGTGGATGGCGGCGCGACGCTGCGCGATGCGGGCACGTATACCGCGCACATCGCGTTCAAGGGCAACTTCGCAAGCAGCCTCGACGGCGAGGTGCATCCTGTGATCGAGCCCTACACGCTGCGCGCCACCGCAAGCCCGCTGAGCCGCGAATACGACGGCACGGTGAGCGTCGAATGCAGCGCAGACTGGGACAACTGCGAACCCTTTGCGGGCGATGACGTGGCCGTGAAGGCCAGCGGCACGATGGCGGATGCGAGCGCCGGAAGCGGCAAGACCGTTGCGATTGCGCTGGCGCTGGAGGGCGCGCAGAGCGGCAACTATGTGCTGGAAGGCGCCTCGCTGACCGGCAGCGTGGACATCGCAAAGGCGAAGGCTCCGGCATTCAGGCTCCCGGCCGCATCCCGGATCGTCTACGGTCAGGCTCTTTCCGAGAGCGCGCTGACCGGCGGCGACGACGTCGGCAGCTTTGCCTGGGAGGACGGCAGCATCGTGCCGCCCGCTGGTCTGAATACCTATCATGTGGCGCTGACGCCCGATGATACCGACAACTACGCCTGGACGCAGGAGATGCTGGTGCAGGCCATCGAAATCATCGTGGAACAGAGGATCGCAAACCTGACCGTTGAAAATGCGTCCAAGACCTACGGCGATGCCGATCCGGCGTTGAAGCTCTCCGTCACGAACGTGCTGGATGGCGATTCGCTCGATTACAGCATCTCCCGCAGGGAGGGCGAGGACGTCGGCCAGTATGCCTACAGCGTGGCGGAGGGCAACAACCGCAACTACAAGCTGAATCTGCTGCCGAGTACGCTGACCATTGAGCCGCGCAGCATCGCGGATGGCTCCGTCAGCATCTCCGCGGTCAGCATGCAGACGTACACTGGGCGGGAAATCCGACCCCAGCCGACGCTGCGCTTTGGCGATGCAGTGCTTGTGCCGGGAACGGATTATGTGCTGAGCTATTCCAACAATGTCAAGCCGGGCCGTGCGACCATCACCATCACCGGCAAGGGCAACTTCAGCGGCAGCCGCAGCGTGAACTTCACGATCAAAGAGACGGCTCCCGCGGCAACGGCCACGCCTGCGCCGTCGTTCGCGCCCATCAGCGATGAGGCGCTGCAGGCGTATCTGAACGGCATGGCTTCTCTGGTGTTCGATGCGGCGTACAATCCGGTCGACTACGAACAGATCCCCGTGCGGGTCAGCGGCGAGGCGGAGGAGAACATTCTGTTGATCTGTGCGGCCCAGGAGGACGACGAACCTGCACAGCGCAGCCTGATCCTGAATGCCGCGCAGTTGGTCAAGCTTCAGCAGGTGCTGCAGGAAAATGAGATCGGCGATCTGATCTTCGAAAACGGCAGCGCGGCTGCGCGCATGAACCTCGCAGAGCTGACCGGCGGCAATATGGCGAAGCTGATGGCGCTGATCCTCTCCGGCGGGGAAATCACCGAAGAAATCCTGCAAGGCGACTGGAGCGCGATGGAGGAAGCAGCGCTGACCGAAGCGGAGTATGAACGCTTCAGTCTGGAGGTGCGCATCGCGCCTGTGGTGCAGGAAGACGGCGAACAGGGCTTTGAAATCTCCGTCTGGCTGCGCTGCGATGCGCTGAATCTGAAGGTCTCCGACCTGATAGACAGCCTGTGCGTCATGCTGGATGCAAGTCGGCTGGTGACGGCGGAGAATGCCGGGACATTCGATGATCTGTATGCCATCGCACGGAAAAACGGGGAGGAAAGCGAGCTGCTCGACAGCGCCCTCGTTCTTGCGCCGACGGTTTCTGAGGACGGCGACGCAGCGGAGAGCGCGGCTCCGATGGTAACCGGACGCTATGCGCTGACGGCGCTCTATGCGGGTGAAGGCATGTACAGGATCGTTTCAGTGGATGTCTGATCACTCAAATTACGGGACTGTCTCCGGATGGTGACAGTCCCATTTTCTGCATTCGTGCGCTGAAGCGCGTGGTTCGCACCTTCCTGAACGAATCCGACGAGCTGGCGCATATCAAAGTCAATGGCGAAACCATTAGCAGCTTTCTGAATGCTTGCACAGAGAATAAAACAATCGGATTCAATTACTACGGGATTCCCCTCATGAATGATAAAGTATGTTTTATCTGTATTGTGTCAGAATGTTATGATAGATGATTAAGATAAACACCGGGAATGAAACGGCTGGCTTAGATATTCAGGAAACCCTTGCAAACAATACAAGGATATGTTTGGCGCCTATAAGCTGAATGCTTCATTCGATCATGTGCAGCAGAAAAGATACTCATGCCCACCGCAATACAGTGCGGCGGGCATTTCTATGCCTCAATGCGGCATGTCGGAATGCGAATGGGAAGCCGGACGCCAGCTTGTGAAGCAGACGCAGAACGAGAGAGCCGTTTCCTGCGATTGCGGCTGCAACGGCTTGCGAATCCACCGGACGGTCAGCAACAGGATCAGCGGAGGGATGTACGCCGCCCATAGCGATCGGCATCCCCGCCCGCGCTCCCGCCGGCTGTCCGGCGGGATTTTTTGCGCCGATTTTGTCTTTGCGTATTGACAAATCCTTGTACGAGCGTATAATTGTATACATTCGAACAAAAAGACATTTCCCAGAAAGGAGACTTCCCATGTTAGAGATTTCCAGCAAAACCAACCTGTTGGAGCAGAAGTCCTACAAATACTCCCTTCAGGATGTGGCGGAACCGAATCTGCAGCGGGATGTTTATTCCTACGGCACGGTGCCAAAGGTGGCGTTCAACCACCGGCGCGTGCCGATGTCCATGCCCGAGGAGATCTGGATCACCGACACGTCGCTGCGGGACGGCCAGCAGTCGGTGGAGCCCTATACGGTGGATCAGATCGTGAAGATCTATCAGCTGCTGAGCCGCCTGGGCGGCCCCTACGGCATCATCCGCCAGACGGAGTTCTTTATTTACAGCAAAAAGGATCGCGAGGCGCTGGAAAAGTGCATGAGCCTCAACCTGAGATTCCCGGAGATCACCAGCTGGATCCGCGCCAGCAAGGAGGACTTCAGGCTGGTGAAGGATCTGGGCATTCAGGAGACGGGCATCCTCGTCTCCTGCTCGGACTACCACATCTTCAAAAAGATGAAGATGAACCGCCGTCAGTGCATGGACTACTATCTGGGCGTGGTGAAGGACGCCTTCGACGCGGGCGTGGTGCCCCGCTGCCATCTGGAGGACATCACCCGCGCCGACTTCTACGGCTTCGTAGTGCCCTTCGTCAACGAGCTTCAGGCGCTCTCCCGCGAGGCGGGCATTCCCGTGAAGATCCGCGCCTGCGACACCATGGGCTACGGCGTGCCCTACACCGAGGCCGCCATGCCCCGCAGCGTGGCAGGCATCGTCTACGGCCTTCAGCACTACTCCGACGTGCCCAGCGAATTCCTGGAGTGGCACGGCCACAACGACTTCTACAAGGGCGTGGCCAACGCCTCCACCGCCTGGCTGTACGGCGCGTGCGCGGTGAACTGCTCGCTGCTGGGCATCGGCGAGCGCACCGGCAACGTGCCGCTGGAGGCCATGGTGTTCGAGTACGCGTCGCTGCGCGGTTCGCTGGACGGCATGGATCCCACGGTCATCACCGAGATCGCGGACTACTTCCAGCGGGACATCGGCTATTCGATTCCGCCCATGACCCCCTTCGTGGGCTCCGCCTTCAACGTCACCCGCGCCGGCGTGCACGCCGACGGCCTGATGAAGGACGAGGAGATCTACACCATCTTCGACACCCGCAAGATCCTCAACCGCCCGCCGACGGTGCAGATCAGCAAGACCTCCGGCCTGGCCGGCATCGCCTACTGGATCAATCAGGCCTACCGTCTGGAGGGCGACGACCGTCTGGACAAGAAGTCCCCGCTGGTGATCGCCATGAAGGAATGGGTTGACGCCCAGTACGAGGACGGCCGCCAGACCGTGCTGTCCGACCGCGAGCTGGAGGAGAAGATCGAACAGCTGGCCCCCGGGCGCTATCACAGGCTGTGACGGCGCGCCATCCCCCGAATCAGAAACCCGAATGAGGAGACGGAAATATGAATCAATTCAAGACCACTTCCCTGGCGGATCAGGTTTTTGAGCGGCTGGAGAACGACATCATCCAGGGCGTGTATCCCCGGGGCGAGATTTTGACGGAGCTGAAGCTGGTGGAGGAGCTGGGCGTCAGCCGAACGCCCATCCGCGAAGCGCTGCGCCGCCTGGAGCAGGAGCGCCTGATCGAGAGCGCCGGCAAGGGCTCGAAGGTGCTGGGCATCACGGAGACCGATCTTTTGGACATCATGACCATCCGCGAGCGCGTGGAGGGCGTGGCCGCCTACTACGCCACCCGCAACCTGACGCCGGAGGGGCTCAAGGAGCTGACCGACATCGTGGATCTGCAGGACTTCTACTTCTCCCGCGAGGACGCGGAGCATCTGCGGCAGGTGGACGACCGGTTCCACGACGCGATCTGCCGTCTGAGCCGGCGCGCCGTGCTGATCGACACGCTGGTGCCGCTGCACCGCAAGACCCGCCGCTACCGCAAGCGCTCGCTGGAGGACTGGAGCCGCACCACCAACACCAAGAAGGAGCACTACGCCATCTATCAGGCCATCGCCTCCGGCGACGCCCGTCTGGCCGAGGAGCTGACCTCCCGGCACATCTCAAACGCCAAGGCCCACATGATGAAGGGAATGAAGGACAATGGGTAAGACAATCGCGCAGAAAATCATCGCGGCGCACCTGGTCTCCGGGGACATGACCCCCGGCAGCGAAATCGCGCTGAGGATCGATCAGACCCTGACCCAGGACGCCACCGGCACCATGGCCTATCTGGAATTCGAAACCATGGGCATCCCCCGGGTGCGCACGGAACTGAGCGTGGCCTATGTGGACCACAACACGCTGCAGTGCGGCTTCGAAAACGGCGACGACCATCGCTATCTTCAGACCGTGGCCGCCAAGTACGGCGTGCAGTTCTCGCGCCCCGGCAACGGCATCTGCCATCAGGTGCATCTGGAGCGCTTCGGCAAGCCCGGCAAGACGCTCATCGGCTCCGACAGCCATACCCCCACCGGCGGCGGACTGGGCATGCTGGCCTTCGGCGCGGGCGGACTGGACGTGGCCGTGGCCATGGGCGGCGGCGCGTACTACATCACCATGCCGAGGATGTTCAAGGTCAATCTGACCGGAAAGCTGTCCCCCTACGTCACCGCCAAGGACGTGAGCCTGGAGCTGCTCAGGATCCTGTCCGTGAAGGGCGGCGTGGGCGCGATCATCGAGTGGGGCGGCGAGGGCGTATCGACCCTGTCCGTGCCCGAGCGCGGCACCATCACCAACATGGGCACCGAGCTGGGCGCGACCACGTCCATCTTCCCCTCCGACGGGATCACCCGCGCATTCCTGAAGGCGCAGGGCCGTGAAGAGGATTACGTCCCCCTCGCCAGCGATCCCGACGCGGTCTACGACCGGGTGATCGACATCGATCTGAGCGCGCTGAAGCCCCTGATCGCCTGCCCCCACAGCCCGGACAACGTGGTGGAGGTCGCGTCGCTGAAGGACGTGAAGGTGGATCAGGTGTGCATCGGCTCCTGCACGAACTCGTCGTTGTACGACATGCTGAAGGTGGCCGCCATGCTCAGGGGCAAGACGATCCATCCCTCGGTGAGCCTGTCCGTATCGCCCGGCTCCCGGCAGGTGCTGACCATGCTGGCCGACTGCGGCGCGCTGACCGACATCCTGGCCAGCGGCGCGCGCGTGCTGGAGTGCGCCTGCGGCCCCTGCATCGGCATGGGCTTCTCGCCCAACTCCGCCGGCGTCAGCCTGCGCACCTTCAATCGCAACTTCCTGGGCCGCAGCGGCACCAAGGACGGTCAGGTCTATCTGGTCTCGCCGGAGACCGCCGTGGCCTCCGCGCTCACCGGCTTCATCACCGATCCCACCTCCTTCGCCGAGCCGCTGAACGTGGTCATGCCGGAGCAGTTCAAGGTGAACGATTCCGCAGTGCTGCCGCCCCTCCCGGCGGATCAGGCGGCGGACGCGCAGGTGCTCCGCGGCCCCAACATCAAGGAGTTCCCCAGGAGCAAGCCCTTCGCGGATACGCTGACCGCCGAGCTGGTGCTGAAGGTGGGCGACAACATCACCACCGACCACATCATGCCCGCCGGTGCGAAGATCCTGCCCTACCGCTCCAACATTCCCTATCTGAGCAAATTCTGCTTCGAGGTGTGCGACCCGACCTTCCCCGAGCGCGCGAAGGCCGCCGGTGACGGCGTGATCGTCGGCGGAAGCAACTACGGCCAGGGCTCCTCCCGCGAGCATGCCGCGCTGGTGCCCATGTATCTGGGCGTGCGCTGCGTCATCGCCAAGAGCTTCGCCCGCATCCACGCGGCGAACCTGATCAACGCGGGCATCCTGCCGCTGACCTTCGAAGACCCCGCCGACTACGATCGCCTGGAGCAGGGTGCGCGGCTGACCCTCTCTGACGTGGAAAACGGCATGAAACAGGGCCGTCTCAGCGTGTCCGACGGCGCGGGCTTCACCTTCCGCGCGGTCTGCGACCTGTCCGAGCGCCAGAGGGGCATCCTGCTGGCCGGAGGACTGCTCAATTATACCAGGGAGGGCGGACAGTGATGAACGAAATCCATCAGGCCTGCGAGGCCTTTCGGACGCTGCTTGAGGAGCAGCTGGCGCGCATCGCCAACCTGCGCGCCGACAAGATCGATTTTTCCAGCAAGCCCGTCGTGACCGTGGGCGTCATCGACGGCGACGGCATCGGCCCGATCATCATGGCGCACGCCGTGAAGGTGCTGGAAACGCTGCTGGCGGACGAGCTCGCGCAGGGCAGCGTGGTTTTGAAGCGCATCGAGGGTCTGACCCTTGAAAACCGCATGGCGCTGGGTCAATCCGTGCCTGCGGACGTGCTGGCGCAGATCAAAACCTGCGACGTGCTGCTGAAGGGCCCCACCACCACGCCCATGGGCGGCAGGATGGAGAGCGCCAACGTCACCCTGCGCCGGGAGCTGGATCTGTACGCCAACTGCCGCCCGGTATCGATTCCGGAGAAGAACATCGACTGGATGTTCTTCCGGGAGAACACCGAGGGCGAGTACGTGCTGGGCAGCCGGGGCGTGGAGCTTCCCGGCATGGCCGTCGATTTCAAGGTCACCACCGACGCCGGTACCCGCCGCATCGCCCGCGCCGCCTTTGAATACGCGAAGAACAACGGCAAGACCCGCGTCTCCATCGTCACCAAGGCCAACATCATGAAGAAGACCGACGGCAAGTTCACCGCCATCGCCCACGAGGTCGCCCGGGACTATCCCGACATCGCCGTGGACGACTGGTACATCGACATCATGACCGCCAATCTGGTCAACGAGGCCATCCGCGACCAGTTCCAGGTGGTGCTGCTGCCCAATCTCTACGGCGACATCATCACCGACGAGGCCGCCCAGATCCAGGGCGGCGTCGGCACCGCCGGCAGCGCCAACATCGGCGACCGCTTCGCCATGTTCGAGGCCATCCACGGCTCCGCGCCCCGGCTGATCGAGCAGGGGTTGGGCGCCTACGCCAATCCCGCCAGCATCCTGAAGGCCGCCGCCATGCTGCTGCGCCACATCTGCCGCGCCGACGCCGCCGCGCGCCTGGAAAGGGCGCTGGAGGGCTGCGCGCTGACCGTGGACGTCGGCGCGTCCACCGGCGCGGAGTACGCCGAAGCCATCCTGAAGGCGCTGTAAGATCATTTACCGCCCGGGGCGTTTCCCCGGGCGGATTTTGACGTTCCGACACAAAAGATCAAGGAGGATTCTATGCTGAAATCGAAATCCATCATCGCACATTCGGACGCGGGGCTGAGCGACGGCGAGATCCGCGCGGCGCTGGCGGACAGCCTGTCCGCCTGTCCGCCCCTTCGCCGGGTGCTGCTGCTGCCCCCGGATCACACGCGACTGCACTCCGGCGCGGGCCGGATCGTGCAGCATCTGTATGAAATGCTGTCGCCGACTTGCGAGGTCGACGTCATGCCCGCGCTGGGCACCCACGTGCCCGTGACCGAAGGGGAGTGGCGGGAGATGTTCGGCAACGTGCCCTTCGAGCGCATGATCGTCCACAACTGGCGCGCCGATGTGGTTCGCCTGGGTCAGGTGCCCGGCGAGGTGATCGAGCGGCTCTCCGAGGGACTGATGCGCGACCCCGTGGACGTGGAGCTCAACCGCCGCCTGCTGGATCCCGGCTACGATCTGATTCTCTCCATCGGACAGGTGGTGCCCCACGAGGTGGTGGGCATGGCGAACCGCAACAAAAACCTGTTCGTGGGCTGCGGCGGCGCGAACATGATCAATTCCAGCCACATGCTGGGCGCGTTCTACGGTCTGGAGCGGATCATGGGCCGGGATCACACCCCCGTGCGCGACATGTTCGACTACGCCGAGGAGCATTTCCTCGCGTCCATCCCCCTGAGCTACATCCTGACCGTGACCACCGCCCCGGAGGGCGAGGTGCGCACCCACGGACTGTTCATCGGCCGGGAGCGGGCGCGGTTTGAGGAGGCCGTGGCGCTTTCCCAGCAGGTGAACGTCATCCACGTGCCCGAGCCGCTGCAGACGGCGGTGGTCTGGCTGGACGGACAGGAGTTCCGCTCCACCTGGCTGGGCAACAAGGCGGTCTACCGCACGCGGATGGCCATGGCGGACGGCGGCAATCTGATCGTGCTCGCGCCGGGCGTGGAGCGCTTCGGCGAGGATCCGCGCATCGACGCGCTGATCCGCCGCTACGGCTACTGCGGCCGGGAAAACGTGCTGCGGCTGGTGAAGGAGCGGCAGGATCTGCGCGAGAACCTGTCCGCCGCCGCCCATCTCATCCACGGCTCCAGCGACGGCCGCTTCCGGATCACCTACTGCACCAAGCACCTGACCGAAGCGGAGGTGCGCTCCGTCTGCTACGACTATCTCCCCTTCGACGAGGCCGCGCGCCGCTATGATCCCGCGAAGCTGAAGCCCGGTCAGAACGGGGACTGCTACTTCATCCCCAACCCCGCGCTGGGCCTGTGGTCGGCCAAGTAGCGCGCCGACTGAACCATATATTCCCAGTTGTATACAGGGTTGATTCTGCTATAAGCTGATGTTAATATATACATGGGATATGCTTGCCCCGGATGGGGCAGAGAAGGAGCAACGATCATGAATACCATCATCATTGGAGGCGTTGCGGCGGGCACGAAGGCCGCCGCAAAGCTCAAGCGACAGGAAAGGTCGGCGCAGGTGACCGTTTACACCCGGTCCACGGACATCTCTTACGCAGGCTGCGGACTGCCCTACTACGTGGGCGGTGCGATCGAATCCCGGGAACAGCTGATCGTCAACACGCCTGAGAAGTTTACCGCGCTCACTGGCGTGCGCGTCCAAACCGGCATGGAGGCCGTTTCCGTCGACGCCAAAGCGAAGAAGGTCGCCTTCCGAAATGCAGTCACCGGCGAGGAATCCGCCGTCGAATACGACAACCTCATCATCGCCACCGGCGCGGAGCCCTTCGTGCCCAACGTGCCCGGCACCGCCCTTCCCGGCGTGTTCACCATGCGCACGCCCGACGACGCCATCGGCCTGCGCGCCTATGTGCAGGACAATCACTGCCGCAGCGCAGTGGTGGTGGGCGGCGGCTTCATCGGCCTGGAGATCGCCGAAAACCTGATGGCTCAGGGCCTGAAGGTCACGGTGGCCGACATGGCGGATCAGGTCATGCCCAACCTGTTCGACCCCGAGATGGCCGACTACATCCGCCGCAGGCTGCAGGCCAAGGGTCTGCGCGTGATGACCGGCGCCGCGCTGGAGGAGGTCACCGGCACGACCCGCGCCACCGGCATTCGCACCAGCGTCGGTCCGGTGCAGGGCGACGCGGTGGTGCTGGCCATCGGCGTGCGTCCGGCCACGGGCTTCCTGGCGGATTCCGGCATCGAGATGTTCAAGGGAACCATCGTCGTGGACGATCATCAGCGCACCAATCTGCCCAACGTGTACGCCGTGGGCGACTGCGCGCAGGTGTTCAACCGCGTTACCGGCAAGCCCCAGTGGTCCGCCATGGGCTCCACCGCCAACATCACCGGCCGCTGCCTGGCCCGGAATCTCACCGGCACGGACACGCCCTATCGCGGCTGTCTGGGCACCGGCGTGGTGCGCCTGGCCGACGATCTGAACGCCGGCCGCACGGGCCTGACCGAGGCGCAGGCGAAGGACGCGGGCTTCGATCCCGTCACCGCGCTGTGCGTCACCGACGACAAGGCCCACTACTATCCCGGCGTGTCCACCTTTGTGACCAAGCTGATCGCCGATCGCGAGAGCCATCGCCTGCTGGGCATTCAGGTGCTGGGCGCGGGCGCGGTGGACAAGATGGTGGATATCGCCGTCACCGGCATCGCCATGAACGCGAAGGTGGAGGACTTCGATACCCTCGATTTCGCCTACGCGCCGCCGTTCTCCACGGCCATCCATCCCTTCGTTCAGGCGTGCTATATTCTGGAGAACAAGCTCGCCGGCGCGCTGGAGAGCTTCACCCCCGCAGAGTATGCCGCCGGCGCGGCCAGGGGCTACAAGGTGATCGATGTGCAGCCCGAGGCGAAGATCCCCGGCGCGATGTGGGTCAACCTGGCTCAGGTAAACGGCCCCATCGAAGGCCTCGGTCTGGAGGACAAGCTGCTGCTGGTGTGCACTCGCGGCAAGCGCGGCTACTTCCTGCAGAACCGGCTGAAGTCCTTCGGCTACACCAACACCCGCGTGCTGGAGGGCGGCGCGTTCTTCAACCATGTAAAAGTTGCCTCCGAGGGCGGCAAGCTGTCCCCGGCGGACATCAAGCGCGTGAAGGGACTGGGCTGCCTGCAGGACAAGCGCTATCCCGATGTGTTCAACGTGCGCGTCATCACCCGCAACGGCAAGATCTCCTCCGACGAGCATCGGATCATCGCGGAGGCCGCCGAGCGCTTCGGCAGCGGCGCGGTGACCATGACCACCCGCCTGACGCTGGAGATTCAGGGCGTGAAGTACGACGACATCCCCGCGCTGATCGACTTCCTCCAGGAGCACGGGCTGCAGACCGGCGGCACCGGATCTCTGGTGCGCCCGGTGGTCTCCTGCAAGGGCACCACCTGCCAGTACGGCCTGCTGGATTCCTTCGACCTGTCCGAGAAGCTGCATGAGCGCTTCTACATCGGCTATCACGGCGTGACGCTGCCCCACAAGTTCAAGATCGCCGTGGGCGGCTGCCCGAACAACTGCGTCAAGCCCGATCTGAACGACCTGGGCATCGTGGGCCAGCGCGTGCCGATGATCGACTACGCCAAGTGCCGCGGCTGCAAGAAGTGCCAGGTGGAGACCAACTGCCCCATCCATGTGGCCAAGGTCGTGGACGGCAAGATCCAGATCGACCCCAACGCCTGCAACAACTGCGGCCGCTGCAAGGGACGCTGCCCCTTCGGCGCGCTGGAGGAGTATCAGGAGGGCTACAAGGTCTACGTCGGCGGCCGCTGGGGCAAGAAGACCGCCTTCGGCCGTCCGCTGAGCCGCATCTTCACCTCCGAGGAGGAGCTGATGGAGGTTGTGGAGAAGGCCATCCTGCTCTTCCGCGACGAGGGTATCTCCGGCGAGCGCTTCGCCGACACCATCAACCGCCTCGGCTTCGAGTATGTGGAGGACAAGCTGCTCAATACCGACATCGACAAGTCCGCCATCCTGAACAAGGACGTCACCGGCGGCGCCACCTGCTGACGCGCCAACGGCCAATGCGCCCGGGGAATCCGCTTCCCCGGGCGCTTCTGTGCCCTTTCCCCTCCGCAGCGCATGGAAATTAACAGAAACCCGGTTGACGGCGCGGGCCGGCCGTACTATAAATAGATTGGATTGAAAAATCCATGTCTTCAGGGCAGGGTGAAATTCCCGACCGGCGGTGACGCATGTTCATGCGAAGTCCGCGAGCGCAAGCCGAACGGGTGCGATTCCCGTACCGACGGTACAGTCCGGATGGAAGAAGATATGGCGGGGCGACGCGCCCCCAAACCAACCCATATCTCCAAAGGAGACTTATGACCCAGACCACCTCCAACGCTCCCCGCGCGCGCGTGAACGTGCGCAAGCTCACCATGACCGCCATGCTTTCGGCGGTGGCCACGGTGCTGATGTTCCTGTCGTTCAACGTACCGCTGATGCCCAGCTTCATCAAGCTGGATTTCTCCGAGCTTCCGGCGCTGATCGCGTCGTTCGCCTTCGGGCCGGTCTGCGGCGTGACGGTCTGCCTGGTGAAGAACCTGGTCAACCTGCTGTTCACCACCACCGGCGGCGTGGGCGAGCTGAGCAACTTCCTGCTGGGCGCGTGCTTCGTGCTCCCCGCCGGCCTGATCTACAAGCTCCATAAGGGCAGAAGGAGCGCGCTGATCGGATCGCTGATCGGCGCGGCCGCGATGTCCGTCGTCAGCGTGTTCAGCAACTACTTCGTCGTCTATCCCATCTACACGGCCTTCATGCCGATGGAGACCATCCTGGGCATGTACCGCGCCATCAACCCCAACGTGCAGACGCTGTGGGACGCGCTGATCTGGTTCAACATGCCGTTCACCTTTGTCAAGGGCCTGTGCTCGGTGGCCATCGCCTTTGTGATCTACAAGCCGCTCTCCCCGATTCTGAAGGGACTGCACCGTTAATCCATGCGCTTCGCGGAACGCCCTGATCCGCGGAGCGTTTTTTTCGTTGCGCGTTCGTCCGGGTTATGCTATACTGGAGGAAAACGCTCAGGAGGTCGCCATGTTTACACGCATCATGCGCCCGGAGGAGGCGCCCCGCCGCGATCTGATCTGCTCCGTCGCCTTTGAAAGTCCCTACGAGCCGCCGAAGCCCGACGCCGAACCCCGCCCCGAGCCCATGACCTGGTGGGTGTCCGGGGAGGGCGACAGGCTGTACGGCTGCCTCGGCGTGCTGCCCGCGCAGGTGCGCTTCGACGGTCACGTCGTTCCCATGGGCGGCGTCGGCGGCGTGGCCACGCTGCCCCAGTACCGCCGCCAGGGCGCGATCCGCGCCTGCATGACCGCTGCGCTGGGCGATCTGTACCAAAATGGCGCGGTGTTCTCCGCGCTGTACCCCTTCAGCCGCGCCTACTATCGCAAGTTCGGCTATGAGGACGGCCCGTCCGTGCGCACCTGGACGATCCCCTTCGACGCGCTGCGCCTGCCCGAGACCGGCGGCTCCATGGAGCTGATCCTGCCCGGCGACGATCTCTCTTGCGCACTTGCGGCCTACGAGGTCTGCGCGAGCGAATGGAATCTGTCCGTCGCGCCCACGCGGCTCTTCGACGGACTGAACCGCGAAAACTGGATGAAGGACTGCCGCTACCTCTACGTCTGGCGGGATGACGACGGCGCGCCCGCCGGCGTGATCCTCTTCGCCAAGCGCGACGGCCTGATGGACTGCACCACGAGCTTTTCCTTGGCGAACTGCCTGCTGTTCCGGGACGTCCGGGCGCTGAGCGCGCTGCTGCGCTTCGCGAAGGGCTTTGCGGCGGACTACTCGGCCATCCGCTTCAGCGTGCCCCAGGGCGTGCGGGTCGAAAGCCTGATCGGCGAGGGCAACGCCGCCCGCTGCGCCGTGGAGTTCAACGGCATGGCCCGCCTGGTGAACGTGCGGCGGGCGCTGGAGCTGTGCCGGGTTCGGGGAGAGGGCCGCGCGGTGATCTCCGTCTCCGACGGGATGCTGCCGGAGAACGGCGGCGTCTGGCAGGTGGATTTTTCGCCGGAGGGCGAGAACCGCGTCGCGCGCACCGACGCCGCGCCGGACGTGGAGCTGCCCGTGGGCGCGCTGACCCAACTGCTGCTGGGCGTCCGCTCCGCGGACGATCTGCCCATGATGCCCGAGGTGCGCGTGCACAATCCCGCCGCGCCGCTGGAGCGCATCTTCTTTGCCAAGCCCTGCCGGCTGCTGGATCTGTTCTGAAACGCATGGGATTTTGTGAATTCGCGCCGTCCGCGCCAAAAACCTTCGCCAAACACTTGCAGGATGTGCCGAAATTTGATACAATGTTAAAAGCATGTTCAAGGCGACTGGATCGCCCACGGCTGAATCATTATCGCATGAAAGGATCTGACCCGCATGTCCAAGACCAGCGCCCGCTCCAAGGGCTACCGCAAGACCAAACAGCCCAAAAAAGGTTACACCCCCCAGGAAATCAGAACCATGATCATCGGCTTTGCCGTCATCATCGTCGTGGTGATCGGCGTGCTGGTGGTCCCGGATTTCATCGAATCGTTCCACCTGCTGAAGGTGAAGGACGGCGTGGTTCAGGGCGTGGAAGACAACTGGCTGATCTGCAATACCGGCACCAGCAGCCACAAGAAGTACCGCAAGCTGGCCGAGACGGAGCCTGTGGAGGGCTATGAGCTGTCCTCCATCGAGGACGGCTATACCGACGCGAACCTGCGCTATATCACCTATGCGCCCGCGGACGACAGCGGCGTTGCGGAGAAGCTCATCGTGCAGCCCGGCAACGGCGCGGCGGCCGAGCTCGTGTCCGCCTATCAGACCCAGATCAGCAGGTTCGGCGAGCTGCTCTATCTGAGCGACATTGAGGAGAGCACCGTCAACGACACGAACGTCTACTCCCTGATCGTCGAATACCGCACCCAGGATTACTCCGAGCAGGTCGCCGCTGAGGAGGCCGAGGCCGAAGCCGAAGCCGCCGCAGAGGACGAAGCGCCCGCTGAGGAAGCCGCCGCAGAGGACGAAGCGCCCGCCGAGGAGACCGCCGCCGATACGGAGGAGGAAGCGCCCGCCGAGGAGACCGCCGATGATGCGGAGGAGGAAATCACCTACGAGTATACGCAGTCCGTGGTGCTGTATATTGAATCGCCCATTGACGGCAAGTGCGTCGTCATCAATGCGATGAACAACGGCGCCGACGAATCGGCCTTTGGCGATCGCGACGCGATGCTGAAGCTGGTGCTCGAGCAGGCCGCCTGCGTGACCATCGAAAAGTAAATCGTGAAACTGCAAGGATCCGCTCCATTGGAGCGGATCCTTTTTGTGCACCCCATCGGCATTCTCTCCGGCGAAACACCCCTGCCGGGCCGGATGCCGCAGAGCCCAGGCGATCCGGCCAGCCCGAACGACAGGATCTGCCGAAGAACCAAGGGCCGCGCAGTCGGCCCGGACGGTGGGGGATTCATGCCGGAATGTCCGGCGCGTGGGCGCATGGTCGGGAACCCTTCCTTTCTCGGGGTCATAGGATGGATTGAACCCCAAGGAAAGGAGCAATTTCTGTGGCAAACTGCACTTTGAATACCGGCTGCGGAGGTCATCGCGCCCACCGGCGCATCGGCGCGCTGAACAGTCTCTGTCGCACCTGCGAATTCAGCCGTTTTCCGTTTTATACCGGTCCCTGTCCTCCTGCGCCCTGCGCAGCCGGTACGAGTCTCTGCGGCTGCGACCATTCCTGCGGCTGTACCCGCTGCAATACCTGCGGACGCAGCAGCCCCTGCGGCTGCAACGCCTGCGCCCCCTGCAACTGCAACAACTGCGACACCTGCGGCTGCAATCACACCTGCGGCTGCAACACCTGCGACCCCTGCAACTGCAACGCCTGCGATTCCTGTGGCTGCAATCACACCTGCAACTGCAACGCCTGCGACTCCTGCGGATGCAATACCTGCGACACCTGCGGCTGCAATCACACCTGCGGTTGCAACACCTGTGACCCTTGCAACTGCAACAACTGCGATTCCTGTGGCTGCAATCACACCTGCGGATGCAATACTTGCGACCCCTGTGACTGCAATCACACCTGTGGCTGCAATACCTGCGACCCCTGTGACTGCAATCACACCTGTGGCTGCAATACCTGCGACACCTGCGGCTGCAATCACATCTGTGGCTGCAATACCTGCGACACCTGCGGCTGCAATCACACCTGTGGTTGCAACACCTGTGACCCCTGCAACTGCAACAACTGCGATTCCTGCGGCAGCAATCACACCTGCGGCTGCAACACCTGCGGCTGCAACACCTGCGGCTGCAACACCTGTGCCCCCTGCAGCTGCAGCAACACCTGTGGCTGCAACACCTGCGATCCCTGCAACTGCAACAACACCTGCGACTCCTGCAACTGCAACAACACCTGCGGCTGCAACGTCTGTGACCCCTGCAACTGCAATCCCTGCGGCTGCGAAAGCTGTCTGGCCACGCTGAACTGCGATGCGCACGCGGGGGAATGTTGTTCGACGGGCTGCGGGTGCTGTCACCGGCCGGGGTTTGCGGTCTTCTCGGTCAACGGCCCCATCAGCGTCTCGGCTGGCGGCGCCATTCCGCTGACCGCGCGCAATGTCAACCCCGCTTACTTCCGAACCAGCTTCGGCAGCATTCTGATCCGCCGCCCCGGCTTTTACCTCGCCACGATCACCGCCGACATCCCGCGGCATACCGAGGTCGATACCACCCTGCGGCTGGAACTGAACAACCAGGTCATCTCGCCGCCCGAAATCGTTGTGACCACCGACTGTGACGACGAGACCCACAACTTCTCCGGCAGCACGGTCTTCTTCGCCAGCTGCGGCTCGCTGATCAAGCTGAGCTCCCCGCGCGAGCTGACCATCGACCAGACGACCGCGCAGCCCGTCTTCACCCTGACCCTGATCCGCATCTGCTGAGATACAAAGCGCCGCCGGCCTCCGTCCGGAGGCCGGCGCAGACCGCGGAAAACCTCCTGCAGAGCCGCCCGTGCGCTGTTTTGCGCAAGCGGAATCGCAGGATGATCAGATCTTTCGCCGCGCGCCTGCAGAAGACAGCAGACCCCTCCGCCCATAAGCGGAGGGGTCAGACTGTCGAAAAACCCCGGGAGAGTTCGAGAGGGTCGCAGCCCTTTCGAGTTTCAATCGAACCCGGCGGCGTGTACGGCGGGGGCGGGACGATTTTAGCGTCGGAAAATCCCATTTTCCAGAGCAAAAATCGTTTCTTTGCAGTTTTTGCGCCCGGAAATCTGAAAGATTTCAGCAAAAACTGTATAGCAGTCGCGGCTCTGAAAGAGCCGCGACCAGCCCGCCTGAATCCAAAGGATTCAGGCGGCGCTGCCGGAACCGCCGCTTTGCGGAGGTTCCGGTGCGTTGAGGGGGTGGTCGTGGCGGGGGAGCTTGCTTCCCCGTCCACCAGCTTGTCGAAAAATGCGCAGAACCGCCTGTAAAACCGGGCGCGCTCATCCTTTCCGCAAGCGTCGGCGGCAGAAAAAACACTTGGCCCTCCGCCTGCTCCATGAAACTCCTCAGATTTTCATGGAAAGCGTCCAAATGACTTCTTTGATACGAAAAACCCCTCCGCCCATAAGCGGAGGGGTTTCTGTCGCGATCAGTCGGACACGTAGGGCATCAGAGCGATGGTACGCGCGCGCTTGATGGCGGTGGACAGCTGGCGCTGATGCTTGGCACAGGTGCCCATCATGCGGCGGGGCAGGATCTTGCCGCGCTCGCTGGTGAAGCGACGCAGTCTCGCAACATCCTTGTAATCGATGTGCTGAACCTTGTCAACGCAGAATGCGCACACCTTCCTGCGGGGCTTGCGGCCACGAGGACGGCGAACGCGATCGCCTCTATCTTCAGACATGTTAGCGTTCCTCCTTGTCAGTTTCAGAAGAGCGGACGAAGGCTGGCCTTCGAACCGCGTAGATGGGATCGCTCAGGGCGATCAGAACGGAAGCTCGTCGTCGTCAACCTCGGTGAAGCCGCCGTTGCTGTTATTGGCGCCATAGCCAACGGGCGGTTCCGGGACGGGCGGCGGATTGTCGGTGCGAGGACGCGCAGCTGCTTCGGCGCGGGAGTCGCAGAACTCCACACTGTCGGCGATGATCTCGGTGACATAGCGCTTCGAGCCGTCCTGCGCATCATAGGAACGATTCTGGACGCTGCCCTCCACCGCGATCCTGCGGCCCTTGGACAGATAGCGGGCGCAGAAGTCCGCCGTCTGCCGCCAGCAGATCACATTGAAGAAATCTGTTTCGCGCACGCCCTGCTGATTGGCAAAGCGGCGCTGCACGGCCAGGCGCAGCGTGCACTGCGAGATGCCGCTCTGGGTCGTGCGGCTCTCCGGGTCTGCGGCCAGATTACCAATGAGAATAACCTTATTCATGCTTCGCACCTGCCTTTCGGCGTGGGGTCGTTATTCAGCTTCCGAAACGGGGCGCTCGTCGTCGACGATTTCGGCAACGGGAGCCTCCACGGCAGCGGGGGCCTCGACTGCGGGGGCAGCCTCGGCGTTCTCACGGGGAGCATAGGGCTTCAGCGGCTCGCGCTTGGCCGGCAGAGCTCCTTCGTAGCGGACCACGAGGTAGCGCAGAACGGAATCCGCGATCTGCAGATTGCGCTCCAGCTCACGGGGCAGCTCGGACGGGGCCTTGATGTACATCAGCACATAGTAGCCCTCGGTCTTGTAGTTGATGGCATACGCCAGACGGCGCTTGCCCCACTCGTCAACGCGGTCGATTTCGCCGCCGTTCTTCTTCACGAGGTCGGAAAAACGGTTGATCAGCTCAACTCTAGCGCCATCTTCCAGCGCCGGGTCGATCACGTACATGACTTCATACTGGTTCATGGTGTTTCACCTCCTTATGGACTTCGGCCACGATCTTTGCGTCGTGGCAAGGATGCGCCATCCATTATTATACCCTACAAACGCCCCTTTGGCAAGGGCCGGGCGCGCGTCTCCAAAAAACTTAATAATGATGTCCGGGCTTTGACTTTCCGCGCCTGCGGGAGTATAATGTTGTCAAAAAAAGCCAATCAGGAGGTCGGTTTCATGCGCATGATCGACAGTCATACCCATCTGGACAACCATCGGCCGGAGAAGCTGCTGGAGATGGTGGATCACTTTCACTATGAGAAGTTCGGCGTGATGGCCATTCCCTGCAACGGCGATCCGCTGAACACGCTGGAGTGCCTGCTGGTGAAGAAGCTGGCGCCGGAGCGGGCGTATGTGTTCGGCGGCATGGTGTATCTGCCCAATCTGGAGCCCACAGCCCAGAGCCACGAGCATCAGCTTCGGCTGATGCTGGACGCGGGCTTCGACGGCTGGAAGCTGCTGGAGAGCAAGCCCAGCGTCTACCGCAGACTGCAGCTGCCGCTGGACGGCGCGGCGTTCTCCCGGGCCTTCGCGCTGGCGGAGGAGGCGCAGCTGGCCGTCACCTGGCATGCCGGCGATCCCGCCACCTTCTGGAGCGCCGAAACCGCGCCGCGCTTTGCCGTGGAGAACCACTGGTTGTGCGTGGGCGAGGGCTTCCCGTCCCTTCCGCAGATTTACCGCGAGGTGGAGAACGTGCTGGCGCGGCATCCGAAGCTGTGCGCGTCCATGGCCCACCTCTACTTCACCTCCGACGACCGCGCCCACGCCGAGCGCGTGCTGGACGCCTATGAAAACCTCTGGTTCGACCTGACGCCCGGCAGCGAGATGTACCACGACTTCCTGGCCGACCGGGAGGGCTGGCGCGCCTTCTTCGACCGCTATCAGGACAAGCTGGTGTTCGGCAGCGACATGGTGGACGACGAGGGCGACGTGGTGTTCAGCAGCCAGGATTCCATCGTGGACTTCGTGGTGAAGACGCTGGCGGGCGGCGAGCCCTTCCGGGTGCAGGACGTGTCCGGCACGGGCCTGGGGCTGTCCGAGCAGATTCTCGGCAAGATCTTCCGGGAGAACTTCCTGCGCCGGGTGGGCCCCGCGCCGAAGCCCGTAGACCCCGCCGGGCTGAACGCCTACGCCGAATGGCTGCTGCCGCTGCTCCCGGCGGAGGATCGCGCCCGCGCGGAGCGCATGCTGGAGCGGTTCTGAGCCATCGGAGTTGGCGCAGATTTCATCTCCGGTGAACGAAACAAGCCCCGGAACGCACTTCCCTCAAGGGAGCGTTCCGGGGCTTGTTCTGCGCGCAGAGGTCTGCGCGGCTGCAGCGATGCGCCTCCCGGCGGAGATGATCCCGCCCGCGCGGGAAACCGCCGAAACCCGCGCGTCTTCTGCTATGCGTCTCCCGGCGGAGATAATCCCGCCCGCGCGGGATACCGCAGAGGTCTGCGCGTCTTCTGCTATGCGTCTCCCGGCGGAGATAATCCCGCCCGCGCGGAGCGCATGCTGGAGCGGTTTTGAGCCTTCAGAGTTGGCGCAGATTTCATCTCCGGTGAACGCAAAAACCCCGGAACGCACTTCCCGCAAGGGAGCGTTCCGGGGCTTGTTTTGCGCGCAGAGGTCTGCGCGGCTTTGGCTATGCGTCTCCCAGCAGCGCGGCCTGGGTGTCCGCGTCGGCCACGCCGGTGGCGGGCAGGCCCACGGAGGTCTGGAAGGCGGCGACGGCCTCGGCGGTGCTCTGGCCGTACACGCCGTCGGCGCACTGGCCGATCACGGCGTGCTTCGAGCTGGCGCGCAGATAGCCCAGCTCCTCCAGCTTCGCCTGAATCTGCACCACGGCCCAGGAGTAGTCGCCGTTCTTCTGCTCACGGTATTCCACGGTATAGGGCTGCGGCGCGGGCATGGAGGTCTCGGCGGTGGACAGGTCGCTCCAGGTGTTGGCGGGCAGGCCCAGCAGTTCGTTGAGGGTCACCAGCTGATAGCCCTGGGAGACGGCGTAGGGGATGAACTCCTCCAGCTTCTTCGTGTCCGCGTCGGTGGTGTGGAACAGATAGATCGCGCCGGGCGCCAGCGTGGACTTGATCAGGTTCATGTCCGCGTCGGAGCCGGACAGCGTCCAGTCGGCGATGCCCTTGAAGCCCAGCTGCTCCAGATAGCTGTGGGTGCGCTGGTCGTATTCGCCGTCGCCGCCCATCAGGCGGAAGAAGCTCTGCTGATAGTTCACGCCCAGCGCCTGGTTGAGCGCGTTGCGCTGATTCCAGATCTCGGCGGCCATCTCCTCGTCGGACAGGCGGAACACGCGGGCGTGGCTCCAGGTGTGGTTTTCGATCTGGAAGCCCTTGCTCACGGCCAGCTTCATCAGGTCGGGCATGCCCTCCTTGGAGAGGTTCTGGCCGATGGGGAACAGCGTCAGCCGTCCGCCGGCCTTGTCCGCCAGCGCGCAGATGTGCCGCAGGTTGTCCACCTGAAAGCAGTCGTCCACGGTGATGGCGATCAGCTTTTCGTCGGTATTACCTCGCTTCACCACCGGCAGATATGCAAAGGGCTGCGGCTCGGCGGTGGGCTCCGGCGTGGGAACCTCGGTGGGCGCCGCGGTGGGGACGGGGGTGGGCTCCGGCGTGGGAGCCGCGGTGGGATTGGCCAGCACGACGGCGGCGGAATCCGCGGGCTCGGCGGTGGCGGGCAGCGACAGCGCCGAGGCGCTGCTGGCCGGAACGTCACGCGGCGTCGTGGCCAGCACGCCGATCAGCACCGCCAGCAGCAGCAGCGCCGACAGGCTCGCCACGGAAATTCCATACATCAGCCATCTGTTTTTCCGCCTGCGGCGGAGCTTCTTCTTCGACATGATATGCCTCCAGATTTTTTCTATTCATTTCGTCGGTTTTCGACCGGATTCGGCGCTTCCCGACTGGATTCGATGTTTTTTTCGACCGGATTCGACTGTTTTCGACGCGGCCGCGCCGTTGCATGCCGTTTCACAATCGCAACTGATTAGACGTGACAGACCTGCAAAAGGATCGCGGAAATACGTAAATTCGCCGTTAACTTTCGTGGATGGCTTCGCAGCGGGAGCTGCCGTCGTCGCAGCGGGTCACCACCAGCCGGGCGTCGATCATCTCCCGCAGCAGCGGCACGTGGGAGATGACGCCCACCATGCGGTCGCCCTCGGTGAGCCGCGACAGCGCGGCCATGGCGCGCATGAGGCTCTCCTCGTCCAGGGTGCCGAAGCCCTCGTCGATGAACATCGCGTCCAGCCGCACGCCGCCGGAGGAGCTCTGCACCACGTCGGCAAATCCCAGCGCCAGCGAAAGCGACGCCAGGAAGGATTCGCCGCCGGACAGCGTCTTCACATCGCGCTTGCGGTTGGTGAACGCGTCGAACACGTCCAGGCCGAGGCCGGTCTTCATGCTGCGCTTGGCGGGCTCCTCCTGACAGGTCAGGTAGAATCTCCCGGCGGACATGCGGCCCAGCCGGTCGTTGGCGGCCAGGATCACCCGGCGGAAGTAGTACTGCAGCACGTAGGTCTCGAAGGAGATCCGATCCCTTCCGGCCAGCTGGCCGGTGAGGGTGCGGTAGAGGTTGTCCAGCAGGTCGAACTGCTCCCGGGCGCGATCCAGCTCCCGGGCGACGGCGCGCATCCGACGCAGCGCGGCGGCGTTGACCTCGCAGTCGGTGGCCTGGGCCTGGCGCGCGTCCAGCAGGGCTTTGCGCCGGCGGTCCAGCTCCTGGGCGCGCTGCTCGGCGGCGGTGAGATCCACGCGCTCGCGCCCCTGCCAGCGCTCGCTGAGGTCGGCGAGGGTCTGGCGCAGGTGGACGAGCTGGCGCTCGTGGCCCTCCACGGCGGACTGGAGACGGCTGATCTCGCGGTCGTCCCGGCGGGCGGCGAGGTAGTCGGATTCGGAGGGGAAGCCGGATTGCTCCAGCGCGCGGACGCAGTCGGCCCGGGCCTGCTCCGCCTCCTGCGCCAGCGCGTCGATCTGGGCGGACAGGGTTTCGCAGGCGCTGGCGGCGGCGGTCAGGCGCTTGCGCGCCTGCTCCGCGTCCGCGACGGCCCGGCGGTATTCCCTGTCCGCGCCGTCGATCTTCGCGTTCAGGGCCATCCATTCGCGCTTTGCGGCGGCGGCCTCGCTCTCCGCGTCGCCGATGACCACGTCGCGGCCCAGCGCGGTCTGCACCCCGGCGTGCAGCTCGAGACTGCGGGCCTTCAGCTGAAGGCACTCGCCGGACAGCGCCTGCTCCGCGTCGGTGCGCTGGCGCAGCAGCGCCTGGGCGCGCTCCACGTCCTCGCGGTCGGCGGACTCGGGGGAGAGGGCGCAGGGGCTGGGATGATGGACGGAGCCGCAGACGGGACAGGGCGCGCCGTCGCGCAGCTCCCGGGCGAGGAGTCCGGCCTGGGAGCGCATGAAGGCGTCGAAGGCGGCGCTGTAGGCGGACTGGGCCGCGTCGACCTGCTGTCTGGCGGCGCGGTGGCGGACATAGGTTTCGCGGGTGCGCTGCACCAGTCCGGCCAGCTTGGTCAGATCCTCCGCGGCGCGCTTCAGCGCGTCGGCGCGGGTGCGCAGGTCGGGCAGGCGGTTCCAGGCGTCGGTCGCGGCGCGCAGGCGCTCCTCGGCGGCCTCGGCGGCGGGGCGGGCGGATGCCTGCTGCGATTGCGCGCTCCGGAGCTGCTCGCGCCGCTGGGACAGCTCCCGCTTCAGCCGGGCGGCGTTTTCGGCGGCGCGGTTCACCTCCCGGGCGCGCTCGGCGCGGTCGCGGGTTTCGGCCAGCTGGGCGAATTCCGCTGCGCGGGACTGCTCCCGGGCGAGGTCGGCTTCGGCGCGGGTGAGGCGGTCGAGGCCGTCGTTGATCATGCGGCCGGTGCTCAGCTGCTCCTGGGCCTGGGACAGGCGGGCCTCCGCGTCGGCGAGGTTGGCCTCGAGCTGACTGAGGCGGTCGGCGCTGGCTTTGCAGTGCGCGTCCAGCAGGGCGATGGCTTCCCCGGCGCGGTCGGGGGCGTCGCGGAGCGCGAGCAGCTCTCCGGAGGGAGCGCGCAGGCCGTCGAAGAGCTGCTCGTATCTGAGCAGGGTCTCCCGGCGGAAGTCGCGGGCGGTCTTCCAGCGCTGGGCGACGCCGTTTTCGATGCGGTCGTAGAGCTGCGCGCCGAAGATCTCCTCGAAGATCCGCTCGCGCTCGATGCTGCTGGCGTGGAGGATGCGCAGGAAGTCGCCCTGTGCGATCATCATGGTCTGGCGGAACTGCTTCTCGTCCAGGCCGAGCAGCGCGGTGACGGCGGCGGTGACCTCCTTTGCGCCCTCCCAGCTCTCGCCGGTCTCGGCGCAGGTCATGACCGCGTCGTGGGTGCGGGGGGTTTTGTAGCCCTCGCGGAGGTAGGTGGGATTGCGGCGGAGGGTATAGGTGCGGCCGCGGTGATCGAAGGTCAGCTCGGCGAAGGTCTCGGTTTTGGCGCTGGCGAAGTGGCTGCGGAAGGAGGACGCGTCGCGCCGCTCGCCGCCGCCGCTGGCGGAGCCGTAGAGGGCGAAGGAGACGCCGTCGAACAGCGTGGTCTTGCCGGAGCCGGTGTCGCCGGAGATCAGGAACAGTCCGCGGCGGCCCAGCGCGGCGAAGTCCACGGTGATCTCTCCGGCGAAGGGGCCGAAGGCGCTGAGGGTGAGCCGGATGGGTTTCATGCGTCTGCGTCTCCTTCCCGGATGATTTCGCGGATGACGTCGGTCTGGGCCTCGGCGGGGGGATGGCTGTTCTGGGAGGTATAGAAGGCGAGGAAGTGCTCCAGCGGGGTGAGCGCGGGGTCGAGGGCGGGCGCTTCCTCGCCGTTTTTCTCGATGGGATCGTTGGCGGCGCTGGAGAGGCTGAGCAGGTTGGGATAGGTCAGCTTGAGGGAGCCGACGGGGTCGAGGGGGCGGACGGGATCGGTGAGGCGGATCTGCACGTAATCCTCGCAGCGGGGCTGGGCGCAGAGCTCGGCCAGCGTGCCCTCCAGACGGCGGCAGGGGTGAAGCGGCTGGAAGGGGACGAGCTCGAAGGCGTTTTCCGCGCCCTTTTCGCCGATGGTGACGAGGGTGGCGGAGCAGGTGCGGCCGCATTCGTCGAAGGAATAGACCAGCGGCGCGCCGCAGTAGCGCAGTCGGCCGTGGCCGAGGGTTTGGGATTTGTGGAGATGGCCGAGGGCGACGTAATCGAAGTCCTTGAAGGCGTCGGCGGGGATCTGGTCGAGGCCGCCGATGGAGCGTTCCTCGGAGTCGCTGATCTGCGCGCCGGCGATGAAGTGGTGGGTGACGAGCACGTTGCGCGCGGCCGGGTCGATCTCGGCGCGCCGGAGGACGGCGGCCACGGCGTCGGCATAGGTTTCGATGGGGTCGTCGGGGAAGCATCTGCGCGCCTGATAGGGCTTGAAGAAGGGCATCAGGTGGACGTAGAGGGGGCCGTGGGCGTCCCGGAGGGGGATTCTGGGGATGGCGCCGTCGAAGATTCCGCTGATGTGGATGCCGGAGTCGGCCAGCAGGGGCGATGCGTAGGCCAGCTGGGCTTCGCCGTCGTGGTTGCCGCGGGTGATGAAGGCGGGCTTTTTCAGCCGGGCGAGGCGGGTGAGAAAGCGGCTGAACTGGGCGATGGCGTCGGGCTGGGGCTGGGCGCGGTGGTAGACGTCTCCGGCGATGAGGATGGCGTCCACGTCCGGTCGGGCGGCGAGGGTGAGGATTTGCTGGAGGATGGAATCCTGATCCTCGGCGAGGGAGCAGCCGTAGAGGCGCTTGCCGAGGTGGAGATCGGAGACGTGCAGGAATTTCATGGGTTGGACCTCCTGGGGAGAGGGGGGTGGTTTTTTGGGGGATACGGAGGGAGGCTGCGTTGCTGCTTCAACTGCGCCGACTTCGTCGGAACGCAGTTGAAGGACGCTGCGGACGCGCCCGATTTGCGGCCGCAGGGAGGATGGACGGTGGAGGGAGGGTGTTCCGCGCAGGGAGTTTTGGTTCGGGCGCGTCTTTTTTGGGGGGAGACGGAGGGGGCTGCTGCGGCGGTGGAGGAGCGCCTCCGGCGGGCAGGGGCGCCGCCCCTGCACCCTGCAAGGGGGATGATCCCCCTTGACCCCGCTGTTGCTGCCGCGTTTTTTTCGGACGTTCTGCGTTATTCGGGGGGTTCCTCGATCAGGCCCTCTCTTGCGGGAATTCGGAGGGGCTGCTGTGCGCCGCGGCGCTGCTGGGCCTGCTGAAGCTGCCGGGCGTGCTTCTGCGACAGCTCATGCGTCGCGAGGATGCGCCGCATCAGCATCGTGACGGTCTGCTCCATCTCGCTGCCCTGGGTATAGTCGGCCTCCAGCGAAAAGTCGACGCGGCCCTGCAGCAGCATATCGTCCGCCGTATCCGTCTTTCCCGGCGCGTGGACGACGATGGAATAGCCGCCCTTCTGCTTGGTCATCTTCATGCACGGCACGTCGGTCAGTCCGTCTCCGATGTAGATCATGTTGGTAAACGGGATTCTGCGCAGGTATTCCGGCGTGAAGGCGTTGAGGTCGCGGTCGTTGGTCACGTCCAGGATGCCCTTGTTGATGCGGAACAGGTACTGGGTTTTGTTCGTATAGTTCACGGCGGTGCTGGGCCACACGGGCTGTCCGGCGGCGTCGTAGCAGAAGGACGCGGCGAAGACGGCCTTGAACTTGTCGCCGATGGCGGAGCCCTGGATGATCTCGGTGAGGCCGGAGGAGATGATGTAGTGCTCGACGCTCACGCCGTTCTGCGCGCCGATGAAGTTGATCCGGTCGAACCAGGTTTCCACGCCGGGGAAGAACTCCACGTCGCGGCCCAGCTCCCGCAGCTTTTCGCGGGAGAGATCCAGCTCGCCCTGGGCCATCTTCTTCATCAGATACATGTACGTCAGCACGCCGTCCATCTGGTGATCCAGCGCGAAGTCCTGGCACAGGCCCCAGAAGCGGTCGGGCTCCACGCGGATGCCGGGCAGGAAGGAGTATTCCTGCATATCCTTGGGCGAGAGGGTTTTGTCGAAATCGTAGATCAGCGCGACGATGGGCCTGGACATAAGCGGCCTCCTTTCCGGGAAAAAAGGGGGAAAATGCAAGCGCGGCCCCGACGGTCGTTTGCTTGGAAACGGCCGCGGGGCCGGCCCTGCGGAAATGGGATGATCAGTTTGCCAGATCGGCGCGCGGCGCGTCGGAGGCGTACAGCGCGTTCAGCGTGGCGTTGTCGGCGATGCCCGTCACGGGCAGACCGGCGATCTGCTGGAAGATCTTCACGGCGGTCTGGGTCTTCGCGCCGAACGCGCCGTCGGGGGTGTCGCTCAGGAAGCCCAGCTCGCTCAGGCGGTTCTGCATGTCCAGCACCTCGTCGGACTTGTCGCCCTTGGAGAGGGTGTTGTAGTTCACGGCGGGCTCCGGCGTGGGCGTGGCCTCGACCTTCTGCTGGATGTCCACCACCTCGCCGTTGACGATGGCGGTCAGCTCCACGGCGTTGGTGGCTGCCTTCAGCATGCCGATGGAGTTGTTCACGACCGTCCAGCGCTCGTCGGACGCGGCGATGGATTCGGAGTCGTTCGAGCCGATGGCGATGGCATCGGAGATGATGCAGTTGGCGATGTTCTTTTCGATCTGGTTCAGCGCGCTGATGAACAGCTGCTCGTTTTCGGTGGCGTCGGCGGGCAGCAGCGCCTCCACGGCGGCGGCGGAGCCGTTCAGCTGGGTCTGCAGCGCCATGGTATCGCTGCCGCCGGACTGGTAGTCGGACAGGATCTTTTCGGTGTTGGCGGTGGACGCGTGGCTCTCGATCAGCGCCACGCCCTCGGCGTAGAGCGTCTCGCCGACGCCCTCGATGGGCGATGCGGAGTTGTTGCTGCGGATGTAATCCAGCCACTTGACGCCGCCCACGATCAGCGCCGCCACCAGAACGACCGCGCCGACGATCTTTAGAATCTGCTTCAGGCCGAAGCTGGAGTGGCGCAGCTCGTCGAACTCCTCCTCGTCGATGTCGTCGAACACCTCGGCCTGCTCGCCGTCCTCGGCCGGAACGGGCTCGGGGGCGTCGGCGTAGGCGTCCTCGTCGGTGTAGTCGCCGTACACGTCGGCGCGGCGGCGGAAGCCGCGGCCTCTGCGCGGGGCCTCGTTTTCCAGCTCCTGCATCATTTCGCTGACGTCGGCGCTGATGCCGGACTGACCGGCGGATTCGATGGGCCTGGCCCGGAAGCGGGACAGATCCAGATCGTCCAGCTTCAGATCGTCGCCGCCGTCGTAGGACAGCACGCCCTCCTCGGGGATTTCCGCGTCGGACGCGTCGGTCTCCGGCGCGTCGGCGGGCGCGGACTCGGGGGCGTCGGGCGCGTCCTCGTCCGCAGCGTCAGCGGCGGCCACGGCTGCGCGCATGTCGCGGCGCATCTCCTGGGGCATGCTGTCGCCGTCGTAGGTGGGGCGATAGGTTGTGCGCGCGTCCACGTCGCCCTGCTCGGCGGAATCCGGGGCGCTGGTGTAGTTGGTTCGGGTATAGTTCTGGGTGATGACCTGGCGCACGTCGTCGTCCGGCAGGATGTGCGACTGTGCGGATGTATATGGCGAGCCTTCAAACCGGCTTTCCCCCACCGTGCAGCCGCAGAATTCGCACTGCACCGCGTCCAGGGGAAGGGTTTTACCACATTTCGAGCAAAACATTCAATGTCCTCCTCTGCGATCCGGTTTATGGTGATAAACACATAGAACCATTCTATCTTATGATAGAATGGTTCCTGCGCAAGGTCAAGGATATAATTGTGACTTTCCGTGGACATTTTGCCCGTTTGCGTCACATTTATTCCGCGGGCTCGGCCGTGGCGGTGACGCCGGTGCTGGAATAGGCGGGGGGATTGCAGTCCGGGCAGGGGCCGAGGCCCTCGGCCAGCGCCTCCTGCACGGTGAGCGAGCGCAGATTGGACTGGTTGCCGCAGACGGTCTGGCTGTGGTAGTACCGGGCGCCGCTGTCGTAGACGGCGTAGACCACCGTGGCGAGCACCTCCTGCTGGGCGGCGCGCTCGGCCTCCTGATCGATGGGCGCGACGGTGCTCCCGGCGACGGGGCCCTGCTGGGCGCGCAGCAGCTCGTCCATATTGGACAGGGCGTTGAGCGCCTCGCTGTCGGGCGCGGGGGTATAGCGCTCGGCGTTGACCGGCAGCGGATCCTCCGACTGCAGCGTGGACGCCGGGATCAGCAGCGTGGCGATCAGCAGCATCTCCGCCGTGGCCAGCGCGCTGACCAGCACGCGTCCGCGGGTGCGGAACACGCCCTTGCGCCACAGAAACAGCAGCCCCAGCGGCGGCAGCAGCAGACACAGCAGAATGGCGAACACGCCGCGCCCGGAGCGCGGCGTGCCCGAACCGGGCATGCTCATGTTGGGCGAGTAGTTCCCGCGCCGTCTGGTGCTCATGGCGGGTTACCCGTTCTGCTGCGCGCGGACTTCCTCCAGCGCGCGGGCCAGCTGGTCGGGGCAGGAAGTGCCGGCGCGGCACTGGATGCCCTTGCAGCGGGCGATCACCTCGTCGATCTTCATGCCCTTCACCAGGCGGGCGACGCCCTGGGTGTTGCCGGCGCAGCCGCCGATGAACTCCACGTTCTGAATGGTGTCGCCGTCCACGTCGATCAGAATCTGGCGGGAGCAGGTGCCATGGGTAGTATAGCGGTACATATCGTATCCTCCATTGATCCTCATAAAATCTCGGCGCGTCCCGCGCGGCGGATCGCGCCGGGGACGAACTCACCTTATTATACGTCTGCGCCGGTGGGCTGTCAAGGCGATCCGGGAAAAGAAACGCGCCGGCTGTGTTCCTTCCATTTATATGGCGCAGGAACATAACAATTCTGCGTATTGACAAAAGAGGACCGCCGTTGTATAATATGGAGACCGAATCAGACACTGCCGCAGTGTGTGCAGTGTTTTTTGTTATTCGGCTATAATTATGTCTGTTTGCTCAGAAAGGCAAGGAGGTTCAGGCAATGGCAGATACCCGTGCACTCACTTTGACCGATAAGAAAAAACTCGAGGGCGAGCTCGCAGAGCTTATCGAGGCCAAAAAGCGCGTTGCCGAGGACATCAAGGTTGCCCGCGGATTCGGCGACCTGAGCGAGAACGCCGAGTACGACGAGGCCAAGGCCGAAGAGGCCCGCGTATACGGCCGCATCGCTGAGATTGAAAATATCCTTCGCATGTCCACCTTCGTGGACGACAGCAGCGTCTCCACCGAGACCGTGGCTGTGGGCACTGTGGTTCGCGTGCTGGATCTGGAATACGACGAGGAGGACGAGTACACCCTCGTCGGCTTCACAGAGGCCGATCCCATGAAGCTGTTCATCTCCCAGGAATCCCCCATCGGCGAAGCGCTCATCGGCGCGCACGTGGGCGATACCGTGGACGTCCAGACCCCCGGCGGCCTGGTGAAGCTGAAGGTGCTCGGCATTCGCCGCAGATGAGCTTTTCCCTCAACCGGTCTGTCCTGCGACACGCCGGTTGTTTTTCCATCCGCTTTCCCGTGAATGAGAGGAGTCGTTCCCCATGGCAGAAGAAATCCGCGCCGCCGAACTGACCGAGCAGGCGGTCTCCGAACAGAACCGCATCCGCCTCGAGAAGCTGAACAAGCTGGCCGAGGAGGGCCGCAATCCCTATGAGCTGGTGCGCTACGACCGCACCCACCTCTCCGGCGAGATCCTTTCCAATTACGACGCGCTGGAGAACCAGACCGTGTCCATCGCCGGCCGCATGATGTCCCGCCGCGTCATGGGCAAGGCCAGCTTCGCCCACATCCTGGACCGCGACGGCGAGATCCAGATCTACGTCCGCCGCGACGACGTGGGCGAGGACGTCTACAAGGACTTCAAGGCCTACGACATCGGCGATATCGTCGGCGTGAAGGGCCTGGTGTTCAAGACCAAGTCCGGCGAGATCTCCGTGCACGTCCAGGAGATCACGCTGCTGACCAAGTCGCTGCATCCGCTGCCGGAGAAGTTCCACGGCCTGAAGGACACCGACACCCGCTATCGCCAGCGCTATCTGGACATGATCGTCAACCCCGAGGTGCGCGACACCTTCGTCAAGCGCTCGAGGATCATGCGCGAGATCCGCGCCTTCCTGGACGCCCGCGGCTACATCGAGGTGGACACCCCCGTGCTGGGCACGCTGGAGATCGGCGCGTCCGCCCGCCCCTTCGTCACCCACCACAACGCGCTGGACATCGACATGTACCTGCGCATCGAGACCGAGCTGCACCTGAAGCGCCTGATCGTCGGCGGCATGGAGAAGGTCTACGAGGTCGGCCGCATCTTCCGCAACGAGGGCATGGACACGAAGCACAACCCCGAGTTCACCACCGTGGAGATGTACGAGGCGTACACCGACTTCCACGGCATGATGGACACCATCGAGGAGCTGTACAAGACTGTGGCGCAGAACGTCTGCGGTACCACCGACGTGCCCTTCCAGGGCGAGATCATCCACCTGGGCCAGCCCTGGGCGCGCATGACCATGAAGGAGGCCGTGAAGAAGTATTCCGGCATCGACTGCGACGCCTGGCAGTCCGACGAGGAGGCCCGCGCCGCCTGCGAGGCCGCCGGCCACAAGCCCGAGAAGGGCTTCACCATGGGCGAGTGCGTGAACTTCCTGTTCGAGGAGTTCGTCGAGGAGAACCTCGTCCAGCCCACCTTCATCTATGACTATCCCATCGAGGTCTCTCCGCTGGCCAAGCGCAAGAAGGACGACCCGATGTACACCGAGCGCTTCGAGTACTTCATCAAGTCCATGGAGTTCGGCAACGCCTTCTCCGAGCTGAACGATCCCATCGATCAGCGCCAGCGCTTCGAGCGTCAGGTGGCCGCCAAGCGCGCCCAGGGCAACCAGAGCGCCCAGGTGGACGAGGACTTCGTCACCGCCCTGGAGTACGGCATGCCCCCGACCGGCGGCCTCGGCTTCGGCGTGGATCGCCTGGTCATGCTGCTGACCAACTCCGACTCCATCCGCGACGTGCTGCTGTTCCCGACCATGAAGCCGCTGGACACCGACAAGAGCGCTCCGAAGGCGGAGGCGGCCAAGGCCGATTCCACCGAATGCGCCTGCCCGACGTGCCCGAACGAGAGCGCGTCTGCGCCCGTCGTGGAGGAGAAGATCGACTTCTCCAAGGTGGAAATTGAGCCGCTGTTTGCCGATTTCGTGGACTTCGAGACCTTCTCCAAGTCCGACTTCCGGGCTGTGAAGGTCCTGGAATGCGAGGCGGTGCCCAAGTCCAAGAAGCTGCTGCGCTTCACGCTGGATGACGGCTCCGGCAAGCCGCGCACGATCCTGAGCGGCATCCACGCCTATTACAAGCCGGAGGAGCTGGTCGGCAAGACCTGCATCGCGATCACCAATCTGCCCCCGCGGCCGATGATGGGCATCGATTCCTGTGGCATGCTGATCAGCGCCGTTCACAGCGAGGACGGCGAGGAGAAGCTGCACCTGCTGATGGTCGATCCGCACATTCCGGCCGGCGCGAAGCTGTATTGACCCGAAGCCCGAACAGGGCATGGGGCTGTGGCTTTCCCGCCGCAAACCGACTTTTCTTTCATAAAATGACGCCGTGGTTCCCGATCGGCAAAGCGCCGGGAGCCACGGCTTTTTCATGTCCGGAGGTGATTATGCACATATGAAAACGCTCGGGAGGCGATTCCTTTATTCCGCCTCTTGTACCACTCCAAGTAATTGTTTCTCAAATACGGGAATGTCATCCACACAGGTCGCATAGACATCCTCTTTGCGAAGCGTCTGATATTTGTGGGCGGTAATATCCCGCATACCCGCAATGGCCCGCCAGGGAATCCCCCGATGCGCCTCTTACAGGTCGGGCGTGAGATTCTTCACCAGTTCGCCAATATTGATCAGCGTCATACAAACGGCGTGCGAAGTGCGTTCATCACAAAGGAAATCCTCAGCCGAAACACCTTTCCCGGCTGAATCATGCTGTTGGCCGGAAGCGGCGCGTGAATCACGTCCACAGGCAGACCCAGCGTATCTTCCAGATCGTATTTCAAAGCGTTGAGTTTCATCAGGGAAACCGCAGGCTGGTTGAATTCCACCAGCAAGTCCAGGTCGCTGTTTGCGGTCGCACGACCTTCGGCATAGGAGCCGAAGATGCTGACCGTCCGCAGGGCATAGATCGATTTCAGTTCATTGACGGCATTGCGGATGCGATCCTCTGTCAACATCATTCCACCTCCCTTGACGATATTATACCACGGCATAGTGGAATGACGCAAAGACTGCGTATGCGCCGCCCCCAGCGCGAATACACTGCTCCATGGCCGCGCCTTGCGGCTTGACATCCGCGCGGGTTTATGGTACGTTGAGAACAACCAACACAGGCCGACCTCGGCGGAAAGGAGCGGGCGATGGGCAACATCATCACATACGTGCAGGAAAAGGGCCACCTGGCCTTTGACGAACTGGGGTTCAACGAGGTGGACAGCCTGATCTTGTCCGAGCTGTCCTATCTGAGCTACGAGGGCTGGGTCGACCGCCCGGTGGCGTTCGAAATGACCATCGGTCGGCTGCATGCGGAGGGCTTTCCCGCAAACCGGCCCAGCAACGACTATTCGCCCGACCGGTGTGAACAGCTGTTCCATGCGCTGGCCGAGAGCCGCCGCTTCCGCGACGTGGGCGTGGATTTCTTCGACAGCGAGATCGACCCGCGCGAGGAAAAGCAGTTCGCGGCGGTGACGTTCCGGCTGTCCCCGCGGCTGCACTACATCGCCTACCGCGGCACGGACAACACGTTCGTGGGCTGGAAGGAAGATCTGAACATGTCCTTTCTGGAGGACATTCCGGCACAGAAGTCCGCCGTGACCTATCTGGAGCGGCTGGCCGGACGGATGCGCAGCACGTGGATTCTGGGCGGCCATTCCAAGGGCGGCAACCTGGCCGTGTATGCGGGCATGTCCGCGCCGCCCAAGCTGCAGCGGGACGTGGCGCTGATCTACGACCACGACGGCCCCGGCTTTCTCGACCGCGTTCTGCAGCGCCCGGGCTTTCAGGCCATACAGGACCGCATCTACAAGACGGTGCCTGAGTCCGCCGTGGTGGGGCTGCTGCTGGCCGAGCACGAGCAGTACACGATTGTGGAAAGCGACGCCAAGGCCATCATGCAGCACGACCCGTTCAGCTGGCAGGTGGAAAACGGCGAGTTCGTCCGGGTGCAGGACACCGACATCCTCTCCAAAGCCACCGACCGCACGCTGAACCACTGGCTCAGCACCATGGACGACGGCGCGCGCCGCACGTTCGTGGACGCGCTGTACGGCCTGATTCAGGCCACCGGCGCCACCACGCTGCCGGAGCTGACCGAAAACTGGCGCGGCAACATCCCGTCGGTGTACTTCGCCATCCGCCAGATGGACCCCCAAATCCGCAAGGCGCTGTTCGAGACCGTGGGCGGCCTGGTTCGTGCCTCGGGCGAGAGCGTCTGGGAGATGCTGGACGAGCGGCTGGCCCAGACCCGCGAGGACGTGCGCAACGACTTCATCGAGCGGTTTCAGCGGTGGCGGGACGCGCGGGAATGACGACGCCAGCCGGTTCGCAAACGAATCATCCAACAGAAAAGATAAGTGTCCCGCAATCCGTTTGTCATTCGGATTGCGGGACACAGTTTTCTCAGAATTGCGCGCTCACGCCCAAAACACAGGG
>SFJH01000045.1 GCA_004555155.1 Clostridiales bacterium
GTGGGGCTGCAGGTCGGAGTACACCTTCACGTGCTCGTCGCTAAAGCCGCTCTTGAACGTGGCCAGCAGATGTCCGCCCCGCTCCACGAACCGCTTCAGCGCGTTCAGCGTCCGCTCGGGGGCCGCGTACAGCGCCGGAACCACGATTACGTCGTACCGGTCGCAGTCCAGGTTCTCCGGGAAGCGCACGTCCACGCCCACGTTGCGGCGGTACAGCGCGTCGTAGGCCCAGCGCAGCACGTCGTTGTATTTGCCCACGCCCGGAATTTCGAACCACTCCACGGCGGTCAGCGCCTCGTTGCTGGCCAGCAGCGCCACGCGGTTGCGCTTGTGTAGACCCGTCAGCGCGCCGGACAGCCGCTGAAACAGCGCGCCCACCGTCTGCGCCTCACGATAGGTGGCGTTGGGCGCGAAGTCGTGGCTGAGCAGGCCCTTCCAGTAGGTTTCAAACGAATTGTGAATCGAGTGCCAGTGCCAGTATTCCACCATCTCCGCGCCGGAGGCGACGTGACTGACCGCCTGCAGCGCCAGCTGGCCCGGGAACGGCGTCCACTGGGGGAAGCCCTGGGCCTCGGTCTCCAGCACCAGGTAGGGCGCGTCCATGAGGCTGCGGGTGATGTCTCCGCCCAGCGCGATTTCCACGCCCGTCAGCTGCATCTGGCTCGGGTGATAGATGTCGCAGCCCGCCACGGTCAGCGCCCGCGAGGCGTGCAGATGATCCACCGCCGGCTGGATGCCGTAGGAATGGCCGCGCCACTCGAAGTCGAAATTGTGGGTGACGAACTGATCCGCCCGGCGGTACTCGTCCACGATCTTTCGCTGCCACAGCAGAAATTCCGTCACCAGCCCGCGCCGGTACCGGTCGAACTCCGCGCCCAGCGAGGCGTTGATGGTGCCGCGCGGGTCGGGGAAATCCTCCCAGGCGTCCACGCGGTTGGACCAGTAGTCCAGCCCGAAGGCCGCGTTCAGCGCGTCCGTGGTGCCGAACTTCTGCCGCAGGTAGCGCACGAAGCCGCGCCGCACGTTCTCGCCCGCCGTGTCGTAATACTTCGTCTCGTTGTCCAACTGATAGCCGATCACCGCCGGATGCTGCGCCACGTGGCCGATCAGCTGCCGGATGGCCCGCTCCGCATAAAACCGGTAGGCGGGCGACGCGATGTCCATGATCTGCCGCGCGCCGTACCGCGGGCGGCCCCGGTGGGTCTCCGCCAGCACCTCGGGATGCAGCTTCTCCATCCACGACGGAATCGCGTATGTGGGCGTGCCCACGATCACGTCGATCCCGGCGGCGTACATGGCGTCCAGCACCCGGTCCACATGGTCGAAAGTGAACACGCCGGGCTGCTTCTCCAGCGTGCTCCACGTGGATTCCGCGATGCGCACGGTGTTGATGCCCGCCGCCTTCATCATGCGGACGTCCTCGTCCAGCCGCTCATAGGGCATGTATTCGGTGTAATAGGCCACGCCATAGCGAAGTTTATCCATTCCAAAGCCCTCCCGCCGTTCGTATTGGGAATGTTTTCCGGGGGGCGCGCTGCGTCACAGCGCCGCCAGACGCCCCGCCTCAAAGCGATAGATGTCCTCCCGCTTGAACCCGTATGCGGAGCCGGGCAGGCCGATGTGCGGCTCAAACGTGAACAGCCCCGCCTCCGCCAGCCGCGCGTGGTTTCCCCGCTCGATGTACACCCGCGCATCCCGCGAGCGCACGATGGAATGCCCGAGGTTTCCCAGAAAATCCAGATTCACGAACCCGGCTTCCCGGATGACCGCGTTCATATGGGCGTACAGCTGATGAAACGTGGTGTCCGTTGTGACGAACCGCAGCAGCTCCGCGTGCAGCCGCTCCTCCAGCAGCTGGCCGCTTTTCCACTCCCCGCGGGCGATATCCGCAGGGTTTTCCACAACCCTGCCGCCTTCCAACACGATGGTGCGCGCGAAATCGCCCCAGGTGTCCCCCACCTGCGGGCTCAGGTCGATGGTGACCACGTCGTCCGCGGCGATGACCCGGTCGGACGTATGGTACTGCCGTCCGGACACCGACACGGCGGTCTCGTCGCCCGCAAAGCAGAACGCGCCCACGCCGTAATACCAGAATGAATTCGCACCCAGCCTGCGCATCTCGTCCTCGCAGAGCTGCCGAATCCCGGTCAGCCGCATGCCGGGGCGAATCTCTGCCCGCGCCCGCTGCATCGCCCGCTTTGCGATCCGCTGCACCTCTACATATTCCATCGCTTCCGCCCCTCTTCCACAAGGGCCAGCGAACGAAAACAAACGTCCGCTGGCCCCATTTTCAAGGATTATTTTGCTGCGATCAGATGCTTGAGCATCTCCACCATCTTGTCCATATCCTGCACGAATGCCAGCTCCCTGCGGCCATGGGCGTTCATGCCGCCGGTGGCGATGTTCGGGCAGGGCAGACCCATGTAGGACAGCGTCGCGCCGTCCGTGCCGCCGCGAATGGCCACGGAGTACGGCTCCACGCCAACGGCGCGGTAGGCCTCGCGGGCGCGATCCACCACGTACATCTTGTCCTCCAGCACGGTGCGCATGTTGGCATACTGATCCTCGATCTTCGCGGTGACGACGCCCTCGCCGTACTTGCGGTTCATGTACTCGGCGCACTTGGCGAAGAACACCTTGCGGCTCTCGAAGATGTCCTTGTTGTGGTCGCGGATGATGTACACCAGATGGGCGGACTCCTCCTTCGCCTCGATGCGCATCAGGTGATAGAAGCCCTCGAAGCCGCTGGTGCAGGCCGGGATCTCCGTGGCCGGCAGCATGGAGGCGAACTCCACCGCCAGCAGCGCGGCGTTGACCATCTTGTCCTTGGCTCCGCCCGGATGGGTATTGTTGCCCACGATGTCGATCTCGGCGCTGGCCGCGTTGAAGTTCTCAAACTCGATGCCGCCCGGCAGGCCGCCGTCCAGCGTATAGGCGTAGTCCGCGCCCAGCTCCTCCAGCCGGAAGCACTTCGTGCCGCGGCCGATCTCCTCGTCGGGCGTGAAGGACAGGCAGATCTTGCCGTGCTTGTAGTCGGGGTTGGCCAGCACCCACTCGGCGAAGGTCAGCGCCACGGCGATGCCCGCCTTGTCGTCCGCGCCCAGCAGCGTGTTGCCGTCGGTGACGATGATGTCCTCGCCCACGTGATTCTTCAGCTCCGGATAGTCGGCCACGGCGGTCACCAGGCCGTTGGCCAGCGTGAGGTCCTTGCCGTCGGAGTTGTGAAGCACCGTGGGATTCATGGGCATGCAGGGCGAGTCCTCGATGGTGTCCATGTGCGCCACCAGTCCGATGGCCGGCTGATTCTCCGCATTGGCCGGAATCGAGCCGTACACATAGCCGTATTCGTCCACGCGGGCGTCGGCGATGCCCATTTCCCGCATCTCCTCCACCAGCGCCTTCGCCAGCACCAGCTGGCCCGGCGTGCTGGGCTGAGCGGGGCTCAGGCGATTGGACGCCGTGTCGAATTGCACATAGTTCAGAAGTCTCTCATAAGCGCGCATGATCTATACCTCCAAAAGTATTGAATGCGTATGATGATCGTATCGTTCGGTCAATCCAGTTGTTCCCACGCCACCGCCGGTTTTTCCGCCAACAGCGCGTAAATCCCGTCGATCTCCGCCATGGCGTCGCGGTTCAGCCAGCTGCGCAGCTCCCGCTCCGTCCGCAGTGCCGTGCGGTGCTGCGCTTCGGAGATCCTCCCCGCCGTCAGCGCCGCGTCCAGCTCGTCCCGATCCAGCGTCGTCAGCGTGCCGTCCGCGTGCAGCACCAGATCCAGGTACAGATCGTCGAACCGGCAGTCCTTGTCCGCGCCCAGCGCGTTGCCGTCCGTCACGTCGAAATAATACTGAAGCGGTCTGCCCGCCGGGTCGTACATGGCGGTCATCCACCAGTGCCCGCCCTCGGGCGCGATCTGCAGCCAGCCATAGCCGTCGTCGGCGATCACCAGCTGCCCGTCTCCATTCCGGACGGAAAACGGCGCATCCACGCGCCCGATGCGCATGAGCTGCATCTCCGCCTCCGCGCCGCGGAACGGGCCGCGCAGCCGCGCATAGATCACGTCGTGGAACTGCGTCCAGTCGTCGCGACGGATGTGCCGCCGCAGGTTCACCGCTCCACCCGCATATCGCCGAAGCACTCGGGCCGGTGAAAGTCCGGCTGCGGCGCGACGACGGGGTTCCAAGTGCCGAAGTGGGGGTGAATCGTCTCGTCACACTTGTAGAAGTTGCCCTTTGCGCTCATCGCCCACCAGCCGTCCGCGTGCGCCGAGGCCGAAACCCGCGCGCCCGCGGGCAACTGCTTCCACACCCGGCGGCCCTCACGCCCCTCGCCGATGGCGATGTGCGCCGTGCCCAGGCAGTTGACCTCGATGTTGAAATAGCGCGGATCGTCCGGGAACGGCTGCACGAAGCACTCCAGACAGCTGTCCACGCATACGCCGCCGCCCACCTCCCGAACCGTGCCGGAGATGGTCTCCTCCCGCGCCAGCATCATCACGCAGAGTCCGCCGTTCCACGCCGAGGCCGCCGCATGGGCCTCGGGCGTATAGCCGCTCTCGTCCCAGGGATAGTTGTTCACGTCCACCCAGTTGGCCCGATTCCAGCCTCCGGGCAGCGCCTCCGGGCAGACCGACTGCCCGGTCAGATCCACATACGGGATATCCCGCTTCAATTCGTACATATCCAACCCTCCGACCGCCTTTTTCCTCTCCCGCCCGTGCGGGCCACTGCAGTCACGGGGCGGGTGGGTGGGGCCCCCCGTGCGCCGGGCGGGCGCCCTTTCCGCCTCCGCCGCCGGTCATGCCTCCGGCTTCATGCGCTCGATCACGTCCCAGATGTGCTGCAGATCGTCGGCGCTATAATAGGAAAGCACCAGCTTGCCCTTGTCCATGCCGCCCTCCAGCTTCACGCGGGTGCCGAACACCTCCCGCGCCATGGATTCCAGGCTGCCCAGCTCCGGCTGGCGCGGCGGGGTCTGCTTCGGCTCCGCGGCAGCCTCGCCCAGCGCCACCACCTGCTCCAGCCGCCGCACGCTCCACGCCTGCTGCACGGCCAGGTTGGCCAGCTTGATCTTGCGCTCGTCTCCGGGCACCGTCACCAGCGCGCGGCCATGACCGGCGGTCAGCTTGCCGTCGATCAGCATCTGGCGCACCTCCTCGGGCAGCGTCAGCAGCCGCGTAGCGTTGGCCACCGCCGGTCGGCTCTTGCCCAGCTGGCGCGCCACCTGATCCTGCGTCATGCCGAAGCGGTCCATCAGCGACTGAATGCCGCTGGCCTCCTCGATGGGGTTCAGGTCGTCGCGCTGCAGGTTCTCCACCAGCGACGCGGCCATGCGCCGATGCTCGTCCCAATCCCGCACGATGGCCGGGATCGTCTCCATGCCCGCCATGCGCGAGGCGCGGAAGCGGCGCTCGCCCGCGATGATCGTGTACCGGTCGCCGTTGCGTGCCACCACGATGGGCTGAATCACGCCCACCTCGCCGATGGACTGGCTCAGCTCGGTCAGTGCCTTCTCGTCAAAGCGGCGGCGCGCCTGATCCTGATTCGGGTCGATGCTGGTCAGCGGCAGCTCCACCACCCGATCCACGTTCTGAACGGACTCCGCCGCAGCCGGAGCCGCCACCGGCGCGGAAAACGCCTCCGGCTCCGCCGGTTCGCCCAACAGCGCGCCCAGGCCACGGCCCAGGCCGCGCGGATTTTTCTTCGCCATACTCATTCCTCATTCCGTTCGATCAGTTCCCGCGCCAGTTCCCGATAGGCCTGCGCGCCCGCGCTGCGCGGATCGTACAGGTGAATCGGCAGCGCGTGGCTCGGGGCCTCGCTCAGGCGCACGTTGCGCGGAATCACGGTTCCGAACACGCCGCCCTTGAAATACCGCTTCACTTCCTGTACCACCTGAATGCCCAGGTTGGTGCGCCCGTCCAGCATGGTCAGCACCACGCCCTCCACGGCCAGCGCCGGGTTCAGCCGCTTGCGCACCAGCTGCAGCGTGTTCATCAGCTGGCCCACGCCCTCCAGCGCGTAATATTCGCACTGAATCGGGATCAGCACGCTGTCCGCCGCCGTCAGCGCGTTCAGCGTGATCAGCCCCAGCGAGGGCGGGCAATCGATGAACACGTAGTCGTAGTTGTCCTTCACAGCGCTCAGCGCCCTTTTCAGCAGCGTCTCCCGGCTGTCCATGCCCACCAGCTCGATCTCCGCGCCCGCCAGCTCGATGGAGGAGGACAGGATGTCCAGCTTATCGAAGCCCGTGGGGCGGATGGCCGACGCCGCGGATTCGCCGTTGATCAGCACATCGTACACGCTCACCGCGTCCGCGTCCAGCTTGCCCAGGCCGCTGGAGGCGTTGCCCTGCGGGTCGATGTCCACAATCAGCGTGCGCTTGCCCGCTTCGGCCACACAGGCGCTGAGGTTGACGGACGTGGTGGTCTTGCCCACGCCGCCCTTCTGGTTGGTGATGGCGATGATCTTGCTCACGGATGCTTCCCGGCTTTCTCATATCGTAATGCTCTGCTCGGCCACCGCTGCGGCGACCGGGACAGTATTGAAATTGCTCACTATATTGTAGCAAGGAAATCCCTCCGATGCAAGGCGGTCATCGATAACAATATTGATGAAAACGTGACTTTTCGCCGATGGGCCCCGCGGCGAAATCGGGTTTGCACCCGACCTTCAAACCTGCTATAATGGATTTATCTTGTCGGCTGCGCCACCCCCTTCGGGCCTGTCGCAGCTACGCCCGGCATATCCTTCGGAATTGCTCGGGCTAGTCGGGGCTGAAGCCCCTCCCTCTTTGTCGGCTGCGCCACCCCCTTCGGGCCCGTCGCAGCTACGCCCGGCAAATCCTTCGGCATTGCTCGGGCTAGTCGGCCCTGAAGGCCCTCCCTCTTTGTCGGCTGCGCCGCCCCCTTCGGGCCTGTCGCAGCTTCGCCCGGCAAATCCTTCGGAATTGCTCGGGCTAGTCGGCCCTAAAGGGCCGACCTCTTTGTCGGCTGCGCCACCCCCTTCGGGCCTGTCGCAGCTACGCCCGGCAAATCCTTCGGAATTGCTCGGGCTAGTCGGCCCTGAAGGGCCTCCCTCCTGGTGGCGGCGTATACGGCGGGGGGTAGCTTGCTTCCCCGTCTACAAAATTGCAAAGGATGTGAAACCATGAGCATCACCATCAACGGGCGCGAATTCCCCCTGGTGGAAAACGCCCCCTATTCCGATTATCTGAACAGGATGCCGGAAATCGATCCCCACGCCGTGCTGGCGCTGCAGGTGAGCGGCGAGGACGTCTCGCCCCGCGCCGTGCCGAAGCCGGACAGCGTCGCGCGCACGCTGACCTTCCGGGACGAGGAGGGCCGGCGCATCTACGAGCGCACGCTGCAATTCCTGTTCCTGATGGCCGTGCGCCGGGCACTGGGGCCGGAGCAGCGGGTGCGCATCGAGCATTCGCTGGGCAAGGGCATCTACATCGCGCTGGAGGGCATCGAGGCCACGGACGATATCGCCGCGCGAATCGATTCCGAGATGCGCGCGCTGGCCCGGGCGGACATTCCGTTCGAATCCCACGCGGGCACCCGCCGGGAGGCGCTGCGCTACTTCGAGACCACCGGCCAGACGGACAAGGTGCGCCTTCTGAACTACCGCAACTTCGAGCACTTTCTGCTGTACAGCGCCGACGGCATGCTGGAATACTTCTATGGCGGCATGGCCCCCTCCACGGGCTACGTGTCCGTGTTCCGCGTGCTGTGCTGCGCGCCGGGCCTGCTGCTGATGATGCCCGACCCGGCAAATCCCTCCGAGCCCGCGCCCTTCCGGCCGATGCCGAAGCTGAAGGCGGCGTTCTCCGAGTCCTCCCAGTGGAACCGCTGGCAACACGTCACCAACGCGGCCGACATCAACGACCGCATCGTGAGTGGAGACTTCCGGGAGCTGGTGCGCATCTGCGAGGGTCAGCACGAGCGCGCCATCTATCAGATCGCCGACCGGTTCATGGCCAGCGGCGCGCGGCTGATGCTGATCGCCGGGCCGTCCTCCTCGGGCAAGACCACCTTTGCCAAACGGATGCAGACGGCGCTGACCGTCCTGGGCGTGCGCTCCGTGCGCGTGTCGCTGGACGACTACTACATCGACCGGGACAAGCTGGAAAAGGACGAGAACGGCCAGTACGACTTCGAAAAGCTGGAGGCGCTGGACGTGGCGCTGCTGGGCGAGCAGCTGGCCGCACTGCTGCGCGGAGAAGAGGTGGAGATTCCGGAGTTCGACTTCAACACCGGCCGCCGCACGCCGCAGGGGCACCTGCTGCGCGTCGAGCCCGACCAGCCCATCGTCATCGAGGGCATCCACGGCCTGAACGAGCGGCTGACCGCCACCGTGCCGCGCGACATGAAATTCAAGATCTACACCAGCGCGCTGACCACGCTGAACCTGGACGACCACAACCGCATCCGCACCACCGACATGCGGCTGCTGCGCCGCATCGTCCGCGACCACCAGTTCCGGGGCACGCGGCCGGAGGACACCATCGCCATGTGGCCCATCGTGCGCCGGGGCGAGGAGAACTACATCTTCCCCTATCAGGAGGAGGCCGACGTGATGTTCAACTCCTCCCTGGCCTATGAGCCGGCCATCATGAAGAAGTACGCCTATCCGCTGCTCAAGGCCGTGTCGCCCGACGACCCCGGCTACTCCATCGCGCGGCGGCTGTGCAAGTTCCTCAACTACATCTACAGCGCCGACGCGCTGGACGAGGTGCCGCCGGGATCGATCCTGCGCGAATTCGTGGGCGGCAGCTGCTACGCCTGATCCCCGCCGCGCCGGAAATTTTGAAAAAAACGGCAACGGCGGAAAATGCCGATAAAATGAATCCATCCGGCGCATACTGGTGTCGAAGGAGTTGATTCGACATGAAGAGGAATGCATTCTGGTATGCGCTGGTTCTGGTCTGCTGCGCGGCGTCGCTGACCGCGTGCATGAATTCCACCGGAACGCCGGAGGCCGTCAATCCCACGCCCTTCGCCGCGCAGACGGCGGACGTCTCCCCCACCGGCACGGGGATGCTGAACGACAACGGCACGGGACTGAGCACCGACAACGGCGCCGCGAACCCCCAGACCGTGACCTCCGCACCGGCCCAGCAGGGCGCCGCCTCCGGCACCTTTGACTGGACGAGCAATGCGGGCGACATCGAAAACCGCATCAACCAGATCTCCGAGATCGCAGAGAGCCGCGTGGTGGTGAACGAAGACACGGCGCTGGTGGCCGTCAAGTTCGCGCCCAGCTATCAGGGCGAAATGACCGAGCGCATCCGTGAGATGGTGGCCGCCGTGATCATGGAGGCCGATCCCGCGGTGAAGACGGTGGCCGTCACCGCCGAAGAGACCGACGTTCAGACCGTGGGCTCCATCGCCGACCGCATCGCCGCCGGCACCGGCATTAAAGAACTGGCCGAGGAGATCGAGAAGATCGTCCGAAACGCCACCACCATGCGATAACCGGAACGACAGAAGGGAAGTGAGCAGCTTGCAGACGCATCGCGGGAGCAGGCTGCTCCTTTTGCTGGCCCTCGCGGCGCTGGTCGGCGTGTGCCTGGCGCAGAACGCCTGGCGGCTGCCCCGCCCCGTCCGCGCGCGCTTCGACGCGCAGCAGAGCCACTACATATCCGGCGAAGCGCGCCTGGACGTCAACCGCGCCACCGCCGCCGAGCTGGCGGAGCTGTCCGGCATCGGTGACGCGCTGGCGCAGCGCATCGTGGATGACCGGGAGCAGAACGGCCCCTTCGCCTGCGTGGATGCGCTGACCCGCGTGCCGGGCGTCGGCGCGCGCACGCTGGAGGCCATCCGCGACCGGATCGGCGTTTCCGGCGTGGACGCGCCATAGACCGCCCTGAAATGAACTTTTCTCCCGGATCCGGCGTCTCAGGGATGAACAAATCATGAATTTTCGCCGAGGATTCCCGGCGAACCGCCCATTGGCCTTGTACAACATCGAAAGAATGTGCTATACTGGGAATGGTTCGCGTGGAAAACGACCGCGAACACTTGAGGAGGGGACTGATCAACCATGAAGATGAGCAGAATTCTGGCCCTGCTGCTGGCGTTGATGCTGGCGCTGAGCGCCGTCGCGTTTGCGGAGGATGCCACGGAGGCGCCCGCCGCGGAGGCCACCGAAGCGCCCGCCGCCGACGAAGCCGCCGAGGCGGAGGCCGATCCGGTGATCGCCGAATTCGGCGACGTGCAGATTCGCGTCAGCGACGCGCTGCCCCAGTTCGAGAGCTACTATCAGATGATGTCCGGCTACGGCTTCGACATGTCCGCCTACGCGCCCTACATCAAGCAGCAGGTGCTGCTGAGCCTGGTGCAGCAGGAGATTGAGAAGCAGAAGACCGAGGAGCTGGGCTTCAACGAGCTGACCGAGGAGGAGCAGGCCGAGGCGGTTCAGGACGCCGCCGACCGGTACAACGAGATGTTCAACTACTATCTGGAGTCCTTCACGTACAACGGCGCGGCGGATCCGGAGGCCGAGACGACGGCCTATCTGGAGAAGTACGGCTACACGCCCGAGAGCACGCTTGCGAAGGCCAAGCAGAGCATGGCCACCAACAAGATGGTGGACTCCGTCACCGCCGACCTGGTGGTGACCGACGAGGATCTGAAGGCATACTACGACGAAGCCGTGGCCGAGGATCAGCAGGCCTATGAGGACAACTACGCCGCCTACGAGCAGGACCGCAGCGAGGTCAGCGAAGACGACGTGATCGCCTGGAACCCGGAGGGCTACCGCCGCGTGCGACAGGTGCTGATCGCGCTGGATTCCGACGGCAAGTCCCGCTATTCCGCGCTGTCCACCGAGCTGGACAACATCCGCAACGGCGAGGAGAGCGCCCGCACCGAGGAAGAGGTGCAGGCGGAGATCGACCAGCTGTTCGCGCCGCTGTATGAGACGGCCAGCGAGGTTCGCGCGAAGTTCGACGAGGGCGCTGCCATCGATGATCTGATCGCCGAGTACGGCAGCGACCCGGGCATGACCACCGAGCCGGGCCTGACCGAGGGCTATTACGTCTGCGCCAATTCCCAGATCTGGGATCCGGCCTTCGTGGAGGCCGCCATGTCCGTGGATGCCATCGGCCAGCTCAGCGAGCCCAAGGCCGGCAGCTACGGCCTGTACATGGTGTATTATCTGGCCGACGTGACCCCGGGCGCGGTGCCCTATGAGGACGTGCGCGACGTGCTGGATCCGCAGTGCCAGACCGCTGCCAAGCGCGCCGCCTACTACGACCAGCTGGACGCCTGGAGCGAGGAGCTGGGCGTGCAGTTCTATCTGGACAAGTTCGTCACCAGCTACGACAACTGACCGACCGGCGGCCGCGTTCCATCGGAAAGCGGCCGCCTTTTGTTTCACCGGATGAGAGGAGATGATATCATGTTCAAACGACAGCTGCTGGCGCTGCTGCTGGCGCTGAGCCTGCTGATCCCCGCCGCGCTGGCCGAGGAGGCCGCGCCCGCCGATCCGCAGGCCGAGATCGACGCGCTGAACGCGCGCATCGCGGAGCTGGAGGCCACCGTCGACGACCTGGAGGCCCGGCTGGCCGAATACGAGGCGCCGCAGGGCGAATACGCCCCGGACAGCGCGGTGGTCACATTCGACGGCGGCTCCGTGCCCCTGAGCGCGGCGCAGGAGAAATACCGCCAGCGCGCCGCGTATTACGAGGCGATCGACATCGACGAGGCCGACTACGCCGACGACCTGAAGCAGGACGTGCTGCAGAACCTGGCCGAGGACGCGATTCTGGCGATGAAGGCGCAGGAGATGGGCGTATACGATCTGACCGACGCGGATCGCGCCGAGGCCGAGGCCGACGCACGGGAGACCTACGAGGCCAATGTGGAATACTACCTCTCCTACTTCTATGACGAGAGCCTGAGCGAGGAGGACATCCGCCGCCAGACCGAGGAGTACCTGGCCGGAGAGGGCGTGTCCTATGAGGACATCCTGACCGACTGCCTCTCCTCCGTTTGGAAGCAGCGGCTGTTCGACGCGGTGACGCAGGACGTTACCGTGACCGAGGAGGACATCCGCGCCATGTACGACGAGGGCCTCTCCAACGCCATGGAGACCTATCTCTCCGACCCGGAGATGTTCGAGTACGACTACGCCTACGGCGATCTGATCTACTATCACCCGGAGGGCTATCGCCGGATCGACTTTGTGCAGCTCTCCTTCACCGACGACGAGGCCACGCTGGCCAGCGACCTGATCAACGAGATCTCCGTCACCGACGAGGACGGCCGGTTCGCGCTGGAGGCGGAGCTGGACGAGCTGTACGAGGCGCTGTCCGCCCGCTATGCCGACCTGATCTCCCGCGCCGCAGCGGGCGAGGATCTGGAGGCGCTGGCGCAGGAATTCCACCTGGACGAATGCGCCTCCCTGCCCGTCACGGAGAATTCCACCACGCTCAGCGAGGAATTCTGCGCCGCGGCCATGGCGCTTTCGGCCGGACAGACCTCCGAGCCCGTGCGCAACGACTTCGGCCTGTGGATCATGCGCTATATCAGCGACATCCCCCCGGGCGAGGTGCCCTATGAGGAGATGCACGACCTGCTGTCGGAATCCGCGCTGGACGCCGCCCGGCAGGAGCTGTACTTCAACACCGTCGACCAGTGGATCGAGGACGCCAACATCGTCATCCATCCCGAGATGCTATAATCCCCTGTCGCCGCCGCGATTTTCCGCGGCGGCGCTTTTTGTGCGCGCCCGCCTTGAAAAAACGCGGTGGGGCGCTTATAATGGATACGGTCTGATTTTCAATTACGGAGGCAGAAATGCGATGAACGAATACTGGCAGACATTCTTCGACACCGATCGCGAGCGCATCGGCACGGGAAGCTCCAAGTGGGATAATCTGGGCAAGCTGTTCGACAATCCGGACGCCATTCCCATGTGGGTGGCGGACATGGATTTCCCCACCGCTCCGGCGGTGACCGAGGCGCTGGTGAAGCGCGCGCAGCACGGCCTGTTCGGCTACAACGTCGCCCCGGCCACGGCCAAGCAGGCCGTCTGCGACTGGATGCAGCGCCGCCACGGCGCGCACATCGAGCCGGACTGGATCTTCTCCAGCCCGGGCGTGGTGGATTCCATCTTCCACACGCTGTGCGCTCTGACCGGCCCCGACGATCCGGTGCTGATTCAGCAGCCCGTGTACGGCCCGTTCCGCGCCATGACGGTCAAGTCGGAGCGCCCGCTGGTGAAGAGCAGCCTGATCGAGACCGAGGACGGCTTTGAGATGGACTTCGACGATCTGGAGCAGAAGTTCGCCTCCGGCGTGAAGGCCATGATCCTGTGCAACCCCCATAACCCGGTGGGCCGCATCTGGACGCGGGACGAGCTGACCCGCCTGCTGGCGCTCTGCAACCGCTACGGCGTGCTGCTGCTGGACGACGAGATTCACCTGGACTTCGAGCTGGACGGAAAGTGCACCTCCCTGCAGACGCTGAGCGGCGTGGACAACGTGGTCACGTTCACGGCCAGCACCAAGACGTTCAACCTGGCGGGGCTGAAGCAGTCCAGCGTCATCATCCGCAACCCGGAGCTGCGGGAGAAGGTGCTGCGCCGCTTTGACGAAGTCAAGGTCTGCGGCGAAAACATATTCGGCATTCTGGCGCAGACTGTGGCCTACGAGACCGGCGACGAATACGTGGACAACCTCTGCGAATACCTGCGCGGCAACCGCGACTACGCGGAGCAGTTCATCAACGAGCAGCTGCCCTTCGCCCGCTGCCACCACCTGGAGGGCACCTACCTGCTGTGGGTGGATTTCACCGCGCTGAAGGGCCGCATGACCCAGGACGAGCTGAAGGCGTTCATGTCCAAAACTGCCGGCGTGGCGATGAGCAACGGCGCCGACTTCGGCGACGGCGGGGATATGCACATGCGCGTGAATCTGGCCACCCAGCGCGCCAACATCGTCCGCGGCCTGAACCAGATGAAGGCCGCGCTGGAGGCGCTGGCATGAAGCTGATCGTGTTCGATACCGAGGCCACCGACCTGACCCCGGGCCAGATCTGCCAGCTCTCCTACCTGATGGTGGAAAACGGCAGCGTCACCGGCAAGAACATGTTCTTCCAGGTGGACGAGATGTCCGAGGGCGCGCAGGAGGTGCACGGCATGAGCCTGGAGGATCTGGAGCAGCTGTCTGGCGGCGAGCGCTTTGAGGACCGCGTGGAGGAAATCTTTGCCGACTTCGAGTGGGCCGACATGCTGGTGGGCCACAACGTGGCCGCCGACGACCGCTACATCCGCGTGGAGTTCGAGCGCACGGGCCGCAAACTCAAAAAGAAGCTGACCTTCTGCACCATGAACTACTTCACCTCCACCACCAACCTGAAGCGCAAGGTCAACACGGGCCGCCCGAAGCCGCCGCGGCTGGAGGAGCTCTGGGAGCACTACGGCATCTCCACCGACGACATCGCCGCCCGCAGCGCCGAATGGTTCCAGGGCGGCGGCCAGGCCCACGACGCCCGCTTCGACACCGCCGCCACATACATGTGCCTTCTGGAGGCCACGAAGAAGGGCGACGTGCGCGGCGTGCTGTGACCCCAAAACAAAACTTACGGAGGCCCTCATCCAGAGGAGCCTCCTCAGCTTGTCAAAATAGTATTTTGACAAGCTGGTGGACGGGGAAGCAAGCTCCCCCGCCACTGCCACCCTCTCCAAAGGCGAATGGCTCATTCTGAGCCATTCGGTCGCAAAGCGACTGGTTTTTGCCAATGAATTGGCAAAAACCACCTCTTTTGCTGAAATCCTGACGGATTTCCGGGCGCAAAAACTGC
>SFJH01000003.1 GCA_004555155.1 Clostridiales bacterium
CACTGCTTTCCCCGAGTTGGCAGAACGCGAGTGTGCGTTCATTGAACAGACGCAGCAGGATGACGGCGCATGGCCGGTATCCTGGAGCTGGGGCGCATATCCCGACGCCTTTGCTATCAGCGCCAATCGCTGGCAGTCGTGGATCATTCTGAAAAACCTGCTCTATCTGAGGGGAATGGGCAAACTGACAGGCAATGACGGGAACATATAAATATAGATTTACCAATTCCGCCGCAAAATGAGAAACAGCATCCTCATCCGAGGATGCTGTTTCATTGCCAGGATTAGCCCTTCATGGACTCCTCAACCGCAACGGCAACGGCGACAGTCGCGCCAACCATCGGGTTGTTGCCCATGCCCAGGAAGCCCATCATCTCAACGTGCGCAGGCACGGAGGAGGAACCGGCGAACTGAGCGTCAGAGTGCATGCGGCCCATGGTGTCGGTCATGCCGTAGGAGGCAGGGCCGGCGGCCATGTTGTCGGGATGCAGCGTACGGCCGGTGCCGCCGCCAGAAGCCACGGAGAAGTACTTCTTGCCCGCTTCCCAGCGTTCCTTCTTATAGGTGCCCGCAACGGGATGCTGGAAACGGGTGGGGTTGGTGGAGTTGCCGGTAATGGAGACGTCGGCGTTCTCATGCCACATGATGGCAACGCCCTCGCGGACGTCATCCGCACCATAGCAGCGAACCTTCGCGCGATCGCCGGTGGAATACGCGGTCTCGCTGACGATGGACAGCGCATGATCTTCCTTGACGTCAGCAGACAGATAGTCGTACTTGGTCTGCACATAGGTGAAGCCGTTGATGCGGCTGATGATCATGGCAGCGTCCTTGCCCAGGCCGTTCAGGATGACGCGCAGGGGCTTGGTGCGAACCTTGTTGGCGTTCAGCGCGATCTTGATGGCGCCTTCAGCGGCGGCAAAGGACTCGTGGCCGGCCAGGAAGGCGAAGCACTCGGTCTCCTCCTCCAGCAGGCGGGCGCCCAGGTTGCCGTGGCCGATACCGACCTGACGCTGATCCGCAACGGAGCCGGGAATGCAGAACGCCTGCAGGCCCACGCCGATCAGCTTCGCCGCTTCCGCAGCGGTCTTCACGTCCTCCTTCAGGGCGATGGCAGCGCCCAGTTCATAGGCCCACTTCGCGTTCTCGAAGCAGATGGGCTGGGTGCTCTCGACGATCTTGTAGGCGTCAATGCCGTGAGCATTGTTGTACGCCTTCACTTCTTCAAAATCCTTAAAGCCATACTTGTCCAGCACGGGCTGCAGCTGGGGCATACGACCTTCATAGTTTTCAAACAGAGCCATATTCCGTACGCCTCCTTCTTACTTGTCGGTGCGGGGATCGATCCACTTCACAGCGCCGTCTTCCGCCTTGAAACGACCATAGGTGCCGATGTTCTTCTCATAAGCCTCGTTGGGGGACATGCCCTTCTTGATGGAATCCATCATCTTGCCCAGGCTCAGGAACTGATAGCCGCAAACCTGATCGTCCTTGTCCAGCGCCATCTTCAGCACATAGCCCTCGGTCATCTCCAGATAACGGGTGCCCTTGGCCTTGGTGCCGTACATGGTGCCCACCATGGAGCGCAGGCCCTTGCCCAGATCCTCCAGGCCGGCGCCGATGCGCAGACCGTCGTCAGAGAAGGCGGACTGCGTGCGACCGTAGACGATCTGCAGGAACAGCTCGCGCATGGCGGTATTGATCGCGTCGCACACCAGGTCGGTGTTCAGCGCCTCAAGAATGGTCTTGCCGGGCAGGATCTCAGACGCCATAGCGGCGGAATGGGTCATGCCGGAGCAGCCGATCGTCTCGACCAGCGCCTCTTCGATGACGCCGTTCTTCACGTTCAGGCTCAGCTTGCAGGCGCCCTGCTGAGGCGCGCACCAGCCGACGCCGTGGGTATAACCGGAAATGTCCTTGATCTCCTTGGCCTGAACCCACTTGCCCTCTTCAGGGATCGGCGCCGGGCCATGGTTCGGGCCTTTGGCGACGCACACCATTTCCTCAACTTCGCGAGAATATTGCATGGTTCTTCCTCCTTCTTTGCTTCCATGGATGAGACATGGAGAAACGATGTTCAAAAATGCATACTTGTCGCATACGCTTTCATTATAGCACAAAAAATACGGTTTGTGAATCCCTGTTTTTTGTTATAAAAAGCGTTCAAACGACCGAAAATCATGGAGAATCCCGTCGATTTCCCGCACGCTCTCCAGCCATTCGCGGGAGACGGTGCGGTCGATGGCGAGAATCCGGCCCGCATGCGCATGGATCGCCGCCTGAATTCCGGTCTTGGAATCCTCGACGATCGTGCAGTCCTGAGGAGAAAGATTCAGCCGCCGGGCGGCCTCAATGTAAAACGCGGGATCGGGCTTACTGGCCAGTTTGCCCTCCTCATACACGATGCGATCGAGCGAAAACCAGCGCTTCAGCCCCAGATCCTCCAGATAGAACTCGACGTTTTCGATGGGCGAGGCCGTGGCCAGCGCGAAGGGAATCCCTCGCTTGACCAGCAAATCCAGCATTTCCGGAGCGCCGTCCATCAGGTTCAGGTTCGCCGGATCGGATCGCGCCGCCGCGCGGTACTCCCGTTCCTTCTCCGCCTCGTATTCCCTCACCTGTCGGGGGCTCAGCCGGTCACCGAAGAAGTCCCGAAAGATATCCCGATTGCTCGGGCCGATGCAGCGGCGGCGCACTTCCTCCTCAGTCAGGTCCATTCCGAAGTTCTTCAGAAAGAAATTGTGCCACGCCGCCAGGTGCAGGTGCGTGTCATTATAGAGAGTTCCGTTGAAATCAAACAGGATCGCTTTCATTATTTCATCACATCCGCAAAGGTCGCTTCTGTATACTCCGCCAGCTGCATCGGATCGACGATCATCTGTATGCCGCGCTGTCCGGCACTGACGTAAATGCGGTCGAACAGCTGCGCCGTCTCGTCAATCACGGTCGGGTATTTCTTCTTCATTCCCACCGGCGAGCATCCGCCCCGGATGTAGCCGGTCAGGCCGAGCAGCTCCTTGACGTGGATCATCTCCACCTTCTTCTCTCCCACCGCCGCGGCGCACTTCTTCAAGTCCAGCTCCTGCGCCACGGGGATGCAGAAGACGTAGAGATTGCGCTTGTCGCTGCGCGTGACCAGCGTCTTGAACATGCAGTCCGGGTCGACGCCCAGCATCTGCGCCGCATGAACGCCGCTGAGATCATTTTCATCCACCTCGTAAGAGGAGGTTCCGAATTCTATGCCGGCCTGCTTCAGCAGGCGCATGGCATTGGTGATGGTCATGATCATTCCTCCCTGCGAATCAGCAGACCCTTCATCGATACTCCGCCGTTGCGAAAGACAGTGACACACACCGCATCCGAAAAACGCGGATGCGCCGACCCTTTCGGACGATCGGTCACTGTTTTTATTCCAGCAACGAATTCGTCGTTCCTCTGCCAAAACTCAGCACTCCAAATCCTCCGCATTATAGAAAACCTCCATCAGCGTCAGCCCGTGCGCCGGCGCGGTCACACCGAGATCGAGGCGATTTCCGCTCTCAATCGCGCGCGCAAACGCGCCCGGTTCCAGCTTGCCGCTGCCCACGCCCACCAGCGTTCCGGCGATGATCCGCACCATATTATATAGGAAGCCGTTTCCCTCCACGATCAGCTTGACCTCGTCGCCGTCGCGGGTCACGTCGGCGCGGTAGATCGTGCGCACGGTGTCCTTCACCACAGATCCGCTGGCGGCAAACGCCGCAAAATCATGCGTGCCCACCAGCGCCGACGCTTCGCGCGCCATGCGCTGTGTATCCAGCGGATAGATGATGTGGGCGTGCGTCAGGCGGTTGAGCGCTCCGGCGTGCGGATGGACATGAAACAGATACCGGTACCGCTTCCCCTTCGTGGAAAAGCGGGCGTGAAACGTCTCCGGAACCTGTCGGGACAGGCGAATGCGCACATCCGGCGGCAGCATGGTATTCAGCGCATAGCTGAACTTTTCCGCCGGGATCCTGCTCTCGGTGTCAAAGTGCGCCGACTGACCCAGCGCATGCACGCCCGCGTCGGTGCGGCTGGCGCCATGAAGGACGATTCCCGGCTCGCGGATCAGCTTCCGGAGCCGCTCCTCCACCACCTGCTGCACTGCCAGCGCGTTCTCCTGCCGCTGCCAGCCGGCATAGTTTGTTCCATCGTATTCGATAATCAGTTGAATCCGGCGCATGCTCTCCCCCGCTCAGACAACCCGGAAGTAATTCAGCAGCAGCACCGCCGCCAGCAGCGCGGCCATCACGCCAGCCGCAGTGCCGTCGCGCCAGCCGTACCTGAGCTGACGCATGCGCGTGCGGCCCTCGCCGCCGTGATAGCAGCGGGCCTCCATCGCCATCGCCAACTCTTCCGCGCGGCGGAAGGAGCCCACAAACAGGGGCACCAGCAGCGGCACCATGGCCTTGGCCCGCTGCACCAGATTGCCGTTTTCAAAATCCGCGCCGCGCGCGGTCTGCGCCTTCATGATCTTGTTGGCCTCGTCCATCAGCGTAGGGATGAACCGCAGCGCAATGGACATCATCATGGCGATCTCGTGCGCCGGAAAGTGAAAGCGCTTCAGCGGGCGCATCAGCGACTCGAGTCCGTCCGTCAGCGCAATGGGCGATGTAGTCAGCGTCAGCAGCTGCGAACAGATCACCAGCAGAACCAGTCTGGCCGCCAGGAAAAACGCCATGCGCAGTCCGCCGTCCGTAATCCTCAGAAAGCTGAGCTTGAAAATGACCTCGCCGCCGGTCTGGAAGAACACGTTCAGCACAAAGGTGAACAGCACAATGAACAGCACCGGCTTCAGTCCGCGCACCAGAAATTTGAACGCGATGCCGGAGCTGAGCGTCACCAGCAGCACAAACGCCAGAATCAGTCCGAATCCCACAAAGCCCTGGGACACGAACACAATGATGATCAGCGCAAACGTGAGAATCAGCTTCATCCGGGGATCCATCTTGTGCAGGAAGGAGCTGCCGGGAAAAAACTGGCCGAGCGTGATGTCCTTCAGCATGTCCTCTCTCCTCCCTTGCCGAGCTGTTCCAGAATGGCGTTCCTGACGTCCTCCATCCGGTAGACGCCCTCGGGCATGTCAAAGCCCTTCTTCCGCAGCAGATCCGCCAGCTTCGTGCATTCCGGCACGTCCAGGCCGATCTCCCGGAGCTCGTCGCCGTGGACAAACACCTCCTCCGGCCTGCCGGAAAAGGCGATCGTGCCATGGTTGAGGACGAACAGCCGGTCGCACAGCTGTCCCACATCGTCCATGGAATGAGAAACCATGACCACCGTTACCCCGCGGTCATGAATGGACGCGATGAGATCGAGCATATCCCGCCTGCCCACCGGATCGAGGCCCGCCGCAGGCTCGTCGAGGATCAGAATCGACGGCTCCATCGCCAGCACGCCCGCAATGGCCACGCGGCGCTTCTGTCCGCCCGAAAGCTCAAACGGCGAGCGCTCCGCGTATTTTGCATCCAGGCCGACCTGCTGCATCGCATTCCGGACGCGGCGCTGAACCTCCTCCTCCGGAAGCTTCAGATTGTGCGGACCGAAGGCGATGTCCTTCGCCACCGTCTCCTCAAAGAGCTGGTATTCCGGATACTGGAATACCAGACCCACCGTCCGGCGCACCTTCGCCAGATCCACATCCTTTTCGCCCAGATCCACGCCGTTTACCCACACCATGCCCGGCGCGGACTTTTCCAGCGCGTTCAGGTGCGAAATCAGCGTGCTCTTGCCGCTGCCGGTGTGACCGATAATGCCGACGAACTCGCCGTCTTCAATCCGAAGACTCACCTCGTTGAGGGCGCGGCTCTCAAATGGCGTGTCGGCCATATACACATGGGTCAGATTCTTGACTTCAATCGGCATAATTCCTCCGCCATCTCCTCAACGGTCATCGTCGTAGCGCTCAATCCGGCAAGTCCCGCCGCGCGCAGTTCGGCGGACAGCTGCATCATTCCGGGAACGTCCAGTCCCAGCGCGCGGATCTCCTTCGTGCGGATAAAAACCTCCCGCGGCGTCCCCTGCAGCGCGATTTTTCCGGCGTCCATCACCACCACGCGATCGGCGAGAACCGCTTCATCCATAAAATGGGTAATCCAGACGATGGTGATGCCCTCCTCGCGGTTCAGCTTCCGCGCCAGATTCATCACATCGCGCCGTCCCACGGGATCGAGCATCGCCGTGGACTCGTCGAACACGATCACCTTCGGCTTCATCGCCAGCACGCCGGCCACCGCCACGCGCTGCTTCTGTCCGCCCGAGAGCATGCTCGGCGAGGTTTCGGCGTACTTTTCCATGCCCACCGCCCGCAGTGTTTCGTCCACCCTGCGGCGAATCTCGGCAGGCTCCACGCCCAGGTTCTCCAGGCCGAAGGCGCAGTCCTCCTCCACGATGGTCGCGACGATCTGGTTGTCCGGATTCTGGAAAACCATGCCGCAGACCTCGCGCACGGCGAAGCAGTCCTCCTCGTTGGTCGCGCGCAGGCCGTCCACCTCAATCGTGCCCGACGTAGCCAGCAGCAGCGCATTGAGCAGCTTGGCAAACGTCGATTTTCCGCTGCCATTGCGGCCTAGAATCGCCAGAAACTCGCCCTTCATGACGTCCAGCGTCACATGATCCACCGCCGGATGATCGGCGTCGTCGTATTGAAAGCACACATCACGTGCGCAAATGATCGGTTCACTCATCGGCGTCATCCTCCTGAAATTGTATTATAACATCCCTACGTTAACGCGGTTTGAAATTATTCAGGGACATTTGAGAAGTTTCATACTTTTTCGCCCGGAAACCGTCCAGAAAAAAGGCAAGAGATAGCACAAATTTAGCTTTTATTTCCGCTTGAAGTGTGATAAAATAAAGTCATAAACTATAGGAGGAGTGAATTCCCATGAACCTCAACAAGAAGACCATTGAAGATGTTCAGGTTTCCGGCAAGAAAGTCCTCGTCCGCTGCGACTTCAACGTTCCGCTGGACGCTGACTGCAATATCACCGACGAAACCCGCATCAATGCGGCGCTGCCTACCATCAAGTATCTGCTGGACAACAACGCCGCCGTGATCCTGTGCTCTCACCTGGGCCGCCCCAAGGGAGAGTTCAACATGAAGTATTCCCTCGCGCCCGTCGCCAAGCGCCTGTCCGAGAAGCTGGGCTTCGAGGTCAAGCTGGCCAAGGACGTCATCGGCGAGGACGCCAAGAAGCTGGCCGCCGAGGTTGAGCCCGGCAAGGCCATCCTGCTGGAGAACGTCCGCTTCCACAAGGAAGAGGAAAAGAACGATCCCGAGTTCGCCAAGGAGCTCGCTTCCATGGCCGAGCTGTACGTTTCCGACGCGTTCGGCACCGTGCATCGCGCCCATGCTTCCACCGCTGGCGTCGCCGCCTATCTGCCCGCCGTTGCCGGCTTCCTGATCGGCAAGGAGCTGCAGTTCCTGGGCAATGCCGTTGAGAACCCCGAGCGTCCCTTCCTCGCCATTCTGGGCGGCGCGAAGGTCAAGGACAAGATCGGCGTCATCAACGCGCTGCTGGAGAAGGTCGACGTTCTGCTCATCGGCGGCGGCATGTCCTACACCTTCCGCGTGGCCATGGGCGGCAAGGTTGGCCGTTCCCTGCTGGACGAGGAGCGCATTGATCTGGCCAAGGAGCTGATCGAGAAGGCCAAGGCCAAGGGCGTCAAGATGCTGTTCCCGGTCGACAACGTCTGCGGCGACGCGTTCTCCAACGACTGCATGCGCATCACCGCGCACTCCTGGGATATCCCGGATGACTTCGAGGGCATGGACATCGGTCCCGAAACCGTGAAGCTGTTCTCCGAGGAAATCAAGAAGGCCCGCACCATCGTCTGGAACGGCCCGATGGGCTGCTTCGAGATGCCCAACTTCGCGAAGGGCACGCTCGCCATTGCCGAGGCCATGGCCGAGTCCAACGCCATCACCATCATCGGCGGCGGCGACAGCGCGGCTGCTGTGACCCAGATGGGTCTGGCCGACCGCATGAGCCACATCTCCACCGGCGGCGGCGCTTCTCTCGAGTTCCTCGAGGGCAAGGAGCTGCCCGGCGTCGTCTGCCTGCAGGATCGCGTGGTTCCCACCCGCCGTCCCATCATCGCCGGCAACTGGAAGATGAACAAGACCCCCGAAGAGGCTGCGCAGCTGGTCACCGACCTGATTCCGCTGGTGAAGAACGCCAAGTGCGACGTGGTCGTCTGCACCCCCGCGGTCTGCTTCTCCGCCGTCAAGCCCATCATTGAGGGAACCAACATCAAGCTGGGCGCTCAGAACGTCCACTTCAAGGCTTCCGGCGCGTACACCGGCGAGCTCAGCGCCGACATGCTCAAGGCCTCCGGCTGCGAGTACGTCCTCGTTGGCCACTCCGAGCGCCGCCAGTACTTCGGCGAGACCGACAAGACCGTCAACCTCCGCACCGTCGCGGCTGTCCGCGCAGGTCTGAAGGTCATCGTCTGCATCGGCGAGCTGAAGGACGAGCGCGAAGCCGGCTACACCGACATGATCGTCACCTACCAGACCCAGATGGCGCTGCACGGCCTGTCCGCCAACGAGCTGGAGAACGTCGTGCTGGCCTATGAGCCCGTTTGGGCCATCGGCACCGGCCTGACCGCCACCGACGAGCAGGCGAACGAGACCATCGGCGTCGTCCGCAAGGCCGTCGAGGCCAAGTTCGGCCGCTATGCCGCCGAGCACATCCGCATCCAGTACGGCGGAAGCATGAAGGGCTCCAACGTCAAGGGCCTGATGGCGCAGCCTGAAATCGACGGCGGCCTCATCGGCGGCGCGAGCCTGAAGGCGGCTGACTTCGCTCAGGTGGTGAACTTCTAATGAGCACGACTGCTCTTCTGATTATGGATGGCTTTGGGATCGGTTCCTCCGATCCCAAGTCCAACGCCATTCTCGCCCAGGGCACGCCGAATCTCGACCGCCTGATGGCAACCTATTCCCATACTTCGATCGGCGCATCCGGCCTGGACGTCGGTCTGCCGGACGGCCAGATGGGCAACAGCGAGGTCGGTCACACGAACATCGGCGCAGGCCGCGTCGTATACCAGATGCTCGTCAAGATCACCAAGGACATCCAGGACGGCGTGTTCTTTGAGAACAAGGCGCTGTTGGCCGCGATGGAGAACTGCAAGGCCAAGGATTCTGCCCTGCACCTGATCGGCCTGGTGTCCCCCGGCGGCGTTCATTCCCACACCGAGCACCTCTACGGACTTCTGGAGATGGCAAAGCGCCACGGCCTGAAGAAGGTCTACGTGCACTGCCTGCTGGACGGCCGCGACGTGCCGCCGGATTCCGGCTGGGAGTACGTCAAGGAACTGGTTGAGAAGATGAACGAGCTGGGCGTCGGCAAGGTCGCCACCGTCATGGGCCGCCTGTACGCCATGGACCGCGACTTCGCCTGGGAGCGCGTGGAGAAGGCCTACAACGCCATCGTCTGCGGCGAGGGCATCAAGGCCGACGATCCAGTGAAGGCCATCACCGATTCCTACAAGGTGATCGACGAGACCGGCAAGCACCTGACCGACGAATTCGTTCTGCCCACCGTGATCGATGAAAACGGCATGGTGAAGGCCGACGATTCCATCATTTTCTTCAACTTCCGCCCCGACCGCGCGCGTGAAATCACCCGCACCTTCGTGGATCCGGAATTCAAGGGCTTCGAGCGCAGGCACGGCTTCTTCCCCGTGACCTACGTCTGCATGACCCAGTACGATGCGACCATGCCCAATGTGCTGGTGGCCTATCCGCCGGAGTCCCTGTCCATGACCATGGGCGAGTACCTCTCCAAGTGCGGCAAGACCCAGTTGCGCATCGCCGAAACCCAGAAGTACGCCCACGTGACGTTCTTCTTCAACGGCGGCGAGGAGCGCACCTTCCCCGGCGAGGATCGCATTCTGGTTCCCTCTCCCGCCGCGGAGGAGGTTCCCACCTTCGACCTCAAGCCCGAGATGAGCGCCTATGAGGTGACCGAAGCCGTTCTGCCCTGCATCAACGAGGACAAGTACGACGTGATCATCCTCAACTTCGCCAACTGCGACATGGTCGGCCACACCGGCGTGATCGAAGCTACGAAGAAGGCCGTCAAGACGGTCGACGAGTGCATCGGCAAGGTGGTGGACGCCATCGTCGCCAAGGGCGGCAAGTGCATCATCACCGCCGACCACGGCAATGCCGATCAGATGATCGATCCCGCATCCGGCGGCGCATTCACCGCACATACGACGAATCCCGTTCCGGTGATCGTCGTCGACCCCGAGAATCCCCAGCAGCCGCTGAAGGAGACCGGCCGTCTGTGCGATCTGTGCCCCACCATGCTCGATCTGATGAAGCTGCCCCAGCCCGCCGAAATGACCGGCGTGAGCCTGCTGAAGCACTGATATTCACGAAAAACAGACCGCGGACTAGGATTCTTCCAAGTCCGCGGTCTGCTTTGCTTTCTATGAAATTTGAACTCAATCGCGGCGGCATGACGATCAGACGTTCATCTGACGGGAAACAGCGCTGTTTTCGCTCCGGCGATAGCACAGTCTGTATTCGCTGGATGCGTCGCCGGCAGAGAGGCACAGCGTAAACTCCGTCGCATCCACATCCGGAAGCACCCAGTTAATCGTGGGGCCGATGCGGTTTTCATTCTCGCCGACACTGCCCGTCTCCCACGTCAGCAGCGGGTATTCCACCCCCGCCAGCTTTACAGAGACCCGAACGGTTGTCTCAGCCTTCTCCGGGGCGTCATTCAGCAGCCACAGTTCCGCATGGAAGCACTCTCCGGCGTTCCAGTCGAACCTCGGAATGCGCGCGCTGGCCAGAACCGGACGCAGCGAAGCCTGCACCGCATAGTAGGCAGGCTTGGTCTGCACCGGATAGGTGATCAGACTGTTGCCTGCCGCAGTAATCCACGGCTCGCAGTAGCACCAGTTGATGGCCATGCTGCAATAGGGAGCCTGTCGACGGGCCTCCTCAAAGATCGCCTTGTAACCCTCGCACTGGAGCCACTCCGCCTCAGCCACGACCTTCTCGATCGTGTCCAGCGGCTCCTGGGCGTAGCGGGTCAGCACATCCATGCACAGCCAGCGCTCCGCACCCCATGCGCCGAAGGCGTGATGCAGCCGCCAGCTGCCCATATTGCGGATGGGAAACAGCTCGTCCTCCGGGATGATCTTTTTCAGATTGTCCAGATCGGTCACGCCGGGCACGCCGAACTCGGTATAGGCCGTGCAGTGACTGTTCTGGAACAGCGTAAATACGTCCGCGTCCGCATACGGATCGTAGAAGGTGTATCCGCCGTGGCCCATGCCAAAGATCGGCGACGTCATGATGAACGGTCGATCCCGATCCAGCTCATAGCACAGCTTGTTCAGCAGCCGCAGTGCCAGCGACTGATCCGTCATCAGCGACCAGTTGTTGAACAGTTCGTTGCCACCGCAGTACATGACCACTGCGGGATGACTGCGCAGGTCGCGCAGGATGGCAGTTCCCTCCTGCTCCAGAATGCGCAGATAGTGGGGCGTGCCCACATAGTTATTGCAGGCCAGCGGAAACTCCACCCAGACCATGATGCCCATCCGGTCGCACAGATCGTAAAACGCGCGCTTGTTGATGCCCGAACCGCCCCAGCATCGGAAGATGTTCATGTGCGCATCCCGCGCAAGCGTGATCAGCGTTTCATAGCGCTGCGCGTCGATTCTGCCGTTGTAGATATCCGGATTGACCCAGTTGCTGCCCTTGGCGAACACGCGGCGGCCGTTCAGCTCCAGCTGAATGGGCGCGACACTGCGTCCCTTGGGAAACGCGATGGGTTCGATCCATCCGCCCTCGTTCATCACGAGCCGCACCGTGCGCAGACCAATATGCCCGGACGCGGTGTGATGCTCCGTGCGGGCAACCCAGGTGTACAGCTCCGGTTCTCCCTGACCGTTGCACCACCACAACCGCGGGTTCTCAATGGAAAAGCGCTCGCCTGTGCCAATCTTCTGTCCATCCGGATCGAACAGTTCGATCTCCACAGGCGCGTCGCAGTCCACCTCGAAGCGAATATCCGCATGCGTCCGATCATCATTGAGCGTATAGAAGGGCTCGCAGCGGCGGATCCAGTCGGCCGTGCGGGTTTCCACATAGGCGTCCTGCCAGATGCCGGACACCAGCATGCGCGGATGCCAGTCCCATTCGTAACACACCGGCGGCTTCACGCACTGATCCGCCTGCTGACGATCCTCAAACTCAGCGGATTCGCGCTTGGGATGGGGATGGATGCGCACGATCAGCTCGCTTCCGGCATTTTCCGCCAAATCGATCTCCACGCGGCTGAACATGCCCTCGTACTCCAGCTTTGTCCGTCCGTCAATCAGGACGTCGAAGCGATAGTCCACGCCCTCGAACACCAGCACAGCCTGCTCTTCAGACTGCGCCGCATAGTTCAGAACAGCGCGGTATTCCCAGGTGTATCCCTCTGTCGCACGGAATTTTTCCACGTTGTCCGCCACGCTGACGTCGCCCCAGCCCATCATGCGGCCATAATCGTATTGCACATTGCCCGGCACCTCTGCCGGGAACCATGCGGACGCGCCGTCCGGGCGAATGGCGCGCGCCTGCCACTGCTGATTGTATCTCATAGATGTTCTCCTCCCCGAAGATATTTCGGTGATCTGTTCAGTTTCAGTATAACGGGAAGGAAATCCGTTGTCAACGCCCTGCGGGCAATTCTTCGCGTTTATGCGCTCTTTGCCACCGAAATCTTTTCCGCCACGCAGGAAATGAACTCGCCGTTGGTCGGCTTGTCCTCCTTGGCGAACACCTTGTATCCGTACATCTGATTCACCGTGTCCAGCCTGCCCCGCGTCCAGGCCACCTCGATGGCGTGGCGCATGGCCCGCTCCACCTTGCTGGCGCTCGTGCCGAACTTCCTGGCAATGCCCGGATAGAGCTCCTTCGTGATGCGATTGATTACTTCATGATTGTCCAGCACCATCCGCACCGCCTCGCGCAGGTACTGATAGCCCTTGATATGTGCGGGAATGCCGATGGTGAGGAACAGATTGGTGATCAGTTCATCCACCGATTCTGTGCCCGCAGGCGGCTCGACGGCCACGGCTTCCACCACCGTCTCCCCCTCCTGAGCCGTCTCCAGAATCCTGCTGTAGAGCACATTCATATCAAAGGGCTTGACCATATAGTAGCTCGCGCCCAGCCGAATGGCCCGCATGATGAAATCGTCCCGGGAAAGTCCGGTCAGCACGATCACCTTCGGCCTGGCGCTCTCATCGAGTCGGTTCAACTCCTCCAGCGCCATGAAGCCGTCCCGGCGCGGCATGATGATGTCCATCACCACCACGTCCGGCGCATGTTCGCGCACCGCATCGACGATCGCCGCGCCATCCGATACTGCAGCCACCAGATCGATGTTCGGCTTTCTTTCAAAAAAATCCGTCAAAAGGCGAATGATACTCTGATTGTCGTCGGCAATCATCACGCGAATTTTCTCCATGAATTTCAGACCCTTTCATTCAGCTTCCATCATGAATATATTCCCGCCATGCGGCAAATATGCGAAAATGCGCGAAAAAAGAGCCTCTGTTCGAAGGCGCTTTCCATCCTCCAGCGGCCAGCCGGCGCGCAGCTCCCGCAGTGCGTCAATACGCATCCGCCGCAAATAATAGTTGACAAATTGAACCAGATATCCTATAATATCACAGACGTCAGAATGTTCACAAATGAAACTATTTTGACAGCAGTCTCTCCCGGCATTCAAGGGTGCAGCAGGGCCCCAACCACCCGCTTCCGGGAGCATACAGGAGGAATTACATGGCTATTCGAATCATCACCGACACTTCCTCGGATTACGATTATGACACAGCCCGATCATTGGACGTCGGCATGGTTTCAATGACCATCAACGCAGGCGAACAGTCCTATGCAGATGGAATCGACCTGACCCGGGCGAATTTTTACGACATGCTCCTGCTCGATAAGACCGTTCTGAAAACCTCCCAGCCGACGCCTCGGGATTTTCAGGATCTCTTTGAGCAGGCCCGCGTCAACGGTGATGACGTAATCGCCATTCTCCTCTCCGGCGAGCTGAGCGGCACGGTCGCCTCTGCGCAGACGGCAAGGACGCTCTGCGAATACGACCGCATCTTCATCGTGGACAGCCGCTGCGCCACCGTAGGAATCCAGTTCCTCGTCGAAGAAGCGCTGCGCATGCGGGCTGCAGGCGCAGCTGCGAAAGCCATCGTCCAGCGGCTGGATCACATCAAGACGCGGATCCGCGCCTTTCTTGGACTGGATACGCTGAAGTACCTCTATCGCGGCGGACGTTTGTCCCGCGTAGAGGCAGGCGTAGGCACGCTGACGGGCATCCGTCCGCTCCTGATGCTGAAGGGCGGAAAGCTGGAGGTTTGCGCCAAGTGCATGGGCGGCAAGAAAGCGATGAAGCGCCTTGTGGAGCTGATTACGGAGCGCAAAGCGGATCCCGCATTCCCCATGCGCTTCATCTACTCCTACGACGACAGCAACTGCCGCGCCCTGATGCAGAGCATCCCCGGCGCATCCGACGCCGTCGTGCAGGAGTTGGGCCCGACGCTGGCCACCCATGCCGGCCCGGGCGTCTATGGCGCAGCGTTCGTGGAAGCGGAATAAACGAGATTCTGCCCTGGCGGAAGCCGCGGTCGGAATGCTCAGCCGAACCGCAATTTCTCTCCGCTGCGCAGCCGCCTGAAATTGAAAGACAGCGTCAAACCAGCAGAAAATTTAATGCGTCCTGCATTGCAAAAGCGACCGCATTTTGATATACTGAATAGGGCACATTGAATGGGCACCTGCAAAAGGTGTCCATTTTCCTGTTTATAATCGTTTAGAATCGGAGGAGTACACATGAGAAAGCCCGGTTTTGACAGCCAGAAATACATCCGCCTGCAGTCCGAGCACATCCGTGAGCGCATTCAGCAGTTCGGCGGCAAGCTCTATCTGGAGTTTGGCGGCAAGCTTTTCGACGACTATCACGCTTCCCGCGTGCTGCCCGGCTTTGCGCCGGACAACAAGATCCGCATGCTGCTTCAGCTGAAGGATCAGGCGGAAATCGTCATCGCCATCAACGCCAACGACATCGAAAAGAACAAGCGCCGCGGCGATCTGGGCATCACATATGACACGGACGTCATTCGTCTGGTGGATGTATTCCGGGATTTCGGGCTGTATGTAGGCAGCATTGCGCTGACCCAGTACACCGGCCAGCCCTCTGCGGAGCTGTTCGAAAAGCGCATGACCGCGCTCGGCCTGAAGGTCTTCCGGCTCTACCGCATTCCCAACTATCCCTCCGATATCCAGACCATCGTCAGCGACGAGGGCTACGGCAAAAACGACTACATCGAGACCACCCGCTCGCTGGTGGTGGTCACCGCGCCGGGCCCCGGCAGCGGCAAGATGGCCGTCTGCCTCTCCCAGCTCTATCACGAGCACAAGCGCGGTATTCAGGCGGGCTATGCGAAGTTTGAGACCTTCCCCATCTGGAATCTCCCGCTGAAGCACCCGGTCAATCTGGCCTATGAGGCTGCCACCGCCGATCTGAACGACGTGAACATGATTGATCCCTTCCATCTCGAGGCTTATGGAGAAACCACCGTCAACTACAACCGCGACATTGAGATCTTCCCCGTGCTCAAGGCCATCTTCGAGCGCATCTACGGCGAATGCCCGTACAAAAGCCCCACGGACATGGGCGTGAACATGGCCGGCAAGTCCATCATCGATGATGAAATCTGCCGCGAAGCGTCCCGTCAGGAGGTCATCCGCCGCTACTACAAGACCGCCTGCCAGCTGCGCCAGGGTCTCTCCAGCGAGCAGGAGATCAACAAGCTCAAGCTACTGATGCGCACGCTGGGCGTGGACACCAGCACCCGCAAAACCGTGCCCGCCGCGCTGGCCGTGGCCGAGCGCACCGGCGAACCGGCTACCGCCATCGAGCTGACGGACGGCCGCATCGTCACCGGAAAGACCTCCGCGCTGCTGGGCGCTTCCTCCGCTGCCCTGCTCAATGCGCTCAAGCTGCTGGCGGACATCCCCGACGAGCTCAACCTCATCTCTCCCACCGTCATCGAGCCGATCCAGCACCTCAAAGTGGATCACATGGGCAACCGCAATCCCCGCCTTCACACCGATGAGGTGCTCATCGCGCTGGCCATCAGCGCCGCGACCGATGAGGTCGCCGCCCGCGCCATGGATCACCTCTCCGAACTGAAGGACTGCGACGCCCATTCCACCGTCATCCTCTCCCAGGTGGACGACGGCATGTTCAAGAAGCTGGGCGTCAACGTCACCTGCGAACCCACCTACCAGAACAGCAAGCTCTATCACAAGTAATTCGTGCTCCTTCAGCGGTCCGGCGCGCCATGCGCCGGACCGCTTTTGTTCTCTGCCCGAATTATTTTGAAAATAGTACTTGACGCATAATGCTATGTATGATATAGTATTATGCGAAAGGAGGGATTGCATGGATCTTCAACTGAGGCGGGGTATCCTGGACGTCTGCGTGCTGGCCGTGCTGCACAGGGGAGATTCCTACGGCTATCAGCTCGTCAAGGACATTGGCCGCATCATCACAATCACAGAATCCACGCTCTACCCGATCCTGAAGCGGCTGGAGGCAGGCGGAATGCTCACCGTCTACTCCATGGAGCACAATGGAAGGCTGCGGAAATACTATCGGATTACCGATGCCGGCAACCGACGCATCCAGGAGTTTATGGAAGAATGGAAGGAACTCATGCACGTTTATCGCGCCATTGAGCGCGAACTGGAGGAAAACAGCAATGAATAAAGAACAGTTTATGCTCGAGCTTGACCGGAAGCTGTCCGGACTTGCGCTCGGGGAGCGAAAGGTCATTGTAGATTATTTTACCGAAATGATCGACGACCGCATGGAGGATGGTTTGACCGAGGAAGAGGCCGTCGACGCGCTGGGCGACGTGGATCAGATCATCCACGAGACCATGCCGGAGTCCGGCGCGCCTTCTCCGGCCGCATCCGGCGACTGCGTACACTTTTTTGAACCCATCCAAACGCTCACCTTTCATTGCGCCAGCGAGAACATTTTCGTGGAGACCGCAGACCTGATGAACGGCGAAACCGGCCGAATCGATCTCTCCGGAAGCAAGGACTGCACCTGCCTGCTGCAAAACGGCGTTCTGACCATCCGAAGCGAATCCAACCGGCTCCATACACTGTTTCGCCTTTCCGGCAGCCGTTTCTCCGGCACCATCCGGCTGACCCTGGCCCGCAAACCGCTGGAGAGCGCGAAGATTCACACCCTCGACGGCGGCATCAGCGTCGACGGGCTGAATCTCAGCGGCACACTCAAGGCCGACAGCTCCAGCGGCGATCTTGAGCTGAAGGATGTGCAGTCCATCCGGCTTCATGCAAAGTCCGCCAGCGGCGATCTCTTCATTCACAGCGTTGACTGTCAGGAAATTGTATTGGAAACCGCCAGCGGTGATCTGGAACTGCAGAACGCGTGCTGCAGTCAGGTTTTGTCTGTCCAGACCCGAAGCGGTGGTCTGATGCTTCAGGATGTCCGCTGTGCCGAACTTCAGGCGCACTGCGCAAGCGGAGACACACAGCTGACCCGTCTGAAAGCCGACAAGGCCATTGTGGAGAGCGCCAGCGGCAATCTTGACCTTGAAGCACTCCAGATCCAGGGTTCCCTGGACCTGCGCGCCAGCAGCGGAGACATTCAGCTGCGAAGCGCTTCCGCAGAGAACGCAAGCCTTCAGACCTCCAACGGCGATCTTCATCTGAGCGGCGTGGACGCCCGCCGCATCCTTCTTTCCACCTCCCTCGGCGATATCTCCGGCGATCTCGCCGGCAGTACATCCCAGTACACCTTCCGCGCGCATTCACAGTCCGGCAACGTACGGGTTCCGGACAGCCGCGGTGAGCGAATCGTGGAGGCCTGGACCGCTTCCGGCGACATCAACCTTCAGGCGCAATAAAGGCCGGACCGGGGCGCGCAAAAAATGCGCGCCCCGGTCTTTTCATACATATTTTTTCATCTGCTGCAGCGCAGACTTTTCCAGTCTGGAAACCTGTGCCTGAGAAATGCCGATTTCCTCAGCGACCTCCATCTGCGTCTTTCCCTGAAAAAAGCGGCGGCGGATGATCTTGCGCTCCCGCTGCTGGAGCTTGGACAGCGCCTGCCGGATGGAAAGATCCCGCACCCAATCGTCTTCGTTCACGCGCTCATCGCTGATCTGATCCATCACATAGATTGCGTCGCCGCCGTTTTGGTAAATCGGATCAAACAGCGACACCGGCTCCTGAATCGCTTCCAGCGCGAACACCACGTCCTCCTCAGGGATATCGATCTCCCCGGCGATTTCCGCAACCGTCGGCTCGCGCCCATTCCGGTAGGCCAGCACATCGCGCGCCTTGAGCGCCCGATAAGCGGTATCCCGCATGGAGCGCGACACCCGGATGGGATTGTTGTCCCTCAGATAGCGGCGGATTTCGCCGATGATCATCGGCACGCAATAGGTGCTCAGGCGAACGTTCATGTTCAGATCGAAATTGTCCAGTCCCTTCATCAGCCCGATACATCCCACCTGAAAGAGGTCATCCACGTTTTCGCCGCGATTCTGAAACCGCTGGATCACGCTGAGCACCAGTCGCAGATTCGCATGTACCAGTTCATCCCGAGCCTGTTTGTCGCCCGCCTGGGCGCGCGCAAGCAGGTCGCGCATTTTTTCATGTGACAGCGTCGGCAATTTTGAGGTGTCGACGCCGCAGATTTCAACCTTGTTTCCGGCCATCTTTCATACCTCCACAGCAGCAAGTATTGCCGCCGCGGAGGTATGATATACGATGGGAGATCCTTCCGCTTACAAATCTCAATCGTCCGTACGATAGCAATCCACGATCTCGCCGAAAAACATCGTGTGGAAATCGCGCTCCGGATAGGCGTACTGGAGCACCTCCTGCGCCAGGGTTTCGCCGGTCATCTCCTGAACCATCAGCGTCCTGCACTCAAAATGCAGCCCACACTCCGCGATGATCGGTGCATTTACCCTCTGCGCCGGCACAGCTGTCAGACCATGGCCGCTGAATTTGTCCACATCCCGTCCGGACTTCGTTCCGGCAAAGGCCAGCTGCTCCCGAAGCGGCGCACGGGTGGGCACGCTGATCGTGAACTCTCCCGCCTGCTTCAGCAGGTCATGCGTGTGGCGCTGGGGTCGAACCAGCACAACAAAGACGTTCCTGCGCCAGCAAGGCCCCATCCATCCCCAGCCGATCGTCATTGTGTTCGGCTGTTCACCGCCGACGTTCAGGAAAACGCCGCCGTTTGCCAGGCGCCCGGCCGTTTCAGCCATCGCTTCCAGATAAGATATTCTCCGCATATCGATCCCTCCAATGATCCATCTGCCGTTTTATTGTATCCAGCGCCATCGAAAAAAAGAAGAGCGATACTTGCGCATCGCTCTCCATCGATCATTCGACGACCCATGCGTCCAGGTGATACACAGGATTCAGCGCGTCCACCCAGCCGACCAGTTCCGTCTCATAGTGTTCGGCCCGCTTGCTCTCCAGCTCATCCTCATACAGCGCGTCGCGCACGTTCTCCATCGGAACCACGCCCGGCGTCACGTCGGAGCTATAATAGATGATATGAACGCCGCTGGCGGAAATCACCGGCTCGGCAGAATAGTCGCCGACCTTTTCCAGCGCCATTGCGCCCGCGGTAAAGTTCGCATCCCAGGTGGTGGAGTCCGCGCAGACATAGTAGCCGGTCGTCATGGAGGGCTCGCTCTGCATGCCGGGATCCTCGCCATAGAGGGCGATGATGTCGTCAATGTCCTTGCCCTCGGCCAGATCCGCATAGATCTTGTCCGTGCTTTCCTTCACAGCCGCCAGGCAGGCCTGCTCGGCATCGGCGACTGCCGCTTCCAGACCGGGCAGCTCCGCCTTTTTCGCATCGATATCCGCCTGAATCTCATCGGCAGTGCGCTCTGCGCCCTCTTCACCGGCGCCCTCGAGCTCGGTTTCCAGATCGGCCAGCGCATCCTGAGCGGCCTTCAGCGCGGTTCGCGCATCGGTGACCGCCTGCAGCACCTCGTCCTCGGGAATGACCAGCACGTGCTTGACCGCGCGATATCCCTCGGGAATCCAGCAAACCGCAGCGCCCTCTTCCGTGGCATCCTGCTCAAAATCAGTGGGGGTCTCGGTGTAAGCGGCCTCATCGGCTGCAAGCTTCTCCTCATAAGCTGCCTGCAGTTCCTCTTCGGTCACATCCTCAATCTCCGCACGGACAGCCGCTTCAACCGCCTCCTGGCGATACATGGCCTTGTAGATCTCCACGAGCCGATCCAGCGTAAAGCCCTCGGAGTACATCTGAAGCTCGGCGCGAGCGGCCTTCTCGGCATCATCGCTGCCCTCAACGACGCCCATATAATAGTTCAGGGTATCATCGTAGGAATGCTGCGCTTCGTCCAGAATCTCCTCTTCGGTCTTCTCCAGCGCGAGGCCGCGGCTCTCGAATTCCTTGCGGATGGCGCGGTCGGTCACTTCGCTCTCCACCGCCTGCTGCTTCATGTCGGCAACGACGTCGTCCGTCATCGTCATGCCGAACATGGAGTACAGCTGCGCAGTGTAGCTGTAATTGCTGTAGAAGGGGCTCAGCGCGTCGAACTGCGTCACAACGCCGCCGTCATACTCCGCGAGCACGGCGGCATAGCTCTTTTCGAGCTCCGCGCGCTCTCCGTCCACCACCGCGATCTGATCCACATCGATCAGGTTGCAACCCGTCAGCATCAGCGCCAGCACCATCAGCACGGCCATCAGCTTCGCAAACGTATGTCTCATGAAACTCGTCCTCCAGTTTTGGATTTATCCAAAAGAAACTCACTTATATATTATACACATTTTGCGCTATTACGCAAGCGAAATCCGAAAATCTCCGTCCCTTAAAAAGCGCGCAACGGCTTCAACGGGCGAAAAATCACAATTCGTCCATCTTTGATCCAGCAGTGAAACGCGGTGCACGCGCGCATTGCAGAGTCTCCGGCAGAGCAGATCCAGTCTCCGCGCACTGCGGGCGTCGGCTTCGCCTTCCATCACCAGCACATCGCAGACGCAGAAAAACAGGTTTCTGCGGGCAAATCCCTTCAGCCGCTCGATCTGCCTGTCCCAGTCGCTCCCGGGCAGCGCGCAGCGATCGGTCGGAGCGATCAGGGCGACGCGCTCCACACTGAGCTGCACGGCCAGCGCCAGCGCCGCAGCCCACAGCTCGCCCTCTGCTGCAACGCATGCGCCGCCAGGCTGACGGGCTGCGACCAGTCCCTCCTGCGCCGCGCTGAGCAGATCGCCTTCGCCCGATGCACTCACCGTCAGAACACCCCGCGCGGTCAGCCGCTCCTGCAGCGCGCGCATCCGCATCGTCTTGCCGATCAGCAAACAGCCAACAGGTCCGGATCCCGCGTTGAACCGCATAGACCATCCCTCACTTGCGCTTATTCAGGCCCAGCAGGGTTTTCTCGCCCGCCACGACGAGCATGATGTCGCCCTCCTGAATCACCGTGCCGGAGGTGGGCAGCGGATTGGTCTTCTCGCCGCTGCGCACGGCCACGACGTTGATGCCCATCCGGTCGCGCAGATGCAGCTCGCTCAGCGTCTTGCCCGCCCAATCCGGCTCAGCCAGGATTTCCGCCATCGAAAAGTCCGGGGACAGCTCGATATACTCCAGCAGGTTGCCCGATACAAGGTTATGCGCGATGCGCTTTCCCATATCACGCTCCGGGAACAGAATCTTGTCCGCCCCGAGCTTTTCCAGCATGCGGCCATGGAAATCGTCGGCGGCCTTGGCCACCACATGCTCCACGCCCAGCTCCTTGAGCAGCATGGTGGTGACGCAGCTCGCCTTGAGATCGCCGCCGATTGTGACGAACGCCGTATCAAACTCGCCCACGCCCAGCGCCATCATGGCGTCGCGATCCATGGAATCCGCCTGCACCGCCTGCGTCAGGCTGTCGCGCATCTCCTCCACCAGATCCATCCGGCGGTCAATGCCCATCACCTGTACGCCGTCCTGAACGAGGGTCTGTGCAATCGCGCATCCGAATCGGCCAAGTCCGATCACCAGCACCTGTCTTTTGACCTGTTTCTTCATTGTCTCCTCCTTTGGTCACCCGATCATCACGCGATCCTCGGGATATCGAAAGATCTCCTTGGCCGCAGCCTGACGGCGGGCCAGCAGCAGCGCCATGGTCAGCGGCCCGATCCGGCCCAGATACATCGTCACCAGGATGAACAGCTTCGACGCCAGCTTCAGCGACGGCGTTCCGACCGCCGAAATCCCCACCGTGCCCATCGCGGAAGCGCACTCATACGCAAGATCGAGGATATCCATTCCCGGCTGCAGCAGTGAAAGCGCAATCACATCGACAAAAACAATGCTCACCGCAATCAGGATGATGGCCATCGCCCGCTGCACCAGCGTGCGCTCCAGGCGACGATGGAACACATTGATGCTGCTGTCGCCCCGCGCAACCATCCGCACCACCAGCGCCATCACGGCGAATGTCGTCACCTTCACGCCGCCGCCCGTGCTGGCCGGCGCCGCGCCAATGAGCATCAGCACGCAGTTCACCAGCTTCGTTGCCGGCAGCATTCCCGCCTGATCAATGGTATTGAATCCCGCGGTTCTGAGCGTAACCGACTGAAACAGTGCCGCCAGCAGCTTTTCCCAGACCGGAAGCGCACCCAGCGTTGCAGGATTGCGCCATTCCACGGCCAGCGTGAACGCAAAGCCGATCAGCAGCAGCGCTCCATACGTACTCAGCACCAGCTTCGTGTGCAGGCGCAGCCGCGCGGCGCTTCGCTGGGTGCGCAGATCGTAGAGCACGGCAAAGCCCATGCCTCCCAGCACCACCAATGCGATGACCGTCAGGTTGACCAGCACGTCGTTGCGGAAGGCCGTCAGGCTGGAAAAGCCGCCGAACAGATCAAATCCCGCATTGCAGAATGCGGAGACGGCATGAAAGAGCGCATAGAACAGCCCGTCGCCCCAGCCATACTCCGGAACCATGCGAAACGACAGCAGCGCCGCGCCTGTAAGCTCAATGGTCAGCGTGCTCAATGCAATCCACTGCACCATCTGCGTCAGTCCGCTCATGCGATCCTCATTGATGGACTCGCGCACGACGAGGCGCTCGCGCAGTGTCAGCTGCTTGCCCAGCAGCCGGAAGATCAGCGTGGCGAAGGTCATGAAGCCCAGCCCGCCGATCTGAATCAGGCACAGCAGCACGACGTGCCCGAACCGGGAGTAGGCCGTCCCCGTATCCACCGCCACCAGACCCGTAACGCACACTGCCGACGTCGCAGTAAACAGCGCTTCAAAGCCTCCGACGCTCGTTCCCGTAGCCGAAGCGGCAGGGAGCGCCAGCAGCAGACTCCCCGCCAGGATGAGAATCGCAAAGCCAACCGCGATCGTCGCCAGCGCATTGTATCCGAGTTTCCGGGCCAGTTTTCCGAAAAAGTGAAACAGTATGCTCATATTCTCTCGATTTGCACCATATCCAGAAGCGCCTTGTAGACCGTCTTGTCGACCACCTTGTATCCGTCCGTCACACAGCGCGCCGTCGCGCAGGCCACGCCCATGCGGAAGGTGTCCTCCAGATCGTTGTCGCCGATGCAGCCGCAGACCAGTCCCGCGACCATTGCATCGCCCGCGCCCACCGTGGAATGTACATCAATGTTGATCCGCGGGGCATACAGCGTGCTGTCGCCGTCCGTGATCAGCGCGCCGTCCGCTCCCAGAGACACCGCAACGATGGAGACGCCCATGGAGATATACTTCATCGCCGCATCGCGAATCTCGGGAAGGGTCTTCAGCTCACGGCCGCTCATGATCTCCAGCTCGTAGCGGTTGGGCTTGATCATAAACGGCTGTGCTTCCAGGCCATAGCGCATGCGCTCTCCGTCCGCATCCAGAATGCAGCGGCAGCCAAGACCTTCCACGCTCTGAATCAGCGTCCGGTAGTAGTCCTGCGGGCACCCCGGCGGCAGCGAACCCGCCAGCACCAGATAATCCGTGTTCTCCGCATGCAGCGTCACCAGTTCGGACATCCGCTTGAGATCCGCCTCGCTCACCTGCGCGCCGGCCTCGTTGATCTCCGTGATGACGCCGGTGGATTGATCCAGCACCTTGATATTCGTTCGCACGCTGCCTTCGCACCAGACGAAGTTGTATGCCGCAGAGTTCATCATCAGCCGCTTTTCGAACAGCTTCGATCCGTCCTTGTACATAAAGCCGATGCACTCGGCGTCCATGCCCAGCGCCGCCACCGTCAGCGCCACATTGATCCCCTTGCCCGCGGCGACGCTGTGCGTGCTGATCACGCGGTTGAGCCCGCCCGGCACGAGATGATCAATGGTCAGCGTCCGGTCAATGCTCGGATTGAGCGATATTGTTGTAATCATGTGTCTGCTCCCTCTTCGTCATCATTTGCCGCATCCGGACAGGGCGTCCTTTCGCCGTCCGTCTCCGGCTCCTCCCGCTCCCGGGCGGCCTGCCGCTCCTCTTCGCGCACCTGCGCGACAAAGCGGCGAATCTGACCTACGGTCACTGCGCACACAACCGCTCCCAATGCAATCAGGGCAGCCGCGCAGACAGCGATCAATTCAATCGTTTCCATCTTCACCTCGGTCGGCGTTTACATCACGCTGAACAGCAGCTCGGAATAGGTCGGATAGGGCCAGTCCTTCGCGCCGACAATCAGCTCGGCGGCATCCACGGGCTCGCGCAGCGCGCACATGCGCGTGAGGATCTCATCGCGGCTGTACACTGCGCGGCGCAGCCGGCTGTCCATCGGTGCGCCGTCCAGCGCCTCGTTCAGGGCTTCCGCGCCATAGACCATCTGCGTCATCAGGCCGGAGAGTTTTTTCAGCGCCCACATTTCATAGCAGTCCTCGACGCCCAGGGCCTTCTTCGCCTGCGCGCCCTCGCCCAGCTTCCGCGTAAAGCCGGACAGCGCCGGCAGAATCTCGCGCCGCACCATGTCCAGCATGGTCAGCGCTTCGATGTGAATCTCCTTGCTGTACTCCTCCAGCATGATCTCCTGTCGGGAGCGCAGCTCGGCCGCGGTGTAGATGCCATGGCGCTCAAACAGGCGGATGTTCTTTTCATCCGTGAAGTGCGTCAGCGCGTCGACAGCGTTGGTGAAATTCAGCAGGCCGCGGCGCTCCGCTTCCTGTACCCATTCTTCAGTATAGTTGTTTCCATTGAATACGATGCGGCGATGCTCGCGGATTGTCTTGCGGATCAGGTGCATCACCGCATAATCGAAGCTCTCCGCCTTCTCCAGCTCGTCGGCGAAATCGCTGAGCACATCCGCGACAATCGTGTTGAGCACGATGTTCGGCTCCGCAATGGAGAGCGAAGAACCGGGCATGCGGAATTCAAACTTGTTTCCGGTAAAGGCGAAGGGCGAGGTGCGGTTGCGATCGGTGGAATCCCGCCGGAACTTGGGAATCGTATCGATGCCCACATCCATATAGCTTCCCTCATCGGGATTGAAATCCGCCTTGTTGACGATTGCGTCCAGAATGACCTCCAGATCGTCGCCGACAAACATCGATACGATGGCCGGCGGCGCTTCGTTTCCGCCCAGACGATGATCGTTGCCCGCCGACGAGATCGAGATGCGCAGCAGATCCTGATGCTCGTCCACCGCGCGGATCACCGCCACCAGAAACAGCAGAAACAGCACGTTCTGGGAGGGATTCTTTCCGGGACTCAGAAGATTTTTGCCCGTATCCGTGCCCAGCGACCAGTTGTTGTGCTTGCCGCTGCCATTGACGCCGGCGAAGGGCTTCTCATGCAGCAGGCAGGCGAGTCCGTGCTTCCGGGCAAGCTTCTGCATCAGCTCCATGGTGAGCTGATTGTGGTCGGACGCGGTATTGACGTCGGTATAGACCGGCGCCAGCTCGTGCTGAGCCGGCGCAGCCTCGTTGTGCTCGGTGCGCGCGAACACGCCCAGCTTCCAGAGCTCCTCGTCCAGATCGCGCATAAAATTGGACACCCGGCTCTTCAGCGCGCCGAAATACTGATCGTCCATCTCCTGCCCCTTCACCGGGCGCGCGCCCAGCAGCGTCCGGCCCGTGAAGCGAAGGTCCGGGCGGCGCGCATAGAGGGGCTGATCGATCAGAAAATACTCCTGCTCCGGTCCGGCGGTGGGAATGACGCGCTGGACGTTCGTCTCGCCGAACAGCCTGAGAATGCGCAGCGCCTGCGCATTGATCGCCTGCATGGAACGCAGCAGCGGCGTCTTCTTGTCCAGTACCTGACCGGTAAAGGAGCAATAGGCCGTGGGAATGCACAGCGTGCCATCCTTGATGAACGCATAGGAGGTCGGATCCCAGGCGGTATAGCCGCGCGCTTCAAACGTGGCGCGCAGGCCGCCGGACGGGAACGAGGAGGCATCTGCCTCGCCCTTGATCAGCTCCTTGCCGGAGAACTCCATGATCACTTCGCTGGCGCTGACCGGCGTAATGAATGCATCGTGCTTTTCAGCGGTGACTCCGCTCATCGGCTGGAACCAGTGGGTGAAATGCGTCGCGCCCTTCTCAATGGCCCAATCCTTCATCGCGTTGGCCACGACATCGGCAATATCGGGATCCAGCTCGCGCCCGCTCTGGATTGTGCTCTTCAGGGCCTTGTAATCCGCATGGGGCAACCTTTCCTTCATCACCGAATCGTTGAAAACCATCGAACCAAACATCTCTTTAATCTTGCTCATAGGCCGCTCTTTCCCTTCGTGCGTTCAGAATAGGCAAACAGGCAAATTGTACTTTATTATACGTTTTCACTGTAAACTTTGCAATCGCATCTTCCTCCAAAACCACTTGCATAAACATTGCGCGTGCACTATAATAAGGTCAACGGAAAAAATCCAATGAATGGAGGAGCATCATGTATCAGTTTCCCATCGGCATTATTCTGGAATCCTTCCGCAAGAGCATTCCCGAGTCCCTGAAGCTCGCCGCCGATCTCGGCGCGCAGGGCGTTCAGGTCTACGCCACCTACGGCGAGCTTTCCCCCAAAAACCTGACCGGCGGCAAGAAGCGCGAATTCCTGTCCATGGTCAAGGACAGCGGCCTCGTGATTTCCGCGCTGTGCGGCGACCTGGGCCACGGATTCGGCAATCCGGAAAAGAATCCCCAGCTGATTGAGGACAGCAAGCGCATCCTCGACCTGGCGCTGGAGCTGGAGACCGACATCGTGACCACCCATATCGGCGTGGTGCCCGGCAATCCCGCCCATCCCCGCTATAAAATCCTGCAGGACGCCTGCGGCGAGCTGGCCGCTTATGCCGACAGCGTCAAGGCCCATTTCGCCATCGAGACCGGTCCCGAAACCTCTGCAACCCTGAAGGGCTTCCTCGATACGCTGCACTCCACCGGCGTGGCCGTGAACCTCGATCCCGCCAACCTGGTCATGGTCACGGGCGACGACCCCGTTCAGGCCGTTTACACGCTGAAGGATTACATCGTCCACACCCACGCCAAGGATGGCCGGAAGCTCTATGATCTGGATCCCGAGGTCATCTATCGCGTTGTGGAATCCGAGCCGGTCACCAGCCCGGCCTTTATCGAGCTTCCCCTGGGCGAAGGCGACGTGCCCTTTGTCCCCTACCTCAAGGCTTTGGAGGACATCGGCTACAAAGGCTTCCTGACCATCGAGCGCGAGGTCGGCGACAATCCCGCCGGAGATGTGCGCACCGCCGTTGAATTCCTGAAGTCTCACCTGTAATCCGCATGGACAGAGCCGTCGATCCTTTCCGGATTGACGGCTCCGCTGTTTCTGGAAACTGCCGGCCTCCCGACGATCCCGCATGGGCTGCCGTCCCCCGGGGCCGGATGTTTTCGCGCGCCTTTCACAAGGAAGGAGGTCTCCCCTGTGCTGCAGAACTACACCAATTCCACCGCGTGGGATCGCTTTCAGGAAATCATCCGCCATCCGGAACGCGTGCCGTTCCGTTTTCGCTATCAGGGCAAGGACTATCGCGGCTTTCCGCACGACCACTTCGCGCCCGTCAGCCAGACTGCGGAAGCGCACGGCGCCCGTCAGGACTGGTTTCTCCGCTTTCTGTTTGACGAGTGCCTGACCGTCACGCTCAAGCTCTCATTCTATCAAAGCCACGGCGTCGCTGAATGGACCGTCTGGTTTGAGAACACCGGCGACCATGACAGCGGCATTCTGGAGGAATTGCAGGCCGAGCTGCACATCCCCGGCGAGCGGCCGGTTCTCAAGGGCATTCTTGGCGACCATGCCAATCAATACCAGCCGTATGCCTTCGATCTGCTGGCTCGTCCCGTTCGCTTCTCTGCGGACACCGGCCGGGCGACGCATATCGATTTCCCCTACTTCAATCTGGAGTGCGGCGATGGCGGCGTGATGCTGGCGATCGGCTGGGCCGGCACCTGGTCCGCCGCCTTTGAAGCCAACGGAGCCCGCACGCTCTGCACTCTCAGCGCCGTCAATCATGCAAAGACCCGCCTCAGGCCGGGCGAGACCATCCGCAGCGCGCTCTTCGTCGCCGCGCCCTATGCCCGGCGCGATGAAAACTACGCCGCCAACTATTGGCGCAGCTGGTTCATTCACTGCAATCTGCCGCCGGCCGACGCCAGCGGAAATGCGCCCGCTCCCTTCTCCACCTGCTGTCTCAGCAGCGACACAGGCCTGCCCAATTCGGACGGAAGCATCTCCGAGCGGCACACCACCTGGCGCCCCAGTCTGGAAAAGATGCTCGCCGAGGGCGCAAAAGTCGACTTCCGCTGGTTCGACGCCGGCTGGTACATCGCGCCCGACGGCGGCTCTCCCGTCAGCGATTGGTGGGGCACCGTCGGCACCTGGACGCTGGATCCTGTGAAATGGCCGGGAAAGACCTTTCTGGAATCCACCGATTTCGCCCGGGCCCATGGCATGAAGACGCTGATGTGGTTCGAGCCGGAGCGCGTGACGGATCCGGAATCGCTGGCGCAGCACTACGGCTATGATACGTCCTGGGCCATCCGCCGCGAGCACACGCCGGTAATATCCAATAACATCGGCAATCCGGACTGTCTGCGCTGGACGACGGAGCGAATCTGCAAAACCCTCCGCGAAAACCGGGTTGAAATGTACAGGGAGGACAACAACAGCGACCAGGCATCTCTCTGGCGCTATCTGGATTCCCAGGAGGGCGAGGATCGCCGTGGGATCACGGAATACAAGTTCATCATGGCCCACTACAAGATGTGGGACGACATCATCGCCTGTACCCTGAGCTACGGCGGCTGCGGATTCGTGGATTCCTGCGCCAGCGGCGGCGGGCGCAACGATCTGGAGTCCCTCCGGCGCGGCATCCCGCTCATGCGAAGCGACGCGGACCGCACCAGCACCTCCCTTCGACTGTCCATGACCACCGCCTTCAACAACTGGATCCCCTTCTGCGGCGCATCCACCAAGGAAACGCTGAACGAGCTGGACGTGCCAGGCGAGAGCGACGTCTATATCTGGCGCGCCTCCTATCTGCCCGTGCTGAACATCGCCCATCAGTTTGTGCAAAGCCCCACCCAGGATTTCTCCGACCTGCGGCGCGGCATGTCGGAATGGAAACAGGTCGCGCCCTATCTGCTCAAGGATTTCTACGTTCACACCCCCTGGCACAGCGAGCATGACAGATCCTCCTTTACTGCGTTCAGCTTTTACGACGGCGAAGCGGACAAGGGCGTGCTGCTGGCCTTCCGGATGGAGGCGTGCGCGCAGGACGCCCTGACGATCCGCCTGCCCTATGCGGAGGCCGGGCGAAGGTGCCGTCTGACGGATCAGGATACCGGCGAGGTGGTCGAGATTGCAGCGGGTCAGAACGGATGCGACTGCACGCTGCACTTTTCCTCGCCCCGACAGGCGCGCCTGATATGGGTGGAGGTTGTGTGAGCAATCCCCGGGCATTTTGACACAGGCGTCAAAATGTCTATTGATCTTTCCCCGATTTTGCGCGATAATAAATCCATTGCGCGAGCAAATGTCATTCCGCGAGGTGAGTATCGATGGAAAAGATCTACGGCGAAACCCTGGAGCTGCGCAGCTGTCACTGCGATGCCGGCGGGCTGTGGCGGCCGAGCGCCATTCTGGAAGCCATGCAGGAAACTGCCGCGGCGCACAGCGCGCGGCTGGGACTCGACCGAAGCACGCTGGTGCAGATGGGCATCGTATGGATTCTCTCCAGAACAAAGGTGGAAATGGAGCGCGTGCCCCAATTCGGCGAGCGCCTGATCATCGAGACCTATCCCACGCAGAACCGGCATCTGTTCTTTCCCCGCTCCCACGTATTCAAGGACATGCAGGGCGGCCTGGTCGGACGCGCCAACAGTTTGTGGGTGCTGGTCGATACGCAGACCCGGCGCATCGCATCGGACCCGCGCGTACTGGAGCGCCTGCCGGACAACCGAGACCTGGCCCCGGCCGTCGGCATGCCGGCCACGGTTCATTCGCTGGAAGGGCCGTCTGTACCCGGCGCAATCGAGCCGCTGTATACCGATCTGGATATCAACGGCCATGTCAACAATACCAAGTATCTGGACTGGTGCTGCAATGCCCTCGGCCCGGAGGCCATGCAGAACGCCTGCCTTTCGGCATTCGAGGTCAACTATGATTCGGAAATCCTGCCCGGCAGCCGGATTCGCACGGAACTGACCCGGAAGGACGATTGCATCGCCTTCTGCGGCTTTGACGGCGGCAAAAGACACTTCGCGATCCGCGGAACGCTGGCCGCCCGGAAACCCTCTGAGATTTCCCTCTGAGCCCTTAAAGGCGAAGCAAGCACAGCGAAAAGCCGCCCCTTGCCCGGAAAGCCATGCGGCCTTCAGACGCACGGCGTCTGCTCTCTGGACGAAGATCATCTTCCCGTTTTCATCGGGAACAGCGCAAAAACTTTCCCGACGCGCAGAGCACCCCATCTGTCATCCGACAGACAGGGTGCTCTGTTTTTTCGGGATTCGCCCGCTTTTTCAGCTTTCCTTCCAGCCGCTGAGCTCCGCCAGCGTCATCTCTCCCCAGCTGTAATTCTGCAGATAACTGCCTTTGAACAACTGGGCATACTGAGGCTCCGCGCTCAGATAGTCGTACAGGTCGCAGCGAATCCGCTGGGAGACGATGCGGCGCTTTCCGTCCACCGATTCCACCACATCTGCAATGCCATATTCCTCCAGCGTATTCTTCAGCCGCAGCGCAACCTTGCGGTACCGCGCCAGCGTTACCGGACTGGCAGGCTCGTCCTCCCACAGCACGGCAATCGCCTCGGCGGACGAGACAAATCCGCCTCTGCGATCCACCAGCAGTGCAAACAGCTCCTTGGCCTTCTCATTGCGGAAGGCGATGGGACTTCCATCAATAAACACATCGAAATAGCCGAATGTGCGGACGTACACATTGGAAATCGCTGCGGAATCATCGCTCTGAGCGGCGCTCTCCTTGCCCGTCACGTCATACAGTACCACATAATTGCGCTGATCCTCGCCATATCCGCAGGACGTGCACAGCGCGCGCATCCGGTGCGTCTCGTGGGTCATCACGTCCGCATAATGGAACTCGCCCTCGCGGTTTTCCAGCAGTTCCAGAAAATCGTCATAGGCGATATGGCACTTCGACACAAAGTCCCGGATGGGCGTCATGGACTGCATCACGCTCAGCCACTCCTCCCGGTCGTAGCCGAAAAACCGGCAGATGTTGTCGCTGATGTACAGCGGGCGCACGCAGTCATTCTGAATCTCGAAGGCGAGCATGCCGTCCGTATAGTGCATAACCAGCTGCCGCATCTGCTCCGCAATGCTGCGCAGCGCGCTGTTTTCCGTTCGAAGCCGGTCAGCCTCCTGCTGATGCGTGATGTTCCTGCAGCAGAACAGCCCTCCGGATTCGTTCATCCAGAGAAACACGCCCAGATAATCCCGGACCGTTCCATCCGAAAACCTTGCGCGAAACTCCGTCTGGAGCAGCCTCTCCTCGCCCTTGAAGGTCTTGTGTCCCAGCAGCTCCTCGAAAGCCGCGCGGATCCGCTCCTGATCCTCCTCGACCACCGCAGTGTCGATCCACAGCCGAACCGTGTCCTCCAGCAGCATCGGCATCTCCGCCATCCGGCCCAGTTTCTCATAGTAATGCCCCTGGAGAAACCGAATCGTTCCCTTCTGCAGATCGAATTCCGCAATTTCATCGTAGACCTGGGAAAGTGCGCGCAGATATCGCCGCTGCTCCGCCGCGTGCTTTCGCTCATAGCGGTCGGTCACATCGATGCAGATGCTCTGAAACTCCTCCCGCCCGTCTTCGCCGGTCGTCTTGCAAATCCAACCGTACAGGCGCATGCGCGTGCCGTCCCCGCGCAGCGCAGTGATCTCGCCGGCCACCGGCTCGTCGCTGGCATAGACCTGTTCCAGAAAACGTCGAAACCGATCCCTCTCCTCCGGCGAAATGAACAGATAGACGTTGCTCTTGTGCTGCTCGATCTGCGCAAGCGCCTCCGGCGTGTCATCGGGCATTCTGAGTATTTTCAGCATTCGCTGATTGACATAGGTCACCCTGGGGTTTTCCGAGCAGGTATATTTCACAATGCCGCAGGGAACGGTCTCGTTCAGCGCATGGAGCGCACGGTTTTCCCGATGAAGATCGGACACATCGGTCAGCACCGCAAAGCCCTGCATGTCACCCTGCTCGTTCCTGCGCGAGGTCATCGACTCCTGGATGTACAGCACCGTGCCGTTCGTGCGAACCAGCCTGTACCGCAGCGTCATCCGACGCTCCTCCGCCGCCATTGCGCCAAGAAAGGCACGGTAGGCGCTCCGATCCTCCGGATGCACCCGTTCCGCCAGCGCGTCCCCCGGGCCGCCGATCAGATCGTCCGCAGTGCAGCCGATCATGGCGCAGAGGCTCTCGCTGACATAATCCGGATGTGCCGGCGCTTCAAGCCTGTACCGGTGAAACCCGTCGATACAGCTCTCCAGAATGCGCCCGGCATCTCCGCTTGCATAAGCCATGGCATTGATCCTTTCGTCTTCATCGTTCGGATACTCCGTCTCCTAAAATATAGCATCGAACAGAAAAAAAGTCAATGCAAACCTGCCCCCGGACATGAGGGCAGGTTCCGCTATCCATTATTCCGCCGGAAACGCACTGCGCTGGCGCAGATCCAGCTTGCGGATCTTTCCGCTGATGGTCTTGGGCATCTCCTCGATGAATTCCACCGAGCGGATCCACTTGTATTCGGCCAGGCGCGTGTTGCTGAAATCCTTGAGCTCCTTTTCCAGCTGTTTCGAGGGCGCATACCCCTGATTGAGATGAACAACCGCCTTGATGGCCTGTCCGCGCAGCGGATCCGGCACGCCGATCACGCTGCACTCCAGTACCGCAGGATGCTCCATCAGCACATTCTCCACCTCGAACGGGCCCACGCGGAAGCCGCCGGTCTTGATGATGTCGTCAAACCGCCCGTGAAACCAGCAGCACCCATTCTCGTCCATCCACGCGGCGTCGCCCGTGTGATACACGCCGCCGCGCCAGACATTGCGGTACTGCTCCTCGTCTCCCAGATAGCCGGTGAAGAGACCGGGCTGCTGACCGTCCTCCCCGGGAACCACGACCACCTCCGCAATTTCACCGGTCGAGGCCGGCGAACCGTCCCGACGGCGCAGCTGGATATCATACTGCGGCGAAAAGCTTCCCAGCGCGGCGTCCACGGGCGCGCTTCCCCTGAAATTGGCCATGAGCACCGTCGTTTCCGTCTGGCCGTAGCCCTCCGCCAGGGGAATGCCCGTGCGTTCAGTGAACTGGCGGAACACCTCCGGCGCAAGCACCTCGCCGGCTGTGGTCGCGTGCCGCAGCGTGGGCATGTCGGGAATATCCTTGCGCACCAGATAGCGATAGACCGTCGGCGGCGCGCAGAAGGAGGTCACACCGTAGCGATTGATGATGTTCACCAGCTGACGCGGATCGAAGTTGTCAAAGTCGTATACCATCACCGCGCAGCCCACCAGCCACTGGCCATAGAGCTTGCCCCAGGAGGCTTTCGCCCAGCCGGTCTCCGCAACGGTGAAATGCAGACCGCCATCCTCCGCCTGCTGCCAGTATTTCGCCGTGACGATGTGCGCCAGCGGATAGGCGAAATCGTGCATGACGCCCTTCGGATGGCCGGTCGTACCGGAGGTAAAATAGACCACCATCGGATCGGAGGCGCGGTTGGGCAAGCGCTCCAGCGTCTCCGGCGCTCCGGTCATTTCCCGGTTGAGGTTCCTGAATCCGGGAACATCCTGCTGAACCGTCCACATCAGCGCTTCCCCGCCGGTTTGCTCCAGCGCGCGCAGCACCTTGCCCGGAACGCCGTCCAGCGGCGTGCAGACCACGCCCTTCACCTCCGCGCAGCGCATCCGGTAGACCAGATCGTCCACGGTCAGCATGTGCGTCGCCGGAATCAGCACCACGCCCAGCTTGTGCATGGCGATGGTGCTGATCCAGTACTCATAGTGGCGCTTCAGAAGCACCAGCACCCGGTCGCCCCGCTTCAGACCTGCGCTGCGGAACACATTCGCAGCCTGATTGCTCATCCGCCGGATGTCGTCAAAGCTGAAAATGCGCTCCTCTCCCTCGGGATTGCACCAGACCAGTGCGCGCTTGTCCGGCTCCTCCTCGGCGATCGCATCCACAACGTCATAACCGAAATTGAAATTCTCGGGGCAGTTGACCCTGAATCGCGCAAGCCGCCCGGTTTCATCAAAAGTTTCAGTGCAAAATCTCTGTTCGATACTCATAGACTTCATTTCCTCAGGCATCCGCCCAGTCATAATCCGCTTTGTCGGGATCGCCCAGTCTGCGAAAGCGGTCGTACCGCTTCTGAAGAAGCTCAGGATCCGCAGCCAGTCGCTTGATTTCGTCATAAAGCGCGTCCTTCAGCTGCTCGTAGAACGCGGCTTCGCCGATCTCCTCCTCCGGAATGATGCGCTCCACCACGCCCAGCGCTCTGGCGTCCTCAGCCGTCAGTCGCAGGCTGTTCGCCGCCTCTTCCGCGCGGGACGCATCCTTCCACAGAATGCTGGCGCAGCCCTCGGGCGAAATCACCGAATAGACCGCGTTTTCCAGCATCCAGACCCGGTCAGCCACTGCGAGCGCCAGTGCGCCGCCGCTGCCGCCCTCTCCTATCAGCACGGAAATCACCGGCACGCACAGCGTCGTCAGCTCCATCAGGTTTTCGGCAATGGCCTGCCCCTGGCCGCGCTCCTCCGCGCCCACGCCGCAGCATGCGCCGCAGGTGTCCACAAAGCACACGACCGGTCGGCCGAATTTCTCCGCCTGCTTCATCAGGCGCAGCGCTTTTCGGTAGCCCTCGGGACTCGGCGTGCCAAAGGCCCGAAAGGCGCGCTCCTTTGCCGTATGCCCTTTCTCAATGGCAATCACCGTCACCGGGCAATCCTTCAGCCAGGCCACTCCGCCCACGATGGCGGGATCATCGGCAAAGCGCCGGTCACCGTGCAGCTCGATGAAGCCGGTGAAGACGCCCGCGACATAATCCTTGCCCGTGGGCCGGTCGCTGCTGCGCGCCAGCTTCAACCGTTCATACGCGCTCAAGCTCATTCCTGTTTCCTCCGGTGTGTATTCTCAAAAGCTCGGAGATCGTGCGCTTCTGCTCCGCTCTGGGAACGATTTCATCAATAAAGCCGTGCTGCAGGACAAACTCCGCCTTCTGAAAGCCCTTGGGCAGCGCCTTCTTGGTGGTTTGCTCAATCACGCGCGCGCCGGCAAAGCCAACCGTCGCGCCCGGCTCCGCCAGAATCACATCGCCCTCCATGGCAAAGCTCGCCGTTACGCCGCCTGTCGTGGGATTGGTCAGCACGACCAGATAGAGCAGTCCCGCATCGCTGTGCCGCTTGATTACAGCGCTGGTCTTCGCCATCTGCATCAGCGACAGCAGGCCCTCCTGCATCCGCGCGCCTCCGGAAACCGTATAGCCCAATACCGGCAGCCGGCGCCGGGCCGCGTATTCGAACAGCAGCGTGATCTTTTCCCCCACGCCGGCGCCCATGCTTCCCATCATGAAATAGGGCTCCATGGCAAACAGGGCGCAGCTCTGACCGTCGATCTCCGCCGTGCCGCAGATCACCGCCTCGGTCTCTCCGCTGGCGGAGCGCACAACCTCCAGCTTGTTCTGATATCCGGGAAATGACAGCGCATCCGTGGATCGAACCGTGCAGAACAGCTCCCGGAAGGTATCGCGATCCGCAATGAATTCGATGCGCTGCCTCGCCTTCATGCGAAAGTGGTATCCGCAGGGACAGGTCAGCCGGTTCTCCCAGAGCATGCTCAGCGGGAAGCTCCTGCGGCAGTTGGGACAGGTCTCCTCGGGCTCGTCCGCCTCCGGCAGCAGCGGCGCCGCGGCCCTTCCGCCCTTTTCCAGTTCGTTTTTGGGCTTGTTCAGAAAATTGAGAAACGCCATCCCGCTATCTGCCCTCCATGAACGTCAGATCGTAATCGCCTGAAGTATACCGCTCGTCGCCGATGAGCTCCAGCTGTTCCTCGATGTTGGTGGGAATCCCGTCGATCACCAGCTCGCACAGCGCGGCGCGCATCTTCCGAAGCGCCTCCTCCCGGGTGCGCGCATAGACGATCAGCTTTCCAAGCAGCGCGTCGTAGTACGGCGATACGGTTGCGTCGGGCGTCAGATACGTATCAAAGCGCACAAACGGGCCGCCGGGAACGTGAATCATGCGCAGCGTTCCGCAGGCGCGGGCGTTGATCCGGCATTCGATGGCTGCGCCCTCCAGGGGGATATCCTCCTGCCGGAAGCCCAGCGGAATGCCCGCAGCGATGCGGATCTGCCATTTCACGAGATCGATTCGCGTGAGCATCTCGGTGACGCTGTGCTCAACCTGAAGCCGCACGTTCATTTCCATGAACCAGAAGTTGCCCTCGCGATCCAGCAGGAATTCCAGCGTTCCAGCGCCCACGTAGCCAATGCTCTGAACCGCACGAACCGCCCGCTGGATCAGCGCCGAGCGCTGCCCGGCGCGCACCGCAGGCGAAGGGGATTCCTCCATCAGCTTCTGGTTGCGCCGCTGCACCGAACAGTCGCGCTCGCCAAGGCAGACCACATGGCCAGCCTCATCCGCCAGAATCTGCAGTTCCACATGCCGCGCGGGAAAGACATACTTTTCCAGATAGACGCTGCCGTCGCCAAAGGCCGCGATCGCCTCGGTAACAGACTGATGATAGGCGCTCTCCATTTCCTCGGGAGAGTGGATCAGCCGGATTCCCCGGCCGCCGCCGCCCGAGCTGGCCTTCAGCATGACCGGATATCCGATCTGCGCCGCGGCCTCCAGCGCCGACTGAACGTCCGGCAGCGCTCCGGTGCCCGGAATCACGCTCAGTCCCGCGTCCGCCATGCGGCGTTTGATCGCGGTCTTGTCGCCGAGCACCTCCATGCTCTCCGGCCTCGGGCCGATGAAGGCCAGACCGTTTCGCAGGCACAGGCCTGCAAAGTGCGCGTTCTCGGAGAGAAATCCGTATCCGGGATGAATGGCCTGCGCGCCGGACAGCTGCGCCGCCGTGATGATGCGGTGCTGGTGGAGATAACTCTCGGACGCCTCGGCGGGGCCCAGACAGTAGCTCTCGTCGGCCATGGCCACGTGCAGCGCGCCCCTGTCCGCCTCGGAATAAACCGCCACGGTGGCGATGCCCATCTCCTTGCACGCCCGGATGATGCGCACGGCGATCTCTCCCCGGTTTGCGATAAGGATTTTTGAAAACATGGTCTATTCTCCAATGACAGCAAATGAGAATTCCGCCGAAACACAGGTCTTGCCGCCGACCGATGCGGTGCCCTGCGCAAAGTAAAACGGCGGCTTCGCCCGGGCGATGCTGCATCTGGTCTCCAGCGTGTCGCCCGGACGGACAGGCGCGCGGAAGCGCACCTTGTCCAGGCCGGTGTACACCGGCAGCCTGCCCTCCTGCATGACGTCCGAAAGCAGCACGCAGGCAGACTGCGCCAGAATCTCGCACAGGATCACGCCGGGAACGATGGGATTTCCAGGGAAGTGACCCTGCAGAAAGAACTCGTCTCCGCGGACGCGATAGGTTCCGCAGGCGACGTCCCCCTCCCGATGCGCCTCGTCCAGCAGCAGCATATTCTCCCGATGGGGCAGAATGGATTGAAGCTCTTCCCGGTTCATCGCTTACCTCCTGATGCGGAACAGTTCGCAGCCGTAGTCGACCGCCTGTCCGTTTTTGACGCAAACCTGCTCCACGACGCCGTTGATCTCCGACGGAATCTCATTCATCAGCTTCATGGCTTCGATAATGCACAGCGTCTCGCCGCAGCGAACGTGATCGCCCACGCTGACAAAGGGATCGGCGTTCTCCGCAGGCGCGCTGTAAAACACGCCAACCATCGGCGAGCGCACCACGAAAAGATCGCTGTTCTCCTCCTCCTGCGCCCGGGCTGCCGGAGCCTGCGCGGGCACGGCCACGGGAGCGGCTGCGGCGATGCTGCGCTCCAGCCGGACGACCGTGTCGTTTTCGGTGATCTCCAGTCCGGTCAGCCCCAGCTCGTTCATCAGCTTGGCGTACTTGCGAATGCTTGACTCATTCATCTTGAACCTCTTCTGAAGGCCAGACACGCATTGTGTCCGCCAAATCCCAGCGAATTGGACAGCGCAAGATCGATTTGCGCCTGAATTGCCCGGTTGGGAACATAGTTCAGATCACAGGCCGGGTCGGGCTCGTTCAGATGGATCGTCGGCGGAACGACGCCCTCGTTCAGTGCGAGAATGCAGGCGATGGCCTCCACCGCGCCGGCTGCGCCCAGCATGTGGCCCGTCATGGATTTCGTGGACGAGATGTACGCCCGGCGGGCGTCCTCCTCGCCCAGCGCGGTCTTGACCGCCAGCGTCTCCGCGGAATCGTTCAGCGGCGTACCCGTGCCATGGGCGTTGACGTAAATGCACTCCGAGCCGTCATACCCAGCTTCCTCTATCGCGTTCTTCATCGCCTGAGCGCCTCCGCGGGCGTCCGGAAGAGGCGCGGTAATGTGATGCGCGTCGCAGGTCGAGCCGTAACCGCAGACCTCGGCATAGATTTTCGCGCCCCGGGCCTTCGCGTGCGCATACTCCTCCAGCACCAGCGCGCCCGCGCCTTCGCCGATGACGAAGCCGGCGCGCCTCCGGTCAAAGGGCAGCGACGCCGCGTCCGGATCGTCCGAAACGGACAGGGCCTGCATGTTGACAAATCCCGCCACCGCAGAGGGACAGACCGCGGCCTCGGCGCCGCCGGCGATCATCGCGTCGGCATAGCCGTGGCGAATGGCGCGCACCGCTTCACCGATCGCATTGGATCCGGACGCGCAGGCGGTCACGGCAGGCATGGCCGCGCCCTGGCAGTTGAATCGGATGGCGATCATGCCGGAGGCCATATTGCTGATCATCATGGGAATAAACAGCGGCGACACGCGGCGGGGACCTCTTTCCATCAGCTTGGCATACTCCGTTTCAAAGGTATGGATGCCGCCGATTCCCGTGCCGAAATATACGCCGATGCGCTCAGGCGGCAGGGTGCCGGTCACGCCGCTCTCCTCCACTGCCTGACAGGCCGCCGCCATCGCATAGTGCGCGCAGGGATCGCTGCGCAGCACCTCGCTCTTTTCCATATAGGCCCGGGGATCGAAGTCCTTGACCTCCGCAGCCAGCTTCGCCTTGTAGTTTTCCGTGTCAAAGCGCGTGATGGGCGCGATGCCGTGCACCCCGCTGATCAGACTGCTCCAGAGCGCCTCCACGCTGTTGCCCACGGGCGTGACCGCGCCCATGCCGGTCACGACAACTCTTCTGATTCTGGTATCCAAATCTCTATCTCCTCACATGGCGATTCCGCCGTCTACGCGCAGAACCTCGCCGGTCACATAATCCGCGCCCATCAGATAGGCCACGGCCTCCGCAACATCCTCCGGCGCGCCGAAGCGGCCCAGCGGAATCGACTGCGCCAGCCTGTTCGACGCTTCATTCAGCTCGCCGGTCATATCCGTGCGGATGAAGCCGGGCGCCACCGCGTTGCAGCGCACGCCCCGGGACGCCAGCTCGCGGGCCACGGACTTCGTCAGTCCGATCAGCCCCGCCTTGGAGGCGGAATAGTTCGCCTGTCCCGCGTTGCCCATCAGGCCGGACACCGAGCTGATATTCACAATCGCGCCCTCCCGCGCGACCAGGAAGGCCCTCGCGCAGTGGCGGATCATGTTGAACGCTCCCTTGAGATTGACGTCCAGCACGCGATCGAAGTCCGCCTCGCCCATCGCGGCCACAAGACCGTCGCGGGTCACGCCCGCATTGTTTACGAGCATGTGGATATTGCCGAAATCCCTTCGGATCAACTTAACCGTCTCTGCGGCCTGTGCAAAATCGGATACGTCGCAGGCGTAGCTCGCCGCCCTCACGCCGTATTCCTCCGCGCACTGCCGGCAGATCTCCTCCGCCGCATCGCGGTTGTTCGCATAGACAACGGCAATACTCGCCCCCATCGACGCCAGCTTTTTCGCAACGGCCGCGCCGATGCCCCGGGATGCGCCCGTCACGATGGCTGTCTTTCCCTGCATCAGCATGCTTTCACCTCCGCAGCAAGCGCTTCCAGATCCTCAAAGGCCGATACCGCAAATACGCGCACATTGGGCTGGATTCTGGAAATCAGATTGCACAGCGTCCTGCCCGGACCGATCTCCACAAACACATCGGCGCCGTCGCTGATCATGTTCCGGATGATCGCCTCCCAGCGGACAGGCGCGCAGATCTGCCGTGCCAGCACAGGCGCGATTTCTTCCGGGTAGGGCTGCGCCGTCACATCCGAATAGACCGGAATCTGCAACGCGCCGAATTCGTTTTTTTCCAGAAGCTCTGCAAACTCCGCTGCCGCATCCCGCATGAAGGGCGAGTGGAACGCGCCCCGAACCTTCAGCGGCAGTGTGCGTCCGCCCAGCTGCTTGACCGCCGCGCAGAACGCGGTCATCTGCTCCTCGGAACCGGACACGGAAACCTGACCGGGGCAGTTGTAATTGACCGGGTAAACCTCAGAAAACTGCGCGCACAGCTGCTCTACCTGCCCATTGTCCAGGCGAAGCACCGCCGCCATGGACGTCGCCCGCTTCTCCGCATCGCGCTGCATCAGCTCGCCGCGCGCACAGACCAGCGAAAAGGCGCTCTGTACCGTCAGCGCGCCGCCGCAGGTCAGCGCGCCGAGCTCTCCCAGAGAAAAGCCCGCCGCCATATCCGGCTTTAGGCCGCAGCTCTCCAGCGCCGCCGTCGCCGCCATCTCATAGGCAAAGAGACAGGGCTGACAGTTTTTCGTCTCCCGGATGAGCGCGTCCGGGCCGGAAAAGCACTGTTCCGAGGTGCCGGGCCGCTGGACATCGCAGCGCTCGAACACCGCCGCAGCGGCAGGGTACCGTCCGCAAAGCGCCCGACCCATGCCGGGATGCTGATCTCCCTGTCCGGAAAACACAAACGCTACTCGAGACATGCTGTCGCCCTCCTGAGAATCGGCTCCGCGCCCTCAACGACGTCCCGGATGATTTCCGCGGCAGGCTGCGTCCTGTTGACCATCGCGGCAATCTGTCCGGAGAGGAAGCATCCTCTCTCCGCGTCGCCCTCCTGCACCGCCAGGCGCAGCGAGCCCGTGGCCATCGCGTCCAGCTCCTCATCGGAAGCGCCGCCGAACTCGCGCCTGGCATAGCTGCGGGCAAAGGAAGTGCGCAGGCTGCGCACCGGATGGCCAAGGCGCTTTCCGGTCACCATCGTGCACAGATCGTCCGCCTTCAGGATTTTCTCCCGGTAGACTGGGTGAATGGTGCACTCCTCCGCGCTCAGAAAGCGCGTGCCCATCTGTACGCCGCAGGCGCCCAGCATCATTGCCGCCGCAAACCCGCGTCCATCCGCAATGCCTCCGGCGGCAATGACCGGCAGCGGCGTGGCGTCGCACACCAGCGGCACCAGCACCATGGTGGTCAGTTCGCCCACATGTCCGCCGCTCTCGCCGCCCTCCGCAATGACAGCGGACGCGCCCAGCCGCGTCATCAGCTTGGCCATCGCCGTGGAAGCCACCACCGGAATGACCTTCACGCCGGCATTTTTCCACAGCTCCATATACTTCGTCGGATTTCCTGCGCCGGTCGTCACAGCGCTCACCTGTTCGTCTGCAATCAGCTGCGCAACTGCATCCGCGAAGGGACTGAGCAGCATCACATTCACGCCAAAGGGCTTGTCCGTGAGCGATTTTGCGATGCGGATCTGTTCCCGAACGTAGTCTGCCGACGCATTGCCCGCAGCGATGATGCCCAGGCCGCCGCCGTTGGAAACGGCCGCCGCCAGTTTGCCGTCGGCAATCCACGCCATTCCGCCCTGAAGAACGGGATAGCGAATGCCGAGCATTTCACACAAAACGGACTTCACCATGATTTACTCCTGAATCTGCGCTTCAATGACCTTCATCAGATCGGCGACGGTCTCCACCTTCTGATCCAGTTCAATCTCATGTCCGAGCTCGCCCTCCAGCTTGATCAGAACCTCCATGGTGTCCAGCGAATCGATTCCAAGATCCTCAAAGCGGCTTTCCGGCGTAATCGCGGCAATATCACAATCCGTGCGCTCAGCAACCAGTCTGGCAATGGTATCAAACAGCATCTTCATATTCCTCCATAACATATTCTGTTGCGCCTGGCAACTGGTATCATTTTAATCCTCTCCGGTTCCCCGAGGGTTCCGCGCGTGTTCCCGCTGCGTTCCCGCGCGCGTTAACTTTTCAAATCGCCCTGAAAAATGCTCTTTCCGGCAAAAAAGGAACGCTCCGCACGCAGAGCGTTCCTTTTGATGCGCCTTTGGCGCAGGCCGTCGCATCATCGCCCTTGCCGTCAATCCTGCCCGGCAATTTTGCGCATCTTTTTGATGATCCGGCTTTCCATGCGGGATACCTGCACCTGGGATACACCCATATCCCGGGCAATCTCCGTCTGGGTATGGGACTTGAAATAGCGCCGCACGATCAGCATGCGCTCCTCGTCGGGCAAATCGCGCAGCATCTTCGCCAGCGTCAGGCGCGAATCGATGTCCTGCATCGGCTCGGCGCCCAGCACGTCCATCAGGCGCAGATTGCCATCCCCGCCGATGGGCTCGTTCAGCGAGCGCACGCGATTGCGCGCGTTCAGCGCCAGCAGCACATCCTCCCGGGACATTCCGAGTCCTTCCGCCACTTCGCCGACCGTGGGCTCCGCGCAGTGCGCCGCCCGCCATTCTCCGCAAAACTGCTCAACCCGACGGGCATTGTCGTGAATGGTGCGCGAAACGTGAATCGGCCCGTCGTCCCGCAGATAGCGGCGGATCTCGCCCAGAATCACAGGCACCGCATAAGTGGAAAACTGAACGGAATAGTTCGGATCAAACCGGTCTATGGCCTTCAGCAGTCCCATGCAGCCGTACTGGAAAAGATCCTCGCCATCCACCCCGCGACCCGCGAAGCGCTTCACCAGGAACCTCACCAGCGCCATATTCTCCTCAACAAGTTCCTCACGCGCCCTCTGATCACCCTCCCGGGCGCGCGCGAGCTTATCCCGCGTGCTTTGGTTGCGTTCGACGCTCAAGCCTGCTGCGCGAGCGCCTCCGCCCGCGCCGGGATCCGCTTGATCAGCCGCACCGTGGTTCCGCGCCCCACTGCGGACTGAACCTCCACCGCGTCCATGAAGCTCTCCATCACCGTAAAGCCCATGCCGGAGCGCTCCTCGCCCTCGGAGGTTGTGTAAAACGGCTGACGCGCATGCTCCACATCGGCAATCCCGCAGCCGCGGTCGATCACGTCGATCGCCAACGTGCCATCGTCCGAACGGGTCGCATGCAGGCGAACCGTTCCCTTGCCCATGCCGTATCCGTGAATGATGGCGTTGGTGACCGCCTCGGACACCGCCGTCTTCACATCCGCCAGCTGCTCCAGCGTGGGATTCAGCGGCAGCATGAAGCCGCTGATCACCATTCGGGCAAAGGATTCATTCTCCGGAAGCGCCGGAAAGTCCAGCCGCATTTCATTGATGATGCTCATACCGTCTCCTTTCCGGCTACGCCAGCCGCTCGACGAGCTGATACAGTCCCGCCATTTCAAAAATCTGATCGACGCGCCCGTTCCGGCAGGCCACCGCGACCGTGCCGCCCCGCCGCGACATCAGCTTGTACCGTCCAATGATCAGTCCAATCCCCGAGCTATCCATGAATTCCAGATCGTTCAGGTCAAATACCAGTCTACGGATTCTGGGGTCGAGAATCAGCTCGTCCACCTCCGCCCGGATCGCTGCGGCGACGCTGTGATCCAGTTCGCCGCTCAGGCGCACCGTCAGCGTATTCTTCTTCTTTTCATACAAAAGCATGGAATCATCCTCCTGTACGGAAATGATTCCATGTCTGCTCGCCGGATTCCTTTAGTGAAATCCGTCTGTCTTTGTCGATTTCTGGCTTTCGCTCGACAAATCGCCGAGGATTGCGGCGATCTCCTCATCGGAGAGCGTCTCGCGCTCCAGCAATGCCTCCGCCAGCCGCCCCAGCGCTTCCACATGCTCGCCCAGCAGGCGCTGCGTGCGCTGATAGAGTTCCGCCAGCAGCTCCCTGCACCGCTGCGCCGAATCGCCTGCATTTCCGCAGGCACGGCCCAGCGCCTTCAGGGAAACGGCGGGCTCGCCCGCCATGCCGAGCTCGGTGACCATCGCCGCTGCGGTTTCTGCGGCGCGTTCCAGATCGTTGGACGCGCCTGCAGTCAGCGCATCCTCTCCCAGAATCAGCAGCTCCGCCGCGCGCCCCGCCAGCAGCACGCAAATCTGATTTTCCAGATCCCGCTTGCTCAGCATGACCCGCTCGGGCGGAATCGCCAGGTTGTACCCCGCCGCGCCGCGCCCAGCCGGAAGGATGCTCACCCGTGTCAACCGGTGCTTTGGCATGAGAATCTTCGTAGCAACGGCGTGCCCGGCCTCGTGCAGCGCAATGGTTCTGCGCTCCGCCCGAGTCGCAGTGCTCTCACGGTCCGCGCCGACGATGGTGCGCACCAGCGCGGTGCGGATGTCCTGCATGGAGATCGCAGCCTCGTCCCGGGTTGCAGCCAGGATTGCCGCCTCATTGAGCAGATTTTCCAGGGAAGCGCCGGAGAAATAGACCGTCTCCGCCGCCAGCCGCTCCAGACACACATCGTCGCCCAGCGGCTTGTTCCGGCTGTGCAGCTCCAGGATGCTCAGCCGCTCCCTTTTCCCGGGAAGCCCCACCTCAATCTGCCTGTCAAACCGACCCGGGCGCAGCAGCGCCGGGTCGAGCATCTCCAGCCGGTTGGTCGCCGCCAGCACAATCACGCCCTCGCCGCTGTGAAAGCCCGACATCTCGCTGAGCAAGGCGTTCAGTGTCTGATCGCGTTCATCGGAGGAATTGTCGCTGCGGCGCTTGCCCATGGCGTCGATCTCGTCGATGAAGATCACACATTTCCCCGACTTTCGGGCCTTCTTGAACAGCTCTCTTACGCGCATCGCGCCCACGCCGACGTATTTTTCGAGAAAGTCCGATCCCGACAGCGCGTAAAACGGAACGCCGGCCTCGCCCGCCAGCGCCTTCGCCAGCAGCGTCTTTCCCGTGCCCGGCGGGCCGTACAGCAGCACACCTCTGGGCATGCGCGCGCCGTACCGGCTGTATTTCTCGGGCTGAACCAGATAATCGCGCAGCTGCTCCAGACTGTGCAGCGCCTCAGCGTTGGCGGCGACGTCCGCAAATGTGCACTTCGGCGCGCAGCCCTCCGCCGCCGCGTCGCTGCCAATCGCCACTGCATCCGCGCGCATCGCCTTCGGGCGGAGCATGGCGCAGAGGATCAGCCCAATCACCGCCACCGTCACCAGTCCATGCCCCAGCGCTTCGCGCAGCGCCGCGCTGCCGTTCGCCGTGAGGGACAGCGCGCCGCCGCTCACCGCCATCCCGGCCGCCAGCAGCGCCAGGCCGCAGTACCATCGTTTCATATTCATCACCTCGGGTTGTTATCAACATATCTATTGTAACAAACCCCTCGCTCGCCTGTCCACGAACAACTTCTGGAACGCATGTCTAATTCCGTCGCAAATGGGAAAGATTAGACCAGAAAACAGGCAAAGCAGGTGAATTCATGGCCAGAAAAATCTGGATCGGCGTTGCAGCGGCGCTGGCCGTGCTGGTGGCGGTTGGAATCTGGCAGCTGGATATTCCGCACTGGAAAAAACTGGATCTGAACAAGCTCTACGCCCAGCCTCAGTCCTCCGTGGTCTATGACGCGTCGGGCAACGCAGTCGGCGCGTTCGCCACCGGCAAGCTGCGGGTCTGGACGCCGCTCAAGGACATTCCCGAGCAGGTGCGCAACGCCTTTCTCGCTGCAGAGGACCAGCGCTTTTACGAGCACTGCGGCATCAGCGTGCGCCGCATTCTCGCCGCGCTCGTCAACAACCTCCGCACCCGCAGCTACTCGCAGGGGGCGTCCACCATCACCCAGCAGCTGATCAAGCTGACCCATCTCAGCGAGACGAAGACCCTTTCCCGCAAGGCTCAGGAAGCCGTGCTCGCCCTGCAGCTGGAGCGCAAGCTCTCCAAGGATGAAATCCTGGAGTGCTATCTGAACACGATTTACTTCGGCAGCGGCGCCTACGGCATCGCCGCCGCAGCGGACGTCTATTTCAGCAAGGAGGTCTCCCAACTGACGCTGGCAGAGTCCGCGCTGCTGGCCGGCGTCATCAAGGCGCCGTCCAGCTACGCGCCCCACCTCAACCCCGAAAAGTCGGTGCAGCGGCGCAACTTTATCCTGGGCGAGATGGAGGACTGCGGGTACATCACGGCCCAGCAGGCGGAGAGCGCCCGACAGGAATCCCTCCGCCTGGTCATGCGCGACAACACCGGCGAGCGCTACGGCTGGTTCATGGACGCTGCGCTGTCGGAAGCCTCCGAGCTGCTTGCCCTGAGCGTGGACGACGTGCTCTCCGCGGGCTATTCCATCCGCACCGCCTTTGATCCGGCGCTCCAGGATCAGGCGGACGCGCTCTTCTCCGACGATACCAATTTCCCCGTCGGCGCGGCGGACGGCACGCCGGTACAGGCAGCGCTGGTGGCCATGCGCCCCGAATCGGGCGAGATCTGCGCCCTGGTCGGCGGACGGAAATATGAAGTGCAGCGCGGTCTGAACCGCGCCACCCAGATTCGGCGGTCGCCCGGCTCGGCCATCAAGCCCGTGTCCACCTATGCCGCCGCCATCGACGCCTACGGCTTCACGCCCTCCTCTCTGGTCGAGGACACGCCCCGGGCGTTTGCAGGCGGATATTCGCCGGGCAATGCGGGCGGCAACAGCTATGGGATTGTCACGCTGCGCGAAGCCCTCTCGCGTTCGCTGAACATCGCCACCGTCGATCTGGCCGACCTGATCGGCGTGGCCTCCGTGCGCAACTATGCCGCGCGGTTCGGGCTGGAGCTGTCCTGGCAGGACGACAATCTCGCATTGGCCCTGGGTTCCATGACCGACGGCGTTTCTCCCGCCAGGCTCTGCGCGGCCTATGCGGCGCTGTCCAACGGCGGCATTCGCGTAACGCCACACCTGATCCGCAGCATCACCGACGCGGATGGCGCCGTCCTCTACGAGGCCACGCCGGCAAGCGAGCGCGCCGTACAGGATTCCACCGCCTATATGCTCACCGACATGCTCAGAACCGCCGCCTCCACCGGCAGCGCAAAGGCGCTCTCCGCCGCCGGCATGCCCGTTGCCGGAAAGACCGGCACCGTCTCCGACGCGGACGGCTCAACCCGGGACATCTGGACCGCCGCCTTTACGCCCGACCTCGCCCTGACGGTCTGGATGGGCTATGACACGCCGGATGCGGATCATCAGCTGCCCGCCTCTGCGGGCGGCAGCGGCTATCCGGCCCGGCTCTGCGCGTCCTTTCTGAAGAACAGCCGGGCCCTGCTCGCGCAGACGAATTTCGTCAAGCCCGATTCCGTGCGCGTTGCACTGGTGGACGCGCTGGCGCTGGAAAAGGACGCCGTGCTGCTGGCGACGGACAGGACGCCGTCGGATTACGTGATCGCCGAGCTGTTCCACGACAACGATCTTCCGCAGTCCTTTACCGACGAATGGGACGCGCCGGAAGTCGTGACCGATCTCGCACTTCTGAGCAGAAGCGGCGAAACCCCCGTGCTGCAGTTCACTTCGCGCAGCGAAAACGCCGAATATCTGATTCTGCGCACCAGCGATGGCATCACTGACATTCTGACCGCTCTGACCGGCGCGGAGGGCGAGCTGCTGCGATTCGCAGATGAAGATGCGGATCTTTCAAAGCCCGCCGAGTATTCCGTCCTGCCCCGCCATAGGCTGCTGCACGAGCGCGGCGTCATGCTTTCAGGCAAAGAAAGCGCCGCCGTAGCCTATTCGCCCGGCGGCATGATGAGCCTTTTCTTCGGCTCGGACGGGGCTGCGCCCACGCCGGAGCCGGCAGAAATCGAATTGAATGAGAATCAGTCGCTGTTCGGCTGACCAGCGGGCAGCAGTTCCTCCTCGCCCGACGAAATGACGCCCACCGTGGTGAACGCCAGCTCTCCATCCCTTTCGCTGGCCAGAACGCGGTCTCCCAGGCTGACGTGGCCCAGCAGGATTTCTTCGCTCAGCGCGTCCTCGATCATGCGCTGGATCGCCCGCCGCAGCGGCCGCGCGCCATACTGAAGATCGCAGCCCGCTTCGCTGATTTTCCTCAGCGCGCTGTCGTCCACCTCCAGCTCGATGCCGCGCTCCGCCAGACGGCTGCACACCTGTCCGATCAGCAGCCGTGCAATGGATTCTACCTCCTCCTGCGTCAGCGCATGGAACACGATGATTTCATCCACGCGGTTCAGGAATTCGGGCCGGAAGATCTGCTTGACCTCGCCCATGATGTTTTCCTTCATGGAATTGTAGGTTTTTTCGCTGTCCTCTCCGCCGCCGAATCCGACGGTACGCTGCCTTTTGATGGTGTGCGCGCCGGCGTTGCTGGTCATGACGATTACGGTGTTCTTGAAATCCACCACGCGGCCCTGACCATCCGTCAGACGGCCGTCCTCCAGAATCTGCAGAAGCAGATTGAACACGTCGGGATGCGCCTTCTCCACCTCGTCCAGCAGCAGCACCGAATAGGGCTTGCGGCGCACGCGCTCCGTGAGCTGTCCGCCCTCCTCGTAGCCGACATAGCCCGGCGGCGAGCCGATCATGCGCGAAACGGAGTGCTTCTCCATGTATTCGGACATGTCGATGCGGATCAGGCTATCCTCCTCGCCGAACAGCGCTTCGCCCAGCGCCTTGCACAGCTCGGTCTTGCCGACGCCGGTGGGGCCCAGGAAGATGAACGAGCCGATGGGGCGATTGGGATCCTTGAGTCCTGCGCGGGCGCGGCGCACGGCGCGGGCGACGGATCTGACCGCCTCCTCCTGACCGATCACGCGCTTGTGAAGCGTCTCTTCCAGGTGAATCAGCCGCTGGGCCTCGCCCTCGGTCATGCGGGATACGGGAATGCCGGTCCACATGGAGACGATGGTGGCGACTTCCTCCTCGCCGACGGTCTCGACCTTCCGGTTCAGGTTCTCCTCCCAGTCCCGGCGGCGGGCGTCCATCTCGTTCTGAAGCTCCTTTTTCCGATCGCGCAGATTCGCGGCCAGCTCAAAGTCCTCCTGCTTGACCGCGTCCTGCGTCTCCTTGTTCAGGGATTCCAGGCGGATCTGCAGATCCTTCATGTCCGGCGGCGCTGTAAACGCCTTGATTCGCACGCGGGAGGCTGCCTCGTCGATCAGATCGATGGCCTTGTCCGGCAGGAACCGGTCTGAAATATACCTAGACGACAGGTTGACCGCCGCATGAATGGCTTCGTCCGTGATGCGCACGCGATGGTGCGCCTCGTAGCGGTCGCGCAGGCCCATCAGAATCTCGACGGACTCCTCCTTGGTCGGCTCTCCAACCTGCACCGGCTGGAAACGGCGCTCCAGCGCGGCGTCCTTCTCGATGTGCTTTCGATACTCGTTCAGCGTCGTCGCGCCGATGCACTGCAGCTCTCCGCGCGCCAGCAGAGGCTTCAGAATATTCGCCGCGTCCAGCGCGCCCTCGGACGCGCCCGCGCCGCAGATGGTGTGCAGCTCGTCGATAAACAGGATGATGTTTCCGGCCTTTCGGATCTCGGCCATGGCGTTCTTGAGGCGCTCCTCGAACTCTCCGCGGTACTTCGCACCCGCAAGCATGCTGGCCAGATCCAGCGAAACCACGCGCTTGCCGCGCAGCAGCTCCGGGATGTTGCCCGCCACGATCAGCTGCGCGAGGCCCTCCACGATGCTGGACTTGCCCACGCCGGGTTCGCCGATCAGCACGGGATTGTTCTTGCGGCGGCGGGAGAGAATCTGGACGATTCGCTCGATCTCCTTTCCGCGTCCGATCACCGGATCCAGCTCGCCCTCCCGGGCGGCCCTGGTCAGATCCCGGGAAAACTGATCCACCAGCGGCGTCTCCGCCTCGCCCTCCGGGCGGGACGGCGCGGATTCGTCGGCGCCGGAGAGGATGTTCAGAAGCTCCTCCCGCGCCTTGGACAGATCGACGCCCATCTTGATCAGGACATGCGCCGCCACGCCCTCGCGCTCCCGCATCAGCGCCAGCAGAATATGCTCCGTGCTGACGTAATTCTGCTTGAGCTCCCGGGCTTCGCGCATGCTTTGCTCCAGAACCTTCTTGGTTCTGGGCGTATAGACCATCTGCTTGCCCTCTGCGGACTCCTCGCCCCGGCCGAGAATCTGTACCACCTCGGCGCGCACGGCGTCCAGCTCGATGCCCTTGAGCACGATCGACGCCGCGCCGGGTTCCGTCAGCACGCCCAGCAGCAGATGCTCCGTTCCCACATAACTCCGACCCAGCTTCGCCGCTTCAGCCTGAGCGGCCCGAAGCGCCCTCTGGCCCCGGTCGGTAAACTGTGCAAAATAAGCCATTCATTTCCTCCATTATCATAGACCCGGATTCTCCGCGCAGGATCTTCCGGAACGGGATTATTCAGCCACGAGCCTCGACAGCTCCTCGCGCAGCACCTTTGCGCGGAGAATCTCCGATTCGCGCTCGCTGATCAGCTTTCCGGCACGCACACCCAGCGAACCCGGCTGAACGTCCATCATCAGAACGTCCAGTCCCGGCAGCGGCGCATGCAGATAGCCCATGCTGGCGGCATACCGGATGTCCGAATAGCGGCGCATGAACTCCTTCGAGGTCATCAGCCGCGCGTACATCAATTCTCCCCAGGAGCGCAGCAGGGTATCCTGAAGCTGCATCATGTCCTTTTTCTCGGCCGCCTCGCGCATCGCGCGCTCATGGCCGACGATCTGCTCGGTCGCCGCGGTCAGTGAGCGGACGACGTCCTCCTCGCTGCGGCCCAGCGTCGCCTGATTAGACAGCTGGTACAGATGTCCGCGCGCCTCGCTGCCTTCGCCGTACAGGCCCCGAATGGTCAGGCCCAGCTTGGCCACCACCTGCATCACCGCGCCCATCTGTCCGCCCGTGGAGAGCGCCGGCAGATGCAACACCACCGAACAGCGCATGCCCGTGCCAGTATTGGCCGGACAGGCCGTCAAAAAGCCCAGTTGACTGTCGAAGGCGAAGGGATACTTGTCGCCCACCTGCTCGTCGAGGCGAAGCGCCATCTCCGCCGACCGCTCCAGCTGCAGGCCGGGCAGCATGCCCTGGAAGCGAACGTGATCCTCCTCGTTGCACATCACCGTTATGGTGCCCGCCGAGGAGACCATCGCCGCCGAGCGGCTGGTAAACTTGAGCAGATCATAGCTGATCAGATGATGCTCCACCAGCCGCGTGCGCGCATCCTGCTCCATCTCGCTCATGCGGAAAAGAGAGAAGGCGCTGCCGTTTTCGCCGTTGAACACCGCGTCGGAGGTGCGTTCGATGACCTCGTCGGCGTATTCCTTCGTCAGCTTGGGGGAAAAGGGAAGATCGTCATAATTCCTCGAAAGGCGAACGCGGCTGGAGATGACGACGTCCTGCTCAGGCGCCTGAACATACTCAGTCATGGAACTCGCCTCCCTCCTGATGATCGGACTCGATCCGTTCAGGCGGAGCGACCTTGATATCGGTCTGGCGCTCCTGCTCCGCCAGCTGAGCGTTCAGCGCCCGGATGCTGTCGCGCAGCTTTGCCGCCTGTTCGTACTCCTCCTCCGCAATGGCCTTCTGAAGCCGCTGCTTCAGGCGGTCGATGTTCATGCGGATGGAAACGCCGCTGCGCACGCTTCCGGGAATCCGGCCCGCGTGCTGGGTATTGCCATGGATGCGCTGCAGCAGCGCGTCCAGCGGCGTCTTGAACGTCTTGTAGCAGTTGGCGCAGCCCAGCATGCCGCACTTCTGGAACTCGGCATAGGTCATGCCGCACTGTTCACAGGTCAGCGCGCCGAACTTCTCGTCCTCGGTTTCCTTTCCGCGGACGGAGCGCCCGTCCAGAATGCTGTTGAGGATGCCCGCCAGGTTCGAAAAGTCGATGCCGGGCAGCTGCTTCTGATACTTCGCCATACATACCGGGCACAGATTGCGCTCGGCACGCTCGTCATTTATGATCGTCATCAAATGAAATTTCGCGGGGCGGATTCCGCACTCCTCGCACATCATTTTTGCTCTCCTCCTTCGATGTTCCGAAAAACCTGGATCAGCATATTCCGAAGAACCGCGGCGCGCAGCACGTCTTTCGCGCTGATGGGCAGTGCGAGCGCGTTGCGGGACACGGCCGAGCGCATCAGCGCCGCCTCGTTTGCCGTCACCAGCTTCAGATCTGTCAAATGCGTGATGATCGCGTTCGCCGTCTCCTCGTCCACCGAGTTGCCGACGCGCTCCAGCAGGGATTCCAGCAGATTTCCTTCCTCCCGCTCCTGCATGCGCATGATGCGCACGTAGCCGCCGCCGCCGCGGCGCGATTCAATGATATAGCCATGATCCACGGAAAAACGCGTGGCCAGCACGTAATTGATCTGCGACGGCGCGCAACCGAAGTGCTGCGCCAGTTCATTTCTTCTCAATTCGATATGCGCATCGTCGCACATCAGTTCCTTGATAAACTGCTCTATGCTGTCGCTGAGCTGCGCCATGTTCTCGCCTCCATTGTATTTGACCATCTTTGACTTTATTATAGCGCAATCTCATTCAAAATGCAAGCGGTAATTGCTGTATTCCACAAATTCCGCCGACACAAAACTGATTTTCTTTCACAGTCCACGATACCCTTGCGAAGCGCCGCTGTTTCCGACATTATAGCATACACCTGCTGCAATGGGAAGTCCCTTTTTACCCACCGACTGCCTTGGATTCTTCTGAAAACAAAATCCGCAGCATAGCTCTGCGGATTCTGTTCCGGTTCAGTTTTCCCTGGACTGTTCAAACAGCCAGTCGCGCACCGCCTCCAGACGGTAGGCGTAGTCGAACGAAGTCAGATGCTCGCTGCCGCCGGCGCCGTCCGTCAGCGTTGTTCCCCGGGTAAAGGTGACGAAGTTCGCCTGGCAGCCCTCGGCGATCAGCGCTTTCACCGCGTCGTTCTGCGCCTGCGCGTCGTCCTGTGCGCTCCTCTCAGCGTGGGCATAGGGCGCGCCGTCCGCGTCAAAGACCTCCATCAGCCCCGTCTGACCAGTGCTGGCCTTGTCGTCCCCTGCGGAAACGATATAGAAGAAAGAATCCTCCTCCAGCACGTCCAGAATGGCGTTGTCCCACTGGCTGCCCACGAACAGCGATGCCGCGAACAGGTCAGGATATTTTACATTGAGATGGAAGGACGTCATACCACCCATGGATTGACCGGTGGTATAGATGCGATCGGCGTCGATGGAATAGCTCTCCATCAGATTCCCGATGATGCGCACCGCCACATCGATCTGTTCCGATGTATTGAAATTGTCGTCCACAACGGTCTCCGTGAACACGGGAACCATCACAAAGCAGGGATGCTTCGCCTGCTCCTCCTCCGTGGCCCAGACGACGCCGCCTCAGCCAATGCTCAGCACATACGACGGTTCGCGGCCCGGCGCGCGCGAATCCGGAATGAACATGATCAGCGGATAGGATTCGTCCGGATCATACTCCTTGGGCACGAACAGCTGATACTGAAGCTCGATGCCGCTGTCAGGATCCGCATAGGACAGCAGCTGAAACTTGTCCTGCACCTCGTCCAGTATGGCCTGCAGCGCCTCGTCGGGCTGGCTCTCTGCCGGGCCGCCGTTGATTCGATCTCCTCCGGGACCGCCGTCCATGCCGGTCCGTCCGCCGTCTCCCTCGGGGCGCTGACCCTCGCCGAATTCCGGGCGGCCTTCCCCGCCGAATTCCGGGCGCTCCGGCTGCTGCGCCTCCTCCGCAAATGCAGCGGAGCAGCAAAGCAGCAGCGCGAGCATCATCGCCAAGTACCGTTTCATCGAAACAACCTCCTTTTCCTTTGCGGATTATTTTAACCGACGTTTATGGGCGGGTTGTGAATGATCTTTGAACAATCTGTAACGTCTTCCCGGCATAGGACGAGCCATCAGCGCGCATGCTACAGGGAAGACAACGCTTCCATTCGATCGCTTCGAGGAGGGAAATCATGATTGAACTGTCAAAGGTCGTGCTTGCAACTCTGCTTTCCTATGCCGCGCTGTTTATCGCCGCGAAGGTGATCGGGCGAAAGCAGGTTTCCCAGCTGGATTTCCTGGACTACATCACCGGCATCACCATCGGTTCCATCGCCGCAGAGCTGGCCACGGATCTGGAAAACATGTGGAAGCCGCTGACCGCCATGGTGCTGTATGCGCTGATCACCTGGCTGATGTCGCTGATCGCAATGCACTGGACGCAGAGCCGCAAGCTGCTCAACGGCTCGCCCTGCATCGTCATGAATGGCGGCAGGCTCTATCGTCTGAACATGAAAAAGGCAAAGCTGGAGCTGAGCGAATTCATGGTCATGTGCCGCCAGCAGGGCTATTTCGATTTGAGTGCCATTCAGACCGCCGTATTCGAGTCGAACGGCAAGCTGTCCATTCTGCCCGTCTCCGGCCGCCGTCCCGCGACGCCGGAGGATCTGGGACTCGCTCCTCGGCAGGAGCAGGTTTTCACCGAGGTGATCATGGACGGCCGCATACTGGATGAAAATCTGCGCCGCATGGGACGGAATCCCGCCTGGCTGGAAAAGCAGCTGAACAATCAGGGCATCAGCAGCGCTTCGGAGGTCTTTCTGGGCCTGTATGGCGCCGAAAACCAGCTGATCTGCTACAAAATGTCCGACGATCCCGCCATTGCGTGAAATCGCGCTTGCACACCGGCGTCCGTCGGGAGTATAATGGGGAAAGCATAGAATCATCTTTACGGAGGCAATCGGAATGACGAGTTATCTGATCAAAGACACCACCCGCGAGGAGCGCGAACAGATTGTCGCCGAATCCATCGGCAACATTTCCGCGCTCTGCGACGGCTGCAGCGCTGGACTGGCGGAGATGTATCAGGACTACATCGACGGAATCAGGGAGCTGCGCGAAATCAACATGGAATTCAATGCGCGCTACGTCTCCGGAATGGAGGGCCCCGGACGCAGCGGCTGTGCGATGCAGTGAGCAATTCGACCCGGCTGTGTTTTTTCCGGGAATAAATCCGCTCATCGCTTGCCATGAATGAGGTTTCCCTTTATAATAGAAAGAAGAACGACAGATTAAGGGAGATCACCATGCAGGAACCTGAAGACAAGAAGCGCGTCGGCAAACGCGCTGCACCCGAGCGCACACCGAATCAGGACGCCATCCGCGCCGACGCCGATCTCTACGGCGACGAGGCGGATGTTCCCATTCGACGCAAAAAAAAGAAAAAGCCGGCTGCCGGCAGTACAAAGTCAGGCGGCAAAAAGAAGCCGCAGAAGAGAGGCAGACTCCGCTTCTTTTCGCGCTTTTCCCAGGCGAAAACCGCCTATGCCCGCAAGACGCGCGCATTTCTGGAGATCGTGCGCACAGAAGGCGAAAACCCGCGCTTCAAATCCGTGCTGATCTACGGCCATCGCGTTCCGTTCTGGCCGCTGGTGTGCCTGATCCTGGTCGTCGCCCTGGTGGCCATGGTCTTTTTGAACAACAGCAATCTCAGAGTCGCTGAAGAGACGATCACCGTGGTTGGACTGTCCCCGGATCTGGAGGACTACAAACTGCTCGTCGTCTCCGATCTGAACGGCCGCCGGTTCGGCGACAGGCAGAGTTCCCTGCTGCGCACCATTGGTAATCTGGACTATGACGCAATTTTTTTCCTGGGCGACATGGTCGGCAAATCCGGCGATCCGGAGCCGTTTTACGAATTGCTGGAGGGCATTCCCGCATCCAAGAAGGCCTACTTCATCTGCGGCGATTCGGATCCCGGCCCCTATGTCGCCGTGCCGCGGGATATCACCGGAACGCTCTCGGAGCTGGTGCTGGAGGATTGGATTCTCGGCGCAATCGAGCGCGGCGCAATCTATGTCAATGCGCCCGTCTGTCTCTCCGTCGGCAGCAGCAGTCTCTGGATCACGCCCTCCACGCTGCTGAACATCGAAGCTTCGGAGAATCTGAGCATCTGGAAGGAACAGACCGCGCAGGAAGAGGACGGCGTCATCTCCGGCCTCGCCGCGGACTATCAGACGCTGCCGATCACCACCTATCGCTATCGCATTGCGCAGAGCTTCTATGACGTGGTCGATTCCATTTCGGAGGACGATTTCCTGCTGGCCCTGTCCCATGAGGTACCCTCCGACAAGACGATCTCCATCTCCGGCGCGCACAGCGCCGACAGCGGCAAATACCTCGGCGAGCCCGATCTGATCCTCGCCGGACACTACTGCGGCGGCGTATGGCGACTGCCCGTACTGGGCGCTTTCTATATTCCCGACAATATGCTGCCCCGAAACGGCTGGTTCCCCGCGCAGAGCAGTGTTCGCGGCCTGTCCGCCGTCAACGAGAGCCAGGTGTACATCACCGGCGGGCTGTCCATCAACGGCGCCACGCCGTTCATGGCCTTCCGCCTGTGCAATCAGCCGGAGATCTCGCTGCTAACGCTGACGGCCACGCTCCCCGAGAGCATGCTCTCCGCCGAATAGCGTCAAGCCGTCGCCACCCGCTGCGCGGATGGCTGCGACGCACCGAATCACGGCCTGCCGCCCGCGCTTACCCGCTGAAGCGTGCTCCCGAAAGGTCCAAACTCAAAGGAGGCCCCTGCACAGGGGCCTCCTTTCCTATATTCTTCCGGGTGCGGCGCAATCCGCCCGGGTACTGTACATCTGTCTACGCGCCGAAAGCCGCCAGCACGGCGAAGCCCAGGATGGCCGCCAGCGTGGACACCGACAGCGCCGAGGAGACATAGACCCTCTGATCCGCATCGTCGGCAAACACAGGAAGCACAAAGGGCGGCGGCAGAATGAACATGACGTTCACGGCGGCAGTCAGCGCCGCATCAGGCCAGAAAGCGTGAACCAGCGCCAGGAAGGCTGCGCGAAGGATCATCATGATGGCAAAGCGCACCGCGACAACCTTGCAGGTCGGGCCCCATGGAATATCCTTGAGCACCAGATCATAGCCGATGGTCAGCAGGATGATGGCGCTGGTGGGAGCGGCTGCGAAATCCGTGCATGCGTCTAGGATGCCGCTCACGCCAGAGGGAATCCAGCGCTGGTAGAGTCCGGTAGCGCCCAGAATCACGCCAGCGGCGATGGCGATGATGATCGGCGAAAAGGCCATTTCCCGAAGCATTCCCCGGATGTTCGTGCGTTCGTGGCCGTTCAGTCCCAGCAGGATCTTGTACAATGTAAATACGAACAGCACCTGTCCCAGATCGATGCGTGCGAATTCGGCGGTGCGTCCCGCACCATAGAGCATGCTGAACAGCGCATATCCCAGCATTCCCGCCTCAAATCCGGTGGTGAGAAAGGGCACAAAGCGGGACGGCATCCAGAAAAGCCTTGCAGCCGCGCAGCCCAGCAGCCATGCGGCCAGACAAACCGCGAACATCATCAGCGGAATGATCACATCCTGCAGCGTGTATTGCGTGGCTGCAAAGGCGTTCAGCAAGACTGCGGGCAGCGTGATGTTGACCACCACGCTTTTCAGGGCGTTCACGCCCTCCCGGGAAAGCAGCTTCCTGCTTCGGCAGAGCATGCCCACCGACAGCATCAGCACAACCGGCAGCACCGTCCGAAGCACTTCAATCGTATTGTTCACAATCCATTCCCTCCGTCACTGCGCGAGTATTGATGGGCGTCCTGTTCATGAAAGGGTGCGTCCCCGCCGACAGCTTGCCGTTCGCAGTCCCGCATGCCTTCCCCGCTCACAGGATTGTTATAGAAATTTAACGAATCCGGATGCCGGATCCATCCCCATTTGCATTATAATGATAGCATAGACGAGCCGATGAATCAAGCGAGGAGGACAATATGGCTGTACTTTTGATTTCACTCATCTATCTGGCGTTTGTCAGCATGGGTCTGCCCGACTCATTGCTTGGCTCTGCGTGGCCTTCGATCTACGAGGGCATGAACGTCCCCATCTCGGCCGTGGGGATTGTGACCATCCTGATATCGTCAGGCACGGTCATATCCAGCTCCCTGAGCGACAAAGTCATCCGAAGATTTGGCACCGGAATGGTGACCGTCGTTTCAACCGTCCTGGTCGCGGTCTCGCTGTTTGGCTTTTCTCTGGCCCGTTCGCTTCCGGCCCTGTGCATATGGGCGCTGCCGTATGGCCTCGGCGGAGGCAGCATCGACGCGGCGCTGAACAACTATGTCGCACTGCACTACAAAAGCCGCCACATGAGCTGGATCCACTTTTTCTGGGGCGTGGGCGCAGCAGCGAGCCCCTACATCATGTCCGCAACGCTGACGCGCGGATATCTCTGGACAACCGGATACAGAATTGTCGGCGTGATTCAGGCCGTCATCGCAGTCCTCCTCTTCCTGTCCCTTCCCATCTGGAAGAAGAGCCTGTCTGCCGAGGAGGAGAACTCCGCTGCAAAGCTGTCCCTTAAGCAGATCCTTCAGCTCCCCGGTGCACGGCAGATTCTGGTCGCGTTTTTCTGTTACTGCGCCCTGGAATCGTCCGCAGGCCTGTGGGCCGCCAGCTATATGACGCTTCACAAGGGCATCGATCCCAGCACAGCTGCGGCGTGGGCCTCCTTCTTTTATCTCGGAATCACCATCGGAAGATTCTTCAACGGATTGATCTCCGACCGCCTCGGCAATCGTCTGATGGTCCGGATCGGACAGGGCACCATTGTTCTCGGCGTCGTATTTCTTCTGCTGCCGCTGGGCCGCGCGGGCTCCTTTGCCGGTTTGCTTCTGGTGGGGCTGGGCGATGCGCCCATCTATCCCTGTCTGCTTCATGAAACGCCCCAAAACTTCGGCAAGGAGAACAGTCAGGCGATCATGGGCAAGCAGATGGCTTGCGCATACATCGGCTCCACGCTGATGCCGCCGGTCTTCGGCCTGATCGCTGACAAGATCAGCATTTCCCTGTACCCGGCCTATCTTCTGCTGTTTGCAGCAATCTTGATTTTCATGTCCGAGAAAATGAATTCGATCAGGAGCATCTCAAAGTGAGGAAAGCGCTTCTTCACCTTCGGCGGAGCTGCAAGCCACGTTATCGCGGGCGGCATCCTCGATTCCTCCGGACTTGCAGTGGATGAGCCCTTCCCTGCCGAATACCCCAGATGGGATCGGCAGGGAAAGCACTTTCGCGCGAAGGGCGGCTCCTACCGGCCTGAGAAACTGCCCGGTGAGACGGAGAAGCAGTCCGGCGTCCGCGCACTGGAGGCGATCAGTTGAGAGGTGGACTGCATGATTACTCGCTGTCTTCCCCATGGCGCTGCCGCCGCACTCTCCGACTGTACCTTCTGCCCGGATCGTCAGGCGCTGTATACAAATGAACTGAATCTGGATGGAAAAACTGAATATCCGTATCGCGCGCACTTTGCTGCCCGTACCGAGCTCGAGCATCTCGTCACCGGGTACGTATTTCACTCAAAAACGGCCTTGCCCCGCTTGAAATCCGGGGCAAGGCCGCGTAAACTATGCTTGTTTTATGCCAGGGCTTCTCTCCCTCTGGCTCTTGCTTGGGAAACAGTCCATTTCCTATTCGTCGTCAGCATCCTCGAAATCGCACTCTTCCTCGTCGAAATCGCTGTTCTGGAAGATATCGATCAGCTTGACCGCCAGCTTCTCATCCACGGGAACGAACTCCTCGTTCTCCTCATCGCCCTCAACCGGGCGAACCTCCATAACAAAGGCCTCGCGGGCATTGCCGCAGCCTTCGCAATCGGACTTCTCGCAATCGCCGCAGGCGTTTTCCTCCACGTACTCGGTCAGCAGAGCATACTCATGACCTTCGTAGAACAGATAGTCCAGGACTTCCATCGTCAGTTCGTTGCCGTCGTCATCCTCAAACACGACGAGATCGAGTTCGTTTTCCATTGCGCATGTCCTCCTGCAAATCTTTATTTGTTCACATCCCGCAGCGGCTTTCGCGTGCCGTCGGGGTATTCCACCACGGTGTTCTCCAGCTGGCTGCGCATCTGCGCGCGGAACGCCTTCAGGTATTCTCCTCTGCGCCGCTGACGTTCCGTCTGTTCCTCGGGCGTCAAATCGCGCTGGCGGGAGATCGCCGTCAGCGCGTTGAGCCGTTCGATGTTTCCCCTATCCATCAGACTCTCCCTCGCTCAATTCAAATTCCACGACAATCGACGCCTGAATCTGCAGCGAGGAGGCCTGAACCCGCGTCGCCGTCGCGCCGTCTGCAGCCTCCGCACGGGCGTTGCTGTATTTCGCGCCTGGGTCTGAAGAAGAATAGTAGTCCTGACTGGTCTCGTCAAACGCCTTGACGGAAGCGATGTGCATCCCGGCCGCCTTCGCGATGATCTCAGCCTTCTCATATGCGTTCTGCACCGCCAGTTCCAGCGCCTCCTGCTGCGCCTCCTCGTTGTCCCGCGAAGAGAAGTACACCGAATCCAGCGTATTCGCTCCAGCCTCAAAGGCGGTATCGATGTACGCGCCCACGCTGTCAATCTGCGAAGTGGTGATTGAGATCGTGTTCGACGCCGTATAGCCCGCCAGACGCTCCTCGTCGCCGGAATAGTCATAATTCGCGTAGATGTACAGACTCTCCGTTCCGATATCCTTGCTGTCGATGCCGGCTTCCAGCAGCGCATCGTAGATCGCATCGATCTTCTCGTTCACGAGCCTCTGCGCCTCCCGCACATCGGAAGAGGCTTCCCGGACGCCCAGCACAATCTGAGCCACATCCGCCGTTACGCTGACGATTCCCGTACCGCGCACCACCAGCGACGTTCCTTCCGCCAGCGCGGCTCCGCCGGCAAGAAGCAGTATCATGGTCAGCCAGCCTGCAAGAAAGCGTTTCAAATTCATCACCTCTGTTTCATCGGAATCGCAGCGGCTCATTCAGCCGCCATCATCACGCATACGCCGACAAACTCAGCCGCCGCATCCACTTCAGGCATCTGACCCTCCGGAGCCTCTCCTATGCCGTCCGCAGCGCTGATGAAGTCCTCCGCATTCTCGCCGGGAATCTGCACATAAACGCGCACATCCGCGCCGTCTGCGTCCTCGCGCTCCACCGTTCCGCCATATTCTGCGACCACATCGTCCAGATACACGCGGGCCTGCTCAAGATCTTCAACCACAATCCTGTGCTCCACATAGGTATCGGACGTCTGCGCGTTCACACTGCGTATGGCAATCTCATCCTGGAGCACCGCATGCTCCGAGACGCCGTCCGTCTCCACCTTTGCGGTATTGCCGCGCAACGCGCTCTGATTGGTCAGCATCGCGCTCACGCCCAGCGTCAGCACGCACACGGCCGCAATCGCGCCGCAGGCGCGATAAATCTTCCGCATCCGCCCCCGCCGCGCCTCCGCGCGGACTGCGCTGCGCCACGCTGCCTGTGCCGGAAGCGGCACCGATATTTCATCATCCATGTGAGAAAGGATCTCCCGGAGCTGTTCTGCGGTCTTCAGCCGTTCCTGACACTCTCCGCATGCGACGGCATGGGCCTCAAATTCCAGGCGCTGCGCCTCGTCCAGATCTCCGTCAATGAACAAATCCAGGCATTTTTCAAATTCCGAACAGTTCATTCTTCCCCCTCCTTTCCTAGTCTCAGACATTAGACGTTTCCGTTGTCAAAAAGTTCCGGCTTTCGCCGTATTTTTTCGCGCAATTTTTCGCGTCCGCGGCTGATGCGCGATTTTATCGTTCCCACATTGATGCCCAGAATGCTGGAGATCTCGTCATAGGAGAATCCCTGCACATCCCTCAGAACAATCGCCGAGCGCATATCCTCGGGCAACTCGGCGATCGCACTGCGAATGGCCTCGCGCTTTTCTCCGGCGATCGCGTGGCGCTCCGGCGTGTCATCCTCGTTCGCCGGCGACCATCCGGTTTCCAGCAGTCCGTCCAGAGAGGTGGATTGTTTGTTTTTCTTCTTTCGCAATTCGTCCAGGCAGGTGTTCATGGTCACGCGATACACCCACGTTGAAAAGGTCGACTGACCCTTGAAGCTCGAAATCGACCGGAAAATACGCAGCATTGCCTCCTGCAGACAATCCTGCGCGTCTTCAGTGTTCGCGCACATGCGAAGACAGACGGCGTACATTTTCTTCTCGTGCATCCCCAGCAGCTCATTGAACGCCGAGGCGTCGCCCTTCGCAGCGCGGGTGATGAGCTTTTCTTCATTCATATCCTCAGGCAACGGCTCCTTCCCTTGATTCATCGTCTATTATACACGAAAAAACGCATTTTGCAATGCGTTTTTCCGAAAAAGCACTCCGAGTGCGCAATTACAGGCCTTCGTCCGTCAGCGGCAGCCTGTGCCAGTCTGCCGGCATCGCATCGGCCTCGCGCAGATAATTCTCCGAGAGAATGGAGCGCGGCTCGCCGAAGATCGAGCGGTCAAATTCGCCGCTCTGATTCATGCTGACGATATCCTCCCGGCCGACGAGCACGACATCCAGCAGCTCCGCGCCGATCGTTCGCAGCGTATAGGCATAATTCTCCGCATGAACGACGTCGTACTTTTCCGCCTCCGGACGCGCGACGCTGACGAACTGCAGGATCACGACGTTTCTGGAATTCAGACGCAGCACCTCTGCAATGCACTTTTTGCACACCTTCTTCTCGCCCCAATAGAGCGAATCGCAGAGCTGCATGCAGCTCTGTATGACGCCGGAGGGCGTCATACAGAGGCAGTAGGTGCTCTCCTCCGAAATCGAAGCGCGCAGATGCTCGCAGATCTGGCAAACGGATCGAAAATTCCGGATCTGGAAATGATCCTCCGGACACAGCTCGCCATAGGTCGTGACCAGCCGCCCGACCGCCCGCAGCCACTGCGCCGCGCTTGCGCCCACTCCGGGAACCTTCAGCAGCTCGCTCTCCTCTGCGGTCAGCGCGCCGAGCACGGTACCGAAGCGATCGATGAGCAGGTGGGCCGTTTCACTGGTATCCTGCCGCGGAACAGCATAAAACAGAAGCAGTTCAAGAATCTGGTGCGGATCAAAGACATCGAGGCCATTCACCCTCGCGCGATCGCGCAGGCGCTTTCGATGGCCGCTGTGCACATTCTTATCCGCCATACTTCAACCTCCGAACGATCGGAGGAGTTCTACCGCACGGCAAACTCCTCCTGAATCCACTGTGTACTATCTGGCAAACAGCACGAGACCCTGGTTGACTCCTGTGATATAGCTCTGAGGCACCTGCGCAGGGTCGCCGCAGAACTGCGGATAGCCCTTGTAGGTCGCGACATTTGCGACGGTTACCTTCTTTGCATAATTGAACATTTCCTCGATGGTGATCTGTCCGTCGCCATTGCCCTCGTCGTCCGCTGGGCCGCCGGTGCTCCGGAACCAGCCTCTGCTGCCGCCGATGCCGTCGGCCTCGTTGAAGCCGACGCCCTGCAAGAGCGCATGGGTGTAGAAATCCACCGAGGTCAGCTTCTGACTGACGCTCCAATAGCAGCTGCTGGTTTCGCGGTGGCTCGAGGCGATGACCGAGATTCTGCCGCCCGCTGCGTCCAGCCGGGACCGATTGCAGTCGATGATGCCGCCGCTGTGGCAGGAATCCATGATGAGCACCACGTGGCCCTTGATCCGCTCCAGGCGGTTCATCAGCTCGGAAGCCATGACATAGTGCGATCTGTCCAATGCAAAAGCATACTCGCCCGTGGGGCCATAACTTCTTGAGCCGTGGGCACAGATATAGATGACGGAGACGTCATCGTCGGTCGCATCCGCAAAATGGGATTCTATCGCGCCGAACAGCTCCGATTTGGGCGCGTTGCTCATCGGGCCCGCGATGCTGTACGACTGTCCCTCCACCGTTGCGGCGGAGAAAGCCTGGCTCATGCTGTAGCCGTTGTTGTAGGCAAACGGCAGATAGCCGGAATCACCGGGTTCGCCGAAGTAGTAAGCAATCAGCATCCGGCGCTTGCCGCCCAGCACGTTGATCTCGCAGGCGCCCGTCTTGCCGTCGCCCGTAGTGGCGGTGATGACCGCAGTGCCGTAGGCCAGGCCTGTGACGACGCCGCTCTCATCCACTGCGGCAACCGCAGAATCGGAGGAGCTGAACGTCACAAGTCCCGTGCCGATCGCATTCGCGGGCGACAGCGTATAGCTCAGCTGAGCCGACTCGTTCAGTTCCAGCGTGGTTTTGTCCGCCGTCAGCGCGACGCCGTCCAGCGCGTCCACCACGGTGACCGTGCATTTCGCGCTGAGGTTCGCACCTGCCGCCTTCAGAGAGATGGTCGCTGTGCCCAGCTTGTGCGCGGTAATCTCATCGTTTCCGGAGACGCTGACGATCTCGGGATCACTGCTCTCCAGCGAATAGTACGCCTGTCCGCCAAGGAATTCGATCTTCAGCCGGGCCGTATCGCCCTGGAGAATCACTGCCGAAGCAGGATCGAAGCCGACGCCCGTCGGAGTTTCACACACGACAACGGGAACCTCTGCGGACAGCCCGTTGAAGGTTTCCACGCAGATCGTCGCCTCGCCGACCGATTTGAACGTGACAACGCCGTCAGCGCTCACCTGGGCTACGGACGGATCCGTACTTTCAAACATCAGATTCGCGTATTCATCCTCGCCGCCAAAGGCAGCCGTCAGCGGAACCCTGTCCTTGACGCACGCCGTGATGGCAGACGGGGAAACGGACATCACCGTAGGCTCTGCCTTGACCGTAATCCGGCACTCGGCGCTGCACCCGTTGATCGCAGAGGCCTTCACCACCGCTGTGCCAGTCCCGACAGCGCACACCAATCCGTGATCGCTCACGTGAACGACGCCTTCATCGCTCGACTCGAATTCAATGTTCGCCGCAGCGGCGCCATTGCTGAATTCGGGCTTCAGCTCGAACCGCTCGCCCACAGCCAGCGTGAAGCTCTCCTCGCTCAGTTCCATGGATTCGGGGACGTTCAGCACCTCGACGGTAACCTGTGCTGTCAGTCCGGCGAACTGCTTCGAAGTCGCCTTGACCGTCGCCGTGCCCAGCGCATTCGCGCGGAGCGCGCCGTCTGCCGTCACGCTGACCACCTGCTCGCTGGCACTGGACAGCGCCGCAGTCACGCGGGCGCCGTTGTTGCCGAGCAGCGTGGGCTGATAATCCTCTCCCAGCGCCATCCGAATGACGTCGCCGTCCTCGAAGCGGATGGAGGTCGGTTCTTCCACGACGATCACCGTCTGGGAGGCCGTCTTGCCGTTGGCCGTCTTCAGCCTCAGGGAAGCCGTTCCCTCCGACAGCGCGCGAATGACATAGCGGCCCTCCTCGACGGAGACGCGGGCGCAGTCGGGATTCGAAATCGCCAGTGTATAGGTAGAATCGCAGTCGCCGCCGGCATTGTACATCTTCGGCGTCTTCAGCGTATAGCTGTCGCCCGCCGCGATGACAATCTCGTCCAGTTCAGCAAAGCGGATCATCTCCGGCTCATAGACGCAGGTCACCGTACACTCCGCATAGACGGAGGACGGATAGACCTTCGACGCCACGCGGATCACCGCTGTGCCGTATCCGACCGCTTCGACGCAGCCATCCTCGCTCACCGTCGCGACCCTTGCATCCGAGGATTTGAAGGTCACCGCACAGGCCGTACCCTGCGGCTGGGGAACCGCTTCCAGCATGAAGCTCTGTCCGATCACCAGGCGCTTCTCCGGGACGGACAGCTGCAGCCCGGTCGGCGCAGAAGTCACCATTACCGCGCAGCTGACCATATCGCCGCCGTTTTTCGCAGTGATCGTCGCGCTGCCCTGTGCGACGGCGGATATAACGCCGTCCTCGCTGACCCTGGCAACGTCGTCGTTGTCGCTGGCAATCGAGAAGCCGTCCTTGCCGTCCGGCAGATCGATGCGCAGCGCATAGGTTTCGCCGACGGACAGCGTCACCTCTTCCACGTCGAAGCCGACCCTGGAATCAAGCACCACGACCTTGCACGCGGCCGACACTGAGCTGTCCGATTCCAGCGAGGCCGTAATCACCGCTTCACCGGCCGCGACGGCGCGCACAACGCCCTCTGCGTCCACAGCTGCAACGCCCGGCGCAGAGCTTGCAAAGCGCACGCTTCCAAAGCAATCGCTGCCAGCATCATTATAAAGCTGCGCAGTCAGCGCCGCCGTGCCGCTTCTCCGAAGCGTCAGCGCGTCCGCGGAAAGGCGCACGCCTGTCGCCTTGGCCTGAACCGTTACCACGCAGGTGTCGAACACCTCGCTGTGGCCGGCAATATAGGCGCGAATCACCGTTTCTCCGGCGGCTTTCGCCGTGATGACGCCGTTTGCATCCACTGCCGCGATCGATGCGTCCTGCGATGCAAACGCTACGGTTCCCAGCGTTCCCTCCGGAATGGACGCAGAGACGGTTTCCGTCGAACCGACGCACGTCGTCACGGCGTCGTCGCTCAGCTTCACCCAATCCGGCGAAGGAAGCACCTGGATCGCGCAGGACGCTTCAAGTCCGTTATACGCAGTCGCCGTGATCTTCGCCGTTCCGATGCTCAGCGCAGTTGCCTCGCCGTCCTCGGAGACCTCGATCACTTCCGGATCATCCACAGAGAATGTGACGCCGCTCTGCGCATCCATCTTTACAATCAGCTCCGTGGAATCGCCCACATTGAGCTGCGGCGCCGCAGGCGCAACGGAAATCACCGTCGGCTCGGGGTTGACCGTCACCGTGCACGTCGCCTTCTGGCCATCGTAGGTCGAAGCCGTGACGACGGCCGTTCCCGCGGAGACGCCGGTCACATAGCCGGGCGAAGCCAGCTGAACCGCGCTTCCGCTGACGGAATAGGCGACCGCCTGGCTGCATTCCCCCGTCGAGGAGGTCACGGAAACCCGGGGCAGCCTGGCCGTCTCATGAATGCCGATGGAGACGGCGCTCTGCGCGAACTCGACCTTCTCCGGCCTGGCCATGACGGTCACCTCGCAGGTGGAGGTGCATCCGTTGGAAGAGGTTGCCGTGATGGTGGCAGAGCCATACGCCATCGCATTGATCGTGCAGGAGGCTCCGCTTCCGCTGACCCTTACGACGTTGGTATCCGAGGATGTGTAGGAGATGGTCGATATGCTGCCCGGGCTGGTCTGACAGGTCAGCTTCATGCTCTCGCCGACGCTGAGATTGGCGATTCCATCGTCAAACGCAATCCATTCCGGGCCAGGTGCGACAATGACCGTACACGCGGCGCTCTTGCCGTTGTAGGTCTGCAGGCGCACCTTCGTCTTGCCGACCTCCACGCCGATGACCTCGCCGGTCGCGGTGTCAATCTGCGCGATGGTCGAATCGTCCACCGTCAGCCGCGCATAAGAGGTGTCATTCGGAGAAAACGCACAGCTTCCGCCGCTATAGAAGATCTTTCCGGTCACGCGAATTCTCTGGCCAACGCCCAGGGAAACGCTGGAGGCTCCCAGCTGCACCTTCGTCGGCGCTTTGCGCACGACAATCTTGCAATCCGCATAATTGCCCGCCTGATCGTAGGCGCGAATCGTCGCAGTGCCCGTCTTGAGGGCCTTGACGACGCCGGCGGAGGTCACCGTGGCGACCTTGGTATTGCTGCTCTTGAAGGCAATGACCGCCATGCAATCGTCGCCGCCCTGATAGGAATAGCTCGCCTTCAGCGCAATCGAACCCTTCACAGCCATATTGCTGGAGGAAATGTTCAATTCCACCTTGTCCGGCGCATGCACAACCTCGACCTCGCAGGCGTCCGACACGCCGTTCAGCGTGGTCACGGTGATCTCAGTCCTGCCGACGCCGACTGCCGTAACAACGCCGCTGCTGCTGACCGTCGCCACGGAAGGATCGCCGGTGGAATACTCCTTTGTGCCGTATGCGCCCTCGTTGAAGGTCGCCGACAGCGCGGAGGTCATCTGTTCGCCCAGCTTCAGCTGGGACTGATCCAGCTTGACCGACGTCGGAGCCGGCTTGACCGTCACTTTGCAGATCGCGCTCTTGCCGTTGGTCGTCTTGAACATGACCGAAGCCGTGCCAACCTGCAGCGCGGTCATTTCACCGGTGGCAGCGTCCACCGCCAGCACGTCGGGATTGCTGGTATAGAACTGGCCTACGCCCAGCGCATCCGTACTGGAATACGTAAAGTATTTCGAGGAAGAATAGTAGACAGCCGCCTTGAGGGTATAGGTCATGCCCACGCCCAGCGTGCCGCTGGAGGCATTCAGCTTCACCTTCGTGGGCTTGCTGCGCACCACCACGCGGCAGGTCGCCGTCAGGTTGTTGGCCGTCGTCACCCGGATGGTGGCCGTTCCCGCCTTGACGGCTCTGACCCGTCCTGCGGAATCCACAGCCGCGATCTTAGCGCTGCTCGTCGTCAGCTTCACGCTCGTCATGCAGTCCGTGCTGCCATCCTTCATCGACATCAGAATCGGCAGTTCAATCGTATTGCCGACGATGACGTTGAATTCCGCGCCGTCGATGGCCAGCACCTCCGGCGCAGGAACCACCCTGACCTCGCAGGCAGCCGCAACGCCGTCGCCCGTCTCGGCCGTGATCGTCGCAGTGCCCATGGCCTTTGCCGTCACCTTTCCGTTCTGATCGACGGACGCAACCTCAGCATCGGAGGACGTATAGTGCACCTCGCCCAGCTCGTCAGGCTGGAAGACCGGCTTCAGCGTTCCGGTCATGCCCACGCCCAGTTTCATCACATCCTGATCCAGCGACAGTGCAGTCGGCACGCCCTTGACGGTCACCTTGCAGCTTGCAGACTTACCGTTCCAGGTCTTGAAGGTCACCGTGGCCGTGCCCTTGCTCACCGCCGTCAGCAGGCCGTCGTCGTCCACTGTGAGCACAGCGGGATCGCTGGAGACAAAATAGCCCACGCTCAGCGCATCCTCCGCCGAATAGGTGAAATACGCGCTGGAGGAATAGTAGATATTGGCCTTGAGGGCAAAGGTCATGCCCACGCCCAGCGTGCCGCTGGAGGCATTCAGCCGAACCCTGGTGGGCTTGTTGCGCACGATGACGCGGCAGGTCTTCCGGAGGCCGTTGCCCGTCGTGACCGTGATGGTCGCCGTGCCCGCCTTCACGCCCTTTATCTGGCCGGAAGCATTGACCGCCGCCACCTTTGCATTGCTGGTGGAGAGCGCATAGGTGGTCATGCATTCGGTGCTGCCGTCGCTCATTTTCATGCTGACCGGCAGCTTGATCACCCGGCCCACGATGATATTGAACTCCGTTCCGCCAATCTCCAGCTCCTCCGGATTGGGAACCACCGTCACCTGCGCGCAGGTCTCCACGCGGCCGCCGTCCTCCTCGTGGCTGGAGACGCCGTTGTAGGTTTTGACGAACACGCTGGCCGAACCGGGCTTCAGCGCCTTGATTGCGCCGGTGGCTTCGTCGACGGAAATCACCTCGGGCGCATCGGTCCAATAGGTAAAGCCAAATCTGACGCTGGAGGTCGTATCCACCGCCGCGGTGGAGGTGGCCGTCATGCTGACGCCCAGCTTCTCTGCGGAGAGCTTCAGCGTGACGTTTTCCGGGGCCTTCGTCACCGTGATCTTACTGGTCTTCGCCAGTCCGTTGTGGGTGGACACCCGGATCTGACAGCTGCCCACGCCCACTGCAGTCACCACGCCCGTATCGCTGACCGTGGCAACCTCTTCGTCGCTGGAAGCATACGTTATGCCCGCCGCGGTGTTCTTGGTCAGCGTGCAGGAGATCTTTCCGGTCTGGCCGACCGCCAGGCTGGCCGAGGTGGGACTGATGGACAGGCTCGAAGGCGCCTTCGTCACCGTCACCTTGAAGGACGCCGATTTTCCGTTGTAGGCTGTGATTCTGACCGTCGCGGAGCCTGCGGCAACGCCCAGCATCTGCCCCAGGCTGTTGACCCTGACGACCTTCGTGTTGGAGCTCGAGAATGTCACGCTGCCGATCGTCGGCTCCTCGCCCGCATACAGGATATATCCGATGGCTTCGGTAATCTGGCCCTTGCCGATCGTCTTGAGCGCGCTGGTCACTGCGACGCGCGTCGGCTCGGGATGAACCGTGACGAAGCAATCCGCAGACACCCCCGTATCTCCAAGGGTCAGCGTGATGACCGCTTCGCCCTCAGCCACAGCCGTCACCACGCCTGTAGCGGGGTCAACCTTCGCCTTTGTCTCGTCCGAGGAAGAGAAAACCGCCTCTTCCGCCTCCAGGGACAGGTCGTTGAACATGTATCCCAGTTCGAAGCTCTGGCCCACCGCCAGATCATAGTATTTCTCCGAAAGATCGAGCGCCGCTTCGCGAACCTCGATTTCGACGCGTTCGGATATGCCGTTGTCCGCCGCTGCGATGATTTCGCACTTTCCGGCAGACAGCGCCGTCACGACGCCGTCGGCGTCCACCTCTGCGACGGACGCGTCGCTGCTGGAATATTCGATCTCCGCCACAACGTATTCCGGAAGGGATACGCTCGCCTGAGCGCGGTAGCCAACCGCCAGCACGGTCTTGTCAATCGTCAGATTCAGCCGGTCCGGCTTGCCATAAACGATGATTCCGACGCTGCGGCTGACCGTGCCGACCGTCGCGGTCAGCAGGCAGGAACCCGCGCCGGCCGTCAGCACGAGGCCCGTCTGATCCACCGCGGCAATCGCCGGATTGTCCGAAGAATAGCTCACCGTGCCGCGCGTGTACTCAGGCAGCTTCACGGACAGCTGCGCCGTCTCGCCGGCATTCACCTCGCTTCGGGAGATGGTAAGCTCGAAGCTGTCCGGCGCAGCGTACACCGTCAGGGGCAACGCGCAGGAGAGCATCTCCAGCTTCACTGTAATCGTGCATTTTCCTGCGGCGGCTGCGGTCACTCTGCCGCTTTCATCCACCGCGGCCACCGCGCTATCGGAGCTCTCATAGGTCAGCTTCGACGCGGGATATTCTTCGAGCTCCGTCCCCACCTGAGCCGTCTGTCCCACATCCAGCTCGTCCGTCAGCGCCGCATTCAGCGCCTCAGGCAGCGCATAAACCTTGACCTGGTATCTGACCAGCTCCGTTTTGCTCCCGTCCCCAGCAGCGAGCGAAGCGGTCACGGTGCATTCTCCCTCGCGCACGCCGGTCAGCATTCCGCTCTCATCCAGCTCCGCGATGCCCTGAGCGCTCAGCGCATACTGAACCGATCCCTCCGCGCCTTCCGGCGGAGCGACAGCGATGCTCTTTTTTTCACAGACCATCAGGTCGATCTGCTCAATCTCGGCTTCTTCGATGCCAACGGCCATCGCGATCCCGTCCGAAGGCTCAACCACGGTTGCATGGAACACCGCGCTGGCGTTGTCCAGCTCCGCGCACTTGACCGTGATATCGACTTCTCCCGCCGCAACCGCCTTCACCGTGCCATCCGCGGCTACGCTGACGACGCCCTGCTTCGAAAGCAGATAGGATACCTCGCGGTTCACGCCGTCGCTGAAAATCGGGCGAATGGCCGCCGTCTCTCCAACTGCAATCGTCGCGCTGTCCGATTCGAGGCGCATGGTCGCTTTCGAATCCTGCGCTTCCTCGTCATCCGCGGCATAGAGCACGGTCTGCATCAGGACGCTCTTCCCAGCCTTCGCGTCAGCCGCCGCCTCGTCCGTAGACTTCTGCGGCTCCCCGGACGTTTCTGTCTGCTCCGGCGCGCTAGTTGCAGATGCATCCACCTCCGCGTCGGGCGCATCGGCGGGCGCGTCCGTCTGCTCATCCTCGGGCAGCACCAATTCCACCTCGGGCAGCGGATACTCCGGATCGTCCTGATAGCAGACTGCCACCATGACGCCCTGCTGGAACGCTTCGATTTCCGCCTCGGTCATCGGCGACAGCAGATCCGCCTCCATCCAGAGTTTCTCTGCCGCGCCGTCATAGACGAATACAACCTCCATCCAATCCGTGCCGGACTCCGCGCGGCGCTCGATCGCGAGCACAGCTTCATCCTTCAGGATCGTCGCCAGCGCGTCCTCCGCAGTTCCCGGCGCGGCGTACAGCGCCGCGTTCGCCTTCGTCCTCGCATAGCCGAAGGTGAATTCCGGAGCCTCGCTCCGCTCCGCCCCGGAAGCGGTGTCGAGCGGCGCTTCATCCGCCGTCTGGGGCGCGTCCTGCATCAATTCCAGCTCCGGCTCGCCCTCCGTCTGCGCTGTTTGGGCAGATTCCGTCAGGCCGGACTGCGGCAGCTCCGCTCCGACCCCTTCCATGCTGGCTGCATAGGCTTCCCCGCTCTCCGCGAGCGCCGCAGGCAGTTCTCCCAGCATCGAAGTGCACAGCAGGCACAGGCACATCAGAATTGAGAGCCAACGATTCTTGTTCTTCATGGCTACCTCCAAAAACCCAGCTTCCGCCTATCGGCGGCATATTATACCACGTTATTCTAATTATACCATACGCCCGAACGCTGTCAAGCGCATTTGATTCTCTTTGGAAACATTTTCGCAACACTCTTATAATCTTTTACACAATCATTTCATCTGTGACAAACTTGCCTCTGAACGACACAGACCCGGGCAAACGCATGCCCGGGTCCGGAGTCTATTCTGCTTCCAGGATTCTGCATATCTCCTTTGCGACGTCTTCCGCGCGCTTGCCCTCGGCGGGAATCCAGATGGTACGCGGATCCCTTCGAAACCACGTCAGCTGCCGCTTCGCAAAGTTTCTGGTGGCCTGCTTGACCTTTCCGATCGCTTCATCCATGCCCATGCGCCCCAGCAGCGCCGCAGCGATCTCCTTATAGCCGATGGCCTGGGACGCCGTTGGAAAACGCGCTTCATTCTGCATCAAGCGGCGCACCTCTTCGATCAGGCCGGCTTCCACCATTGCGTCGACGCGCCGGTCAATGCGCCCGTACAGCACTTCGCGCGGCCACTCCAGCGCAAAGATCTTTTCACGGTAGTCGCCCTCGCGCTGCGCGTCAAGCCGCGCCTGCTCCGTCTGGGTCACGCCGGTCAGGCGGAAGATCTCGATGGCGCGCGCCACGCGCCGCACATCGTTCTCATGCAGCCGTGCCGCGGCTTCGCAATCCACCTCGCGCAGCATTGCGTGCAGCTTCCGCCGTCCTCCCGGTTCGTCCGCCAGCGCCATCAGCTCATCGTGCATGCTCTCGTCGCTGCGCTCGGAAAAGCTCAGCGGGCGCGTCAATGCGTTGATGTACAATCCGGTTCCGCCGCAGACCACGGGCTGCGCGCCGCGGGCCAGAATATCCGCAATCTCCGCATTGGCTCTTTCACGATACATCGCAGCCGAGTATTTCTCCGCAGGATCGGCGATTCCCAGCATGTGATGAGGAACGCCCCGCATTTCAGCCGTATCCGGCATGGCGGAAAGCACGTCCATTCCACGGTAAATCTGCATGGAATCCGCAGAAACCACCTCGCCGCCGATCATCCGGCAGAGCTCCACCGCACAGGCAGTTTTCCCCGATGCAGTCGGCCCCGCTACGACGATCAGCCTGGGCTTCTCCCCCATGCGCCTCGCTCCTCTCTACTGTATGCGCTTGAACATCTTTTCCAGATCCCTGCGGGATACGGCCTTCACAATCGGCCGCCCGTGCGGGCAAGTCGGCGGCGCGTCGGTGGACAGCATTTCCCGGATCAGCGCCTCAATCTCCGAATCCGAAAGAGCGTCTCCGCCCTTGACCGCGCTCTTGCAGGCCATCTGCATAATCTCGGCGCGGCGGGCGTCCAGCGTCGCGGCCTTGAGACGGTTCAGCGAATTGATCATATCCATGAACAGCGGCCGCAGCTCCGCCTTTCCCAATACATAGGGCACCGCCGTCACGCGGATGTCGCTGTCGCCGAAGGGCTCCACGGCATAGCCCGCTTCGCTCAGCATCTCCAGGTTCTCCCGGATCAGCGCCATCTCCCGCGCAGAAAGGTGCAGCACGATTGGCGTGAGAAGCTGCTGAGAAGCCATGCCCTGCTCCAGCTGCCGGCAATACATTTCATAGCGCAGGCGTTCGTGCGCGGCATGCTGATCGATCAGGAGCAGCGTCTCCTCCGCTTCAATCAGAATATAGGTCTTGAAGGCAACGCCGATGATCCGATACTGCGGAATGTCCCGGTTTCTGTTCACCAGCTCCGGCATCTGCACCGGTCCGAGCTCCTTCGGCTCCGGCGCAGGCCGCTTCAGCGGCTCCGCCGTTCGATCCGGCGCTGTGCCGGTTCCGGGCTGCTGCTCCGCCGGTCGTCCCGGCAGCGGGGGCGTTTTTTCAGAAACGCTCTCGCGAAATCTGACGGGCGCTGTGCCGGTTTCAGGCTGCTGCTCCGCCGGTCGTCCCGGCAGCGGGGGCATTTTTTCAGAAACGCTCTCTCGAAATCTGGCCGTTGCGCTGCCGGTGCTGTTGGACGGCGCGTCGGGATATTTCATCTTTTCCCGATCGAGCGCTTCCCGGAAGCGCTTCTCCCGGGCCGACTGCTCCGCTTCCTCCCGCGGCATTCCGGCGGATGCCGCTGTATCCGGCTGACGGGACGTCTCCTGGCTTTGTAGGGTGCGCTTCAGCTCCTCCGGCGTGATCTCACGCACCGTCGCCACGCGTTCAATGCTCCTGACCGGCGCGGTATCGCGCTCAAACTGCAGCACCTTCTCCCCCTCAAACGCGGTCGCCAGCAGCTTTTCGACCATCACCTGCGTCGCCGTCTCATCGCGGAAGCGCACCTCCAGCTTGTTGGGATGGACGTTGACGTCGATCGCGTTCGGCGGCAGAACGAGGTTCAGCGCGCACATCGGATACATGCCGATCGTCACGCGGCTTCGGCAGACCTGTTCCAGCGTCCTGGACAGCAGCGCGCAGCGAACGCTTCGCCCATTGATAAAGAACATCTGGTGGGCGCGGGTGGACTTCGCCAGTTCCCCCACGCCGATCATGCCGAACACGCGCGTTCCGCCCTCGGCCGCATCCAGCTCCACCATCTTCTCCGCCGTCGTCTTGCCATACACCGCGAACACCGCATGGCGCAGCTTGCCGTCGCCGAAGCTGTGGTAGACGGTATTGCCGTTGTTGATGAAGCGCATCGACACGCCGGGGTTTCCGATCATCAGCCGCGCCACAGCATCGCTGACCAGCCCGCCCTCATAGGACGGCTTCTTCAGAAACGCGCGCCGGACAGGAATATTATAGAAGAGATCCTTCATCACAAAGGTGGTTCCCTCCGGGCACCCGATGTCCCGCACCCGGAGGTTCTCGCCGCCATCCACGTTCAGGCGCACGCCGGAGTCCTGCTGCTTCGCCCTCGTGGTCATCTCCACATGGGAGACCGATGCGATGGACGGCAGTGCCTCGCCGCGAAAGCCCAGCGTGCGAATGTCGCTGAGCTGGTCGGCGTTCTGCAGCTTTGATGTGGCATGGTTTTCAAAGGCAAGACGAACCTGCCCCGGCTCAATGCCGCAGCCGTTGTCCGTGACGCGCAGGTAGTCGATGCCGCCGCCGCGAATCTCCACCGTGATGGCCGTCGCGCCCGCGTCCAGCGAATTTTCCACCAGCTCCTTGACCACAGAGCTCGGCCGCTCCACGACCTCGCCCGCCGCAATGCGACCCACCGTCGCTGCATCCAATATGCGAATTGGCATCTTCTTCCTCCGTTATTGTATCTCCTGCATAAAATCAATGCCTGTCTTTTCGGAAACGATTTTCCAGCCCTCCAGCTCCCTTTCCGACGCAATTTCCGGCCGGAAGCCGAAGCGATGGTAGACCTTGATCGCCACCCAGCTGGCGGTCTGCGTGGTCAGATAGGCGCGCCGATGTCCCAGCGCGCGCATGCGGTGCATGGCCAGCGAGACCAGCGCCTTCGAGAGGCCCTGGCCCTGATGGGCCGCGTCCACGCTCACCCAGTGGAGCCGCCCCTCCTCCGCGCCATGTTCGCCCTCGCCGTACCAGGCCGTCGCTGTGGCAAAGGGGCAGCCGCCGTCGGTCAGGAAGATCATGCGCCCGTCCAGACCCTCATCCGTCGGGTAGTACTTCCGGAAGCCCTTCAATCCGTCCTCGGGCTTTTGAAACTCCCCTGCGGACATCTCGATTTCCGCCCAGGCGCGCTCATCGCCCGGCTGGAAAAAGCGCCATCCATAGCGCTCCGGAAGCCCGAACTCCGGCAGATCCTCCAGCGAATCCGCCCGCATGGCCAGCTCAATCATCGGAACCGTCTTATCCCACATGCCGCATCCTCCAGATTCTTTTCTATCTCACGCTTCGATCAAACTCATACCTGAACGCTCTTCGACGATCCGCCAGCCCTTCACATCCTCCTCGGAGCGCATCTCCGGGCGAAAGCCAAAGCGATGGTACATGCGGATGGCCACCCAGCAGGGTGTCTGCGTCAGCAGGCTGGCGGAATCATACCCCAGTTCCCGGCAGCGCCCGAGCGCCTTTGCAATCAGCAGCTTCGAAAGGCCCTTGCCCTGATGCGCAGGATCCACGCACACCCAATGCAGCTTTCCCTCGCCGGGGCGATCCCCGAACCATGCCGTGGCCGTGGCAACCGGTGCGCCGTCGCAGGTCAGAAACAGCATGCGGCCGCGAAGTACGGATCGGTCCGGGAAATCCCGCTCAAAGGTCTCCATCGCGTCGCGCTCCGCGGCAAATCCGCCCGCCGCAGTCCACATCCGCACCCAGTCGCGCTCGTCGCCGGGCTCATAGAATCTCCAGCCATAGCCCTCCGGAAGCTCGCAGTCCGGCAGGTTTTCCAGCCGCTCCAGCCGCATGGCCAGACCGTAAACGGGCACCGTGGAATCCCACATGTCACGCACTCCTCAGATTCGCTTGGCCTTTTCGTTCAGTTCAAACAGCTTGTTCAGCGCGTCGATGGGCGTCATGCTGACCACATCCAGCTTTGCGACCTCCTCCACCAGCTCCATGGGCTTGAAGTCCAGCATGCCCAGCTGCCGGTCCTGCGCCTTGCGCTCGTCGAGGATGCTCTTGCCGATGGAGCCGTTCGCCTGCCCGTCCACCTCCAGCCGCGCCATGATCTGGCGGGCGCGGGCGATCAGTCCCTTGGGCAGGCCCGCCAGCTTCGCCACCGCGACGCCGTAGCTGCGGTCTGCGCCGCCGGGCACGATCTTGCGCAGGAAGATCACGTCCTCGCCCTGCTCCTTCGCCGTGATGCGGTAATTCACCACGCCGGGCAAGCTGCCCTCCAGTTCGGACAGCTCATGATAGTGCGTGGCGAACAGCGTCCGCGCGCCGCACTTCTCCCCGGCGATGTGCTCCACCGCCGCCCAGGCGATGGAGAGTCCGTCGAAGGTGGAAGTGCCCCTGCCCACCTCGTCCAGAATGAGCAGGCTCTTGGGCGTGGCGAACTTCAGAATCGTCGCCATCTCGCTCATCTCCACCATGAAAGTGGACTGGCCGCCGTAGAGGTCGTCCGACGCGCCGATGCGGGTAAAGATGCGGTCGGTCAGCGCGATGTCCGCGGACTGCGCGGGCACAAACGAGCCCATGTGCGCCATCAGCACGATCAGCGCCACCTGGCGCATGTAAGTGGACTTGCCGGCCATGTTCGGCCCGGTGATGATCATCACGCGGTGATCACCGTCCAGATGGGTGTCGTTGGGCACGAAGCCCTCCCGGCCGATGGAGTCCTCCACCACTGGATGCCGGCCGTCAACGATGTCGTACCGGCCCTCGTCGTTCATGGTCGGGCGGACGTAGTCGCGCTCCGCGGCCACCTGGGCCAGTGACAGCAGGGCGTCCAGCGTCTTGAGCGCCTGCGCCGTGCACTGCAGCCTCGGCAGCAGGTCCTTGAGCTGCTCCCGAATCTCGCAGAACAGGCGATATTCCAGCCGGATCGCGTTCTCCTCCGCGCCCAGAATCTTGCCCTCCAGCTCCTTGAGCTCCTCCGTGATGAACCGCTCCGCGTTGGCCAGCGTCTGCTTGCGGACGTAATTGTACGGCACCAGGTCGTAGAACGACTTGGTGACTTCGATGTAATAGCCGAACACCCGGTTATAGCCGATCTTCAGATTCTTGATGCCGGTCTTTTCCCGCTCCGCCTGCTCCATCTCCGACAGATACTGCTTGCCGTGCGCAGAGATGTCCCGCAGCTCGTCCAGCTCATGGGAAAACCCGCTGTCGATCATGCCGCCGTCGCGCACGGAGAGCGGCGCTTCCGGCGAGATGGCCCGCCGAAGCGTGTCCGCCATTTCGGGCATGGGATCCAGCGCCTCCAGCGTCTCGCGGATCAGCGGCGCGTCAAAATCCGGCGCGCAGGCGCGAATCAGCGGGACGGTCTCCAGTGTGGCGCACAGCGCAAGGCAGTCCCGGGCATTGATCGCCTCGTACGCAATCCTGCTCAGCAGCCGCTCCACATCGTGCACATTTTCGAGATGATCGCGAAGGGTATCCGCGGCCATCGGATTCTGCATCAGCGCCTCCACGGCGTCCAGCCGCTTTTCGATCTCCGCCTGGTCCAGCAGCGGACGCTCGATCCACGTGCGCAGCAGGCGGCTGCCCATAGCGGTGCGCGTGCGGTCGAGAATCCACAAAAGCGAACCCTTGCGCGCCTTTCCGCGCGTCGTCTCGGTCAGCTCAAGGTTCCGCAGCGCCACGCGATCCAGCGCCAGATACCGCTGATTGTCGTAGGCCTTCGCGGTGACGATGTGCGCCAGCGCGTTCTTCTGGGTATCGGTCAGATACTTCAGCAGCGCACCCGCCGCACAGACCGCCGCGCGCTCGTCGGCGAAGCCCATTTCCTCAATCGTCTTGCCGAAATGCGCCCGCATGCACTTCGAAGCGGCGGCATAGCCGAAGGCCTCCTCCTCCACCGCGCTGGCAAAGCGGCGTCGCTCCGGCTCCAGCTGGGCGAAGGTCGCCAGATCGTTGACGATCACCTCGCTGGGATCGATGCGCGCCAGCTCGTCCGAGAGCGACGTCCGGACATCGTGAATCTGATACAGATAGAATTCGCCCGTGGAGACGTCGCACAGCGCGCAGCCGGCGAGATTCCGGCGGAAGCAGATCGACAGGATGTAGTTCGCCCGGCGGTCCTCCAGCATGTTCGACTCGATGACCGTGCCCGGCGTGACCACGCGGGTGACCTCCCGCTCCACCAATCCCTTGGCCAGCGCCGGATCGGTCATCTGCTCGCAGATGGCCACCTTGTAGCCCTTCGCAATCAGCTTCTGCAGATAGGTCTCCACGGCGTGGAACGGAACGCCGCACATCGGCGCGCGCTCGCTCAGACCGCAGTCGCGGCCGGTCAGCGTCAGTTCCAGCTCCTGAGAAACCAGCTTCGCGTCGTCGAAGAACATCTCATAGAAGTCGCCCAGCCGGAAGAACAGGATCGTGTCCGGATACTGCTCCTTGATCTGGAGATACTGCTGCATCATGGGAGAAAGGGCCATCGGGGTCACCTCATACTATCTTTCGTTGCGAAAAAAGTCAATGGCAGCCGGAGCAGGCGGAACAGTCGCCGGCGCAGTCGCCGTCGTCCATGCGTCCGGTGACGATGAACTGCAGCACCTGGTTGACCTGATTGATCAGGCCGTTGAACTCGCCGCGGGCCTGGGTCAGCTCCACGATGTCGTCCATCATCTGGAGCTTCTCCTGAATCTCGTCCATCTCGTCCGACAGGCGCTTGAGCACCGCCGGATCGGGATTGGTCTGCTGCATGGCCTCCTGGATGCTGCCGCGGCGCTCGAGCATCTCGCTCATCAGCCGCGCGGCCTCCTCGTTCTTCATGGCCTTCTCCTCGGCCGCCTTCATTCTCTGATAGCACTCACTGTCCAGCAGCGCCTGGCCCAGCTCACGGGTCTTTTCAAAAACCATATCCATTCGATTTTTCCTCCTAAATCAATCTGCCGCGCAGCGTATTGCGCCCCGCAGACGTAATCTCCACTTCCACCAGCCTGCCGATGAGCGACGCGTCGCCCGGGAAATTGACCATGATCGCCCTCGGCGTCTTGCCGCCGACCCAGCCCTCATCGCGGGCGGACACGCTCTCCACCAGCACGGTCTGCCGGCTGCCGACCATGCCGGAGAGGATCTCCGCCGTGATCTCCTGCTGCCGGGCGATCAGGCGCTGGATGCGCTCGGACTTGACCTCGGCAGGCGTGTCGTCCGGCATGCTCGCGGCCTTCGTGCCCGTGCGGGGCGAATAGATAAACGTATACGCCGAATCGTAGCGCACCTCGTTCACCAGCGACATCGTCTCCTCGAACTGGGAAAGCGTCTCGCCGGGGAAGCCCACGATGATGTCCGTGGTGATGCCGATGTCCGGGCGCGCCGCGCGCAGCCGGGACACCAGATCCAGATAGTGCTCGCGGGTATAGCGGCGGTTCATGGCCTTCAGAATCTCGTTGCTGCCCGCCTGCACCGGCAGATGCAGATGGGGCATCAGGTGCTTCAATTCCGCATAGGCGCCGATCAGCTCGTCGGACAGGTCCTTCGGATGGGACGTCATGAACCGGATGCGCGGAATCTCCAGCCGGTCGAGCCGGTACAGCAGGTTTGCAAACTCCGCGCCGCCGCCGCGATAGGAATTGACGTTCTGTCCCAGCAGCATGATCTCCTGCACGCCCTGATCCCGCAGGCGAAGCGCCTCCTCAATGACGGCCTCCGGCTCGCGGGAGCGCTCCCGACCGCGCACGTAGGGCACGATGCAGTAGGTGCAGAAGTTGTTGCAGCCGTACATGATGTTGACGTACGCGCTGAAGGCGCTGGCGCGCTTCTCCGGCATGCCCTCGACCACCTCGCCGTCCGTCTCCACGACCTCCACCACCGGCGTGCGGTCCCGCAGCACGCGATAGAGATACTCCGGCAAGCGATAGAGATTGTGCGTTCCGTAGATCAGATCGATAAACGGATAGCGCTTTTTCATCGTCTCGGCCATGCCCTTCTCCTGGGTCATGCAGCCGCCGACGCAGATGAGCAGCTCCGGCTTGTCCTTCTTGAGCTCCTTGAGCCAGATGACGTTGCCCAGCGCCTTGTTTTCGGCGTTTTCGCGGACGCAGCAGGTGTTGTACAGAATGAGATCGGCCTGCTCGCGCACCGGCTCGCAGCGCATGCCCATCTGCTCCAGCATGCCGGCGATGGACTCGGAATCGCGCTCGTTCATCTGGCAGCCCATGGAGACGATGTGATACGTCTGCGGACGCTCGCCGATGGCCTTGACCAGCTTCATATATTCCCGCTGCCGGAGCATCTCGCTCTCGGAAACCTGCGGCCGTTCAATCATAGTATCCTTCCTCATTTCAGCAGTTTTGATCCCGCCGGAAGATCGCTCTCCCCGACCGGTAAAATCGTGTATTCACTCTCCGGCAGCGCCGTGCTCGCGCAGGCGTATACCTGCATGCCGTCCGGCGCGCCGATGGTGCACAGCCAGCCGACGACGGGCTCGACGGCCTCCACCAGCAGCATTCCCTCCGAGCCCTGGCGCTTCCGCACCCAGAGCTCGCGCACGATGCGCCGCGCCGTCGTCTCGTAGGACGGCACCACGCCCCGGCCGCCGCAGTCCGAACAGATGTGCATCAGCTGCTTGGTGATGGGGCGGCGAACCTTCTTGCGCGTCATCTCCACCAGGCCGAGGCCCGTGAAGCCCACGACGTTCGTCCGGTTCCGGTCGCCGGCCATCAGCTCGCGCAGGAGCGCCAGCAGCGCCTCACGGTGCTCTGCCCGCTCCATATCGATGAAATCGATGATGATGATGCCTCCGATATCCCGGAGCCTGAGCAGGCGCGCGATCTCCCTGGCCGCCTCGCAGTTGAGCTTGAACACGGTCTCGTCGAAGGATTTTGCGCCCACAAACTTGCCCGTATTGACGTCGATGACGGTCATCGCCTCGGTCTCGTCCACCACCAGCGAGCCGCCGCTCTTGAGCCAGACGTGGCGGCCCATCCGCTTGTCCGCCTGCGCATCCACGCGATAGACGTCGAACAGTGGCGTCTGCCCGGTATAGCAGAGGATTCTGGACTCCAGCCCCGGTGCCAGCATGCTTGCGTACCGGCGGACTTCCTCGTACAGCGCGCCGTCGTCCACCTGAACGGATTCCGCCGTTTCATCCAGCATGTCGCGAACCACGCGCAGCGCCAGACTTCCATCGGAATGGATGAGCTTCGGAGCCTTCGCATGCCTGGCCTTCTGATCAATGGTCTTCCAAAGCTCGCAGGCGGCGCGATAATCCGCCCGAAGCGCCTCTGCGTCCACGCCTTCTGCGGCTGTGCGCACGATGACGCCCATGCCGGTATCTCCGGCCAGCGCATTGGCAATGCCGAGCAGCCGCTCCCGCTCAGCGGGATCGGTGATCTTGCGGGAAACGCCCGCATAGCTCACCGACGGCAGCAGCACCGTCATGCGGCCCGGGACGGTCACATCCCGGGTGATCCGGCAGCCCTTCGTGCCGCCCGGCTCCTTGATCACCTGCACCAGCAGCTCCTGTCCGGGGCGGATCATGCGCTCGATGCGCGCGTCCTTCATGCGGTTGGCCAGCTCCTGCGCCTCGCCGGGATCGACGGGGATGTCGCCGGCGTGCAGAAACGCGTTCTTCTCCTGGCCGATGTCCACAAACGCCGCGTTCATCCCCGGCAGGATGTTCTGCACGCGCCCCAGATAGAGGTTGCCCGACAGCTTTTCGCTGCCCGGCCGCTCATAGTACAGCTCGCACAGCGCGCCGTCTTCAACGACGGCTAGCCGCGTCTGGCCTCTGACCGTCTCCAGCAGAAATTCCCTCTTCATTTACAGCTCCATCAGCGGCTTCAGCGCGCCGCTTTCGTCCTCACCCAGCAGACACCTGCGGTGAATTTTCGCCTCAGGCGGCTCCACGCCGGCCAGTTCCGCGAGGGACCGGATCAGAAGATCGGGCTTCAGCGTGTCCTTCTCCGTCAGCTTCAGCCGCGCATCCAGGCCGTTCTCCGTGCGCTGAAGCGCGATGGCCATCGGGCGGATGTCCACCTCGCGCTCGCCGGATTTCGTCTTGCGCATGGCAGGCACCTGCTCGCGGGCGAGAAAGGTCTCCACAGCGTCCAGCGTGGCCTGTGCCGTCTCTCCGGACAGTTCAATCGTATAATCCGAAGCGCGCACCATGGCCATGGGCGCGGGATGGCGGTCGTCCACCAGCCTGACCTCCAGCACCGGCAGATCCACCGGCAGCGCGGCGCGCATGGCCTCCTCCGTGCGCTTGCGGCCCATGGGCACGCTGAGCTTCACGTCAATGATCTCATACTCGCTGGTCCAGCCCAGCGCCAGCGCCGATCCGAAGGACAGAATCGGATGCGGATTGAAGCCCTGGGAATACGCGATGGGCAAACCCGTGCGGTTGAGCGCCCGCTGAAAGAAGCGCTGCAGATCCAGATGGGAAATGAAGCGCAGTCTCGGCTGTTTTCCGAATCGAATCATCGCCCGCATGCTTTCGCCTCCTCATAGCGGTTCACGCCGCAGCCCACGCAGCCCTTGCGGCAGTCGTGGGTGCACTCCTCCCGCTGCGCCTTTTCCCATTCGCGCCTGAGGAATGCCTTGGTCACGCCGCAGTCCAGGTGATCCCAGGGCAGCAGCTCGTCCGCCGGGCGCTCGCGGCAGGCGTAGAAGTCCGGATTGACGCCGGTTTCCTCGAAGGCCTTGAGCCACAGATCGTAGCGGAACTGATCCGACCAGCCGTCAAACCGGCATCCGGCGCGATAGGCCGCCTCCAGCGCGTCGGCCAGCCGCCGGTCGCCCCGGGCAAACACCGCCTCGATATAGCTCACATCCGGCGCGTGATATTTGAAATCCACGCCCTTGATCCTGCGCAGCGCCTCCTTGAGCATCTGCTGGCGGCGGATCACGCTCTCCTGGTCCAGCTGCGCCGCCCACTGGAAGGGCGTGAAGTTCTTCGGAACAAACACCGACGCGCTGACCGTGATGCGCAGGCCCGGCGCGCGCCTCTCCTTGGGCACGGCGAAGTAGCACCGCCTGACCTTCTCGGCCAGATCGGCGATGCCCAGCACATCCTCGTCCGTCTCCGTGGGCAGGCCCAGCATGAAGTACAGCTTCACCGCCGACCAGCCCTGCTCGAAGGCGTCCGACACGGAGCGCATCAGATCGTTCTCGGTCACGCCCTTGTTGATCACGTCGCGCAGTCGCTGGGTGCCCGCTTCGGGCGCGAGGGTCAGCGCGGTCTTGCGCACCCTCTGCGTCTCCTTGAGCGTGTCCGTCAGCACGTTGTCGATGCGCTGGGAGGGCAGCGATATCTTCACCCGCCGCTGGGCGTACTTCTCCACCATCCTGTGCGCCAGCTCGGGCAGACAGGAGTAGTCGCCGCTGGACAGGCTCATCAGGGAGATCTCGTCGTAGCCCGTGGCGTTGACCAACTTCTCCGCCATCTCCAGCAGCTTCTCCATGCTGCGCTCGCGCACCGGGCGGTAGATCATCCCCGCCTGGCAGAAGCGGCAGCCGCGGGTACAGCCGCGGAAGATCTCCAGCATGATGCGGTTGTGCACCACCTCGTTGTAGGGCACAATCAGCTTTTCGGGATAGTCCGCCGACGTCAGATCGGAAACCATCGCCTTGTAGACCACCTCAGGCGCGCCGCTGCCAGGCTTCGGCGAAACGGAGGCCACCGTGCCGTCCTCATGATACTCCACGTCGTACAGCGAAGGCACGTAGATTCCGCGAATCTTCGCCGCCTCCCGCAGGAAAGCCTCTCTGGGCGCGCCGGACTGCTTCCATGCCTTGTAGCAGTCGATCACCTGATGGGTCTCCTCCTCGCCGTCGCCGATGGCCACCAGATCCACAAACGGCGCCAGCGGTTCCGGATTGAACGCGCAGGGGCCGCCGACGATCACGAAGGGGCCCTCCCGGCGATCCGCCGCGCGCAGCGGCAGACCCGCCATATCCAGCGCGTCGAGGATGTTGGTAAAGCTCATCTCGTACTGCAGTGTCACGCCCAGCAGATCGAACTCAGCCACCGGCGTGCGGGACTCCAGCGAAAACAGCGGGATCTCGTTCTCGCGCATGAGCTGCGCCATGTCCACCCACGGGGAAAATACGCGCTCGCACCAGGCGTCCGCGCGGCGGTTGATCGTATGATACAGGATCTTCATGCCCAGATGGGACATGCCCACTTCGTAGGTATCCGGGAACAGAAACGCGAAGCGCACATCCACTTCTTCCGGATTTTTCATCACGGAATTGAACTCGCCGCCCATATAGCGCGCGGGCTTCTGCACCGACATGAACAGCGCTTCAATGCGATCGGAAAGGGTCAAGGAAATTCCTCCTATTGGGAAGCCGGTTGATCCGCGCTTCCTCATAAACATATCCAATTTACTTTATCACGAAATGCAAATTGTTGCAACGGCGAAATGTTAAAGAATTTTTTTCGTCAAAAGCGGTCCGGTTTCCTCTTGACGAAACCGGACAAATGGAATATGATTTTGAGGTTGAATCGCCGGATTTTACGCGCAAGAAAACATACAGGAGTGGTACAGATGCAGAAAAAGCCCTTTGTTACCGCCGATCAGCTCCGCGAAATCATCAAGGAGTTTCCCACGCCCTTTCACCTCTACAGCGAGCGCGGCATCCGCAGCACCGCCCGCGGTCTGCTCTCCGCATTTTCATGGAATCAAAACTATCGCGAATACTATGCCGTCAAGGCCTGCCCGAACCCCTTCATTCTGAAAATTCTGAAGGAGGAGGGCTGCGGCGTGGACTGCGCGTCTCTGGCGGAGCTGATGCTGGCCGAAGCCTGCGGCTTCTCCGGCGATCAGATCATGTTCTCCTCCAACGAGACGCCTGCGGAGGAGTACGAGTATGCCCGCCGCCTGAACGCCAACATCAACCTCGACGATATCACCCACATCCCGTTTCTGGCCGCCCACGGCGGCATGCCGGAGCAGATCTGCCTGCGCTACAATCCCGGCGGAGAGCTGCACTTCGGCGCCACCTGCATGGGCCAGCCCGGCATCTCGAAGTTCGGCATGACCAAGGCCCAGATCTTCCAGGCCGTGGAGCAGCTGATGGGCATGGGGGTCAAGCGCTTTGCGCTGCACGCATTCCTGGCCAGCAACACCATTGAGAACGATTACTACCCCGGCAACGCCCGGGTGCTGTTCAACCTGGCGGCGGAGCTCCACGAAAAGCTGGGCGCGGAGATCTTCATGATCAACCTCTCCGGCGGCGTCGGCATTCCCTACCGTCCCGAGGAGAAAATGCCGGACATCGCACTCATCGGCGCGAACGTGAAGAAGGCCTTCGACGAGGTGATGGTTCCCGCCGGTCTGGGCAACGCGCGCATCGCCACGGAGCTGGGCCGCTATATGACCGGCCCCAACGGCTGTCTCGTCGCCACCGCGATCCATCAGAAGCACATCTACAAGCAATACGTCGGCCTGGACGCCTGCGCCGCCAACCTGATGCGCCCGGCGATGTACGGCGCGTATCACCACATCACCGTCGTCGGCAAGGAGGACGCGCCCTGCGATCACGTCTATGACGTCGTCGGCTCCCTGTGCGAGAACAACGACAAATTTGCCGTGGACCGCCCCCTTCCCGAGGTGGAGGTCGGCGACCTGATCGTCATCCACGACGCCGGCGCCCACGGCTTCTCCATGGGCTACAACTACAACGGCAAGCTCCGCTCCGCCGAGATCCTGCTCAAGGAGGACGGCACCTTCCAGATGATCCGCCGCGCCGAGACGCCGAAGGACTACTTCGCCACGTTCGACTTCTGCGGCATCATGGATCCCGTGCTCAGACGCTGAGGAAAGCACAAAGACTCCCTGCGCGCCCTTTGCCCGCAGGGAGTCTCTGTCTGTGTTCAAAACTCCTTCTTTTCGTAAATCCCGGCCGTTGCCCGCCAGCATACGGCACAGATCGCCAGCACAGCCGCCGCAGAAACCGCCAGCACCCCTTCAAGACTGTTTTCCAGCCAGACCTCCAGGCCCGACAGATCATAGCTCCGCGAAATCAGCACGATCCCGCCGAAGAACGCCACAAACACCAGCATCAGCGCATTGCGGGCCTTGTCCACGCCCCATTTCAGCGAACACGGCAGCAGAATACAGGTCACGGAAAACGCTATCGCCGTCACCAGCGCCACAACCTGGAGATATTCCCCATAGCTTCCGCCGTTCACCGCGCACATCGCCGCGCCCAGAACCATCGCGTAAGCCACGCCCAGCAGCTGCATCGCCGCTGCCCCGGCAAACCTCGCGCCCGCCAGCTGGCCGGGGCGCACCGGCAGCGCCTTCGAGAACCGGCTCCAGCCCGCGTCCAGCGACACGCTGCCCACGGCGTAAAACCCCATCATCCAGATCATCATGTAGGCGAAGAACTCCATGCGCATCGCAAACGTCAGCGCCGCATACAGCACGCCCACCAGCAGCAGGTTCTTCGCATAGGCATATTTCATGGTGTACAGCTCGTGCAGAATCAGGCCCCTCACTTTTCATCCCTCCCCGAATAGAACCGCATCATCTCGTCGAGTCCGACGGGCTCTACCACTGCGCCCGGCAGCAGCGCGCGCACCCGCTCCGGCTCGCGCACCAGCGCCGCGTCGCCAAAGAATCCCCGGCGACGCGCGATCACCAGCTCCTCGGGCAGCGCATCCAGCTGGGCCGCAGAGCAGCGCGCCACCGCCATCTCCTCCTGAAGCTCCACGCGCGTGCGCTGGAACATCATTTCACCCCCGTGCAGATAGGCGATCTCGTCCGCAATCTGATCCAGATCCGAGGTGATGTGGCTGCTGATCAGAATCCCGCAGCGCTCATCCTGCATGAATTCCATCAGGATATCCAGCAGCTCTCCCCGCGCCACAGGATCCAGTCCGCTGGTGGGCTCGTCCAGCACCAGCAGCCGCGGCCTGCGCGCCAGCGCCGCCGCGAGATTCAGCTTCATCCGCATGCCCTTCGAGAATTCCTTCACCGGCTTGTCCGGTGGCAGTTCGAACTGCTCCAGCAGCAGCTCGTATCGCGCGCGCTCCCAGCCGGGCACGCTGCCGCGCATCACCCGCTCGATCTGATTGGTCGTCAGTCCCCCAAAGAAGAAGCTGTCTTCGAACACCGCAGCTGCCCCGGCGCGGCAGCCCGCATCCCGGGGCGATCCGCCCAGCAGCGCGATCTCTCCGCCATCCGGGCGCGCCAGTCCCATAATCGCTCTCAGAAGCGTGGTCTTGCCCGCTCCGTTGTGCCCCAGCAGGGCGAAGACCTCGCCCCTGTGCACGTCGAAGGACAGATCGTCGACCACCCTGCGGCCTGAAAACGCTTTTGTCAGATTCCGCACGCTGACAGATGGTTCATTCATGAATAAATCCTCCTTGCTTTTCTTACAGGGAGGATTGTAGCATCTCCCCTTAGGGGGAGAGTCAAGAGGGGATTCCATCATTCCGAACAAAAATTCTTGCAGGCCGCGCCGCCGGCCTTCATCGCCAGAAGTCCTCCGACCGTTTCAGGATCTCTTCGGTGGGCGTGATCGTCGCCTCATAGATGGACGCGCCCGTCTTCTTCAGGTAGTGCCCGATCAGCGCATATCCGCAGGCGTAGCCGCCACAATAGGGCATTCCGACGGGCTGTCCTCCCCGCAGCGCCATGATCCCGTCGCCATAGAGGCAGGAGGAAAGCGTCTGGAAATCGCTGGTCATCAGATTCGCCCGGACGAGCGGCATGACGGTTTCACGCAGCACCTCCGGCGTCGTTTCCCTGACCCACTTGCCCACCTTGTCTTCGCCGAACATCTTCGCGGCATAGGTTTCCGCCAGGCCCTCCGAGACGATCATGTCCGCCAGCGTGACCCGGCTGCTCCACTGCATGAACTGCCATCGGACGTTGTGATTCGTCTCGTGCGCCAGCGCCGTCGGCATCAGGGAAAGCGACCGCTCATTCGGCACGATGGAGCCGATGATGTAGCCGGGAATCCCGCCGTCGCCGCAGTAGTCGCCAGCCATGGCGGTCATGGGACTCTGCGGGTCGCTCAGCACGATGGTGAACACATATTCCTGCTTCGGCAGCTTGATCCCGTGCCGTTCAAAGTCCGCGAGGGCATTGCAGATGCTGTTCTCGCAGTCCGTCCAGAATGCGTCGCTGCTGATCTGATCAATTTCCGCGCAGCGCTCTCCAGTGATCTGCGCCGGAGCGTAGTAGCCGCTCATTGCGGCGGCGGAGACCACGTCGCAGCTGCCGTCGGCCTCCGCTCTCAGCGAAACGCCGACGCAGGACCATTTGAATTCAAAGGTCTTCATCAGTTCTTCCCGGTAGAGGTTCTCCCTTTCGGCCGGAGCCGCGTTCATCATTTTCCGATAAATGCGATCAGACCGGATCGCTGTAATCTTCATTCTCAAAACCTCCGTTTTTCGCGCTCATGTTCGAACATGGTCACAGGATACACGATGACGCGGCGTAAATGTCAAGAGGTTTTTTTGATCATCTGAAGGCATGACGGCTCCAACGAACGCATCCGTTTGCAGATATTGTTTTACCGCTGGACTTCAATGGCGATACGGCCGCTGGTGGTGCTGATTTCGCACGCTCCCCCTGCAGAGGAATGGGGAATGCTCACGCTTCCGCTTGTGCTGTCCGCAATGAAGTCCTTTTCGGTAAGAACCGTGCCCTTTACAGAACCGCTGGTGGTTTCGATCCTGATTGCGCCGCCATCGCATCCGTCCAGGGCAACGCCTCCGCTGACGCTTCTGACATCCAGGTTCGTTGCCGCAATCACGTCGGTCAGTTCGATTCCCCCGGAGGTGGATCGGACGGCAATCTCATCGCTTCGGAGATGGGAGAGCGCAATCCTGCCGCTGACGGAGCTGGCTTCAATCCTCTCCGGAGAGGCGTTTTCGATGGTTACCCTGCCGCTGGTGCTTTCCGCTTCCAGCTCCCTCTTCACCTCGGACCGCATCCGGACGCTGCCGCTGGTGCTCTCCAGGCTGGCGGTTTCAAAGGTAAATCCATCGTCGACCTGCATGCTGCCGGAAATCGTATGGATCGCGAGCCTCCCATACGCTTCCTCCGGCAGATAGATCTCCACATCCGGACTGCCAAAGGAGATACCGATGTACTGATACCATTTCCTGGCATGGCGCTGAACGTTGAGTGCGCCGTCGCTGACCGTAACCGTGTGGTAAATGCTGCCGTCCTGCTTCTCCGGGCAGACGACCTTGCATTTGCCATCCGTGGCGCGCAGGACGCGCACGCTGCACTCTGCGTCCTCAATGCGGATCTCCGAGAATGCCTCTTTTACTTCAATGATTTCCATTTCTTCAACCCAACCCTTCCTGTTCATTGCAGCCGCTCCAACCATGCATCCAACCACCGCCACAAGCAAAAGCGCAGCGCTCATCGCGATTCTCTTTCCATTTCTCACTTTTCTTCAGCCCTTCTCGAAAAACTCCTCCAGCTTTCCGGCAGGTTTGTCATTCACTGCGTATATCGTACAGCAAAAACCGTCCGTCGGCTAGGTGCGTTTTGCAGAGGATTGTGTCCGTTTTATAGCTTTCATCATCCTAGAACGGAAAAAGAAATGCGATCATCCTCTGGAAGCGTCGGATTCATCGCTTTTTCACGGCTGTGCTTCCATCTCCTGACCTTCATGCAGCATCATTCTTGCCATCCGCCTTTCCAACAGCATCACTGAGGGCTGCAACAACGCCATCAGGGCGCTCAAAAGGGCCTCCTTTTGTTGTCAGAACCCCTCCCGCTTCCGCAAGAGAATTTTGTTATCTTTCTCTTTCACCCCAACATTTGACACAGAGCCCCTTCATTTTACAACTTCACATAGCGGTTGGTTGTCGCTCCGCCAGCCGCCTGAAGGCATTAAAAAAGCCCGCTCTTGCGAGCGGGCAATTCTGAAATTTACTTGTTCAGAGCTTCCTTGGCCTTCTCCGCCAGCGCGGTGAACGCAGCGGCGTCGCTGATGGCGAGCTCGGACAGCATCTTGCGGTTGATATCGATGCCGGCAACCTTCAGGCCGTTCATGAGCTTGGAATAGCTCAGGCCGTTCAGACGGGCAGCGGCGTTGATGCGGGTGATCCACAGGCTGCGGAAATCGCGCTTCTTCTGCTTGCGGCCGATGTATGCGTAACGCAGGGAACGGCGAACCTGTTCGCTGGCGGCGCGATACTGCTTGCTCTTCGCTCCGAAGTAACCCTTCGCGAGCTTCATTACCTTACGCTTTTTCTTCTGTGCGTTGACTGCACGCTTCACTCTTGCCATTGTTGATTCGCCTCCTTACTTGTACGGAATGAGCTTCTTCATGGTTCTTCCTTCGGTGGTGGTCAGATAGGCCGCCTTGCGAAGGTTGCGGGTACGCTTGGTGGGCTTCTTGGTCAGGATGTGACGCTTGAAGGCCTGCGCGCGCTTGACCTTGCCGCTCTTGGTCAGATTAAAGCGCTTCGCCGCGCCCTTATGAGTTTTCTGCTTGGGCATTGGATTTTTCCTCCTCTCATCGTCGGTATGCGTTAATTCGCATCCTTGGGGCTGATGAACATCGACATATTGCGGCCCTCGATGATGGGAGCCTTGTCGACCGTTCCATACTCCTTAATCCGCTCCGCGAACTCGGTCATCACCTGACGACCGATCTCAGAGTGCGTGATCTGACGACCACGGAAGCGAATCGTCGCTTTGACTTTGTTGCCGTCCTTGAGGAACTTGATGGCGTTCTTCAGCTTCACGTCGATATCGTGATCCTCAATCGTGGCAGACAGGCGCACTTCTTTAACGGTAATGACCTTCTGATTTTTGCGGAATTCGCGCTCCTTCTTGGACTGCTCAAAGCGGTACTTCCCGTAGTCCATGATCTTGCATACCGGCGGACGCGCCTGCGGAGCAATCTTGACCAGGTCAAGCTGCATTTCCTCAGCCTTTTCCAGGGCCTGCCGAATGGGCATGACACCCAGCTGTTCGCCGTTCTGATCTACGACTCGCACTTCACGATCGCGGATCTCCTCGTTAATCATGAGATCGTTAATACCGATGCACCTCCTAAAACAACTCGCTTGAATGAAAAAAGAGTAGCGCACGCGCGCCACTCCACATAAACCCCTTGAAGGAGTCAAACTCGTTTGAGACCGTTGCAACTTTCGACGCAAGGTGAGAAGTGGTCGCTTCTGCTTTACTCAAACATTATAGCACGCCCCGCCCCGGAGCGCAAGGGAAGTTCCTGTTAATTCCGCTGTCAGCGCTACGCCCTCATTGCGCCGATCAGACTGAAGATCAGAAACGCCACCAGATTGACCGCCACGATGCCCGCGCCCGCCGGGAGCGAGAACAGGCAGGAGAGCATGATGCCCGCCGCAAAGCAGACCACCGACACGACCGCCGACGAGATCACCACCGCGCGGAAGCGGGAGAATACCCGCATGGATGTCAGCGCCGGAAAGATGATCAGACTGGAGATCAGCATGGTGCCCATGATCCGCATGCCCACCACGATGGTCACCGCCGTCAGCACGGCGATCATCAGGTTGTAAAGGGCGGTGTTCATTCCCGTCGCCTTCGCAAAGGATTCATCGAACGTCACGGCGAAGATCTTCGGATAGAACGCGATAAACAGCGCCAGTACCACCGCGGACAACGCCAGCGAAGTGTACACGTCCGCATCGCTCATGGCCAGAATGCTGCCGAACATGTAATTGTACACGTCGATGTTCATTCCGCTGGTGGTCGATGTCACGATCACGCCGATGGCCAGCGCGCTGGTGGAAATCAGCGCAATGGCCGAATCTCCCCGCAGATTGCTGTTGCGGCTGATGCGCAGAAGCAGCGTGGCGCACACGACGACCACAATCAGTGTGAACAGCAGCGGTGAGGCGGAGATTGCACCACAAAGCCCGGCAATTCCGCTTCGCAACCCTTCCGGCAGCGCGCCCGGCAGCGATTCCGCCGTGACCACGCCCAGCGATACCGCAATGGTCAGCGCGCCGAAGCCCACGTGGGACAGGCCGTCGCCGATCATGGAATACCGCTTGAGCACCAGAATCACGCCCAGCAACGCCGCGCACAGCGCCACCAGCGTGCCTACGATCAGCGCGCGCTGGATGAATTTGTACTGAAGATACGCGCCCATCTCGACCAGCGCTCCGCCGATCGCGGACAGATTGCACAGCGCCAGCGCCAGGAGAATCAGGAGCGCTCCGCCGCAGACCAGCGCCGTGCGCCTGCGACCGCCGTTCTTTCGAAACAGCGATTCAAGTGCCTGTGTCATCAGCGGCTCACCTGCCTTTCAAACCGTTCGCAGTACGCTTCAACGCTTCCGAGGAAATCCACGCCGTGATCCATCACCAGCACTCTCCCGGCGTCGCGCATGGATCCGTGCAGATCGTGGGAGACCATCACAATCGCCACGCCGTGTTCCCGGTTCAGCGTGCGGATGATGCCGTACAGCTCCTCCGTCGCCTCCGGATCGAGGCCCGTCACCGGCTCGTCCAGCAGGAGGATGGAATCCGTGGCGCAGAGCGCTCTCGCCAGCAGCACGCGCTGCTGCTGGCCGCCGGACAGTGTTCGATAGGACTGCCTGCGCAGCCGCTCCACATCCAGCAGGCGCATCTTCTCCTCGGCGAGCCTGCGCTGCTGCGCGCCAAAGAACAGCCGCCGGCCCATGCGGTTGATGCAGCCGGACAGCACGACCTCCTCGACGGATGCCGGAAAATCCCGCTGCGCTACGGTCTGCTGCGGAAGATAGCCGATCTGGTTCTGCTTCAGACCATTTCCATAGATCACGCGCCCCTTCTGCGGGCGCACGAGGCCGAGAATCGCACGAATCAGCGTGCTCTTGCCCGAGCCGTTCTCGCCGACGATCACGAGATAATCGCCCTTTTCGATGCTCAGACGAACGTTTTCGACGGCAACCACACCCTCAAAGGCAATGGTGACATCCTTCAGTGTGATCAGTGCCATCGCACGTCTCCTCCTCTTTCTTCGTTCCGCTGCAGCGGGCGCAGACACCCACCAGCACCGTCTCCCGGGGATCCAGCGCAAATCCGTGCTCCTCGGCGATGTGTGCCGTCAGCGACTGCATCAGCCCGCAGTCCACATGCAGCAGCGCGCCGCACTGCTTGCACATCATGTGAAAGTGGTTTGCACAGCGCGCCTCGTCCTCGATGTGCTGGTATTGGGTCATTCCCTGGGCGTTCTGATACTTGCGCACCGTGCCCTGTTCTGCCAGCGATTCCAGATAGCGATACACCGTCGAGCGGCCGATCTGCGCTCCCTCGTCCTGCAGGCGGAAGGTCACCTCATCCACCGAAAAATTTTCCAGATTGTGATCCTTCAGGAAACGCAGCAGCTCGCGCTTCTGCCGCGTGCTGTACTCCCCGCGCATGTTCAGTTCAGTCCCTTCTCAATCGCCGCCAGATTCTTCCACATCAGCGAAGCATACGTCTCGCCCGCGTCAAACTCCGACTGGCGCACCGTCTGCACCGAATGAAGCTCGAGCACTTCCACGCCCGTCTCCTCCGCCAGCGTCCGCGCAATGGCGCCCGTGCTCATTTCGATCGTATAGACCACCGGAATGTCGTCCTTCTGGATGGTCTCGATCAGCTTCACCATCGTCTGCGCGCTGGGCTCGGTGTCCGTCGTACAGGAAGAAAACGCCGCGCAATAGCTCAGGCCGTAATCGTGCGCCATATAGAGGAACGGAAACCGGTCGGCAAACACCAGCTCGCGCCGCGCGCCGCTGGACACGATCTGCTCGAGCGCCTGATCGATCTGCTCGATTTCTCCGGCGTAAACCTCTGCATTGGCATGGAATTCCCCCGCCGCTTCCGGCCGTGCCGCACACAGCGCGCTCTCCACCGCGCGCACCATCTGCACGGCATTCTTCGGCGACGTCCAGATGTGTTCATCCAACTCCAGTTCGCCGTGGTCGTGGGCCTCCGCCTCTGCGTGCTCCTCTTCCAGCGCCTCGACCGACTCCATCAGCCGGGCGCACTGCGGCGCATCGCCGCCAAAGGAGGCCAGGATGTCATCCGCCCACACGTCGCTCTCGCCGCCGATATAAACGAAGAGATCTGCGCCGCCGATGGTCAGAATATCCGCCGGCGTGGGTTCATAGGCGTGCACCTCCGTGCCCGGGCGAATCAGCATCGTCACCTGGGCATTCTCCCCCGCCACCTGGCGCGCAAAGTCGTAGCAGGGAAAGCTGGTCGTCACAATCTGCAGTTCCTCCGCCATCGCAAAGCCGCCCAGCATCACGGCCAGGCAAACCGCCGTCAACGCGATAATCTTCTTCATCTGATCCTCCATTTTGAAATCCATTTTCAATTTCGATTTCATATTATACACATACGATTCCCCCTTGTCAACACGATTACGCGCATCTCCCGGGAAGATTCTGAAAAAAACGAGCGATGCGCATATGCGCATCGCTCGTTGGAACGGGTATTGATCAAACGCCGCGGCTCTCGTTGCGGAGCTTTCCGGCAAGGGACTGGTCGGTCACGCGAACGTGGCCCTCCAGCGGCACGATCTTGGCGTCGATGGCGTCGAGGATCCAGCTGGGCTGCGGGAAGAATGCCTCCTCCAGCTCGTGGGCAGGCGTGATCCAGTTTCTGGAAGCGACCACCACCGGCGGCGCATCCAGCTCGTCGAAGGCCATCTCGGTGACCTGGCGGTCCACCTCGCTGGCGAAGGAGCCGCGCTCGCAGGCGTCGGTGACGATCACCAGGCGGCCGGTCTTCTTCACGGATTCGATCACGGTCTCATAGTCGAAGGGCACCAGCGTACGGGCGTCGATGACCTCGGCGCTCATGCCGTACTTTTCCTTGAGCTCGTCGGCGGCCTTCAGCGCGCGATACAGCACCGCGCCAAAGGTGAGGATGGTCACGTCGTCGCCCTTGCGCTTGACGTCGGCCTTGCCGAAGGGAATCTCATAATACTCTGCCGGCACGCCGCCCTCGTGGAACTGCTCGCCCACGTCGTAGATGCGCTGGGACTCGAAGAACACCACGGGATCGGTGCCCACCAGTGCGGTGGCCATCAGGCCCTTTGCGTCGTAGGGCGAGGCCGGGAAGGCGATCTTCAGGCCCGGGATGTGGGCCGTCAGGCTGGTCCAGTCCTGAGAATGCTGGGCGCCGTACTTGGAGCCCACGGACACGCGCAGCACCACGGGCATCTTGATGACGTCGGCGGACATGGCCTGCCACTTGGCCATCTGGTTGAACACCTCGTCGCCGGCGCAGCCGAGGAAGTCGCAGTACATCAGCTCGCACAGCGCGCGGCCGCCCGCCATGGCATAGCCGACGGCGGAGCCGACGATGGCGGATTCGCTGATGGGCGTGTTGAACAGGCGATGATACGGCAGCGCCTCGGTCAGTCCGCGATAGACGGCAAACGCGCCGCCCCAGTCGCGCACGTCCTCGCCGTAGGTCACCAGGGTGGGATCCTTGTAGAAGCGGTCGATGATCGCCTCAAACAGGCCGTCGCGCAGCTGATAGACCTTGTTCTTGGACACGGGATTGCCGTTCTTGTCGATGCCCCAGCGCTCCTTCTTGGCGATGGCCTGCACGCGGGGATTCTCCTCCATGGGCATCAGCACGTCGGGCTTGGCGTCGGAGAAGGCTTCCACATGGCCGTTGGTGAACATCAGATCGGCGATGGCGTCGGGATCGGCCTTCAGGTCCATGCGCGGGGAGATGCTGTCGTCGATGGACAGCTTGAAGTTGCGCAGGTTGGTGGCCTTGACCTTGGCGACGATGGCGTCGCACTCCGCATCGGTCAGCACGCCGGCCTCGATCAGCTGGCGGCGGTATTCGATGATCGGATCCTGGGCCTCCCAGGCGGCGATCTCTTCCTTGGTGCGGTAGGAGGAGCTGTCCGACGGGCTGTGGCCCGCGAAGCGATAGGTCACCACGTCCAGCAGCGCGGGGCCCTTGCCCTCCAGCAGCAGCTTCTTCTTGCGGCCGTAGGCCTCGATGACCGCCAGCGGGTTAAAGCCGTCCACGCGCTCGGCCAGCATCTGGTTGGGATTGAAGCCCGCGCCCAGGCGCGCCGGCGCGTCGTAGCCCATGGTCTCGCCCACTGTCTGGCCGCCCATGCCGTACTGGTTGTTGACGCAGTTGAACATGACCGGCAGGCCGCCCTTCATCTCGTCGTCCCACAGCTGGGTCAGCTGGCCCATGCCGGACATGTTGAGGGCCTCCAGCACCGGGCCGCGGCCCATGGAGCCGTCGCCGATGTTGGCGATGACGATGCCGGGCTTGCGGTTGACGCGCTTGTAAAGCGCCGCGCCCATGGCGATGGTGGCGGAGCCGCCGACGATGGCGTTGTTCGGATAAATGCCGAAGGGGGTGAAGAAGGTGTGCATGGAGCCGCCGAGGCCGCGGTTGAAGCCGGTCTCGCGGGCGAAGATCTCCGCCATCGCGCCGTAGAGCAGGAAATCGATGGCCAGATCCTTGACGCTGTCATGGGGCTGCTTCTCCACCACGGCCAGCGTCTTGCCGTCGAGGAAATTCTTCATGATCTCCATCAGCTCGTCGTCCGACAGCTTTTCGATGGCGGAAAGGCCCTTGGCGAGGATGTCGGAGTGGGCGCGGTGGGAGCCGAAGATGAAGTCGTTGACGTCCAGATGGAACGCCTCGCCGACGGCGGCGGCCTCCTGTCCCATGGACAGGTGGGCCGGGCCGGGATGGTTGTAGGCCACGCCCTCGTACTCGCCGGTGGTCTTGATCAGGTTGATCATGGTTTCGAACTCGCGCAGGGTCAGCATGTCGCGATAGATGTTGACAAACTGCTCCTTCGTGAAGTTGCCCAGCTCGTCCTTGACGCTCTTCTTGTACTGGTTGACCGGAATATCCTCAAAGTGAATCGTGCCCGACGCGCGGACGACATTCGGATCGACAAACAACTGCTTGGACATGGAATTCTCTCCTTTATCTCATCGCTGATTGCGCAATGTACTCGACCGCTCAGCCGCGGGCCAGCAGCAGCGTGAAGTTCTCCAGATTGGCTTTCAGGTCCACCAGGAACTTCGAAGCCGGCGTGCCGTCCAGCGCGCGATGGTCGTAGGTCAGGGACAGGCCCATGCTGGGATAGACCTTGATCTCGCCGTTCTCCATGCGGAAGGCGTCCTTCATGGCGCAAACGCCCAGGATGCCGGTCTGCGGCGGATTGATCACGGGGGTGAAGGATTCGATGCCGTAGACGCCGATGTTGGAAACGGTGAAGGATGCGCCCTTCAGATAGTCGGGGCTGATCTTGCCCTCCTTGCAGTCCTTCGCCAGCTTCTTGGCGGTATCGGACAGCTGCTTGAGGGTCATCTTGTCGGCATTGAAGATGGTGGGCACCATCAGGCCGCGGTCGGTATCCACCGCCATGCCCAGGTGCACGCCCTTGAAGTACTTCATGGTCGCGCCGTCGTCCACCAGATTGGCGTTGAGCGCCTTGTGCTCCGGCATCGCCAGCGTGCGGGCCACCGCGTACATCACGATGTCGTTGATGGAGATCTTGTCCATGCCGAACTTCTCGCCCTTGGCCTTGAACATCGCGCGGGCGTTCTTGACCTCGGTGGCATCGTAGGACAGGTTGTGCGTCAGCTGCGCCATCGTGGACAGCGAGACCATCATGTTCTTCGCGATCACCTTGCGCATCTTGCTCATGGGCTCGGTGTAGCTGTCGTCCACAGGCACGCCCAGCTCCACCGCCGCCGGCGCTTCCGCAGCGGGCGCGGCCTCGGCCGGGGCTTCCGCAGCCTTCGCCGCCGCCAGCGTCCTGCCGGCATCCAGCAGCGCCTGCACGTCGCGCTCGATCACGCGGCCGTCGGGGCCGGTGGGTACCACCTTGGACAGATCCGCGCCCTTGCTCTCCGCGAGGCGCTTGGCGCGGGGCGAAATTCTGAGATTGCCGACGGTCAACGCAGGCTCCGCGATCTCCTCCGCGGGCGCTGCCGGAGCAGCGGCCGCCGCAGGTGCGGCAGCGGGCGGCTCCGCGCCGGGGCGGAACGCCTCTGCATTCGCGCCGGGCTTGCCGATCACGCACACATTCTCCAGGCAGGGCACATCGTCGCCCTCCTCGAAGAACACCGCCAGCAGCGTGCCCTCCACCTTGGCTTCCTCGTCGAAGCCGGCCTTGTCGGTCTCATAGGAGAACAGCAGGTCGCCGACCTTGACCGCATCGCCCACATGCTTGTGCCATTCATTGATGACGCAGCTCTCCACGGTGTTGCCCTGTCGGGGCATAATCACCGGTACGCAGTCGCCCGCGCCCTGCGCAGCCGCCGCGGGCGCGGCAACCGCCGGAGCCGCTTCGGGTTCAGCGCTTCCGCCGGCCAGACAGGCGTCCGGATCCTCTCCGGGCTCGCCGATCACACATACATTTTCCAGGCAGGGCACGTCGTCGCCCTCCTCATAAAGCACCTTCAGCAGCGTACCCGCGACCTTCGCTTCTTCCTCGAAAGCGGCCTTGTCCGTCTCGTAGGAAAACAGGATATCGCCGACAGCCACCGCATCGCCCACATGCTTGTGCCACTCGTTGATGACGCAGCTCTCCACGGTATTGCCCTGTCTCGGCATGATCACTGCAACGGCCATAAACATCCTCCCTCGCAATTCTGTTCTTTCCTATCGCAGGCGTCTGCCTGCGCTTATATCTCCACTGTTTATTTTAACAGGCTCGTCGGAAACATTCAACGCATAAACATCATGTTCATATTTAATTAACATTTATTAACAATGTGTCTGCCATATGACGGGAACTGAAATTTCTGACTGCAAAACTTATCTGAAAGATTGATCTTTGAGCGGTTTCATCGTATAATAGAATTAACTTTGTCACACAGAAGGGACTGAGCGACTTGCCCATTCGCAATTCAGCCAAGGCCATCGTACTTCATGAAGGAAAGATTCTGGTAAACCGCTGCAGCTCCCGCTTCGGTGAATACTACGCGCTTCCCGGCGGCGGACAGCGCACCGGCGAAATGCTCCACGAGACCGTCCGGCGCGAGCTTCTGGAGGAAACCGGCTACGCAGTCGTTCCCCAGCGCCTTTCCGGCATCTACGAGCGCATCAACGAGGGCCGAAGCGATGAGAACGGCCACAAGATCTACTTCATCTTCCTCTGCAAGCTCGCCGGAGAAGCGCGCCGCAGCCCTACCGAGACCGACCGCTTCCAGATCGGCATGGATTGGATCGACATCCGCGATATTCGCCACATCAACCTCTTCCCGCGCGCCATTCGCGACAACATTTCCGCGCTGGTCGGCTATGGCGAAACGATCTTCATCGGCTCTGAAAAGGACCGGTAGCGCGCTGATTGTGTTTCTGAAAAGAACAGTTTGAGATTTCAGCATACTTTTTCCGACGTTATTGATTTGCGCTGCGCGCTGCGCTATAATGGAGCCGCAAGCGAGCGCTGCCAAGCGCGTTCAAAGGATCGACATTCCCCGATGGGGAAATGAAATAAGAGGAGAATTGCCCATGATTATTACGCAGAAAAAGCCCATTGAAGAGGTCATGGCGCTGCTGGGTGACGCAAAGAGGATTGCGCTCATCGGCTGCGGCAGCTGCGCCACCGCCTGCGCCACCGGCGGTGAAAAGGAGATCGCAGAGCTCAAGAGCTACCTCGAATCCCACGGCAAGCAGGTCGTCGCCACCGGCATGTCCGACTACTGCTGCATGAACATGATGACCCGCAACATCGTCAAGAAGCTCAACACCTCCAAGCCCGACGCCATCATCGCCATGTCCTGCGGCGACGGCGTGCAGGTGGTGGCCAAGCATGCGGACTGCGTCGTCTATCCTTCCAACAATACCATGTTCCTGGGCGAATCCATCAAGCTGGGCCTGTTCGAGGAGGCCTGCCACATGTGCGGCAACTGCGTGCTGGGCCAGACCGGCGGCATCTGCCCCATCTCCCGTTGCGCGAAGTCCCTGGTGAACGGCCCCTGCGGCGGCTCCCGCAACGGCCGGTGCGAGGTCAATCCCGAGAATCCCTGCGCCTGGATCGAAATCTACAACAAGCTGGTCTCCCTCGGCCAGGAGGAAAAGATCGGCATCACCCGCGAGGACAAGGGCTACGAAAGTGTTTCCTATCCCAGAACCGTCAACATCAGGGGGGACAGAAAATGAGCGCACTTCAGAAGGCATTGGAAAACGGTCAGTTCGGCGTAACTGCGGAAATGGCGCCGCCGAAGGGCTATGACTTCACCGAGCAGATGGAGGCCGCCGAGCTGCTGCGCGGCAAGGTTCACTCCATCAACGTCACCGACATGCAGTCCGCCTGTCTGAAGGCGTCCTCCATCGGCCTGTGCATCAAGCTGAAGCTGGCAGGCCTCGACCCGATCATTCAGATGACCGGCCGCGACCGCAGCCGCATGGCCATCATGGGCGACATGCTGGCGGCGGCCTCCTTCGGCATCGACACGATGCTGGCCCTCACCGGCGACCACACCATGGTCGGCGACTGCAAATCCTCCAAGCCCGTCTACGATCTGGATTCCGTCGGCATCCTGCGCATGCTCTCCACCATGGAGGCCACCGGCAAGGACTGCGGCGGCAACGAGCTCGCCGGCGGCGCGCCGAAGTTCTACAAGGGCGCGGCGGTCACGCCGGTCTATGAGCCGCTGGTGCTGCAGATCAACAAGCTGCGCCAGAAGGTGGACGCCGGCGCGAAGTACATCCAGACCCAGGGCATCTTCGACATCGAGAGCCTGAAGCGCTTCATGGACGCGGTGGACAAGGCCAACATCAAGGCCCACATCATGGCCGGCATCATCCCCCTGAAGGCGGCCGGCATGGCCAAGTACATGAACGAAAACGTGCCCGGCATCGCCGTTCCCCAGGATCAGATCGACCGGCTGGCCGCCGCGGCGGCGGAGGGCAAGGCCAAGGGCGTCAAGGGGCTCCCCGCCCAGCTGGGCATCGAGATGGCCGCGGAGCTGATCGCAAAGATCAAGGCCGAAGGCCTGTGCGACGGCGTACATATCATGGCCATCGGCGCGGAAAAGAACGTGCCCGTCATTCTCGAGAAGGCCGGTATCGCCATCTGACCTTCAGAATGCAGAAAGATCGGCTCTTCACGGAAAGTTAGGCTAAAGGGTAGAAAAAGGAGCATAGAAGACTTAAACTTGTAGCTGCTAAACAAACAAGGGAAGTCAGACTATGCTC
>SFJH01000095.1 GCA_004555155.1 Clostridiales bacterium
GAATATGTGGACGTGGCGAAGGCCTACGACGGCGGCATCTGCCCCATCTGCGGCAAGAAGAGCATCTACACCTCCCGCGGCATCGAGGTGGGTAACATCTTCCAGCTGGGCACCCGCTACACCGCCGCCATGGGCATGACCTATGTGGACGCGGACGGCTCGCTGAAGAACCCCATCATGGGCTGCTACGGCATCGGCGTCGGCCGCCTGGCCGCCTCCGTCTGCGAGGCGCATCGCGACGACTACGGCCCCATCTGGCCCATCTCCATCGCGCCCTGGCACGTGCACCTGTGCTCGCTGCGCGCCGACCAGAGCGAGGTGGCCGAGACCTCCCAGAGGATCTACGACGAGCTGACGAAGCGCGGCGTGGAGGTGATCTGGGACGATCGCAGCGTCAGCGCCGGTAACATGTTCTCCGACGCCGACCTGTTCGGCGTGCCCGTGCGCGTGGTGGTCAGCCCCAAGGGCCTCAAAAACGGCACCATCGAGATCAGCGCCCGCGACAAGTCCATGATGGAGAAAAAGCCCGTGGACGAGGCCGTGGACTTCGTATACGACTACGTGGTCGGCGAGCTGGCGAAGCTGGACTGCCGCCTGTAAGCGAATATCCCAATCGGGCGGGAGGCGTCGCATCCGCGGCGTCTCCTGCCATTGATTATGCACATGTGTCCGTAATATACGGAATTGGCTGCATGACCGGCAAAAAATTCCGCTTCCCGCAGGGGAAAAACCGGCGCATCTATTGACAAACCCAGCCAATTCGGCTACAATACAAGTTGTATGCATGGCGTATTTCGGCGGGACGTGCGGGTGTAGTTCAATGGTAGAACTTCAGCTTCCCAAGCTGACCACGTGGGTTCGATTCCCATCACCCGCTCCAAATCCGCCAATACGCAACAACAACATCAACAGGGAGGAAACCCACAATGGCAAAGGCAAAGTTTGAGAGAACCAAGCCCCACGTAAACATTGGCACCATTGGTCACGTTGACCACGGCAAGACGACCCTGACCGCCGCCATCACAGACGACCCTGACCGCCGCCATCACCATGGTTCTGGCGAAGAAGGGTGGCGCGCAGGCCATGCGCTACGACGAGATCGACAAGGCGCCGGAAGAGAAGGCCCGCGGAATCACGATCAACACCGCTCACGTGGAGTACGAGACGGAGCACCGTCACTATGCGCACGTGGACTGCCCCGGCCACGCCGACTACGTGAAGAACATGATCACCGGCGCTGCGCAGATGGACGGCGCCATCCTGGTCGTGTCCGCTGCTGACGGCCCGATGCCGCAGACCCGCGAGCACATCCTGCTGGCCCATCAGGTCGGCGTTGGCTACATCATCGTGTTCATGAACAAGACCGACATGGTCGACGATGAGGAGCTGCTGGAGCTGGTTGAGATGGAAGTGCGCGAGCTGCTGAGCGAGTATGGCTTCCCGGGCGACGAGATCCCGATCGTGAAGGGCTCCGCGCTGAAGGCGCTGGAGTACGTCATGAATGGCGGCGAGGACGTGGCGAACGCGCCCGAGTGCCAGTGCATCTTCCAGCTGATGGACGAGGTCGATTCCTACATTCCGGCTCCGGAGCGCGCGACCGACAAGCCGTTCCTGATGCCTGTTGAGGACGTGTTCTCCATCACCGGCCGCGGCACCGTTGCCACCGGTCGTGTGGAGCGCGGCATGGTGAAGCTGTCCGATACCGTTGAGATCGTTGGTCTGGCCGAGAAGAGCCGCACCACCGTCGTCACCGGCGTCGAGATGTTCCGCAAGCTGCTGGACTACGCTGAGGCTGGCGACAACATCGGCGTGCTGCTGCGCGGCATTCAGCGCAACGAGATCGAGCGCGGTCAGGTTCTGGCCAAGCCCGGCTCCATTCATCCGCACACCCACTTCATGGGCCAGGTGTACGTCCTGACCAAGGAAGAGGGCGGCCGTCACACCCCGTTCTTCAACGGCTATCGTCCGCAGTTCTACTTCCGCACCACCGACGTTACCGGCAACATCAAGCTG
>SFJH01000046.1 GCA_004555155.1 Clostridiales bacterium
AGCTTCAGGAACTTGTCGAACAGATAGGTGGTATCCTGCGGGCCGGGCGCGCTCTCCGGGTGATACTGCACGGAGAACACCCGATCCTCGGGGCAGACCACGCCCTCCACCGTGTTGTCCAGCAGGTTGATGTGGGTGGCCACCAGCCCGGTGCCGTTCAGGCTGTCCCGGTCCACCGCATAGGAGTGGTTCTGGCTGGTGATCTCGATTTTGCCCGTCTCCAGGTTCTTCACCGGATGGTTGCCACCGCGGTGGCCGAACTTGAGCTTGAAGGTCTTTGCGCCGTAGGCCAGACAGATCATCTGATGGCCGAGGCAGATGCCGAAGATCGGCAGCTTGCCGCGCAGCTGGCGCACCAGCTCGATCACCGGCGTCACATTCTCCGGATCTCCGGGGCCGTTGGAGAGGAACACGCCGTCGGGACGCAGCCGCAGGATCTCCTCCGCCGGGGTGTTGTAGGGCACCACGGTCACGTTGACGCCCTTCTGGTTGAGCTTGCGGATGATGTTCAGCTTGATGCCGCAGTCCACGGCCACCACGCTGTACTTCGGATTGGCGGTGCGGGAATACCAGCGCTTTTTGCAGCTGACCCGCGCCACGCCGTCGGTGGGCATGTGATAGGCGCTGATGGCGCGCATGCAGACCTCCCGCGGCGTGTGCGCCGAGGTGATCATCACCTTCATGCTGCCCTCGTTGCGGATGATCCGCGTCAGCGCGCGGGTGTCGATGCCCGAGATGCCCGGAATGTTGTTCTCCTCCAGAATCTCCGCCAGCGTCTTGACGTAGCGGAAGTTGGAGGGCATGTCGTTGTATTCGCGAACGATCAGTCCACCGATGGTGGGCTGCTTCGTCTCGAAATCCTCGTCGGTGATGCCGTAATTGCCGATCAGCGGATAGGTCATGCACACCATCTGATTGGTATAGGACGGATCGGAGACGATCTCCTGATAGCCCACCATGGACGTGTTGAACACGATCTCATTGATGGCCTCACAGGCCGCGCCAAAGCCGTAGCCATAGAACTCGCGGCCGTCTTCCAGCACTATTTTCCGAGTAAACTGCTTTGCCATACAATTCTCCCATCTATCATCGTCATCCGGTTGCCGCCCCGCGCGGTCATGCCCGCAAACGGCGTGGCGCGACCCTTCGACAGGAACGTCTCCGGATCCACCGTATAGCGCGTGTCCACATCCAGCACCGCCAGATCGGCCCGCTGTCCCGCCGCCACATCCGTCGTGCCAAAGCCGAATATCCGTCTCGGCGCGATGGACATCTTTTCGATCAGCAGCTCCAGCGGAATGATGCCGGTGGACACCAGCTTTTCGTTCAATATCGGAAATGCCGTCTCCAGCCCCACCACGCCCATCAGGCTCTTTTCCAGTCCGCGGGACTTCTCCTGCGCCGTGTGCGGCGCGTGGTCAGTGGCGATCACGTCGATGGTGCCGTCGATCAGGCCCTCCACCAGCGCGTCACGATCCGCCGCAGAGCGGATCGGCGGGTTCATCTTGAACCGGCCGTCCTCGCCGATGTCCATGTCGCACATCGTCAGGTAATGCGGCCCGGTTTCACAGGTCACCGGCAGCCCCTCGGCCTTCGCCCGGCGGATGATGTCCACCGATTCCCTGCAGGAGATGTGGCAGACGTGGTAGCGGCAGCCCGTCTCGCGGACGAGCTCCACATCCCGCGCGATCTGCTCATACTCGCTGGCGGAGCAGATGCCCCGGTGTCCGTGCAGGCGCGCGTACTCGCCATCGTGAATGTAGCCGCCGTTCAGCAGGCTGTCCACCTCACAGTGGGCCGCGATCATGCCGCCCAGCGCATGAACGCGCTGCATGGCCTCGCGCATCACCTCCCGGCGCTGCACGCCCTTGCCGTCGTCGGAGAAGGCAAAGCACATGTCCTTCAGCGCCGCGAAATCCACCAGCGCTCCGTCTCCCTTCTGCCCCACCGTGATGGAGGCATAGGGCAGCACCCGAACCACCGCATCCCGCGCGATGATGTCCAGCTGCGCCTGCAGGTGTTCCACCGAATCGGGAACGGGATTCAGATTCGGCATGGCGCATACAATCGTATATCCGCCCGCCGCCGCGGCCATCGTACCCGTATGAATGGTCTCCTTCACAGAAAAACCGGGCTCACGCAAATGCACGTGTACATCTGCGAAGCCCGGAATAACCAATAAATTCTGGCAATCCGTGATGGAATAGCAAGCCTGTGGAACGATGTTTGGAGATACTTCAGCGATGACGCCGCCATCCAAAAGTACATCCTGCCGAGAGATGTGTTCGCCGTGAAAAACCATACCGTTTTTCAGCAGATGCTTCATGACGATACTCCTTTCAGCTCACTTCTTGAGTGCGCCGCGCCCCGGATGACCGGCTTGCCGCGCACGGAATCCATGTTCTGAACATATATTGTACTGGATGCGCCCGGCAAAGTCAAACAAATTTGCGGTTAAATTCCCAAAGCTGAGAATCACCAATTTCAATGGCGCAATCCCGAGAGAATGCGGAAGTGCGCAAAGACTGCTGATTCTCAGCGGGCGCAGCAGACATTCATTGCTTTTCCGTCCGCGCTGTATCAAAGCCCGCGCCGATCTGCGGCGAACCGACCCCATGCGCACCGCCGTTTTGAATCGGCTTTCTGTTTTTCCTACGGGATCAGGGAAGTGCTTTTCCATGCAGCATCTCCTCCCTGGCCATGTGCTTCTCTACTTTTCCACAACCTTCACGTTATCTCCATCCCAGCGGATATCCACGATCCTGCCATTGCGGGCGCGCAGACCCGTGACGCTACCGCGCTTCCAGCTCGAGGGCAGGGCGGGCAGAATTTTCAGCGATCCGTCCGGAGCCGTCTGCAGCAGCATTTCTCCAATGCCGGCGCAGGCGCCGAAGTTGCCATCGATCTGAAATGGCTGATGGGCATCGAAGAGGTTGATATAGGTGCCGCCGCTCATATCGTTCACCCTGCCGCGCGTCTGCCGCTTCATCGGGTTGCGTCCCTCTACGGTGCGCAGCTGGTTGTCGAGCAGCCGCAGCGCGTGGTCGCCATCGCCCAGGCGCACCCACTGGTTGATGCGCCATCCCATCGCCCAGCCGGTGCTCTCATCACCGCGGCGCAGCAGTGAGATTCGGCAGGCCTCGGCCAGCTCAGGTGTTTCCTCCGGCGTGATCGAACGCGCCGGATGCAGGCCGTACAGATGGGAGATGTGGCGGTGATGGATATCATGCTCTTCAAAGTTCTCATTCCACTCCAGCAGCTCGCCATCGCGGCCGATGCCATACGGTTTGAGCCTGGGCATGATGGAATCCAGCTCTGCCGCAAAGTCTGCATCCACATTCAGCAGCGCTGTGATCCTCCGACAGATGTCGAACACGTCCAGCACGATCGCCTGCGTCATCGTCGTGGATGCAGCGACGGAGACCTCCCGGCCTTCCAGATTGAATGTGTTTTCCGGCGACGTGGACGGCGCGAGGATCAGCTCGCCGTCGCGATCCTCCACCAGCAGCGAACGGTAGAACTCCGCCGCTTTGCGAATGACCGGCCAAGCGGTTTCGCGGAGGAAAGCCTCGTCGCGGGTGTATTCGTACCGTTCCCACAGATGGCGAACCAGCCAACCGGAGGACATCGGCCAGAATGCATACTGTGCGCAGCCGGGCAGATGCGCTCCCACAGGCGTAGACATGCGCCACAGGTCGGTGTTGTGATGGGCAACGAAGCCCGGCGCGCCATAATAGCGCTGCGCAGTGCGCTCGCCGCTCTCCGCCAGCTCCAGCACCAGGCGAACAAGCGGCTCGTAGCACTCCGACAGGTTGACCATCAGCGTCGGCCAGTAGTTCATCTCCGTGTTGATGTTGATGGTGTAGTTGCTGTGCCACGGCGGGGTGATCCTGTCGTTCCAAATGCCCTGCAGATTGGCGGCCTGTGTGCCCTCGCGGGAGGAGGCGATGGTCAGGTAACGGCCGAAGTTGAAGTACAGCGCATACAGCGCCGGATCGTCGCCACCGTTCTCATGGCTGTACAGGCGTTCGTCCGTGGGCAGCAGTTTTTCGTCGCCGCCGCCCAGATCGAGGGTAACGCGTTCATACAGAGCGGCGTGATCGGCCACATGGCGGGCGCGCAATGCGTCGTAGCCGAGCGCCGCGGCAGCATCCAGTCCTCGACGGCAAGGCTCAACATAGGGTTTGCCCTCCAGAACGGGATGCTTCTTCCAGCCGGCAAAGCTGGTGCGCGCGTCGAACAGCAGCGTGGCAGACGTCGCTTCGCAGACCTGAATGCCCCCGCCCTGCTGGGCGACTCTGCCGTCGGAGAGCACGCGCGCCTCCGCAAAATAGCCCATGCCCTTCTCCGCATCGGTCTCGCCATAGACCATCAAGCCGCGCTGCTCCTGCGGAGCGTCAAAGCGCCAGACGTAAACCGGACAGTTCCCCTGGAAGGCCAGGACGTCCTTATCGAGGCAGACGACGGCGTTCATCGCCGGGCACAGCCTTACGTCGAAGGAAAGTGCGCCGGGCCGACTCGCGGTCAGACGCATCACCAGCACCTGGTCGGGATGGCTGACAAAGGTTTCGCGGACGTAGCTGACGCCGCCAGCCTCGTATTCAACGATGTGGATCCCGGTGGACAGATCCAGCGATCGACGATAATTCTCAACCGCACCGGGATGGCGCATGGTCAGGCCAAGATCGCCCAGCGGCAGATATACCTGGGACCAAAGCGCGGTGAAGTGCTGTTCCAATTCCTCCTGCGCCTCGGCATAGCGCCTGCTGAGCGCGAGCGCCTGTGCCCTGCGATAGGAATTCTGGGCCTCGGGATTGTCGTAAAACCCGGGGAAACCGCTCCAGAGCGAGTCCTCGTTCAAGCAAATGCGCTCATCTGTCGCTCCACCATAGACCATCGCGCCCAGACGGCCGTTGCCCAGCGGCAGCGCTTCGTTCCAACCGACCGCTCCCTGGCGGTACCAGAGGATGTTCGTGCCATTGTTCTGCATCAGCAGACCTCCTGTCTCATAGAATAGAAAGTCGCAGACTCCGTCGCAGCCCAACCGCTGCCGCGCCGATGCCTGCGGAAGAATTCATTTGATGATATTGCCGGCGAAGTGCTGCCCGGCGGATTTCAGCATGTATGCCCCTATGCTTTTGCATTCGTGCCGCATGGGCGGAGCGAACACACCGCCGTCTCGCCGCATACGCTGCTTCCAGTATAGGAAAGGACAGACAAAAAGTCAAGGCGCCTTCACGGGCATCCGCGTTCTGAAATCCGCGCGAATGACCGACCATTGTCAAGGTTAATTTCGTCACAATTTCTTTACAAAAGTCTTTGGAAACGTCACCCTCTGTTCATAATGAGTTTGCTTTTCTCTGATATACTGGTATTGTCGAAGGAGGATGTGCGGTTGAGGGGCCGCGCATTCGGGGCTGTCCCGGAATCGGCAGGGCCAGAGCCGCGCCGAGGTTTTCTCCGGGGTGCACAGCCGCTTTCGCTGAACATCAATTGGCACAGATGCCATTTCCCGGCTCGATCGAGCCTCCATCAGGGCCTTGCCCGGAAAGGATTTGTCTAAATGAATGTCTTCATGCTTTTGATTCCGAGAGTAGATGTCTGTGTGTTGCACGATACCGACACGCTGCGGCAGGGGTTGGAGAAGATGCGCTTCCACGGCTACACGGCGCTGCCGGTCATATCGGCGGACGGCCAGTTCGTCGGCTGTGTCAACGAGGGCGATTTTCTGTGGCACCTGCTCCGGTACGGTGGCGACATGAAAGCCCAGGAACAGTTCCTGGTGCGCGACATCCTCCGCCCGGAGTTGAATCCCGCCGTCGACAGCACCGTCACCATGGATGAGCTGCTGGAGCGCGCCATGAGCCAGAACTTCATTCCCGTGGTGGACGATCGCAACTGCCTGTGTGGCATCGTCACCCGACGCCGCGTGATCCGCGCCATGCTGGTAGAGCAGCAGGCCAATGCCGACAAGCAGCTCGCCCCCAGCACCATTTACATCAGTCAACCCTGACGAAAATCGCCGGTTGCCCTTCATGAGCTTCCGGCGGTTTTTTATGCCTGTTCTGTTCCCCGCGCCAGCCAGGCGACGCCCGCCGCGATGCGTGCAGGCACGCCCGAATAATGGCCTCCGTCGTGCATCACCAGCGGCACATCCCTTTGCTGGGCCTCCGCCAGAATCTGCCGGACTTCCCGCATCCGGTCACCCACCGTGCGCAACACGGGATGGCGCGTCCGCTCCTCGGCCCGACCGAGGGACAGATAGAACCGCGTCCGTGGATTGCGGGGCGCATGGGCGCGCAGGTAATCCGTAAAGCCCTCGTACCAGACGGAGGCGCTCATGGCCGCCACGCCCGCGAACCAGTCGCTCCGCGTGGCCGCGTACAGAGCAAACAGCCCGGCCAGCGAATATCCGGCAATGCAGGCGCTTTCACACCCCGCCTGCGTCAGCACCTCCGGCCCGATGCGCAGCAACTCTGCCAGGAATTCATCCGCACGCCCGGAGAAATCCGAATTTCCGCCGAACACCGCCGGGCCGGGCCACGGGCTCAACTGCCCGTCCCAGTCCGCCACCGGCACGCCACAAAGCGCACAGTTCAGCCCGGCTTTCTGCGCCCGGCGGGCCTGATCCTCCAGATCTGCGCAGTTCTCGCCGATCAGAAACACCAGGGGCGCGCCCGCCATCCGCTCTTCAGGGCGGTACAGCCACGTGCCGCCCGCCGCCTGTACAATCTCCAATCCGCTTCTCCTTTCCGCAGAACGTTCAATACCTGCCCGGCCACTCCCGCTTGGCCCGCCGCGTGTATTCGCACACGAACTCCGTCTTTTGCGCCGTGTAGCCGTCGCGGTCATGTTCAAATTGCCGCCACAACATGCGCTTCATCCGCTCGTATTCCCGCGCCACGTCGGGATAGGCGTTCAGATAATCCCGGAAGTATCGTTCATCGTTGTCGCCCGCCCGTCGCAGATGCAGGTGAAACACGCGCTCCGCGAAGCTGTCCTCCGTGTAGCCCTTGTTGAAGGACATGCGCTCCGGCCCCTTCGACATGCAGATGTAGCCGCCCTTCCCGCAAAGCGCTGCTTCCATGGCCGCCCAGTCGGCATCCTTCTCCGTCTCCACCAGGATGTCCACGATCGGCTTGGCATGGATTCCCGCAACCGCCGTGCTACCGATGTGACTGATTCCGCCGATCGCCTCCGGCGGCAGCACTGCCTTCAGAAGCTGCTGCTCCTCCTGAAACCACGCCCGCCATTCCGGGCGATGGGCCGTCAGGAATATGGGGAACAGCTGCCACAGTTCCTCCCGCGTCATCTCGGAGAGCCGCTTTTTTCCACGCGCAATCCCCCTTACAGCAGATCCTTCGCCACCGGACGGTAGAACAGCTTTCTCACCTGCCGGGGATCCTTCGTCTGCGCCAGCGCCCACATCAGCTTGGTGACGATGGCCTCGATGGTCATGGTGTGAGATTCGATCATCTCCAGTTCGCTCTTCACCTTCACGCCCACCTGATACACGCCCATGTCGCTGCCCTCGTGGGGCACCTGCGTGGTCATCACCAGCGTGCGCCCCGACTGCGTGAAGCGCGCCATGGCCTCGAACAGCTGTCCGTCATCGTACAGGGGGATGCCACCCATGCCGAAGCTCTCCACCACCACAGCGTCGTAGTGCTGCGCCAGGTAGTCAAATATCCGGCCGTCCTGCCCGGGCACCAGCCGCAGAACGAACACGTTGGCGTCCAGCTGATGATAGAACACCGGGGATGCCGGGCGGGAAGTCTCGATGTACGGGATCACGCGCCCCTCCCGGATCACGGCGATTTCCGGATAGTCGATGCTGGAGAAGGCGTTGAAGCTGCGCGTGCGCATCTTGCGGGCGCGGGTGCCGATGATCACTTTGCCGTCGAACACCACATGCACGCCATGGGCGCGATCGTCCGCGGCATAGCGCAGCGCGTCCAGCACGTTGCGCCGCGCGTCGGTATCCCGGGCGTAGATCGACTTCTGCGATCCGGTGATCACCACGGGCTTCGGGCTGTACTGAATCAGATAGGACAGCGCCGCCGCCGTGTAGGCCATGGTGTCCGTGCCGTGGGTGATTACAAAGCCGTCGTAATCGTCAAAGTTCTGCTCCACGTGGTTGGCGATGGCCAGCCAGTGCTCAGCCTTGACGTTGGTGCTGTCCAGGTTGAACAGCTGTTCCGCCGTAATCCGACAGATTTCTGCCGCCTCGGGCACGCACTCCAGGATCTCCTCGGAGGTGATGCCCGGCGCCAGGCCCTCCCCCGTCTGCTTGGATGCGATGGTTCCGCCCGTGGCGATCATCAGAATGTGTTTCAATATCGTCCTCTCCCGTCTCTCGTCGCGCCCGCTGCGCGCTCCTTCATCATTCCGCTGCCTTCGGCTTCTCCCGATAGATCGCCAGCGTGATCAGCAGCGACGCCACAAAGCCAATGGCTCCCGCGATCAGCACGCCGGGCAGATTCCCCGGCTCCGCCGGACTGGAAAACATCAATATGGAGAATATACCCGGGAACGCATACACATAGCTGTGCAGCCCGCGCAGGCCCTGCCAGATGCCCGCAATGCCGCCCGCCACCATGATGGCTACCAGAGGCGTGCGCAGCGGCAGACAGATTCCGAACAGCGCCGGCTCGCTGGTGCCCGTGGCCAGCGCGGTCACGCCCGCAGACAGCGCCGTCTGCTTCACCTCGCCCCGGCTCTTCAGGAACACCGCCAGACAGGCGCCCGTCAGCGTCATGGACAACACGAAGCAGCTGACGTGAAAGCCGCTCTCCACGCCAGTCGTGCCCAGCTGCTCCAGCATGATGGACACGAATATCCAGTGGGTGCCCGTCATCACCAGCAGCGGCAGAATCGCGCACATCACCACCCACGCCGCCACAGGATAGTGGGTCTGCAAAAAGCCCACGCCGCCGGACAGCAGTCCCGACAGCAGCGAGATCACCGGGCCGATGATCACCACGCCCAGCACGCCGCCCAGCAGGATCACCACCAGCGGCACGAACATGTCGCGAATGATCGCGGGAATCTTCGCCTCGACCACGCGCTGAATCCATTTCAGGACGTACACCAAAACGATCACCGGGATCACGCTGTAGGCATAATTGGCCGCCTGCACCGGCAATCCCAGAAACGAAATCGTCCTTCCCTCGCCCATCAGCGCCAGAAAGTCCGGGAACAGCATCACCGCCACGGCGGCGATGGCATAGCACGGATTGCAGCCAAAGTTCACCGCTGCCGAATAGGCCAGCAGCATGGGAAGAAAATAGAACGGCGCGCTGTCCACGCAGCCGATCAATGCCTCCGTGTCGCCCAGATGGGCAAACGCGCCGGTCAGGCCCATCAGCAGCACCAGCAGTTTGATCAGTCCACATCCCAACAGTACTGGCACCACCGGCTTCATGCAGGCCGATACCGTGTCCATGGCCATCAGAACGGGGTTCCTTCGCGCTTGCCGCATCCGACCACCTCCATCCCCTTTGTTTTTCTCGAACGCAGCCCTTTTCATTCACAAAGCGGCGCGGAGTCAGCCTCCGCGCCGTCAGCTTGTCAAAATAATTTTGACAAGCTGGTGGACGGGGAAGCAAGCTCCCCCGCCACTGCCACCCCCTCCAGTTTTCGCTGAAATCTTCCAGATTTCCGGGCGCGAAAACTGCAAGGAATCGATTTTTGCTATGGAAAATCAGATTTTCCGCCGCAAAAATCGCCCGCCCCCGCCGTACATGCCGCCGGGTACGATTGAAATTCGAGAGGGCTGCGGCCCTCTCGATCTCTCCCGAGGGATTGACAGTATGCGGCGCGGAGTCAGCCTCCGCGCCGCGTCCTCGAAGCTGTTTTCGAGGGTATTCTATCATGTTTTCCGGGGATGCGCAAGGGACGCGCGTCAAAACCCAATCGTCACACTGTAGAGCTACAATACATCTTGGAAAGAGCGCCAAAAAAGGATGAGATTTGAGAACCAATCTGATATAGTAGAGTTGCGACACAAAACTAACGGAAAGGAAGCTCAAATCTCATGAACAGTATAACACAAGATATGAAATTCCGCTACTCCCTGATGAAATATGCGGAGAAATACGGAGTGGCCCGAGCCAGCCGGAAGTGAACCAGCACACCGAAGCGGAGCTGAAGCTCATCCGAGACATGCGCCGCCGCAATCCCAAGCTCGGCATCGTAGAACTCTGGAGCCGCCTGCGCAAGCGGGGATACAGCCGCTGCATCGAAAGTCTGTGGCGCGTTCTCAGACGCGAAGGACTGGCAGCGAAGGAAAAGCCTCGGAAGAAGTACACACCCAAGCCCTATGAACAGATGAAGTACCCTGGCCAGCGCGTCCAGATTGACGTAAAGGTCGTGCCCAGATCCTGCATCGCGAATCCGGAACTGAAGCTCTATCAATATACAGCGATCGACGAATACTCCAGATACCGCATTCTGGGAGCTTATCCCGAACAGAGCACCTATTCCTCAGCACATTTCCTGCGACACGTTGTTGAAGCCTTTCGCAGAAAGGGCGTGACTGTGGAATGTGTTCAGACGGACAACGGCTTTGAATTTACCAACCGTTTTTCCAATTCCAAACGCGACATCCCAACGCTGTTTGAATCCACCGCCGCTGAACTCGGCATTCGTCACAAACTCATTCGTCCCTACACCCCGCGTCACAATGGTAAAGTCGAACGCAGCCACCGCGAGGATCAGAAACGTTTCTATGCAACTCACCGCTTCTGGTCCCTCGCCGACTTTGGTGGGCAGCTCGCTGCCCACCAAAGTCGCAGTAACTCCCGCCCTATGCGCCCTCTTGCCTGGTTCTCTCCCAGAGATTTCTTAGCTTCTTTCT
>SFJH01000004.1 GCA_004555155.1 Clostridiales bacterium
AGTCGCTAAGAGGATTGGCTACGGCTATAGGGATGATAATTACTTCTTCCTCATCGTTCGAGCCCTTTCCTCCGTAGCCTAGCTTTCCGTGAAGAACCTATTTTGCCGACGGACTCGGCTGGGTCGCCGCCATGATCCTCCTGATGGCCGCCTATTACCGCCGAAAGTCCACACGCTCTCCAAAGTAACCGGATACCGATCCGCGCCCCAAAGCCTCCCATCCGCCTACCGCACCCCCCCTTGTGACTTTCCGACCACCGGAAAGTCGCAAAAGTCCCCAGCCCCGCCCTCCATCCCATCCGCCTGCCGCAAACCTCCCCCTTTGTGACTTTCCGACCGCCGGAAAGTCGCAAAAATACCAAGCCCCGTCCTCCATTCCATCCGCCTGACGCAAACCTCCCCCTTTGCGACTTTCCGACCACCGGAAAGTCACAAAAGTACCAAGTCTCGCCCCCCATTCCATCCGACTGCCGCAAACCTCTCCCTTTGTGACTTTCCGACCACCGGAAAGTCGCAAAAGCTCCAGGCCCAAAAATACAAACCCGCCCCGGCGCATGCGCCGGGGCGAAGTGGTTTCTTTCGGAGGGGGTGCGGGGGAACCCTTTCTTTTTCCAAAGAAAGGGTTCCCCCGCCGTCCCCCACGCCGTATCACCCCACCGTGCTCAGATCCCAGGGCTCGTGGATTTTGGGCACATCGGAGATGAGGCGCTTGGTGTAGGCGGCCTTGGGGTTGAGGATGACGTCGTCGGCATTGCCGCTCTCGACGAACTTGCCGTGCTCCATGATGTAGATGGAGTCGGAGATGTAGTAGGCGAGGCCGATGTCGTGGGTGATGAAGATGATGGTCATGCCGGTTTCGTTGCGGAGGTTCAGCAGCATGTCCAGGATGGTGGCGCGGGAGCAGGCGTCGATCATGGAGGTCGGCTCGTCGGCCAGCAGGATTTTGGGCTTGAGCAGGAAGATGCGGGCGATCATCAGGCGCTGCATCTGGCCGCCGGAGAGCTCGAAGGGATACTTGTTGGTCAGCTCCGCGAACTTCAGGTTCACGAAGGAGCAGGCCTCGGTCATCATTTCGAACTTCTTTTCCTTGGAGAGGTGTTTGCCGCCGCGCATGTTGATGCAGTCCAGCAGCACGGTGTCGATCTTGTTGAAGGTGTTGAAGGAGGAGAAGGGATCCTGGAAGATGGCCTGAATGCCCTGCCAGTACTCCTTCTTCTTGGCGCGGGTGGAGAGATCGCGCTTCTTGCCCTGGAAGAAGATCTCGCCGTCGGTCTCGTTCAGCAGGCCCAAGAGCATCTTGGAGAGCGTGGTCTTGCCGGAGCCGGATTCGCCGACGATGGAGACCAGCTCGCCCTCATGGAATTCGAAATCCACGTGGTCGACGGCCTTGGTGACCTTGCTGCCGACGCCGAAATACTTGGTGACGCCCTTGCCGCTCAGGCACAGCGGGCGGTTTTTTACGTCCAGGCGATGCGCGGCCGGGTTCAAAGTCGTGTTCTCAGTCTTCACTCTTGTACACCTCCCTGAGCTGCTCCACGGACAGGCCGCAGCGATAGGAGCGGTTGTCCTCGAAATCGATCATGGGCATTGCGTTGACCTTGCAGGAGGGCTGCGCATACCTGCAGCGCTCGGCGAAGCGGCAGCCCTGGGGCGGGCGCTTCAGGTTCGGCGGGGTGCCGGGGATGGCCGTGAGCTTGTTTTCGCGGGTGCCCTCTTCGGGCACCAGGATGGATTTCATCAGGCCGCGGGAATAGGGATGGACGGGATCGAAGACCATCTGCTTCGCGGTGCCGCGCTCCACGATCTGGCCGGCGTACATGACCATGATGTCGTCGGTGACGTTGTAGAGAAGCGGCAGCTCGTGGGTGATGAAGATCATGGCGCGGATGAAGCCCTTGTCCATCATCTCGCGCAGCATCTTGATGACCATCTTCTGGCTGGTGACGTCCAGCGCGGAAGAGGGCTCGTCGGCGATGAGCACCTTGGGCTTCAGTATGGTGGAAATGGCGATGACCACGCGCTGCTTCATGCCGCCGGACAGCTCCACCGCGTGCTTGTCCAGCGCCTCCACGGGCAGGCCCAGCTCGGCGAAGCGGTTCTTGGCCATCTCGTAGATGTCCTTCCTGTCGCGCTTGGGCTCGTGGGCCAGCACCACGTCCTCGATGAACTTGCGGATTTTGCGGGTGGGGTTCAGGGCGTTCATGGCCGCCTGGGGGATGTAGGCGATCTCCGTGCCCAGCACGTTTTTGCGCACGTCGTCGGGCTTCATGCCGGAGATGTTCTTGCCGTCGATGATGATGTCGCCGCTCATGTAGTGCAGCGGGGCGAAGTAGTAGCCCATCAGGCTCAGCGCCAGCGTGGACTTGCCGCAGCCGGACTCGCCCGCGATGCCGAGGCTCTTGCCCTCCTCGATCTTGAGCGACACGTGGTCCACCGCGTACACGTCTTCATGAAAGCGCGTGATATATTTGGTGGTCAAATCCTTGACTTCCAGCATCGTTTTGCTCATGGTACGAAGCCTCCTAGTCTCTCAGAGTGGGGTTGAATACCTGGTCGAGGCCGGTGTTCATCAGGTTCAGCGAGAACGAGATGAGGGCGATGATGCCGATGACCGGGAAGTAGGCCCACCAGTAGCCGCCCAGATGCGCGGAGTACAGCATGGCCCAGTTCATCATCAGGCCCAGCGTGGGCACCTCGGTGGTCTTCGGGCCCAGGCCCAGCAGCGACAGTTGCGCTTCGGACAGGATAGCGGAGCTGATCTGCAGGATGAACGCCATCACCACATAGCTGGCGATGTAGGGCAGGATGTCTGTCAGCACGATGCGCATCAGGCTGTGGCCGGAGAGCTTGGAGAGGTTCACGTGGTCGCGGTTGCGCAGCGAGATGACCTGGGAGCGCACCGAACGGGTGGTCCACGTCCAGCTGGTCAGACCGATGACCACGGCCACCACGGTGGCGCCGCGGTTCTCCTGGCCGATGGAATAGTTGATGAGGATCAGCAGCACGAAGCTGGGGATGACGGTGAAGATGTTGGTGATGAACATGATGAAGTCGTCCACAAAGCCGCCGATGTAGCCGGACAGAAGGCCCAGCAGCAGGCCGATGAACGTGGCGATGCAGCCGGCGATGAAGCCGATCTTCAGCGAGGTGCCGATGGCGGACACCAGCTCCTTGAGCACGTCGCGGCCGAAGTTGTCGGTGCCCAGCGGCAGGTTGACGACGTTGGCCACGTCGCCGATCTCCACGTAATCGGTGGTCTTGATCTCGGCGCGGGTCTCCGGCTCACCGGATTCGCCGGGGGCTGTCACGGTGAGCTTTTCGGCCGTGTTGGCGGAGAGGATGGAGTTGTTCAGGCGCTTGTAGTAGTTGCGCTGCGCCTTGGTCATGCCTGCGGGCTTGGCCGATTCATCGTAGTTCTCCTTCCACATGGACAGCAGCTGGTCGGTGTCGGAGATGTCCAGGCCGGAGATGTCGATCTCCATGGCGGAGAACCAGTTGACCATGGCCACGCGGTCCTCGTCGGTCAGCACCTGGGCCAGGCGGTTGGCGTCGGCGTCGGGCAGCTTGAAGGTGGAGGTCTCGGTGCCGACGGCGTCATAGAGGGAAACATAGGTGCCGGGCTTCTTGAAGGAGCCCAGGCCGATCATCTGCAGCGGATCGCCGGGATTGATCAGCGGATAGATGATCGACGTCAGCAGGATGATGACGAACAGGCCAAAGCCGATCACGAATTTCGGGGAATGAAAGACCTGGCGAATGGTGTTTTTCATGCTGTGCCGCCCCCTTTCAGTCGTACTGCGCGGCCTTGACGCGCGGGTCGATGAAGCCGTACACGATGTCCAGAATGAACGTGGACAGCAGCACCATGATGGTGATGATCAGCGTGGTGGCGGAGATCAGCGGATAGTCCGCCGCGGTGACGGCCGAATACATGGTGGAGCCCAGGCCGGGATAGCTGAAGATGATCTCGGCCACCAGTGCGCCGCCGATCATGGTGCCGATGGACAGCGCCAGACCGGTGATCTGGGGCAGCATGGCGTTGCGGAACACGTAGCCGACGATCTTGCGGTCCTTGATGCCCAGGAAGCGGGCGTACTTGACGTAGTCGGCGTTGAGTTCGTAGATGGACATGGAGCGCATGCCGACCGCCTGGCCGCCGATGGACACCAGAACGATGGACCAGAACGGAAGCTGATAATGGGTGATGCAGGACCACACGAACTTCCAGCTCAGGTTCGGAATCATATCGAAACTGTAACCGCCCGAGGTGGGTGCGATTTTCAGATTGATTGCAAAGACAACGAGGAGAATGACCGCCATGCCGAACGCAGGGATCGCGCTCATGAACATGGACAGGGGCATCAGAATCTTGTCAAAGCCCTTGCGGATGTAGGCGGCCAGCGCGCCGAGCAGGTTGCCCAGCAGCCAGCCGACGAGAATCGCGGGCAGCTGCAGCGCAATGGTCCAGGGAATGGCGCTGGCGATGATGTTGGAAACAGTGCGCGGATACTGGCTGAAGGAGGTGCCGAAATCGCCGCGGATTGCGTTTTTCACGAAGATAAAGAACTGCTGGTACATCGGCTTGTCGGTGCCGAATTCCTTTTGATAGCGCTCGTAGATTTCCTGCACGGCGCTGGCGTCGGTCATGCCCTGGGCCAGCTTGCCGGTGATGGCGGCCACAGGGTCGGCCGGCATCAGCCGCGGCAGGACGAAGTTCAGAATCACGGCAATGATAAACGTGATTACAAACCACAGAATCTTCTTGCCGAAATATTTGCGGTATCCCTTCATGTGATCAACTCCCCAATACGGATGTGATTTGTACCACGCTTGAATATGGAAAGAGGACATGCCTCGAAGGTCGAGGCATGTCCCTTTCATCAGCGATTAGCCTTCGACGAGCTCCAGGTCATACAGAGCCGCGATGCCGTAGCCATCGGTGCAGACGGCCGGCGGAATGTTGCGGCCATCGCCATCCTCGGGATAGTTGGTCCACACGGACTCGTTGACGGCGTGGAAGAACGCCGGGCGATACATCAGGGAGAAGCTGGGAACCTCGGTCAGGTAGATCTCGACGGCCTCGGTGTACAGGGCCTTGAGCTCAGCCTCGTCGGTGGTCAGCGGGATCGCGGCGATGATTTCGTCCGCGCGCTCGTTGACGTACTGGCCCCAGTTGCCGCTCCAGTTGTTCTCCAGGCCGACGAACTCGCTGCTCAGCATCTGGCGCACACGGCCCCAGGGCATGGACGGGCCGGAGGCGTCGGGAGACCACATGAAGATGTCATACTCGGTCTGGTTGGGGTTGGTGAACACGGTCTGGCAGATGCTCCACTCGGGGAACAGGGTGGTCAGCTCGAGGCCAATGTTCTGGCCGGCGGCGGCGACGATTTCCATCGCGGCCTGCCAGTCGGTCCAGCCGTTGGGGCAGACGCAGTTCAGAGCGACCTTTTCGCCGTCCAGCTCACGATAGCCGTCGCCGTCGGTGTCGACGATGCCAGCCTCGTCCAGCAGGGCCTTGGCGCCTTCGATGTCGTTGCCGACCCACTGCAGATCCGCAACCGCCTCGTGGTCATACAGAGCCTGCTCGCCGTCGGTGGGGTTCATCAGGGAGCGCGGCACGTCCGCGAAGGACGGGGACTGGTTGGTCATGGCGTTCTCGATGATGGCGTCGTAGTCAACCGCCATGGCGATGGCCTTGCGGATGGCGACGTTCTGCAGCACGGGGTTGTTCATGTTGAACCACGCGGTGGGCATGGTCAGGCAGATGCCGTAGGGCGCCTCGTCCATGTAGGTGGACACGGGCAGGTTGTCCTCCAGCCACAGGTTCTGGATGTTGGGAACGAAGATCTGGCCGACGTCGATCTCACCGGCACGGAAGGCGACCTCGGTGGCGGCGTTGTCGGCGTAGATGGTGTGCGCGATGTACTTCGGCACAGGCAGCTTGCCCCACATGGACGCATCCTGGCCCCAGTAATTCTCGTTGCGGATGAACACAACCTGCTGGTCGTTGTCGATGTACGGGCCGTAGGGGCCGGAGAACGCGGCGTCCTCAGCGCGGTCGTTCAGCATGGCGATGGCGTCGCCGTCGTTGCGCTCCTCGAGGGTCTCCAGCCAGGCCTTCTGGGCCACGAAGGTGGCGACCAGGAAGTCGGAGATCTTCAGGGGGTTGGAGGGCTTGCCGTCCTCGGTCAGCGTGGAGTGGATGACGAAGGTCTTCTCGTCGACGACCTCGATGGAATCCACGAACGCCTGATAGGTGCCGGCGGCGCCGTTCTGCAGCTTGACGCTGACTTCCCAGGTCTTGGCCACGTCCTCGGCGGTCACGGGGGTGCCGTCGTTCCAGGTCGCGGCGTCCTTCAGCTTGATGGTCACGGCGGTCAGGTCGTCGTTCCAGACCGGATCGCCATCGGCCAGCAGGCCGGTCATGGAGCCGTCCAGGAAGTTGTACATGTACAGGGTCTCGAACATGATGGTGCGGGAGCCCGCGGTGGCAGTGCTGACGCCCATGGCGTTGTTCTGGTTGGTGCCGACGGGGTTGTAGCTGTTGACGGTGCCCCACTGCTGGCCGCCAAAGTACAGGGTCTCGTTACGGGGGAGTTCCGTAACGGTCTCAGCCGTTGCGCTGGCCGCGATGCCGCAAAGCATCATCAGTGCAAGGACGAGGCTCAGGAGTTTGCGAGTCTTCATGTCTGTGTCCCTCCAATTTAATATTGCTGTAATGGCGCTCAGGCCATAAGCACGAAGTCGGGCGGGTTCCATGGAACCCAGGGGGCCTTGCTGCCGCTGCGGTGCAGCGACAGCCATAAAAGTTGTTCAGGGCTGGTTCAGATCGAGCACCGATTCGCCGGGAATGAGCTTTCCGGGAATGATCACGTGCCGGGGCACGAAGGAAGCGGGATCGGCGATGGCCTCCAGCAGCATGCGGGCGGCGCTCGCGCCGATGACGGCGCAGTTCTGGCGGTAGGTGGTCAGCCGGGGCTGCAGCACCTCGGCGCAGGGCGCGTCGTCGTAGCCGATGATGCTGATATCCCGGGGAATGGACAGGCCGCGGGCCTTGATTGCGCGGATGCCGCCCAGGCAGGCCTGATCGTCGGGATAGAGAATGCAGGTGGGAGGTTCGGAAAGGGCGAGCAGCGCTTCCGTGGCGCGGGCGCTGTCCTCGCGGGAAAGGTAAGGGCCTTCCCGGATATAGGCTTCGGGAATGGACAGATTCAGCTCCTGACATGCGGCCCGGAAGCCGCTGACGCGGTCGCGGGTGACGGAGGAGTCGTTGCCGTGGACGAAGGCGATGCGCCGGTGGCCGCGGCTGTAGGCGTGGCGCACGAGGGTGCGCACGCCGTCCACGTTGTCCGAGGAGACGGAGGCGCGGCCCTCCAGCTGGCAGTCGATGGCGATCAGCGGAAAATCGCTGTCGGCCAGATCGGTCACGGAGGTTTCGAGATCGCCGCCGCTCATCACGATCAGCCCGTCGTAATTGCGGTATCGGCAGTAGTTCAGATAGCCGCCCATGGTGCCCGCGCCCTTGATGCTCACGGGGGTCAGATCATAGCCGCTGTCCTCCATCACGCGATGGATGCTGTCGGCAATCAGCGCGGAATAGTGGTGGGTCCAGAAGCTCTCGGCCCCCAGAAAGACCACCATGCCGATGGTCATGGACCGGCCGGTCTTCATCGACCGTGCGGCGGCATTGGGGAGATAGCCCATCGCCTGTGCGGCCTCCTGAACGCGCTGCACGGTGGCGGGGCTGATGTCCGGCATGTTGTTCAAGGCCTTGCTCACGGTTGCCACGGACAGACTGCATTTTGTGGCGATATCCTTCAATGTTACCATGGCGCAGCCTCGACTCTCTTAATCGTTTACGCTATTATAGCGCGCGATGGAACGGCTTGTCAATAGTTTTTTAACCGGAGTTAAAGTTTTTTTATGAATGGATGGAAAAACGCCCGGAAACGGCGAAATAATGCGAAAAAATCCGTCGAAATGGCACTCGGACCGAGAACGGAATTAACGAAATGGTTTAAGAAGGGCGAAAAAGGCGCGGGCGCAGCGCGCCCGCGCAGAATGTCTGCAGGGTCAGGATGACCGGCGGTGGATTTCGTCCAGCAGGGCGGTCAGGTTTTCATCGGAGTATTCGATCTCGGAGGAGTACAGCCGCGCCAGCTCGACCAGCCCGTCGAGCCCGTTCCGGCCGCCGCGCGCCATGTCCGCGCCGCACAGATCCCGCAGAAGGCGGAAGATCAGCGCCGCAAAGGCGATGCGTCCGGAGACGTCGCCGTCATCCAGCGCGCCGGGGAGATGGCGATAGAGCAGATAGACCAGCAGCTGTTCAAAGGCGGTCTCCCAGGGCTCCGATTCGGGCAGAGGCGCGGGCGGCGCGCTGTCCAGTGCATCCAGACGGCTCGTCCAGTCCTCGTCCAGCCGCTCGAGGGATCTGAAAAAGGCTGTCCAGCGCCGGGAATCGGGGTCGAAGGCGAGTCCGGAGGCCTGCAGAAGGCGGCTCGCGCGCACCTCCACGGTCGTCGACCGATCCTGCGCCAGCGCGATCAGCCGACCGCGGAGGCCGGTGAGCGCCTCCTCCTCCGGGAGGATGGGATCCTCAAGCCCGTCGTCCGAGAGCTTGACGAGCCGCACCGGTTCGCGCCGGGAGAGGATCAGCCGACCCGCCGCTTCGCAGCACAGCCCCAGGCCGATCTCCGTCCGGTCGGAGAAGAAATTTCGAAATCGGGGATGGTCGGCGCAGATCTGGCAGAGACAGTCCTCGCCCAGCGACAGGATCAGATCGCACAGACCTTCGCCGTTCAGAAACGGGCAGCGCCCGTCCTCCGTCAGCCGGAAGCGCGCGCCGTCCCCGTCCTCGTCGATGCTGCCGCGCAGCCGGTCGCCCAGCGCGCCGGGCACGGCGCGAAAGCGGGAAAGGGCCTCGTCGTCCACGTCGATCTCCCATCCGGCGCAGCAGCTGTGTCGGCAGTCGCCCATCAGGCAGGAAAATCCGGCGTAATAATCGGGTGCGATCAGCTTCATAGCGTCCTCCATGCGGTTGTGGAATGGAAACAGTATAATCCCTGTGTGGACAAAATGCAACGGCTGCAGTAGAAGTTTTTCGGGAGCATTGCGCGCGGGCGGCGGGAATGGTATACTGATGGCATAGCCCCCGGAAGATTCTGAAGAAACAGAGGGAAGAGCATGAAAACCGAGCTGTACGACTACGATATTTATCCCAAGGTGATCCCGGAGAACAAGCCTGTGACCGTCACCGTGCGCCCGCTGGGCCTGCACAGCGCGTTTCCTGCGCAGACGACCGTGAAGGTCTGCCCGCTGCAGGAGCGCAGATATCCGCTGGACGACAGCGAAAAGAGCGGCGGCGAGTACGCCGTGACCCCGGACGCGGACGGCTGCATCCGCTTCACCCACTGCTTCCATGGCGAGCAGGAGCACTTTGTGCGCATCTATGCCGGCGAAAAGCGGCTGTGTCAGCTGGCGGTCTATTCGGTGCACGAGGATCTCAGCGGCATGATTCCGCTGCTGGGCGATCTGCACCTGCACACGATCCGCTCCGACGGCCGCGAGGATCCCGCGATCGTGGCCGCGCACCTGCGCCAGCAGGGCTACGATTACATCGCCATCACCGATCACGAAAATTTCTCCGGCGCGCTGGAGGCCATCGACGCCTATCAGGACGCGCCCATCGAGATGAATCTGATGACCGGCGAGGAGGTGCACATGCCCGATTGCCCGATTCACGTGGTGCACGTGGGCGGCCGGTACAGCGTCAACGCCATGGTGGACGAAAATTACGCCCGCATCGACAAAAAGAATCCGGGCATGTCCGACCGCCACCCCGCCGCGTGGCGTAAGGTCGAGGGCTCGGACTTCCCCGGAACGATGAACGCCGAGGAATTCCATCGGGCCGTGGAAGCGTACGCCGGGACGCTGCCGACGATCCCGGAGGGACTGCCGCGGTTTGTTTACGCAGGCTTCGCCTGGGTGTGCGATCAGATCCGCAAGGCCGGCGGACTGGCCATCTTCGCCCATCCCTACTGGATCAACGACATGTTCCATGTGGACGAGCGGCTGACCCAGTACATCTTCGACCAGCGCGCCTTTGACGCCTTCGAGGTGCTGGGCGGCGAGAACTACTTCGAGCAGAACGGCTTTCAGGCCGCGCACTATTACGAGGCCATGGCGAAGGGCGAGCCGATGCCCATCGTCGGCAGCTCCGACAGCCACAGCTCCGTCAACAACCGCAATGCCTTCATCGCCAAGACCATCTGCTTCGCCCGGGCGAACGACACGCCGTCGATCCTCTCCGCCATCCGCGCCCGCCGCACCGTGGCGGTGGACGCCATCAGCGCGGAGTACCGGCTGGTGGGCGAGTACCGGCTGGTGAAGTACGCCTGCTTCCTGATGGACAACTACTTCCCGCTGCGCCGGGAGGCCTGCGTCGAGCAGGGCCGCGCCATGAAGGAATACTACTGCGGCGACCGCGAGGACGGTTTGAGCATGCTCAAGGCGCTCGACGGCCGCACCGAGAAGATGTGGCGCAAGTATTTCGCGTTTGATTTTTGAATCACAAATGAAAATCTCCTGCCGGATGATTTCCGGCGGGAGATTTTTTTCAGGCCTCGTCGCTCTTCCGGGCGAGACTTGCCGCGTCCGAAAGGCTGATGTTCTGCTTGCGGGCGATGGCCGCGAGATCCTCGTACTCGTACTTGGAGCGGTGTACTCCGTAGCCCGAGGCGTCCTTGCGCCGAACCGGGCCGCAGGGGGTTTCCACCGTCACGGTCTTCCGGTCGAGCACGTGGCGGCGCATCGAAGCTTCCCGCACGCCCAGCGTGGAGGTGTGGCGGAACAGCAGCGCAACCATCTCGTCCCGGCTGTCCTCGGCGCACATCACGCGGATCAGCGTGCCGGGGCGGGACTTTTTCATGCCGATGGGCAGCGTGTACACGTCCAGCGCGCCGCCGTCGAACAGCCGCTCCATCGCAAAGCCGATCTCTTCGGCGGTCATGTCGTCCACGTTGCAGGAGAGCTCCAGCACCGAGTCGCGCTTCGATGCAGATTCCCCCAGCATGGCGCGCAGACAGTTGGCGGCCTCGAAGTCCTTTTTGCCCATGCCGTAGCCGACGGACTGCACGCGCATGGGCGGCATGTCCGCGAAGCGGTCGGCGAAGTGGGTCAGCAGCGCCGCGCCGGTGGGCGTGCACATCTCGCCGCGGATCTCCCCGGCGTAGACCGGCGCGCCCTCCAGAATCAGCGCCGTGGCCGGGGCCGGTACCGGCAGCAGACCGTGGGCGCAGCGCACCTGGCCGTGCCCTACGCGAATCGGGGAGACGACCACCTCGTCCGGGTGGATCGTGTGCATCAGCAGGCAGACGGCGGCGATATCCGCCACCGCGTCCATCGCGCCCACCTCGTGAAAGTGGATCTGCGAGACCTCCACGCCGTGCACCCGGCTCTCCGCTGCGGCGATGCGGGCGTAGACCGCCATCACGTTGTCCGCGACCGCCTTGGGAAGATCGAGGTGTCCACGGACGATGTGCTCGATGTCCGCCATCGAATTGTGCGCGTGGCTGTGATGATGTTCATGACCGTGGTCATGGGAATGGTCGTGTTCGTGGGGATGATCATGGTCGTGGGGATGGCCGTGCTCATGGGGATGAGCATGATCATGGGAATGATCGTGATCCAGGCTCTCCTCCTCGCAGCCGTTTACCGTTACGGACAGATGCGTGCCGGTGACGCCGCACTTCACGCTCGTCTCCCGGCGAAATTCCACGCCGGGCAGTCCGAGACCGTTGAGCGTTTGGACGAAGCCGTCCGGATCGGGGAGAAGCTCCAAAAGCGCCGCGGCGAGCATGTCGCCGGCCGCGCCCATGCCGCAGTCCAGATAGAGGGTTTTCATCATTGACGCTCCTTTTTGACGTTGATGTGGTTGATCATGCTGGCGAGATAGCCCGCGCCGAAGCCGTTGTCGATGTTCACGACGGACACGCCGCTGGCGCAGGAGTTGAGCATCGACAAAAGCGCCGCCAGCCCGTTGAACGCCGCGCCGTAGCCCACGCTGGTGGGCACCGCGATCACGGGGCAGTCGGCCAGACCGCCGACGACGCTGGCCAGCGCGCCCTCCATGCCCGCGATGGCGATGATCACGGTGGCGCTCATGATCTCGTCCAGATGGGAGAGGGTCCGATGCAGTCCGGCCACGCCCACGTCGTACAGCCGCACGACCTCGTTGCCCAGCGCCTGCGCCGTCAGCGCGGCCTCCTCGGCCACGGGGATGTCGCTGGTGCCGCCGGTGGCCACGACGATGGTGCCGATTCCATCCGGCTCCGGCAGCGCGCCGATGATGCCGACGCGCGCGTCGGCGGCGTAGCGCAGCGCGTGCTTTGCGCCCACCATCGCCGCCGATTCCGGCGAGAGTCGGGTGATCAGGATGGTTTCCTGACCGTTTTTCAGCATGGCGTCCGCAATGCCGACGATCTGTTCCGGGGTCTTGCCCGCGCCGTAGATCACCTCCGCCGCGCCCTGGCGCACCTTCCGGTGCAGATCGACCTTGGCGTAGCCGATGTCCTCGAAGGGTGCGGTCTTCAGCTTCAGAAGCGCCTCGTCCACGGTTACGTCGCCGCGCTGAAGCGCCTCCAGCGTTCTGCGAATGTCGGTGTTCATGCCCGCACCTCCAGATCCAGCAATACGGTTTCGTAGGCCTTCTTCAATGCATTCAGAATGGCCGGGCGCTTCTCCAGCAGCAGCGGCAGCTGGGCTTCGGTCACCTGGATGCGCGCGCCGCCGTGGAACATCCGCACGCGGAAGTCCGAAAAGCCCATCGCGCGCAGCGCGTCCTCCGCCGCTTCGGTCTTCTGAAGCTTCTCCGGAGTGATGGCCTCGCCGGTGGGAATCCGGGTGGCGAGACAGGCGTAGGCGGGCTTGTCCCAGGTGAACAGTCCCGCTTCCCGGGACAGGCGGCGGATCTCGGCCTTCGTCAGCCCGCACTCCCGAAGCGGCGAGCGCACCGAAAGCTCCTTCAGCGTCCGCGTACCGGGGCGGTCGGAGGCGTCGTCGGAGGCGTTGGTGCCGTCCATCAGCACGGAAAAGCCGTCTTCATGCGCCGTGCGGAGAATGGCGGAGAAGATGCCGGTCTTGCAATAGTAGCACCGGTCGGCGGGGTTGGCGGCCACGCGGGGATCCGCCAGCGCGTCCGCGGTCAGCACCCGCAGATCCGCGCGCAGCTCCTCCGCCAGGCGCAGCGCGTCGTCCAGCTCGAACTGGGGCTGAAACGCCGACTTCACATAGTACGCCCGCACCTCCGCGCCGGACTGGATCGCCGCGTACAGCAGATACGCCGAATCCACGCCGCCGGAAAAGGCCAGCGCGACCTTCGGTTGTTCCGCGAAAAAATCCTTCAGCGTCATGTAGGTTCCTCCATACAAGCACAAAGACACAAGACCTCTCCGGGAGAGGCCTCATGCCTTCATAGCATATTTCCATCGCTTTTGCAATATTGAGCGGGAATCTTCGGATTCCATGACCGCTTCCTGCGGCCGGAATCATGATACAATGGATTCGCCGTTTTGTCAAGGGCGGTTTGGGCGGAACAGGGATCGCGCGTCGGGATCGACCGGGCCGCGCAGGCGCATCAGCAGCTCCTCCGCAGCGGCCAGTCCGGCGACGTCGCAGGCTGCGCCGCACAGGGACGGGAAGCACGCCATTCGAAAGCAGAAGGGTAGCGCGAACACCGCCAGTCCCGTCGCCTTGTTCAGCAGCGTGTGGGGCGGCGCGAGGGGACGGCGCTTCGCGGCGGCGACGATGGCGCTCAGCATCCGCAGCGCAGCGACGCCCATCACGCCGAGCCGCACGGTCTGCGGAAGCGCCGACTAGATCGCCGGGAGCAGGCGAACCATCGCGCACGCGAAGAACAGCAGGTCGGCAGCGCTGTCCAGCCGTGCGCCGAGGTTCCCGGCAACGCCGAGCCGCCGCGCCAGCCAGCCGTCCGCCGCGTCGGTGACGCCGCAGAGCGCGTACAGCGCGTAAAATCCGGGCGAGAAGGGGCGGGTCAGCGACAGTCCGGGCGCGGCGAGGATGCGCAGAACCGTCAGGGCGTTGGGCAGCGCGCTCAGGAGGACAGCGCGTTTTTGCAACTGATCAGGATGTGACATGGCGCAAAGATGAGCGCGAACAGCGTCAGCAGCGTCGAGCGGCTGACGATTCCGCTGAACAGGAACAGTGCGGATGGCAATATGGACAGCGACAGCGCCCGAAAGAGGCTGTTCTTCCGGAAGCACACCGCCCAGACGCCGCAGTACAGGATTGTCAGCGCCGCATCGACGATCAGATACAGCGCGAAGGCTTCGTCAGAGGAAAAGCCGAAGGAGCTGCCCGGGACGTTGAAGATCATCGCCGCGAAGCAGCCGAACCGGCCGATCGGCTCCAGAATCTCGACAAACCGGCATCGCCAGGCGTTTTCGAAGCCCTCCGGATGCTTCTGCATGAAGAGAAGGTTGGGAATCATGATGACGGCCATGAAGATCAGGCCGAAGGGATTGAGCCAGGTCATGGAGCCGCCTCCCGCTATGCGCGCACCCGCGTGGCGGCGGCCAGTCCCAGCATGGCGCAGAGACTCAGCCCCAGCGCCGTGTTTTCGAACAGGCCGAGACTGGTGAGCACTGCGCCCAGCGCCAGTCCCAGCGCCGCGCCCCATACCAGATTCCGTCGGCGGTGCTGAGGGTTTTCATCGGTTGTCTGCCCGGAGGCGACCAGCGCCAGCGACAGCCCCATCAGGAGCCATGGAAGCGCGCTGGAAATAAAGTCCTTCATGTCAGAGTTCTCCTGTTGTTGGATGAAGATCAGCCGGGGAAAGGCGTTCAGATGTTTTATGACGCGCTCCCCTCGGCGCGGCGGATCTGGAAGTCCACGCTGCCAACCGCCCTCTTGCCGGATACCTCCAGGAGGTAGTCGCCGTCGGCGGGGATGTTCACGGTGAACGCATCGCAGATGGTTCCGTCGCTTTCGCAGAGGGGCGTTTCGCCCGGGAGTCCGACGCAGACGTGCAGCGCACCGGCGTCGCAGTTTACGGTAATCTCCACCGCGTCCCCCTGTGAAAGGGGATAGCTTTCGCTCAGCACGGTGTTCAGCGGGTGGAATTCCACGTGGAGGCTGTCGTCGTTTCCGATCCGCGAATAGCGCGACTGCCCGGGACGTGCGATTCCGGTCAGAAGGATGACCGCCGCGAGGGCGATCAGCGACAGCGCGAGAATGATCCTGGTTTGCGTTTTCATAGCGATCCTTTACAGCGATTCGAAGATATGCGCGCCGCGCGTGCGGATCCACTGCCGCAGCAGGGCGTAGGCCGCCAGCAGCAGCGCGGTTGCGCCCAGCAGAAAGACGGCGGGGGAGAGCCTGGCGCGCAGCAGTCCGCAGACCGCCGCAAGCGCTGCCACCAGCGCCCAGCCGCCGAGCAGCGCGATGGTCACGCTGGCGCTCTGCTTGATGGGAACGATCTCATTCGTCCAGTTCAGGTTGGGCATCTTCAGATTCAGCGTCAGTCCGAGCGCGGCCATGAACAGGACGAACGCGATCACCGAGGCGAACAGGAGCGCGGCGAGCACGGGCTCGGGCTTCAGCACGATTGCGGCGCCGGCCGTCAGCAGCATCGCCGGGATCAGCGTGAAGATCAGGTGCAGGCGCAGCTTGGCGGACAGAACCTTCGCCGCGGGCACGGGCAGGGATTGCGCCAGCCACAGACTCTTGCCCTCCAGCGACACCGAAGGCGCGGCGAGATCGTTCATGGAGGCGAGCGCGCAGATGGCTGCGGCGGCCAGCAGCGGCAGCATCGATTCATTGCCCTCGGCAAACATCGCCAGCATCTCCCGGACGGCGTCGGCCTTGATCAGCAGCGCGGCCATTCCGATCAGCATGAACACGCAGCCCAGGCCGCAGTTGAGCATGTAGTTGGGACTGCCGAGGAAGCGGCGCATCTCCTTGAACAGCAGCGCGCCGTCCACGGAGCGCATGGCGGCGGGGCGCTCGCGATAGCGGGCCTTGACTTCGCCGCGCTTGTCCGTGACGATGCGGTTGTAGCTTCGCGCCAGCGCCAGCATCATGGCGGCGAACAGCGCCAGCACCATGCCGGTCAGCAGCAGCAGCGACGGCAGGTCGCCCGCCGCGCCGCGGCCCAGCAGATACAGCGGCTGGATGCGCATCATGGCCTTGCCCGTCGCGGTGGGATCGCTGGCGATGTCCAGCAGCATCTGATAGGCCTTTCCGTAGAGATAGTAGTACCCGCCCAGAAACGCCAGCGACAGCACCACCACCAGCAGACTGCGGTGTTTCGCCTTTGCGCTGATCAGCGCGACGAACCATCCCAGAATCGCCGAGAGCGTCAGCACGAACACGGACAGCATCAGCGTCGTCCACAGCGCGCACAGTACCGCTGCAATCCCGGGCTTCGCCACGACCCCGTATACGCCCAGCGCCGGCAGCATCACCAGCAGCTCGTACATGAGGCCCATGGCGTATACGCCGGAAAGCCGCGCCGTCAGGATGATCCGGGGCGGAATGGGCATGGACGTCAGCAGATCGTTGTCCTTGGAGAGATAGAGTCCGGCATAGGTGTTGAACACGCTGCCGAACACGCCCAGCACCACGCCCACCAGTCCCGTCAGCGTGAAGTACAGCCAGTCCATGCCCACAGCGGTCAGCGGCTTGCACAGCATCAGCGACATGCCCACGAAGATTCCCGCGATCACGCCGAACAGCGCCGCATACATCGCGATGCCCGCCGCCAGCCGCATGCCGGTGCGCTTCCGATTCTTTTTCTTGTCCAGCCAGAAGAAGGAGAACAGCTCCATCATTTGCTTTTTCATCAGCGTTTTAAGCATGGTCGTCCTCCAGTTCCAGGAACACGTCCTCCAGGGAGGCGTCGCCCTTGACCTCCTCCATCGTGCCGGATTTCACGAGCTTGCCGCCCTTGATGATGGCCACCTCGTCGCAGAGCTTCTCGGCCACCTCCAGCACGTGCGTGGAGAAGAAGATCGCGCCGCCGCGGTCGCACAGCCCGCGCATCAGCTCCTTCAGCAGATGGGACGCCTTGGGATCCAGGCCCACGAAGGGCTCGTCCATGACGATCAGCCTGGGCTCGTGGATCAGCGCGGAGATGATGGCCAGCTTCTGCTTCATGCCGTGGGAATAGGCGGAGATCGGCTGCGCGAGATCGCCGGTCAGCTCGAAGGCGTCCGCGTATTCGCGGATGCGGCTTTGGCGATCCTCCGCGCTGACGCGGAACACGTCGGCCACGAAGTTCAGATACTGGATGCCGGTCATGAATTCATAGAGATCCGGATTGTCCGGGATGTAGGCGAGCCGGGCCTTGCAGGCCAGCGGATCCTTCTTCAGCGAGATGCCGTCGATGGTGACAATTCCGGAATCGAAGCGGAGCAGGCCGCAGGCGGATTTGATGGTGGTGGTCTTGCCCGCGCCGTTGTGGCCGATGAAGCCGTAGATTTCGCCCGGATGGATGTGCAGCGAGAGATCGTCCACGGCGCGCTTGTCGCCGTAGGTCTTGGTCAGATGCTCAATTTTCAGCATGATGTTTGTCCTCCTGGAATCGATTGCCCGGATAACCGGGCGCTTTCGTCGGAATCGGCGGGCACCGGACGGACGACGGCGCTGTTCAGTCCGCCGGATTGGATCATCATCACCATTCCGGTGAAGATCTGCCCCAGCTTCTGGGCGATCTCCTCCTCGGTGAAGTCGCAGACCTTCATGGCGCACAGCGCGCCCATGCCGAAGGCGTGCACCCACATCTGCTCGAACAGCACGTAGGCCTCCTCCGGCGAGAGGTCGTAGTCCCGCTGGATGAGCATGGTGCAGATGTCCGTCATGCTGCCCAGATCGCGGATGGTGTCCTCGAAGCGCTGGCCCTCGGCGTGCTCCTGCATGAACAGCAGCTTGTACAGCTCCGGCTCATGGATGGCGTAGCTCACCATCAGCATGCCGATGCGCTTGAACGCGGGCGTGTACCCGGAGAAATCGCCGATGTACGCTTCGAACTCGCGCAGCGCCAGCTCGCGGGCCGCCCATTTCACCTCGCGCATGCTCTTGAACGCCGTGAAGATGGGCCGGGACGACGTGCCCAGCCGTTCGCCCAGATTGCGCGCCGTCAGCGCGTCCACGCCCGATTCCTTCACGATCTCCAGCGCGGCCGCTGCGATTTCTTCCCTTGTAAATTTCGGTTTGGGCGGCATATCCTCGATCCCTTTCCTGTGAATTTGGAATGGTAACATGGTTGTGCAACAATGTTGCGTAACTATGTTTTATTATAATCCGGAGTGAGGGCGATGTCAATTCCCCCGGGGAATCTGAGCGTGTTAAGTTCTGAAGAAGGTATCTGCGCATTGCAAAAGCCAGCGTCCTGAGACGCTGGCTTTCATATGGAGCCTTTGCAAGGCGGGATCACTTCTTCCTGGCCAGCAGGAAGACCGTCGTCATGATACAGGCGAAGCCGAGCAGATCGATCCACTGGAACTGCGTGCCCAGCCAGAGCACGGAGAACAGCGTGGCGGAGACCGGTTCGACGCTGGCCAGCATGCTCGCGCGCACCGCGCCGACGTCGGCCACGCCCTGCAGGTACAGCGTATACGCCAGTACCGTGCCCATCACGACCACGCCGCCCGTCGCGAGCCAGCCGTACACGTCCAGCGCCACGGGAATCGTCCACACCCGTATGGCGCAGGCGAATACGATTCCGCCCAGCAGCATCGCCCAGCCGGTGACGGTGACGCTGCCCCATCGGGGGATGATGCCTGCGGGCAGCAGCGTATACAGCGCCAGACTCGCAGCCGACAGCAGTCCCCAGATGAGTCCCTCCCGGGAGAGCGCCATCGTTCCCGGATCGCCGTGGGTGGCCAGAAGGTAGGTGCCGCCCACCGCCAGTACGATGGATGCGGTCTCGCGTCCGTCGGGCAGCTTCCGGCTGTATGCGCACACCAGCGCCATGATCAGCACCGGTCCCAGATATTGCAGCACCGTGGCCGTGCCGGCGTTGGAATACCCGATGGAGGTCAGATAGGCGTACTGGCTGAAGACCAGCCCCAGCAGTGCGAAGACGACCAGCCGAAGCGCGTCCCGACGATCATGCCAGATCGCCAATGCTTTCTTTCCGCTCCGGGACAGATTCACCGCCGTCAGTAGCACGCCCGCCGTGACCATGCGCACCACCGTCAGCCATGCGGAATCCACCTGATAATGGGTAAACAGATACTGTCCGCACGCGCCGGAGAAGCCCCACAGGGCGCCGCCCGACAGCGTGCAGAGAATGCCTCTTGCGTTTTTGTTCATCCAATCCTGCTTTCGTTTTTCATGATGCCGCCGCAGAGCAGCGGGCGGAGCCTGTAAAAGGCGCCGCCCGCGATGCTTTGTCCGTGCGTCGATGGATCGTCAGACGTTTTTCTCAACGCACCTGTCCGTTTCCATGGATGACGTACTTGTAGGTGGTCAGCTCCTCCAGTCCCATCGGGCCGCGGGCGTGGAGCTTCTGGGTGGAGATGCCCATCTCGCAGCCCAGGCCGAACTCGCCGCCGTCGGTGAAGCGGGTGGAGCAGTTCACGTACACCGCCGCGCTGTCCACGCCGGAGGTAAACGCGCGCTGCGCCGCTTCGTCCTTCGCCACGATGGCCTCGCTGTGTCCGGTGGAATGGGCGGCGATGTGCGCCACGGCGGACTGCACGTCGTCCACGACCTTGACCGCGAGAATGTAATCCAGGAATTCGGTGTCGAAGTCCGCCTCTCCGGCGGGGGTTCCCGGGATGATCCGCGCCGCAGCCTCGTCCAGACGCAGCTCCACGGGCGTCTTGCCCGCCGCCGCGCGGTCGTCCACCAGCCGCTCTTTCAGCCTCGGCAGGAATTCCGCCGCGATGGCCCGATGCACCAGACAGACCTCCTCGGCGTTGCACACCGAGGGACGGCTGGTCTTGGCGTTTTCGATGATATCCAGCGCCATGTCCTGATCCGCCGAGACGTCCACATAGACGTGGCAGATGCCCGTTCCGGTCTGGATGCAGGGCACCTTTGCGTTTTCGGTGCACGCGCGGATCAGACCCGCGCCGCCCCGGGGGATCAGCAGGTCGATGAGACCCACGGCGGTCATCAGTTCGTTGGCGCTCTGACGGGTCGTGTCCTGCACCAGCTGCACCAGCGTCTCCGGCAGTCCCGCCTTCGCGAGCCCCTTCTGAAGCGCCCGGACGATGGCGTTGGCCGACCGGAACGCCTCCTTGCCGCCGCGCAGCACGCAGGCGTTGCCGCTCTTGACCGCCAGCGCGGCCGCGTCGCTGGTGACGTTGGGACGGCTCTCGTAGATGATGGCGATCACGCCCATGGGCACGCCGGTCTTTTCGATGATCATGCCGTTGGGCCGCTCCACCCGGGAGATCACGCGCCCCACAGGATCCGGCAGCTGTGCCACCTGGCGCACGCCGTCGGCCATGCCCTCCAGCCGCTCGGGCGTCAGGCGCAGCCGGTCGAGCATCACGTCGGACACATGGCCCCTGGCGGCTTCGAGATCCTCCTGATTGGCCGCGAGAATTTCCGCCTGCGCGCAGAGCAGCTGCTCCGCCATGGCGATCAGCGCGGCGTTCTTCGTCTGCGAATCCGCGGCGCAGAGCTTCGGCCAGGCTGCGCGGGCGGACTTCATGATTTCAAGCGTCGTCATTTTGTCTTCCTCCCGATGAATCTGGTGCCCACCGGCGCGCCGTCGAGGATCTGATAGATGATCTCCGGCTGTTCGCCGTTGGCGATGACCATGTCGATGCCCTCCTGGGTGACGAGCTTCGCCGCGCGCAGCTTGGTGACCATGCCGCCGGTGCCCAGCGCGGAGCCGTTGCCGCCCGCCAGCGCCATCACCTCCGGCGTCAGCGCCTCCACCACCGGCATCAGCCTGGCCTGGGGATCGCGACGGGGATCGGCGGTGTACAGCCCGTCGATGTCCGAGAGCAGGATCAGCAGGTCGGCCTCCACGGTGGTGGCCACGATGGCGCCCAGGGTGTCGTTGTCGCCGATGACGATCTCGTCGGTGGCGACGGTGTCGTTTTCGTTGATCACGGGCAGCGCGCCCAGCTCCAGCAGGCGGAACATGGTGTTGTGGAAGTGATTGCGCCGACCCTCGTCCTCCACGTCGCTGCCGGTGAGCAGCACCTGAGCGACGGTGTGGTTGTACTGGGAGAACAGGCGGTCGTAGGTGTACATCAGCTCGCACTGGCCCACGGCTGCGGCGGCCTGCTTGGTGGGGATGTCCTTCGGGCGCTCCTTCAGCGAGAGCTTGCCCACGCCCATGCCGATTGCGCCCGATGACACGAGAATCACCTCGTGTCCTGCGTTTTTCACGTCACTGAGCACCTTGCACAGCGCCTCCACGCGGCGGATATTCATCCTGCCCGTGCGGTGCGCCAGCGTGGAGGTGCCCACTTTGATTACGATTCTCATGTTTCTCGCTCCTTCGCGTCCGTCCGGGCGGAGCATTCGGCGAACGCCGTCCGCGCCGCGGGCGCAGTGGAAATGTACAGACGATTTGTGTGAGGAACGCGCGGGGAAGCGCGCGTCTGATCTCAGCGGTTGTTGATCGCGCAGAGCTCCAGCGCCGCGTCCTGAATCAGCCGCTCGAACCGGGGCACGTCCACCCCGTTGGACAGCAGGCAGACGACGAAGGGCCGCTTCGCCCGGATCACGCCCACGTCGTGGGTGATTCCATCGTCCTCGCCGGTCTTGTGGGCCACGGGGACGTTCATGCTGTGCAGGAAGAAGGGCAGCTTGCCGTTCAGGCGCTGGCTACCCAGGATCTCCATCATCTTCCGGTCGGACGCGCCGCCCAGCAGCTCGCCCTGGGCGATGCGCTCCAGCAGCAGACCGATTCCCCGGGCGGTGACGGTGTTTTCCACGCCCTGTCGGGACTTCTCCGCGTCGAACAGCTTTCTGCGCAGGCAGACGCCGGGAATGCCCATCTCTTCCATGGTTTGATTGACGCGCGCCATGCCCAGCCGGTCGATCAGCAGATTGGTGGCGGTGTTGTCGCTTAAGATGATCATCAGCGTGATCAGATCCATCACCGTCGCTCTGAGCCCGTCGTGCATGTAGGTGAGCGCGCCGCAGGAGGGCATCTTGTCCTCCGGGCGAATTTCGATCTCCTCCGCCGGATCCAGTTCGCCGGTCTGAATGCGGCGGAACGCCTCCGCCATGACCGGCAGCTTGATCACGCTGGCGGCGATCAGCGGCTCGTCCGCCTGAAACATGACTGGCTCTCCGCCCAGCGGGCGATAGTAAAACCCCACGCGACCCGGCGTCTGCCGGATCCGCTCAAGACACTCCATAGCGATTCTCCTTTGATGGATGCAGCGGCGGAAGGACAGCTGTTCTCCGCAGACCCGCCGCCGGACGATTCGAAAATGCTCAGTTGCTCAGATACTCCAGCCCGCGGAACACGTTCATCGCGCGGATGCCGGTCAGACCGCCCAGCGATCGGCTGGACAGCACCGTGCCCGCCCGGAACAGCAGGCCCATCACGGGCAGCTCCTCCACCAGCTGCAGCTGCAGCTGGCTGTACACCTGCTTCATGCCGGCCTCGTCCGCGGCGGTGGTCGTCTGGGTGAGGAGCGCGTCCATGGACGTGCTGGTGTAGTTGTTGAAGTTCAGATTGCCGTCCGTGCCGAGCAGCGCCGTCAGCAGCGGAATTTCGCTCAGATTCGCGCCGATGAGCGCAAGATCGTATTCGCCGTTCTTGATCCGCTTTTTCAGCGTATCCTTGCTCATCACCTCGACGCTGACCCGGAAGCCCACGGTCGTCAGATAGTCGGCGATCAGATTGGCGGCGTTTTCGCGCATGGAGGTGGTGGAGTCGTTGAAGGTGATGATGTTGACCTCCAGCTCTCTGAGGCGGATGCCCTCCAGCTTGTCCAGCGTGATATCGCCGTTCAGATCCGCCCATCCGGCGTCATAGAGCAGCTGCAGCGCGCGCTCCGGGCTGTAATAATACTGGGCGCTCTGGCTCTCGTAGAGCCATGTGCCCGGCAGAATGGGCACCTCGCTCTGGATGGCCATGTCCAGATAGGCGTTGGAGGCGATCACCGAGCGGTCGATGGCGTACATCACGGCCTGCCGCGTCCGGACGTCGGACATCTCCGAGGTGGAAGCCAGGTTGGGCACCATCATCTCATAGGTGGCGGAGCCGTAGTCCATGGAGGTGAGGTTGGACAGCTTCCGGCAGAGGGCGGCGTTGGAGCTGCGGGTGGACAGCATCTCCACGCGGCTGGTCTGCAGCGCCTCGATGGCGTCGCCGGAAGTCTCATAGCGGCAGAAGGTGACGGAGCCCAGCGTGGGCGGCTGCTTCCACCACAGCGGATTGGCCTCGATGCGCACCGCGCTGTCGATGTCATAGCGCACATACCAGAACGGGCCGGTGCCGCGGGGCATGTCGTCGTACAGCGTGGAGGACTGGATCACCGGAAAGTCCATGGCGTACAGCGTGATGTAGCCCTCGTACTTGCCCTCCACGGCCAGCGTGCGTTCGTCAACGGCCTGCATCCGGGAGATCAGCTGCTTGAGCCGGGGCGTGTAGGGATTGTCGGCGTCGTCCATCTGAACGAACTGCTCGTAGGTGGCCTGCACGTCGTAGGCGGTCAGCTCCGCGCCGTTGTGGAAGGTGATGCCACTGCGCAGCGTGAACTTCCACACCTTCTCCTGATGCTCCCAGTTGTCGGCCAGCATGGGGGAGGGCTTCTGGCTGTCGTCCAGCGCCACCAGCGATTCGAATACCAGCTGGTTCAGGCTCACCAGATCCCGCTCGTTGCACTGAAACGGATTCAGCCGCGCGCCGGCGGCGGCCACATAGCCGACCAGCAGATCGGCGTCGTAGATATCCGTCATATCCGCCGCCGGCGCTTCGGCCTGCCCGCCGTCGATCGCGCTGAAGTCTCCGGCCAGATCCCCGGCCAGCATCCCCTCCTCGGCGCTCGCGCCGGTCAGCGTCAGCAGCGCCAGCAGCAGCGCCAGCATGGATCGAATCTTACGCATAGATTTCCTCGTACTTTTCATAGTATTTCAGGATTCTGTCCACATACGTCCGGGTTGCGTCCGAGGGGATGACGCTCAGCGTCCTGCCGTCGGCGCTGTACTCCGGATTCTCCAGCCACTGATCCACCGTGCCCTGTCCCTGATGATATGCCGAGGACGCGCAGCGCATATCGCCGTCATACCGGCGCATCAGGAAGCCCAGATACCAGCAGCCGTAGCGGATGTTGGTCTCGGGGTCGAACAGGCAGCCCTCCACGTAGTTCTCGTCGAACTTGCCGGACAGCCATTCGCCCGTGGAGGGAAGAATCTGCATCAGTCCCTGGGCGTTCACGCTGGAAACGGCCTCCGCCCGATAGCTGGACTCGGCCAGGATGACCGAGGCCACATAGGCCGGTTCGAGTCCGTTTTCCTCGGCGTACCGGCGGATCAGATCCTCGTATTCCACCGGATAGGTGGTGATCGTCATGTCCGGCCGGTGATCCCACAGCAGCCATACGCCCAGTCCGCCGATGCCCAGCACCAGCACCGCGATGATCAGCGTCTGCGCGATCCTCAATCCCATGCGGGCGCGGCGGGCGCGCCTCTTTCGTCTTTTGTTGGTCATCTGTCCCTCCCTGAACTCAGCCGAGCCGCTTGAGGAGCTGCTGGTACATCGATGTCAGCTCCGCCTGCGTGCGGTCGATCGGCCGGTTTGTGTTGATCGTTCTGGTTGCGCGGGCGCTGCGCTCCTCCGCGGACATCTGGCTGTCGATGCGCGCCTGCGCCTGCTCTGCGGTGAACCCCCGGGACATCACCCGGATCAGTTGCGTTTCGGCGTCGGCGGTGACCGCCCAGGTTTCGTCGCACAGCACGTCCATGCCCGTCTCGAACAGCAGCGGCACGTCCAGCACCACCACGCGGTCGCCGCGCTCGCCCGCCGCCTGGATCTCCGAGAGCACGCGATGCTGAACCAGCGGGTGCAGAATGCCCTCCAGCAGTCGGCGGTGGGGCGCGGAATCAAACACGATCTGTCCCAGCGCTGCGCGGTCGAGGGTTCCGTCCGGATAAAACACGCCGTCGCCGAATCGCTCGCGGATGGCGGGCAGCGCTTCGCCGCCGGGGGCGGTCAGCGCCCGCGAGATCGCGTCCGCGTCCACATGCGCTGCGCCGAGGCTCCTCAGGCAGGCCGCGGCTTCGGATTTTCCGCAGCCGATGCCGCCCGTCAGCCCCAGAATAAAGGGTTTATTTGCATGCACGCCAGTCGCCTCCTGTGGATATGTCCGTCTTCAGCGGCACCTTCAGCGAAACCACGTTCTCCATGCAGTCCCGCAGCAGCGCCTTGACCGCATCGACCTCGTCCAGCGGCGCTTCGATGATCAGTTCATCGTGCACCTGCAAAATCAGCTTCGCCTTCAGTCCCTGCTCCTTCAGCGCCTTCGCCACCGCCACCATGGCCAGCTTGATGATATCCGCCGCCGTGCCCTGAATGGGGCTGTTCATGGCGCAGCGCTCGCCGAAGGCGCGCAGGTTGTAGTTCGGGCTGGACAGCTCCGGCAGATACCGCCGCCGTCCCATCATGGTGGAGACGTAGCCCTTCTCGCGCCCCTCGGCCACCGCGCCGTCCATGTAGCGCTTCACGCCGGGATAGCGCTCGAAGTAGCGCTCGATGAACGCCTTCGCCTCGGCGCGGCTGACGGAGATGTTCTTCGCCAGCGTGAAATCGGAGATGCCGTAGACAATGCCGAAGTTGACCGCCTTGGAGGCCGAGCGCATTGCGCCGGTCACTTCGGCGAGCGGCACGCCGTAGACCTCCGCCGCCGTGCGGGCATGGATGTCCTGACCCTCGCGGAACGCCTCGCACATGGTCTCGTCGCCGGAGATGTGCGCCAGCACGCGCAGTTCGATCTGGGAATAGTCCGCGTCCACCAGCGCGCAGCCCGGCTTCGCCACGAACGCCCGGCGGATCTCGCGGCCCAGTTCGGTGCGCACGGGGATGTTCTGCAAGTTCGGCTCGGCGGAGCTGATGCGGCCCGTGGCTGTGGCGACCTGATCGAACCGGGTGTGGATGCGGCCGTTTTCATCCCGCAGCGTCAGCAGCGATTCGATATAGGTGGATTCCAGCTTCTGATACTTGCGGTATTCCAGGATCTTCGCGCAGACGGGATGATCTTCCGCCAGCTGCTCCAGTACCTCGGCGCTGGTGGAATAGCCCCGGGAGGTCTTCTTCGGCGCGGGCAGACCCATGCGGTCGAACAGCATTTCGCCCAGCTGCTTCGGCGAGTTCAGATTGATCCGCTCGCCGGACAGCGCGGCGATTTCGTCCACCAGCTCGGCGATGCGGGCGCGGAAGGTCTTGCCCAGCGCCTCCAGCGCGTCGGCGTCCACCAGGAAGCCCTCCCGTTCCATGTCCCGCAGCACGTAGGCCAGAGGAAGCTCCACTTCACGGTAGATGCGCGTCAGACCGGTTTCCTCCAGCTGCTCCTGCTGGCGCAGATTCAGCTCCCGAAGCGCCGTGGCGGGGTGCGCGTCGAAGTCCTCCACGCCCTCGGCTTCGCACAGCGCTTTCGCCGCGAAGGACGGGCGCTGGGGATTGAGCGCGTAGGCGGCCAGCATCACGTCTGCGATCGGCCCGCGCATCCGGCTCAGGTCAGTCGGCAGGGATTTGACGTCGTACAGAATCTTCTCGCAGTCCGATTCCAGCAGCGGGGAAGCGGCGTTCAGGCATTCCTCCTCGGTCACGCCTGCGGAGAGCAGATCGCCGCCCAGATGCACCTGCAGCCGCGCCGCGTCGGTGGCGACGGTGAAGTCCGCTCCGATGGAGAGGGCCGTCCATCGCGCCGTCCCTGCCAGCTCGTTACAGCGCGCGCCCAGCGCCGCCGCGTCGGGCAGCGTCTCGATTTCCGGAAGATCCTTCCTCGGCGCAGCCGGTTCGGGAGCCGAGAGCGGGGAGACGAGCTTCGCCACCTCAACCACGCGCCGAACGACGGTGTTCAGGCGCAGCTCGCGCAGGCGCGGCAGACCGCCGCTCACGTCGCCCAGCTTCAGATCGTCCGGGGAGAACGGGATCGGCGCGGCGCGGTCGATGGTGGCCAGATCCTTGCTCATCATGGCCAGATCGCGGTGTTCCATGAGCCGTTCCCGCAGCTTGCCCTTCTGCTCGGTTTCCGCGCGGGCGAGCGTTTCCTCCAGGCTTCCGTACTGCGCGATCAGCTTCAGCGCGGTCTTTTCGCCCACGCCCGGCACGCCGGGGATGTTGTCCGAGGCGTCGCCCATCAGCCCCTTGACGTCGATGAGCTGCGCGGGCGCAAGGCCGTAGGTTTCCCGGATGTATTCGGGCGTCACGCGCACGGTGTCGGTGATGCCCTTTTTGGTATAGAGAATGGTCGTCTTCTTGCCCGCCAGCTGGAACGAATCCCGGTCGCCGGTGACCAGCACCGCTTCACGGCCCTCGCGCTCGCAGGCGGCGGAGACTGTGCCGAGAATGTCGTCGGCCTCGTAGCCCTCCAGCTCCAGAATCGGGATGCGCATCCGTCCGATCAGCTCGCGAATGATCGGATCCTGCGCGCGCAGCTCGTCGGGCATGGGCTTGCGGGTGCCCTTGTAGTCCGCATAGCGAAGGTGGCGCAGCGTGGGCGCGTGCATGTCGAAGGCTGCGGCCAGGTACTCCGGCTGCTCCTCCTCGATGACCTTCATCAGCATCATCATGAATCCGTGCACGGCGTTTGTCGGCGTGCCGTCCGGCGCGGTCATCGGGGCCTGCAGTCCGTGGAATGCCCTGTACATCAGGCTGTATCCATCCAGCAAAACGATCTTTCCGGCCATCCATTTGTCCTCCTTCAAATCTACCCATTCTATTATACCAGATTCTATGTCAAATTACAAACATACCCTGTGTCGGGAATGTGAAAAAAGAAAATGGATATGGACAGTCCGTCCGGCGCATGGTATGATAGGGGCATGGAACGTTGTCCGTTCCGGAAAAAATCAGAGGTGGAACATGAAAAAGCTGAACATCGTGCTGCTGGCAATCCTGATTTTGCTGATTGCCTTCGTCGCCTGTTTCTTCATCGGCGGCACGCTGAGGGCGCAGCCCCGGAAGGCCGCCGTGGCCGCTGCCGACCAGCCGGACGCATTTGCGTCCATTCAGAACATCCTGGCCTCCGGCGGAGCGCCCCGGCAGTTCGGCGAGGCGCCGTCCAGCGCCGACGGCTGCACGCTGATGGACGTCACGATCACGCTGTCCAACTACGGGTTGTTCGACGCGGAGTGGATCGATCTGACGCTGGCCCCGGCGCAGGGCGATATCGCCGTCTATTCGCTGACGGGGGAAGCGTCGTCCCTCCCGGCGCGCTCGACCGGTCAGGTCAACCTGAAGCTGATCACGACCGCCGCTGCGGACGCGCCGCGCACCGTCGAAATCCGCTATTATATCTTCGGCATGAAGCGCTCGGTCACCGTGGCGATCTGACCAACCTCTTCCCAAAACCAGACAGCTCCCGCCGTCGAAGCGGTCTCCCGGATCAGGGGAGTCGCCGCGACCGGCGGGAGCTGTTTCGCGGGCCGATGAAACGGAACCGGCGTTTGGACGGGCGCATCTCTCCCAAATACAAAGACAGCGGCCTTGCGGACGGTATGCGTCCGAAGGTCGCTGTTCTGTTTGGGGTGGATGGGTCAGTTGGCCGCGCCGGGCGTGGGCTCCGCAGTGGACCACGCGCCGTCCGCGCCCTTGCTCCAGGACGTGTCCGGCTTCATCAGGTCAAAGTCCACGCGGTCGGCCACCTGTCCCTTCGCGTCGGACAGCAGGACGGATTCGCCCTCGGTGCTCAGGCTGAAGCTGGCGTGGGGGTGATCCGCGTCCCGGCGGTTCAGACCGGAGGCGTACACGATGCGGTACTCGTCCGCCTGAAGGACGAAGCCCTCGGGCAGCCGCCACTTGGTGGGCTGGCCCACGGCGTCGGACACGAACCAGCCGCTGAGGTCGATCGCCGCGCCGGTGGCGTTGTGCAGCTCGAAGTAATCGTGGAACTCGCCGTTCTCATCCGGCGCGTACCGGGAGTTCGAGGACACGATTTCGGTGATCTCCACGCCGGCGTCGGTGCGCGGCTGATGCAGCGCGGTGTAGCTCTCGGCGGTGTTGGCCATGCCGGGCGTGGCCATGCTGCTGACCGACCAGGCGGCCTGATCCTGGCGCACATAGGCCATGTCGGCGGTCATCGCCGGGAAGTTCACCGAATCCACCGCCGTTCCCGACGGATTGAACAGCATCAGCGTGCCGCCCTGAGACGACAGCCGGAAGGGCGCGTGATAGGCGCGGCCGGTCTCCTGCTGAAGCGTGCTGTCCGCGTAGACGATGGCGCACTCGCCGGGCTGCAGCGTGTGATCCGGGAAGGTGAACACATTGGAGGCGCGCTCATTCTTGCCCAGCGTATAGCCGGACAGATTGACGGCGCGGTCGCTCACGTTGGCCACCTCGATCCAGTCCGACGTCAGGCCGTTGTCGTCCACGGCGGTGCTGTCGTTGCTGCTCATCAGTTCGTTGATGCGGATGGGGCCGCTGCCGTGAATCTCGGACACGGTAGAGGACGCTGCCACCGCGCCCTTGTCCGGGTTCACGGAGAGCCCGTTGGGCCACAGCAGATGCGCCGCCACGCCCAGCGCCAGCACCGCGATGGAAATGCCCACCAGCCGACCGAAGTCATAGGGCAGCCGCACGGAACGCCGGGGCCGGTACTGCGGCGCGGCGGGCCGAACCGGCTGCGCGGGGCGCGCGGTTCCCGACGGCGCGGCGGGACGGTTCTGTCCGGCAGGCGCGCCCGCTGGAGCAACCCGGCGTACCGGCACGGCGGGGCGCTGCTCGGAAGCCGGACGGCTTCCGCCCGGTCTGACCGGGCGCTTGTATTGCGACACGGGATTCCCTCCTTATTCCCGCGCCCAGCGCGGGATGATCCTTTGGAATGGAGCTTATGCGGCCTCGCCCTGATAGGACACCAGCGTGGCGTCCTGCACGCCGCGGATGGAGTGAATCTTGTTCAGCACGGCCTCGGGCTTGTCCAGGCGCACCTCATAGGTCATCTCGATGCCAGCGCTGGAGACATTCTTGGACTTGAGCTTCTGGATGCGGATGCTGCCGACGATCTGGCTGACGGGGCGCTCGGCCTCCTCGGTCATGCGCACCACCAGCAGATAGCTGTTGACGCCCTTGGCCTGGATGTTCACCAGCAGGGTCAGCAGCAGCGCGATGAACACCACGGAGACGGCGGTGAGCAGATACTGGCCCGCGCCCAGCAGGATGCCGGTGGTCAGCGCCCAGAACATGTAGGCCGTGTCCAGCGGATCCTTCACCGCGGTGCGGAAGCGCACGATGGACAGCGCGCCCACCATGCCCATGGACAGCGCGATGGAATTGCGGATGCACAGCACCACGGGGGTGGTGATCAGCGTCATCATGATCAGCGTCATGGCGAAGTTGCTGGAATACATCACGCCGCGATAGTTGCGGCGATAGACCCACGCGATGCCGTAGCCCAGCACTACGGCCAGCAGCATGGACACGATAATGGTCAGAATCGAGGAGACGCCCAGCGTCATGGAGCTCGTCAGATCGGCAGTCAGGTTGTTCATCGGTATTTCCTCCTCCATCATTTTCACTTCCGCATTGCGGGAAGTCATGCACGTCAGATCAGTCGAAGCCGCCGCCGCCCAGCGGCTCGAAGCGGCGGCAGAGCACGTATTTCGAAACGGCGCTGCGCTCCGCGCGGGTTCCCGCCAGCAGCTTTTGGATGTGGTCGGGCAGGTAGTTGTCGTATTTGACCTCGAGAATTTCCAGCTTCTCGTCCAGCGGACTGATCACGGGGATGTCCGCGTTGAACAGATCCGTGCTGTGCAGTCCCGAGCGCAGCCTGAGGTCGAAGGTGATGCGCACGTTCTCCGCCGGATGCAGATAGGCCTCGCGCTGGTAGTCCACGATCACGCTGGGCCGCAGCAGCTTCGTGCGCATCTGCACGAACATGTCCTGCAAAAGCGGATTGTTGGAGCGGTACAATCCCCTCGGGTCGCCGGAGATGATCTGCTCGCAGAGCCTGCGGGTGATCTGCACGGAGGATTTCTGGATCAGATCGCCCAGCTTGCGCTTGCGCTCCAGGAAGATCTCCGCGTCGGAGTAGCGGTAGATGCGGATGCGGTACTTGTCGCGGTGCATCACGCCGCCCACCTTGTCGAAGTAGGCGCTGTCCTCGATGTCGTCGAAGTACAGCGACCGGATGGCGTAGGGGCGGCCGCCGCGGCAGTGGGAATCCAGCTCCATGCCCCTTCTGAGCTGAATCCGCAGCGCTTCAACCTCGGCGGGATGAATGAAGTATTTCAGCTCGTGCCGCGCGGGCAGTTGAGCTCTCTTCTGCTGCAAGTTCTTTCCCCCTTCTCTACGCGCCGTAGTTCTGAGCGGCTTCCAGCGCGTCGCCAAAGTAATGATACATCTCGTCCGTGGTCAGGTTCAGGTGGTCCGTATTGCTGAAGTACTTCAGCAGCTTCATCGGGCGCTCCTCCGCGTAGTTGATCAGGAAGGCCAGCTCCTTTTCATACTTGCTCTCGGAGGTGTTCCAGCGCGCCAGCTGATCGGGCAGCAGCGGCTCGAGGATCTCGTACCGCTCGCGGATCATGCGCACCACGTTTTCGCTGGTGAACGTGGTGGCCATCTGTTCGCCCATGTAGGTCAGGAACTCGTCGCGGAAGCGGGGGTTCTTCATGCAGGCGATGAACAGCGTGTTGTCCGTGCGGGAATTGGCGCCCATGCCGCCGGGCGTCAGCCAGCGGTTGATGGAATCGGTGTCCGTGGTGAACGCCCAGTCGAAGTCGAACAGGATCCAGCGCCACTTGCCGTCGGCGTTGGCGTTTCGGTATCGCTTGACGTTGAGCGTGTCGGTGTTGCCGGTGAAGATCTCCACGGCCATGTATTCGATGAAATTCCGGATGTCGATGGCCTTGTCCAGGTTTTCATAGAAAGCGTCCGCAGTGGGATCCGCCTTCTTGACCGCTGCCAGCAGCTCGGCGAAGGTGTCATTGGAGCCCTGCATAGTGTTGGAGTTGGCCTTCACCAGGTCGATGTCGTCCTCGTCGCCCTCCCAGCCCTCGAACTGGCAGATCGACTCGGGATTGATGCGCTCGCGGAGATTGTACTGGCCCCAGTACTGGCCGTCCAGATACAGCACGCAGATCTCCGTCTCCTGGTACATCACCGACGATTCCGCCGCCAGCGCGGTGAGAATGGAATCGCGCATGCGGGTCTTGCCGGTGTCCTGGCCGGAGGAGCGCAGGATGAACGACTGGTACTCGGTGTAATCCCGGTTGGAGAACAGCGCGATGGGGAAGCGGTTGGAGCCGTACTGGGTGCGGGCGATGACCTTGAAGGCCTGCTGGGACTCCGCGCGGCTGTACTGGCCGTGCAGCTTGATGCCGCAGCCCTGGCTGAGCAGCTCGCTGCCGTCCCCGCCGTAGATCTCCACGTGGGCTTCGCGCTCCCAGTCCTGCCAGAAATTCGCGCCGGTGTAGGGGTGCTTCTCGGAGGCGTTCGGGCCCTTGACCATGATGCCCGTCTCCTGACTGGTCAGGTTCACGGGATCGGACACGAGCGAAACGACGTAGACCCCGTCGCCGTTGTTGACGTCGTAGAGATAGCTCTGGGTGTCCATGAAGGATTCCAGCCAGCCGTCCGCGTACACGCGGGTGCGCAGGATGGTGGTGCCCGAAATCTGGATCGGGCCGGTGTACAGCGCGTCCGATTCATCGGGATCGGAGGAATCCAGCGTGTAGTAGATGCGCGCGCCGGGGACGTCGCTGTTCAGGGAGACCGTCAGCGTCTCGCCGCTTTCAAACATGCCGCCGCGCACCGAATAGCCGGGCGCGGGCGCCTTGCCCAGATAGGCCTGGCTGTCGTTGCGGGCCATCGGCGTGGCCAGCGTGAAGTAGCGCAGGCCGTCCGCGCCGTCCGCGCGGCCGTAGGTCACGTCCTCGTACTGCTGCGGCACATAGACGCGATCGACGATCGTGCCGTCGGGCGTGCTCAGCGTGGCGGAATAGCCGCCGCTGGCGGACAGACTGAAGCTGGTGAACAGCTTGCCGTTTTCCGCCCTGTCCGAGCCGTCGCAGAACACCGCCGTATACTGACCGGGCTGAAGCACGGTTCCCTCGGGGAACTGCCACTTGCGCGGGCGCGCCGCGTTGTCGGAGAGTCCCCAGCCGGACAGATCGACGGGATTGGCGCCGGCGTTGTACAATTCAATCCAGTCCGGAGTGCTGCCGGAGACGGCCGCGGCGATCTCATTGATGATCACGCCGGAGTCATTGGCCGTGCGGATGCTTTCACCGGCGGACAGCGCGTTCTGCGCGGTGTTGGCCAGCCCGGGCGTAGGCGCGAGGGCCGTCGTCCAGCCGTCGCCGGTCAGCGAATACGCCTGATCGGTCTCCAGAGCCGGAACCTCGGCCGTGGAGGCGGTCTGTCCGTCGCTGCGGGTCAGGATCACCGTGGTCGCGTCGCTGCTCAGCCGGAAGCTGCTGTGCAGATGTCCGGACACGCTGCGGTCGTAGCCGGAGCAGTGGACGATCAGGCTGCCGCCGGCGGGCAAGGAGACCTCCGGGAACTGCCACAGCGCCGTGTTGGCCGCATCGTCGCTCAGATACCAGCCGGTCAGGCTGACGTCCGCGCCGGAGACGTTGGTCAGCTCCACATAGTCGAAAAACTCGCCGTTTTCATCCGGCGCATAGGTGGCGTTGCGGGTCATGACCTCGCTGATGATCACGCCGCTGTCCACCGCGGTCAGATCGACGCTGCTGGGGAGGGCGGCGGCCGCGATGCGGTTGGCCTCTCCCGGCGTGGCGGAGAAGCTGGTCTGCCAGAGGCCGCTTTCGTCGCGGCAGTAGACCTGATCCTTCTCCAGCGAGGGCGTTTGAACGATGTCGGCCGCCTGCCCCGCGGCATTCATCAGCGTCAGCGTCTCGCCGGAGGCCGCCAGCCGGAACGGGAGATGCACGTCCCCGTCCGCCGGGCCGTCGCCGCCGTCGGCGTAGACCACGATGCGTCCGCCCGCGGGGAGCACTGCGGTGGAAAAGCAGTACATCTGGCCCGGATCGTTGCCGGCCATGATCGCATAGCCCGACAGCGTCACGTCCTTCGACGACGTGTTTTCCAGTTCAATCCAGTCCGGCAGCGTTCCGTCGGACCGCACCAGCGCCGAAGCGTTGGAGGTCATGATTTCGCTGAAGCGGATCGGACTCTCCGCCGTGGCTTCGGCGACCGGGCCGGCGCTCGCAGCGCCGCCGGTGCTCTGCTCCGGGAGAATCGACAGCAGCACGACCAAAACCAGAACTACCGCGAGCAGTCCCAGACCGGTCGCGTTCTTCACATTTCCTGCCGTATGCGGCTTTCTCTTTTTTTTCGTCACTCTGTGCCTCCATTCAGGTACTGCTTACCATCATGATTGCATATAGTAATATAATACACCCCAAGTCGCGGCGAATGTAGTCAATTTTCCAATATCTATCCGAATATTTTGTAAAATCATGGCGATCGGAAGCGAAAAAGCAAGCGCTGGCTGTGTGAAAATGCCGGCGCTTTTCGGAATTGAAGGGGATCAGTCCGCAGCGGCCTCGGCCATGGCCTGCACGTTCTGCCAGGGAACGTCGGGCAGGATGGATTCGTGGCTGGGCGAGACGACGTAGTTGGGGCCGAACAGGTCGCGCAGGCGGTGCACCTCGTCGCGCACCTGCTGCGGCGTGGCGCGGGGCAGCAGCTGCTGGGTATCCACGCCGCCGACGAACACGATCCTGTCCTTGAACTCCCGGGAGAGCGTCACGGCGTCCATCCGGGCGGCCTGGGCCTGGATGGGGTGCAGCGCGTCCACGCCCGCGTCGATCAGCCGGGGAATCACACGGTAGATCGAGCCGCAGGAGTGCAGCAGCACCTTCATGCCGTGGCGATGCGCCTGCTGCGTGAACTTCACGAAGGCCGGCATCACGAAGCGGTCGAACAGCTCGGGGGAGATCAGCGTGTCCAGCTGGCTGCCGAAGTCGTTGCCGAAGAAGAACATGTCGATCTTGTCGCCCACCTGGCTGAACAGGCGCTCGTTGATGCGCAGATAGAAGTCGACCACGTGCTCCGTCACCGCTTCCACCACGTCGGGATCCGTGTACATCTTCACGAAGTAGTTCTCCATGCCGAAGAAGTCGCACACGTTGTGGAAAAAGCAGGACCAGGAGCCGGAGAGCACCGCCTGTCCGGCGGCGACGGCGCGGTCGATTTCCGCAATCGTCGGGCCGAAATCGACGTATTTCTCCTCCGGCCAGTCGAAGGCCTCCACCTCGGCCACGTCCTCGCACTCGGCGAACACGCCGTCCTGGCTGAGGGTGCGGCGCTCCTGACCGCCGAGCACGTCGAACATCGGCTTTCCCTCGGGATGCCTGTACAGGCCGAAGCTCTCCGGCTGGATCCAGCGGCAGGTGCTGCCCAGCTTCACGCCCAGCTCGAAGTCGTCCTTGACGTCGAACGCGCGGAAGAGGTTTTCCGTACTCGCCGGGTTGGGGCAGCCGTGCCAGAAGCCGCAGTGGTCGCTCGTATGATTCAATATGGATTTCAGATGTTCACGACCGGTCATGGGAATCCTCCTTCAGCGTATTGCTGTGATGCCTCTATTATAGGATGAAACGGCGGGATCGTCAATCGGCATTCTGCCGCACAAAGACCGCTTTCGACCGGCGGAAGGGCTGATTACTTTTTGCTCAGCACGCCGGAATCGCGGAGGATCCCTGCGATTTCGCGCAGCTCCTCTGCGGGACGCACCAGCGCGAAGCGCACGTAGCCCTCGCCCAGCGATCCGAAGGCCGTGCCCGGCACGGCGATGACGCCGGCCCTGTCGATCATCGCGCCGACGAATTCGGCGGCGGAGGCGTAGCCCTCCGGCACGGGCGCCCAGACGAACATGGTGCCCTTGCAGTTCGGGACGTTCCAGCCCGCGTCGCGCAGCGCGCCGCAGAAGGCGTCCCGGCGGCGCTGGTACTCCATGCACTGCGCGCGCACGCCGTCCAGCGGGCCGGTCAGCGCGGCGATGGCCGCGTGCTGCGCGGGCAGGAACATGCCGAAGTCGATCTGGGAGCGCAGCAGATTCATGGCGCTGAGCACGTCCCGGTTGCCGATGAGGAACGACACGCGCGCGCCGGTCAGATTGAAGGACTTCGACAGCGAGAAGAACTCCACGCCCACCTCCTTCGCGCCCGGCAGGGACAGGAAGGAGTAGCCCTCCGCGCCGTCGTAGATGATGTCGGAATAGGCGTTGTCGTTGACGATGAGGACGTCGTGGGCGCGAGCCCATTCGATCAGGCGGACGTACATCTCCTTCGGGGCCGTCGCGCCCACGGGATTGGAGGGGTAGGACACGACGATGTATCGCACGCGGGCCAGCGTCCCGTCGTCGAAGCCGCTCAGGTCGGGCAGATAGCCGTTTTCCTCCAGCAGCGGATAGAACAGAAGCTCCGCGCCGCCCAGCCAGGAGCCCGCCTCGAAGATCGGGTAGCCGGGGTTCGGCAGCAGCACCGCGTCGCCGGGACTGCACAGCGCCAGTCCCAGATGTCCCATGCCCTCCTGCGTGCCGTGGACGGAGATCACCTCGTCCGGCGCGAGCGCCACGCCGAAGCGGCTCCGGTAGTAATCGCACACGGCCTGCGTCAGCTCGGGCAGATCCTTGATGGCGTAGCGGTAGTTTTTCGGATCCTCGCACGCGCGGCGCGCGGCTTCCATGACGTGCTTCGGCGGCTCGAAATCCGGCGTGCCGATGGACAGGTTGTAGACCGGGCGTCCCTCCGCCAGCAGCGCGGCCTTTTTCTCGTCCAGCGCGGCGAAGACGCCCGTTTCAAAGTGGTTCAGTCGGGATGCGGGTTGAATGTTCATAGGCGGCCTCCAGGCTTGCGGGGAGCGAATCGCACTTCGCGCCCTTGAGAAATGATGGTCATTTTATGATAGCATACAGCCGGCATTTGTGCAAGAAACGTTTCCATAAATGAAAGGGCTCCCGCGGAGATGCATTCCTGCCGGTCTATATATAGGAACAAATGGGAACGGGGGATGAACGCGGCGTCTCGCGAAGAACCGCATAAATTTCGCCTGCAAAACACTTGAAGCCGAGTGCTTTACAGGCGATTTTCATCGATGATTGGCGCGGCTTGCCCCTGGGAAGCCCGCCCGTTTCGCATGAAGAACGATCAGAGAATCCTGCGCGCCTCCATGTAATAGCGCTTCTCGGTGGCCTCGCCCATGGAGAAGGTCTTGCGCGGCAGCGCGCCCCAGCGGCGGATCGCGCCGAAGAGCTCGGACTTGTCAAAGGCGCGGGGCATGAAGCCCATCGCGTCGGGACGGTCGGCGACCAGCGCGCGCAGCGCCTCGTCGCCGTGGATGTAATCGATCTCCGCCTCGGGGTGCTCGGCGAGATAGCCGTCCAGGAAGGGCTGGAGCACGGGCAGCGGATGCTGTTCCATTCGGAAGGACAGCGCGCCGTCGCGGTCGAAAGCGATCAGATCGCTGCCGCCCTCGGTTGCGCCGCTCTCTGTCATGCAGGCGCGCAGGCGCGCCGTTACATCGGCGGGATCCACGTGGAAGAGCACGCGGTGAATTGGCTCGAAGATCATCGCGGGGCAGTTCAGATTGACCAGCTCCACCAGCGCGTAGCGCGCGGGATGATCTTCCCGTTCCGCTTCGCTCAGCGTCTCGCGCAGCCGCATCCAGCACTGCTTCGCGGCGGCGAGCGAGTGGTTGCCGTCGCCCACGGCGTACAGCAGTCCGCCGCAGCGCTGCGCCAGCGCGTCGACGGCGGCGAACACCGCGTCGGCGTCTTCGTCCTCCACGGCCCAGCCCCGCAGATGGCCGCCGCCCAGCATCAGTTCGAAATCGTAGAGCGGACGCAGCGCTTCGCGACGGGCGTACAGCGGCTCGATCACCGAGCGCGCGGGGTCGTCGATCAGCATCATCACGTGGGGCAGCTCCAGCGGCGCACCGGCGCGGATGGCCGCGCGGGGCGGCACGCGGGAGGGCACGGTGCCCTCCGTGGCGCGGATGAGCGACGCGGAGCCTTCGGCGTAATCGTAGCAGTCCAGATCGAGGGCGACCATCAGTCCGGGGCGCACGCCGGAGGGCGTGACGCGCTCCACCAGCAAAAAACCGTCGACCGCCTCCTCCAGCGCGCCGCGATCCAGATAATCCCGCATGGCGGCGTGGATGGCGGGCGTGCGGACTTCGCGCTCGGGCAGGAAGATCTCGGGCAGCGTCAGGCGCAGCGCGGAGGGCGCGTCGCCCACGATGGCTTCCGCCTTTTCCCAGTAGTCCGGCTGGGCGGTGAACTGGTCGCAGGCGATCACCGCCCACCGTTCGTTTTCAACATTCCCGGCCGGCAGCAGAATGCGGGCCTTTTTCAGTGCGGTATTCATGGCGTTCTCCTCACGGCAGCAGCAGGCGCACGCGATAGCTGGTGTCCAGTCCGCGCAGCCGCTCGATCAGCGCGTCGCTGGGGCGGGCGCTGACGTCCACCACGGTGTAGGCCAGCGCGCCGCGGGACTGGTTGACCATGTTTTCGATGTTCAGCCCCTCGGCGGACAGGTGCTGGGTGATCGCGCCGATGACGTTGGGCACGTTCTTGTGCAGAAGCGCGATGCGGGGGATGGTCACCGGGCCCAGCGGGCAGTTGGGGTAGTTGCAGGCGTTGACGATGGAGCCGGTCTTGAGATAATCGTCGATCTGTCGGGCAACCATGCGCACGCAGTTGTCCTCGCTCTCGGGCGTGGACGCGCCCAGATGGGGCGTGAGCACGGCGTTCTTCACGCCGATCAGCTCGCGGCAGGGGAAGTCGGTGACATAGGCGCGCAGGCGTTCGCGCTCCAGCGCTTCGATCACGGCGGCGGTATCCACCAGTCCGCCGCGGGAGAAGTTCAGCAGCGCCGCGCCCGGCTTCATGCGACCCAGCACGGTGGCGTCGATCATGCCCCGGGTGGAGTCCATCAGCGGCACGTGCAGCGTGACGTAATCGCTCTTTTCCAGAACCTCGCTCAGTTCGGTGGCGTGGGCCACGGAGCGGGACAGCTTCCAGGCGTGATCCACGGAGATGTACGGATCGTAGCCCAGCACGTTCATGCCCAGAGACACGCCCATGTTGGCCACCAGCACGCCGATGGCACCCAGACCCACGACGCCCAGCGTCTTGCCCGCCAGCTCGGGGCCGGCGAAACGGCTCTTGCCCTTTTCCACCAGCTTTTCCAGATCCGGCTCGTCGGCCAGGGTTCTGCACCATTCCACGCCCTCGGTGATGCGGCGGCTGGCCAGCAGCAGTCCGGCGACCACCAGCTCCTTGACGGCGTTGGCGTTGGCGCCCGGCGAATTGAACACCACCACGCCGGCCTCGGCCATGCGATCCAGCGGGATGTTGTTCACGCCCGCGCCCGCGCGGCCCACGCACAGCAGGTTTTCACCGATGGCGTAATCGTGCATGTCCGCGCTGCGGACGAGGATGGCGTCGGGATGGGTCACGTTCGAGCCAACGAGGTATTCCGCGTCCTTCAGCGTTCCGTGATAGACGGGGGAGATGGAATTCAGCGTCTGAACATTGTATTTCATCGGAGGTTCTCCATTTCAAATTTCTTCATGAATGCCGCCAGCGCGCGCACACCCTCGATGGGCATGGCGTTGTAGATGCTGGCGCGGATGCCGCCCACCAGGCGGTGTCCCTTCAGATTGACCAGACCGGCGGCGGCGGCCTCCTTCACAAACTTCGCGTCCAGCTCGGGGCTGGGGGTGGTGAAGGTCACGTTCATGCGGCTGCGGGAGCCGGGCGCGGCGGTGGGGCGGTAGAAGGCGCTGTCGTCCAGCAGGTTGTAGAGGATCGACGCCTTTTCGATGTTGACCGGCTCGATGCCCTCCACGCCGCCCTGCGCCTTCAGCCATTTCATGCACAGACCGGCCATGTAGATGGCGTAGGTGGGCGGAGTGTTCAGCATGGAGCCGTTGTCCGCCATCAGCGTCCAGTTCATGACCTTGGGGCAGTCCTTCCGGGCGCGGCCCAGAAGATCCCTGCGCACGATCACCAGCGTCACGCCCGCAGGGCCGATGTTCTTCTGCGCGCCGGCGTAGATCACGCCGAAGCGGCGCACGTCGTAGACCTCGGAGAGGATGTTGGAGGACATGTCGGCCACCAGCGGCACGCTGCCGGTCTCGGGCAGGGCGGCATAGCGGGTGCCGAAGATGGTGTTGTTGGTGGTGATGTAAAGGTAGTCGGCGGCGGGGTTGAACTCTGCGGCGTTCCATTCCGGGATGTGGGTGTAGTTGTCGTCCCGGGAGGAGGCGACGCAGCGCACCGGGCCGTACTTCTGTGCCTCGACATAAGCGCCGTGGGCGAAGTTGCCGCTGTCGATGTAGTCCGCGCCGGAGGCGAGCAGGTTCAGCGGGATGGCGGCGAACTGACCGGTTGCGCCGCCCTGCAGGAACAGCACGGCGTAGTCCTCGGGGATGTGCATCAGCTCGCGGACCAGGGACTCGGTCTCGTTGAAGATCTCCAGGTACATTCCGGAGCGGTGGCTCATCTCCATGACGGACATGCCGGTGTTGTTGTAATTCAGCATTTCCCGCGCGGCGGTCTCAAGGGCCTCTGCGGGCATGGCCGACGGGCCTGCGGCGAAATTGTAAACGCGATTCACGGGGTATCCCTCCTCAAGGAGAATTGGAATCCGATGACAAATCACGGGTTCTTTTCAAAACGGTTCTGCTTTGCACCGGTTTCATTCTATTATAATGATAGCTTTCGCGCTTTGCAAGAGTGAAGCGTTAAATTTGCGCCTGCGTTCATCGCGCGGGATGGCGCCGGCGCATGGCGGTGAGCGCGAGCTGGAACAGCAGCGTGGTCAGCGTAACGCCGGCGGACATGCTGGCGGCGAACAGCAGCGTGTACGAGCCCTGCTCGGCGAAGGCGTCCATGTGCTTGAGCATGAGCGCGCTGGCGGAGCGGTACAGTCCCGCGCCGGGGATCAGCGGGACGGCGGCGGTGACCAGAAACACGGTGACCGGCGTGCGGTGGATCCGGGCCATGGCCTCCGCGTACAGCGTCAGCGAGACGGACGCGATGAACGCGCACACGTAGGGGCTGTCCGTGAGCTGCGCGACCGCCAGATAGACGCTCCACGAGAGCAGTCCGCCCAGCGCGGCGAAGGCCAGCTTCCGGCCGTGAAGGTTGAACAGCGCGCCGAAGCCCAGCGAGCCCAGCAGCGCCGCGGGGAGCTGAATGAGAGGCGACATGCCGTACCCTCCTTAAAACAGGAATCCCGCGAAGGTGAAGCCCAGCGCCACGATGACCGCCAGCAGCAGCGATTCCGAAAAACGGATCAGGCCGGTGATGGTGTCGCCGGAGAACAGATCGCGCAGCGAATTGGTGAACATCACGCCGGGAATGAACAGCATGATGTTGCCGATGCTGATCAGATCCGCGTGACTGCCCAGCCGCAGCGCCACCGCCGCGTGGGAGAGCAGTCCGCCCGCGCTGGAGCACAGCAGCGCCGTGAACAGCCCGTTGACCGAGCCTCTGCGAATGAACGCCTCCAGGCACTTCAGCAGGACACCGATGGCTGCGGAGACCAGCATGTCCTTCCAGTCGCCGCCGAAGAACACGGCGAAGGAGCCGGATACCAGCGCATACACCAGCAGCTGCTGCGAAAAGCTGTAGGACCGGCCTTCGGCGATCCGGCGCAGCCGACCGGGAATCTCCTCCGGATCGGGCAGGGTGGAGCAGATATAGCGGGAGAGCTGGTTCAGCTCGTCCAGCTTGTTGAAATCGTTGCGCATGGACAGCACGCGCCGCGATTCGGTGACGGACTCGAAATCTCCGCCGAACATGGTGGTCACGATGCTGGAGGTGATGGAAAACACGTCCACCCGCGTCGCGCCGTAGGCCGTGCAGATGCGGCGGATGGTGTCCTCCACGCGGCTCACCTCCGCGCCGCAGGTCAGCAGCTGCTCGCCGATGGACATCGCGCAGTAGAGCACCTTTTCTGCCTCTTCCCGATTCATATTGAACCTTCCATCCTGCGTAAATTGGCGCAAGCGCCGTATGCAAGCATTATAGCACAGGCGTGCGGCAGGGTCAAACGCATTTTTCCCAGCGGAAGTGATATCGTTTTTAACCCGAATGTGCTATACTGAAAAAGAATTATGATCGGAGGCATTTTCCTTGGCACGCAAAGAGAAGATTCTGCACAGCACGCTGCTGGTGACGATGGTGATCATCCTCAGCAAGGCGGTGGGCTTCGCCCGCGATATGGTGACCACGGCCTACTTCGGCCTGACCTACGCCAACGACGCATACGTCTCGGCGTACAGCCTGTTCTACCTGCCGGTGCTCCTGTTCAATTCCTGCATCTCGGCCACGCTGATTCCGCTGTACGTGGAGGAGCGGGAGCAGCACAGCCTGGCCCATTCCAACCGCTTCGCCAGCAATGCCATCAATCTGTTCGCGCTGGCGGCGCTGGCGGTGTCGGCGGTGATGTACGCGCTGGCCGGGCCGCTGGTGCGCCTGGTGTACAGCGGCTTCGACCCGGAGAAGGCCGCGCTGACCGCAAGGCTGACGCAGATCATGCTGCTGGCGCTGGTGTTCAACGTGACCTCCATCTCGGTGGCCAGCCTGCTCAACGCCATGGAGAGGTACATCGCCGCGCAGCTGACCGGCTTTCCGCTGAGCGTCTGCGTGATTCTGGCCTCCGTGCTGTTTTCGGGCAGCTTCGGCATCGAGGCGGTGGCCTGGGGCGTGTTTGCGGCGAACATCCTGCAGCTGCTGGTGCTGATTCCGTTCATGCGGGGCTGGTTCCGGTATTCGCCCATGCTGGATTTCAGGGACAGGCGCTTCCACCGGCTGATGGTGCTGGCGCTGCCGGCGATGTTCTCCATGGGCATCAGCGAGCTGAACCACATGATCGACCATGCGCTGGCTTCCGGCCTGGCGGAGGGCACGCTGACGGCGATGACCTCGTCCTACCGGCTGATCACGTTTCTGCAGGGCATCCTGATCGTGCCGCTGACCACGATCATGTTCTCGAAGATGAGCAAGCACGTGGCCGGGCACGACGAGCGCGGCGCGCTGCGGATGCTGCTGGACAGCCTGCTGCAGCTGTCGGTGGTGGTGCTGCCGGTGGTGGTGATCGGCGTGATTCTGTCGAAGGACGTGATCAAGTTCGCCTACATGCGCGGCAGGTTCACGCTGGAGGACGTGCAGATCACGGCGGGACTGCTGATCTTCTATCTGGTGGGCATCCCCGCGTTCGGCATGCGCGATTTCCTCAGCCGCATGTTCCACGCGCTGAAGGACACGAAGACGCCGTTTCGCGTGTCCTGCGTGGTGGTGGCCACGAACATCGTGCTCAATATCATCCTTCGGCAGCTGATGGGCGCCAACGGACTGGCGCTGGCCACGTCCATCGCGGGCTATGTGGGCACGGCGGCGATGATCGCGCTGCTGAGAAAGCGCTTTGGACGCATCGGCTTCAGGCGCGTGCTGAGGGAGCTTGTGAAGATTCTTGCGGCCACCGCGGTCTGCGCGCTGGCCTGTATTGGGATGAACGCCGTCGTGCCCGAGGTCGTTGGCACGGGCAAGGTGTTTTTGCGCCTGGCGGTCTGCGCGGGCGCGTCGCTGATCGTGTATGCGCTGTGCTGCGTCGCGCTGCGGGTCAAGCCGCTGATGGGCCTGCTGAAGAGCCTGCGCCGCCGCTGATTGGGACGAAAAGGGAGGGAGAGCCATGCAGGAGGAGGATCGCCTCATTACCACCGGCTTCCGCGAGGAGGACGAGGATGCGGAGCAGTCGCTTCGCCCCAGAACGCTGGCCGAGTACTTCGGTCAGGATAAACTGAAAAAGAGCCTGAGCGTCTACATGCAGGCGGCGCTCGCCCGCCGGGAGCCGCTGGATCACATCCTGCTGTACGGCCCGCCCGGACTGGGCAAGACCACGCTGGCGGGCATCATCGCCTCGGAGATGGGACACAACATCCGCGTGACCAGCGGCCCCGCCATCGAGCGCGCGGGCGACCTGGCGTCGATTCTGACGAACCTGAACGCCGGCGACGTGCTGTTCATCGACGAGATCCATCGCCTGAGCCACACCGTCGAGGAGGTGCTCTATCCGGCGATGGAGGACTACGCGCTGGACATCATGATCGGCAAGGGCCCGTCGGCGCGGTCGATTCGGCTGGATCTGCCGAAGTTCACGCTGATCGGCGCGACGACGCGCAAGGGCATGCTGACCTCGCCGCTGCGGGATCGATTTGGCATCAGCTTCCGTCTGGAGCTGTACACGCCGGAGCAGCTGGCGGTGATCGTGAAGCGCTCGGCGAAGATCCTGAAGACCGAGTGCGACGATGACGGCGCGCTGGAGATCGCCAGCCGCAGCCGCGGCACGCCCCGCATCGCCAACCGGCTCATCCGGCGCGTGCGCGATTTCGCCGAGGTGCGCGGCGACGGCCGCATCACCGTGGAGGTGGCGCAGGAGGCGCTGGACATGCTGGAGGTGGACGAGCTGGGCCTGGATCACACCGACCGCACCATGCTCAATGCCATGATCTTCAAGTTCGGCGGCGGCCCCGTGGGACTGGACACGCTGGCCGCCAGCACTGGCGAGGACGCAGCGACCATCGAGGACGTGTACGAGCCGTATCTGCTTCAGCTGGGCTTTCTGATGCGCACGCCCCGGGGGCGCGTCTGTACCCGAGCCGCCTACGAGCACATGGGCGTCACGCCCCCGCCGACGTCCGGTCAGGGCGGACAGGTGAAGATGGATCTGTGAGCCGCCGGCATTGCGCGCCCGGGACCGTCCGAGGCGCGATCGCCGCAGGAGGAGGAGAAACGTGAAACCCACGCTGCATTTGATGGTAGGCCTTCCGGGAAGCGGAAAGACCACCCGCGCGAAGGAATTGGAGCAGGAGTGCGGCGCGCTGCGCCTGACGCCAGACGAATGGCATCTGCAGCTGTTCGGCAATGATTTTCCCGGCCCGGATCACGATGACCGCCACAACCGCGTGGAGTGGCTGATGTGGTGTACGGCGCGGCGGGCGCTGGAGCTGGGCGTGAGCGTGATTCTCGACTTCGGCTTCTGGGGCCGGGAGGAGCGCGACGGGCTGCGCGAGCAGGCGCGGCTTCTGGGCGCGGATTTCCGGATTCACTACATGGATGTGCCGCTGGAGGAGCTGCTGCGCCGCGTCGAACGGCGCAACGCGCAGGCGACGCCGGAGAACGGCGTGTTCAGCATCCCACAGGAATGGATGATCGAGTGGGCGGGGATGTTCCAGCCGCCCACGGAGGAGGAGCTTCGATGAACCGGGATATTCTCTTTCGCCAGGATGGATTCGTCTTTTCCTATCGGGTGGCGGGCGTGCTGATCCAAGGCGGAAGGATCCTCCTTCAGAAGCCGGAGAACGACGGCTACGCCTTCATCGGCGGTCATGCGGAGGCCTTCGAGGCTTCCCGGGAGACGCTGGCGCGGGAATTTCGGGAGGAACTCCGCGCGGATGTGGACGTGGGCAGGCTGCTGGCGGTGGGGGAGATCTTCTTCCCCTGGGGCGACCGGCCCTGCCATCAGCTCGCGCTGTACTACGCAGTATCGCTGAAGGACGAATCGCAGATCCCGCTGGACGGCGTGTTCCGCGGCTGGGACGAGCTGGGCGGCGAGCGGATCGATCTGGATTTCTGCTGGACGCCGCTGGAGGAGCTTCCCGGCAAGGAGGTCTATCCGGCGGAGCTGGTTCCCCATCTTCTGGGCGGGTCGACGGAGGTGCTGCATTTCGTGTCCCGGCAGCTTGAGAATACGCCGACGCTGGAAACGCCGAGACTGATCCTGCGCCGGTTTGCGCCGGAGGATATCCCGGCGATTCTGGAGATGCATCGCGACGAGGAGGTCAACCGCTTCCTGCCGTGGTTTCCGCTGAAGACGCTGGAGCAGGCGAGGGATTTCTACCGCGAGCGCTATGAGGCCGTCTATGCGCAGCCGTGGGGCTATGCGTATGCCATCTGTCTTAAAGGGGACGATGTGCCCATCGGCTATGCGGGCGTTGAACTGGGCGGAGCCAATGATCTGGGCTACGGGCTGAGAAGAGAATTCTGGCATCAAGGAATCGTTTCGGAAGCGGCGAAGGCGCTGGTGGAGCGCGTCCGCGCCGACGGTCTGCCCTTCGTGACCGCCACCCACGATGTGAACAATCCCCGCAGCGGCGCGGTGATGCGCGCCGCGGGCATGAAATACTGCTATTCCTACGAGGAGCAGTGGATGCCCAAGAACGTTCCGGTCACCTTCCGCATGTACCAGCTGAATCTGGACGGCAGGGACGATCGGGAGTACAGGGGCTACTGGGAGAAGTACGCGCGTCACTTCGTGGAGGAGAATCTGTGAAATCCGGAACGGAGATGCGCCGGATCGCCGCTGGGATGTCAGACCGGTCGGAAACAACGCTGGGTATTCCGAAACGCAAACCGATGTTGATATGAAGGATGAAACGAAATGAAGCTATCTGATTTTATGTACGACCTGCCCGAGGAGCGCATCGCGCAAACGCCGGCGGAGCCCCGCGACCACAGCCGGCTGATGGTGCTGCACCGGGATACGCATGCGATCGAGCACAGGCATTTTTATGACGTGATCGAGTATCTGAATCCCGGCGACGTGCTGGTGATCAACGAGACCCGCGTGATTCCGGCGCGATTGATCGGCGAGCGCCCCAGCGGCGGCGCGTGCGAGGTGCTGCTGCTCAAGCAGCTGGGCCCCAAGCGCTGGGAGACGCTGGTGAAGCCGGGCAAGAAGCTGAAGCCCGGCGCGGAGGTGATCTTCGGCGGCGGCCGCCTTCGCGGGCGGATTGCCGAAACCACCGAAGTGGGCGGCCGCATCGTGGATTTCGAGTGCGAAGGCTCCTTTGAGGAGACGCTGGACGCGCTGGGTGAGATGCCGCTGCCGCCGTACATCCATGAGAAGCTCAGCGATCGCGAGCGGTATCAGACGGTTTATGCGAAGCAGGAGGGCTCTGCCGCCGCGCCCACTGCGGGCCTGCACTTCACGCCGGAGCTGCTGGAGCGCATCCGGGAAAAGGGCGTGGAGATCGTGCCGGTGCTGCTGCACGTGGGACTGGGCACGTTCCGCCCGGTGAAGGTGGAGAACGTGGAGGAGCATGAGATGCACTCCGAATACTTCGAGGTGACGGAGGAGGCTGCGGAGAGGATCAACGCCGCCCGGAAGCGGGGTGGCCGCGTGATTGCCGTGGGCACCACCAGCGTGCGCACGCTGGAATCCGCCTCGGAAGACGGCGTGCTGCTGCCGAAGCGGGGCGAAACGAAGATCTTCATCCGCCCGGGCTATCAATGGCAGATGGTGGACGCGCTGATTACCAATTTTCACCTGCCCGGCTCCACGCTGATGATGCTGGTTTCCGCGCTGTACGACCGCGAGCGCATCATCGCCGCCTATGAGGAAGCGGTTCGCCAGGAGTACCGGTTTTTCTCCTTCGGCGACGCGATGCTGATCCTGTAAACCCGCGCGCCTGCCGCGAATAAACGAAAACGCCTTCGCATACGCTTGATCATGCGGAGGTGTTTTATTGTGCAAATCCCGTGGGAATTGGTGGCCTCGTTTGCGATTGGGCTGGCGCTGCTGTGCCTGATCGGGTATCTGCTGCTGGTGCCGATGCGGTTCATGTGGCGGCTGGTGGCGGGCTGCGTGATGGGCGCGGCGGCGCTGGGACTGGTCAATGCCTTCGGATCGCTGGTGGGGTTTTCGGTGGAGATCAATCCCTTTACGGCGATGGCCGTGGGCTTTCTCGGCCTGCCCGGCGCGGGCATGGTCATCGCGCTGCAGCTGCTGCTGTAGGCGGGAAGCGCGTCCGCCCAAAATTGGTATTTTTGCGAAATACAGATGTGCATCTCTCAAAATGCTCTGGGGATCATCCTACTCAAATGGACGAAAATAATTCAGATTGTGTTGATAGGTATCGACATTGATTTACCACGGTACTATGATGTTCTTGCTGTCATGCGACGGAAAATACGGATGGAGGAACCTGAGATGAAAAGTTTGTCACTCTTCTTCTGGCGCTCGTGCTGGCAATGAGCAGCGTGAGCGCGTTCGCCTGCACCGGATTCTATGTTGGCAAGGGCGCCAGCGCCAATGGCACGACCATGATCGGCCATACCGTCGACTCCTGGACCACGGCGCAGAGCGTCACCTGGGTGGTGGATCGCGTGGAGGACGAGCCCGGCCGCACCTACAAGGTGGCCGACGGCGTGGAATTCCCGCTGCCCGATACCACTTACAAGTATACCACGACGCCCTTCACCTACGGCATCTGGGACGGCGCCACCGCCAATGAAATGGGCGTCGGCTGCACCGCCGCCATCACCTGCTATGTGACCGACGAGATGAAGGAGCTGGATCCCACCGTTGAAAACGGCCTGAGCGAGCAGTTCCTGTGCGCGCTGGTCGCCCTGTGCGCGTCCTCTGCGCGCGAGGGCGTTCAGGTTCTGGCCGATTACATCGACATGTTCGGCAATGCCGAGCAGAACACCATTCTGATCGCCGACCAGAATGAGGCCTGGTACATGGAGACCTACACCGGCCATCAGTGGTGCGCGGTCAAGATGCCCGAGGACTGCGTCGCCGTGTTCGGCAACCAGTTCATGCTGCAGTCCGTCGATCCCGAGAGCGACGACGTGATGTACTCCGACGAGCTGTTCTCCATGCCCGAGGAGGCCGGCCTGGCGGTCTATACCGAGGACGGCAGCATGGATCTGTTCGCCACCTATTCCGGCAACGTGCTGCGCGACGGCAACAACCTGCGCACCTGGTACGGCCACGTGCTCTTCGCGCCCTCCACGGCCGGCGAGTATGCCACCGAGACCCACTACGATCTGTTCTATCAGCCCGACGCGCCCATCACGCTGAACGACGTGTTCGACATGACCCGCGCCCGCTATGAGGGCGCCGAGTATTGCCCCGAGACCATCGAGGACTACGCATATGACATCCGCGTCATCGCCATCGAGCGCCAGATGAACATCGGCGTCATCGAAATCCACGACGATCTGCCCGCCGAGATGGCCATCACCACCTGGGTCTGCACCACCGATGCGGAGCACTCCGTGTATCTGCCCGTCTCCAACCTGGTCACCGACCTGGCGGACGTGTTCGAGTACGTTCCCGAGACGGACGGCCCCGACGAGAACTGCGCGCACTACCTGTTCAAGCGCCTGTCCGCGCTGGCGAAGCAGGACCGCGAGTGGTACGGCCAGGGCGTCCGCGCCTACTGGAACCAGGTCGAAGAGCAGCTCGTCGACGTGAACGGCGATGTGCTGGCCGAGACGCTGAAGCTCTATGAGACCGATCCCGAGGCCGCCAAGGCGTACATCACCAACTACACCATCGGCGTTCAGCAGAAGGCGGTTGAGGATGCGAAGACCATCTTCGATGAGCTGATGTGGTATGTCATCTCCTGCACCAACACCTCAAAGGATCCCCATGCCTTCAATCCCTTCGTGCCCTCCCTGCTGATCGTTGAGGAAGAGGCCGAGACGGAAGAGGCCGCCTGATTGACGGAAACCATCTGAATGACCCAAGGGCCCTGCCGCTAAGCGGCAGGGCCCTTGGCATGGGAGCCGAATGGGCGCGATAAATCCCCCGGATTCGACTGGGGGTAGAGATGCCCTTCTTGGAGGGCCATCACAGGAGTTAAGCCCTTACCTGTTCAACGGGTGGTTATGACTGCGGGAAAGCGTTTCGCGGCGGTCTGCCGTCAGCCCCGCGGAGACGGCAGGCCGCCGCGGAACGCTTGAGGTTCGGCGACAGCCTGTGCGGGGGTCAAAGGCGGGTCTATTCGCTGAACAGCTCGGTCAGACAGCGGCCGTCCGTGCCCTCCATCTTCAGACCGAGGGCGTGGGCGAAGGTGGGCGCTTCGTCGACCAGCAGCGCGTCCGGGATCACTGCGCCGGGCTTCATGTGCGGGCCGAAGGCGATCAGCGTGGGCTGAGGTCCCTTTTCCGGCAGATGACCGTGCGTGGCGCGGCCGAACCGGTAGTTGCGGTTGTCCTGGGGGCGCACCAGCGGACGCACCCAGTCGTTGGCGAAGGTGGTGTAGCCGTCGGTCTCCACCACGAAGGAGAAGTCGCCGCCCAGATGGTGCTGCGCGCGGGCCTCGGCTTCGGTGAACACCTGACCGACGCCCATGACCTCGCCGGCGGCCAGCTCGTCCAGCACGGCCTTCGTGCGCGCCAGATCCTCCGCGCAGTCGGGATGCTTCAGATAGACCAGCGCGGAGAGTCCGCCGGACTTCGCAAAGGCGGTCCAGTCGCGGATTTCGCCGCTTTCGTCCACGTCGATCAGCCCGCGCTCGGCCAGCAGCGCGTTCAGCGCCACGCAGCGGCGAATGGCCAGCTGACCGTGGTCGCTGACGATGAAGAAGTCGGTCTTGTCCAGAATGCCCGCGTCGTCCGCCGCCTTCATCAGCTGGCCGATCCACAGGTTTGTCTCGTACAGACCCGCTTCCACCTTGGGCGTGAACAGACCCGTCTCGTGGCGGTAGGCGTCCACGTTGGCGGGATGCACCATCAGCAGGTTGGGCTTGAAGCTGGTCAGCATGTCGCAGGCGCAGGCCATCACGAAGGCGTCGCACCAGGGGTGCTTGCGGTGGCGGTTTTCCACATACTTCAGGTTGGGCAGCACGATCTTCTGCATGACCTCCTCGCTGGAGCCGGAATCGCGGAAGCACTGCTCCGAGGACTCGCCGTGCTGCGGCCAGTATTCGTTCACGAGATAGTCGATGTTCTTGTCGTTGCCGGTCACCGGCCAGAACACGGCGGCGGTGGACAGTCCGGCCTCATGGGCGCAATCGAAGATCGACTTCGCCTTCACCAGACTGCGCTCATGCTGCCAGAGACTGCTGCGCACCAGCAGCTCGGGGCGCTCGTTGTTCACGATGCCGTGGGTTTCGGGGTATACGCCGGTCATCATGGTGGAATGGCAGGGATAGGTGATGGTGGGATAGACGGACTTCACGCGATTGACGCGGGCAGTGCGATCCCATACCGATTCAAAGGTGTACAGCTTCGATAGAATTTCCAGATCTTCATAGACCATCGCGTCCACGGACACGACGACCACATGCCGGTCGTTCATGGCGAGTTCCTCCTGATTTCATTCAAAAATTCTGCGAACCTCGCGGGCGACGGCCTGTCCCAGCGCGCGGTGAGATTCCGGTTCCATGTGAATGCCGTCGATCTTCGAGGGCTGCGCGACTGCGGCGGCGTCCAGGAAGAACACGCCCTTGGCTTCGGCCACATGGCGATAATATTTCGCGAAGCTGCGGCTCTCCGCGGCGGCGTTGCGGAGCGTGCCGAAGGGATCGTTTTCCACTGCGGGATCGATCAGGATCGGCGAGACCAGCAGGATCTTCACACCGTTGGGGAACACAAGACTGCTCTCCCTGCGCGCCTGCACGGCTTCCGTCAGCGCGATCAGCGCGTCGCAGCCCCGGGCGGCGGAGAATGCGTCCACAAATTTCAGATCGTTGGTGCCCAGCATCAGCACCAGCAGATCCAGCGGCTTCTGCGCCACCAGCGCGACGGGCAGCGCGTCGCAGCCCAGCCGCCAGGGCGTGCAGGGATCCTCATAGACGGTGGTGCGGGCGTTGGAGCCGTCCTCGATCACGCGGAAGTCCGCCCCCAGTTCGCGCTGGAGCACGCCGGTCCAGCGGGTATTTTCGTCATATCGCACGCCGGAGCCGGGGGTGAATCCCCAGGTGTTGGAATCGCCAAAGCAAAGGATGTTCTTCATGTGTGCCTCCACATTCGATGGGTTGAATATTTTACTACATAAATTATACGCTTCCGCCGGAAAATTCGCAATGGTTTTGTCGGAATCTGTGCAAAAAAACGCGCAGTTCCCGGAAGGGGAGCTGCGCGCAGGGATCATACGCCCTGATCGAGGATCTCCTTCAGCAGCGGAGTCAGGTGGTCGGCGATGACGCGATGGCCGTCCCGAAGCGGATGCAGCGGCTCCGCCGGCACCCAGCCGCGGCTGGAGATAAAGTGGATGGGGTGCGCGTGCGTGCGATTGTACTCGGCGACGAACGCGCCCACGTCGGCGTCGAAGTTGCCGCAGAAGGCGCTCAGGCAGACGACGATGGACTGCGGCGCGCGTTCGCGGATCAGATCGACCAGCTCGCCATAGCGAAGGATGTATTCCTCCGCGCTGGCGGCGAAGTCGTTCGCGCCGTGGTTGATGACCGCGATGTCCGGCTTCTCGCCGGTATAGGGCACGCCGTCGAAGACCCAGGGGTAGATCAATCCGGCCCGGGGCACGCTGCCGCAGCCCGCCCGGGTGAGTCCCACCGCGCCGTAGGCCTGATAGATCGCCCGCAGGTTCAGCCGCTCGGCGGTGAGCGCGGCGTAGGTGGCGGCGTTGTCGTCCTGATAGGGGCGGTTGAACTGGTCGATCAGGTTGGCGGGCGTTTCGGCGTAGTCCGCGTCCGTCAGCACGCCCTCGGTGATGGAATCGCCGATGAATTCAATGATCTTCCGATCGTCCGGCGGGAGCGCGCCGGGCGCGTCCGCGTCCGCGCCAATGAAGGCGATCGAGCCCATCAGCGGCGCGTACCAGCGGGGGAGCTGCTCCATGCCGCCCTTGTAGGTCACGCGCACGACGTGCTCGCCGTCGCGGCCGGCGTCAATGCGCAGATAGCGATCCACCGGAACCTCGACCCGCGCGCCGCCGTCCACCTGAATCCACAGGTGGGGAAAGGGCTGGCCCAGATAGCCCAGGTCGAAGCGCAGCCGCGCCTCCCGTCCCCGGAAGGCCAGCTCGAAACAGGAACCCGCCGCCGTGGTGGCGGTATACGCCGCAGTGGGCTGTACGAATACATGGGGATCCGCGCCGTCCGCGCTCAGACAGCTCCAGCGACCGGTCAGGCGCACCGCCGGGTCGTGCCAGGGAATGAACATACGCTCGCGTCCTTTCAATAGAGGTTCGGTTTATCCGATGCGGACGACCGCCTTGACGATGTCGGCCTTGTTTTTCACGCTGTCGTCCATGGCCTGCTGGACGTCGTCCAGATCGTAGCAGTTGGTGACGATGCCCTTCAGATTGATCCGGCCCGCCGCGACGGCCTCGATGGCCATCGGGTAGATGTGGCGGTAGCGGAACACGGTCTTGAAGGTCAGCTCCTTGTCCAGCGCCAGACTGACGGGCAGCGTCAGCTCGCCGGTTCTGCTGTAACCCACCAGCACGATGGTCGCGCCCTTCTTCGCCATGTGAATGGCCTGAACGGTGGTGACCTGGGTTCCGGCGGTCTCGATGACCAGATCCACGCCGCGGCCGTCGGTCAGCTCCGCGATCTTTGCCAGCACGTCCTCCTTTGCGGCGTTGATCGCGCCGTCCGCGCCCAGCTCCAGCGCCTTCTCCAGACGCTTTTCCATCACGTCCACCATGTAGACCCGGTTGACGCCCATGGCCTTCAGCGCCATCATGCTCACCAGTCCGATGCAGCCGGAGCCGGTGACCACCGCGGTCTGACCCGCCTGCGCGCCGCCCTGACGCGCGGCGTGGAAGCCCACCGCCAGCGGCTCGATCAGCGCGCCCTCCAGGGTGCTGACGTTTTCCGGCAGCTTGAAGCACAGATCGGCCTCGTGGGCCACGTATTCCTGAAACACGCCGTCCACCGGCGGGGTGGCGAAGAACACCACGTCGGGGCAGAGGTTGTAGCGGCCCGTCTTGCAGAATTCGCACTTGCCGCAGGTCTTGCCCGGCTCCAGCGCCACGCGGTCGCCCACCTTCAGATGCCTGACGTTCGCGCCGACCTCCACCACCGTGCCGCCCGGCTCGTGTCCCAGCACGAAGGGCGGTTCCACGACGTAATTGCCGATGGCCCCGGATTCGTAATAGTGCAGATCGCTGCCGCAGATGCCGACGTACTCCAGCTTCACCAGCACCTCGTCGTCCTTCGGCACGGGGATGGGGCGCTGTTCGAAGCCCATCTTGCCGATGCCCAGCATCACTGCGGTCTTCATGGTACCCTTCATGGAAATCAGCCTCCGTATGTGATAAAATGGATCCAAAACGACCAGAATAATGACCGACATCATTGTATCACGCGCTTCACAGACCTGTCAATGCGCACAGGATGCAGGCAGAAAAAATGAAGGACGGGGCTTGTATCTTGGCTGTGAATGTTATATAATGGAAATGTAAATGTCCGTTCCGGAACGTATGAACCACGAGAGAGGTGTTTATTCATGATCAGAATCGGTATGCTCACCAGCGGCGGCGACTGCCAGGCGCTGAACGCGGCGATGCGCGGCGTGGCCAAGACGCTTTACAATTCCAAAGAAGATGTGGAGATCTACGGCTTCCTCGACGGATACCAGGGCCTGATTTACGGCCGGTTCCGCCTGCTGACCTACGACGATTTCTCCGGCATTCTCACCAAGGGCGGCACCTTCCTGGGCAGCAGCCGCACGCCCTTCAAGACCATCCAGGAGCCGGGCGCGGACGGCGTCGACAAGGTTGCAGCGATGAAGCAGAACTATTACAAGCTGCAGCTGAACTGCCTGGTGATCCTGGGCGGCAACGGCACCCACAAGACCGCGAATCTGCTGCGCGAGCAGGGACTGAACGTCGTGACCCTGCCCAAGACCATCGACAACGACCTCTGGGGCACCGACATGACCTTCGGCTTCCAGAGCGCCGTGAACGTGGCCACCGACGCCATCGACTGCATTCACACCACCGCCGCGTCCCACGGCCGCGTGTTCATCGTGGAGGTCATGGGCCACAAGGTCGGCTGGCTGACCCTCAACGCGGGCATGGCCGGCGGCGCGGACATCATCCTGATCCCCGAGATCCCCTACGATATCGACAAGGTGGTCAAGAAGATCAAGGAGCGCCACGACAAGGGCAGCCGCTTCACCATCCTGGCCGTCGCCGAGGGCGCCATCTCCAAGGAGGACGCGAAGCTGTCCAAGAAGGAATACAAAAAGAAGATGGAGAACTACAAGTATCCCTCCGTCTCCTATGAAATCGCCGAGCAGATCGCCAAGAAGAGCGGCTTCGACGTGCGCGTGACCGTGCCTGGACATACCCAGCGCGGCGGCAGTCCCTGCCCCTATGACCGCGTGTTCGCCAGCCGCCTCGGCTCCGAGGCGGGCCGCCTGATTCTGAAGGGCGAGTACGGCTTCATGGTGGGCTACAAGAACCGCGAGATCGTGAAGGTCCCGCTGGAGGACGTGGCCGGCAAGCTGAAGATGGTCGATCCCGACGCCTCCATCGTCAAGGAGGCCAAGATGCTGGGCATCAGCTTCGGCGACTGAGTGCAATTCATTTCCGGGGGCCGCACAGGTTCTCCTTTTCGAGCGCGAGACCGAATGTATAAACGGGGCGGAGAGGTGAACTCTCCGCCCCGCTGGCGTCAATGACCGCGGTGGCGCTGCTTCTGCCGCTCGCGCTTCAGAAGATACTGCCGCCGGGCCTCCGCCTCCCGCTGCGCACGGGTTTGAATCCGCCGTTCCTCCTTTGCCGCTTCGCGCCCGGCCTGCAGTGCCTGCTGGGCGCGGGTGCCGATCCCGCGATCGATGGCTCTCGCCGCTTCCCGCTGGCGTCGCTTCGGGTTGGCTGCGGGCGGCTTGACCAGCCCGCCCGGCTGCGCCGGAGAGAAGGTCAGCCCGGAAAACGACCGCAGTAGCCACGCGTGAACCTCGGGTTCGCTGGGCTCCGGGCCGAATACGTGCCGCGCTGCGGAGAGCTGTCCGAGATCATCGGTGCGCTCCGCAACGCCCACCCAGAAGGGGGATTCAAAGAAAACCGTCAGTGCAATGCGCATGTTGCACGCCTCCTGTTCGCCGAACCAGGTTTGGAAGGGCGGACGACCCACAGGAGGGGAGGGCTACTGATGGCGAAAAGCCACGCACGGACTACCAACCGCGCCGTGTTTTTCCCTTCGGTTCGACAGAGTCAGTATAGAGGAAAACGAACGCGCTGTAAAGAAGGAAATTCGGGCCGCGCAAAATCCATGACCAGCCGCGAAACCTCCGCCTTCCAAGTCAACGGTCCGAAATTCTCGGCTGCAGTTCAAACCTCCCGTCCAAACCGGACGCCGGGCCGCCGTCCGGCCCGACGTCCCCCGAACAGAAATGAAAGTCCACAAAAAGAACTCCGCCGGCTGCATGCAGCCGGCGAAGCGTTTTCTTTGGAGGGGTGCGGGGAGGGATTTCTTTTTCAAAAAGAAATCCCTCCCCGCCGTCATCCTGCGTTTCCCCGCGTCAACCCTCCGCAAACTCCACCGCGATCTCCGTTCCGACGCCCGGCTCGCTTTGGAGGGAGATGGGGGCGTGGTGGAAGGCGGCGATGTGCTTGACGATGGAGAGGCCGAGACCGGTGCCGCCGATGGCGCGGGAGTGGCTCTTGTCCACGCGGTAGAAGCGCTCGAAGATCTTCTCCCGGTGCTCGGGGGCGATGCCGATGCCGGTGTCGCGCACGGAAAGGCGCGCGCCGACGGCGGTGGGGGCGACGGCAACGGTCACGTCGCCGTTGGGGCGGTTGTATTTGATCGCGTTGTCGATCAGGTTGGTCAGCAGTTCGTCGATCATCTGGGCGGAGCCCTGAACTGTCGCGGGGGTCAGATCGGTGCGGAAGGTCAGACCGGCGGCCTCGGCCCGGGGCTGCAGCCGCTCGCAGACGGATTGGGCGAGCCGGGCCAGGTCGACGGATTCGATCTCCACGGGCGCGGCCTCGTCCAGACGGGAGAGGTGAATGATGTCCTCCACCAGCTGCAGCAGCCGCTGCGCCGCATCGTGAATCTGCCCGGCGAAGCGCGCGGTGTCCTCCGGCGGCACCAGGACGCTCTGCATCAGCTCGGCGTAGCCGAGGATGGAGGTCAGGGGCGTCTTCAGCTCATGGGAGACGTTGGCGGAAAATTCGCGGCGGTTGCGCTCGGCCTCCACGCGCTCGGTCACATCGGGGATCAGCAGCAGGATGCCCTGGGTCTCGCCGTTTTCCACCACGGGGCTGGCGATCAGCTGTAGCACGCGGCCGCCCATGCGCATCAGTTCGCTGGAGGCTTCGCCGGATTCCGCGCTGCGGATGACGTCCATCAGCTCCGTGCTGCGGTGCAGCGAGAGCATGTACTGGCCGGTGTAATCCGCTTCGCCCGCGCGGAAGATGCTCCGTGCGCTGCGGTTCATCATCAGAATTTCGCCGCGGGCGTTGAGAATGACCAGTCCCTCGGACATGTTCTCCGTGATGGCCACGAACTCGCGCTGGCGGCGCTCCAGCTCCTGCATCTGGCTCTCGATGCGCCGGTTCTGAGCGGAGAGCCGCAGCAGCAGCGGCGTGAACTCGTCGTAGATTTCATTGTCTGCAGGGCGATCCAGATTCAGCGCGTCGATGGGGCGCAGGATGGAGCGGGTGGTGTGCCCGGACAGCGCGGAGCTGGCCAGCAGCGTGGGCGGAACGGCGACCGCCAGGCACAGCAGCGCGCCTGCCAGCACGCTGAACACGCTGCGCTGCGCGCCGGCGAGCCGCAGCACCCGCCCGTCGTCCAGGCGCTGCGCCAGATAGAAGGTCATCTCGTCCAGCGTGGCCGACTGTCGGTGGGAAGCGCCGAAGCCGGTCTCCAGCGCGGAGGCGATCTCGGATCGCGCAGCGTGGTTCTCCATCTGCGCCGCGTCCGCGCCGGTGTCGGCCAGCACCGTTCCGTCCGGGGCGATCAGCGTCAGGCGGAAGCTGCCGGACTGCTCTGCCCACAGGGAAAACACCTCGTCGGGTTCCGGGGAGCGGTTCATCGCCGCCGACAGCAGCGAAAGCTCCGAATGCAGCTGGGCCTGAAAGCTCCGTGCGAATACGAAGTACAGCCCTGCGGACAGGATCAGGCTGAACACCAGCAGCGAAGCCAGCACGATGGCCACGGTGCTGCGATAGATGCGCGCTTTCATCTTGCCTTTCCTCCGATGCGATAGCCGAAGCCGCGGATGGTCTCGACGCGCTGGCGCTGGACTCGATGGCGTATTCGATCATGGTGCCCATGTCGATCAGATCGGCGTTGAGCTGGGAAAGCTGTTCGTCAAAGCGGGTTCTCATGTCAGCCAAACCTCCCTGTGATGTAATCCTCGGTGCGCGAATCCCTCGGCGATGAGAACAGCTGCTCCGTGTCGCCGAATTCGACCAGATCGCCCAGCAGAAAGAAGCCGGTGCAGTCCGAGATGCGCAGCGCCTGCTGCATGTTGTGGGTGACGATCACGATGGTGTAGCGCTCCTTGAGGGGGAACGCCAGCTCCTCCACCTTGGAGGTGGAGATGGGATCCAGCGCGGAGGTGGGCTCGTCCATCAGCAGCACCTCCGGCTCCACGGCCAGCGCCCGGGCGATGCACAGCCGCTGCTGCTGCCCGCCGGACAGGCCCAGCGCGCTCTTCTTCAGCCGGTCCTTGACCTCGTCCCAGATGGCCGCGTCCCGGAGCGAGCGCTCCACGATCTCGTCCAGGCGCGCCCGGGCGCGGATGCCGTGGGTGCGCGGGCCGTAGGCGATGTTGTCGTAGACGGACATGGGGAAGGGGTTCGGCTTCTGAAAGACCATGCCCACCCGCCTGCGCAGGAGGTTGACGTCCATTCCGTGGTAGATATCCTCGCCATCCAGCGTGACCGAGCCGGTGATCTGGCAGCCCTCCACCAGATCGTTCATGCGGTTGAGGGATTTCAGCAGCGTGCTCTTGCCGCAGCCGGAGGGGCCGATCAGCGCGGTGATGCAATTTGAGGAGATGTCCATGTTGATGTTGGTCGTCAGCGTCCGCACGCCCTTCAGGATGGAATCGGGGATGCGCGGCTGATTGCCGGCCACCATGATTACCGCCATCGTCTCGCCGATGGCCCGGCCCACGCCCAGAATGATGCCGGCCATCACGCCGGACTTTGCGGCGGGGAGCACTGCGAAGAACGCGCTGCGCTCGTGGCTCGCGCCAAACACTAGGCTGCCCTCATAGCAGCTTTCCGGCACGGCCCGCAGCGCGGCCTCCGCCTGGCTGATGATGGTGGGCAGGATCATCATCGCCAGCAGGACGGATGCGGTCAGGATGCTGCTGCCCGTGCCGCCGAAGGTGTTGCGCACCAGCGGAACCAGCACCACCAGTCCGAAGAAGCCGTAGACCACCGACGGAATGCCCGCCAGCAGGTTGATTGTCGGCTTCAGCAGCCGGTACAGCGGCTTCGGGCAGAAGCGCGCCAGAAACAGCGCCGTCAGAATCGCCACCGGGACGCCCAGAACCAGCGCGCCTGCGGTGACATAGAGGCTGCCCACGATCATCGGAAAGATGCCGTAGAGGTCGTTGCCGAGCTTCCATTGTTTGCCCAGTAGGAAATTCAGGGGCCCGATTTCCAGGAAGGCGGGGATGCTGTTGGCGAACAGGAACACGCAGATCAGCGCCACTGCGGCGATGGAAGCGCAGGCCGCCAGCAGGAATACGCCGTGCATCGCCAGCTCCCGGAACTGCGACCACGAGCGGGAAGGGTTGTTTTTCCTCATATGCTTACTATCCTTTTTCATCCCTTTCGACAGTGACAGAATAAATGGATGCCGTAAAGCCATCATACGGCAATGATCAAAAGCAGATGAAGTTTCTGAAAAGAATCGACTGCCGGAGAGTGCGGTTTTCAAAAACAGATCAGCCCCTGCGCGGGGCAGGGGCTGAGGGGAGGCGGGGGATTCAGAAGTCCCAGCTGGTGATTTCGCCGGTGAAGATGGCCTTCACGGTCTCGGAGGAGATGTCGGTCAGCGGGTTCGCGGTATTGACGATCACGGCGATGACGGTGCCGGTCAGACCCGCTGCGATTTCCTCATCCTTCAGATCGCGGGAAGCCATGCCGATGTCGCACAGGCCTTCGATGGCGCCGTTGATGCCGGTGGTGGAGTCGCTCTGCTGGATCTCAATCTGGGCGTTGGGGTTGACGGCGGCGTAGGCCTCGGCCAGCTTCTCCATGACGGGGGTGACGGAGGAGGAGCCTGCGACCACAACCTTGCCCTCGGGAGCAGCGCCCGCATAGGCTTCGCTGCCTGCGACGGCGATGTAGCCGTTTGCTTCGATCACGGCCTGGCCTTCGGCGGAGAGAATGTAGCTGATGAAGTCCTGAGCGGCCTCGGACGCGCCGTCCCGGGCGGCGATGTTGAAGGGGCGGGCGATGGCGTAATCGCCGGACTTGATGTTGTCAGCGGTGGCTTCCGCGCCGTCGATGTTCAGGGCCTTCACGGTGTCGTTCAGGGAGCCCATGGAGACGTAGCCGATGGCGCTGGGATCGCCCGCGACGCCGGTGAGCATCACGGAGGTGGAGTTGGTGATGATGGCCTCTTCGGTGGTATAGTCGACCTTTTCGCCGGCGTCGTTCTTCTGCTCGACGACGAACAGCTCGATGAACGCGCCGCGGGCGCCGGAGCCGTCCTCGTGGGAGTAGACGGTGATGGCGCTCGACGCGTCGAATTCAGCAAATGCTGCGGCAGACAGCAGGCACAGGGCCAGAAACAGACAGATGATCTTTTTCATTTTCGTTTTCTCCTTTCATTCTGTACGCATACAGCATACAGCGCGCCCGTCACAGATGAATATGATATCCGTCAAAAATGCGTAAACAGGCGGCAGATCCGGGAAAAGGCCGGATTTGCTGCATAAACATGTCCGATCGTTAATAATGTTCGCCGAATCGCGATATCGGATTTGTGCAATGAGCAAAAGGATCGCTTTTTATTTGTGAGTTTGGGTCAAAAAAGTTTCGTTTGGGGTTGATTTTTGCGCGTACAGTGACTATAATAGTATACATACTACATGCGAGGGTGAGCGCGGCGCGCGCGTCCGGGAGCATGAGAATGGAGTGAAGCGCCGTGAAGAACGGAGACAACGCAAAGGTCAGAAAGCGGATGTCGCTTAAGCAGTTTATTATCGCCAAGAGAATCAATCGGAACTGGCAGTTGTATCTGATGCTGATTCCGGTCATCGCCTTCTTTGCGGTGTTCTGTTATGCGCCAATGTACGGCATCACGCTGGCGTTCAAGGATTACAAGGTGCTCAAGGGCATCATGGGCAGTCCCTGGGCGAACCCGTGGTACAAGTATTTCCTGCAGTTCTTCCAGTCCCCGTACTTCTCCCGCGTGCTGAGCAACACCATCATCGTTAGCCTGGAATCGCTGGTGCTGGGCTTCCCGCTGCCGATCATCCTGGCGCTGAGCCTGAACGAGGTCAAGTCCATCAAATACAAGAAGTTCGTTCAGAACATCACCTATGCGCCCCACTTCCTGTCCGTGCTGGTACTGGTGGGCGTCATCAAGGCGTTTACCAACTCCGATTACGGCATTGTCAACATCGTCATCCGCAAGCTGGGCGGCGAGGGCTACAACTGGATGCAGAAGGCCAGCCTGTTCCGGCCGCTGTACGTGGGCTCCGGCATCTGGCAGAACATCGGCTGGGACTCCATCATCTACATTGCGGCGCTGGCCGGCATCGACCCCGGCCTGCATGAGGCGGCCATGATCGACGGCGCGAACCGCATGCAGCGCATCTGGCACATCAACCTGCCGGGCATCATGCCCACGATGGTCATTCTGCTGATTCTGAACTCGGGCCACATCATGAACGTCGGCTTCGAAAAGGTGTTCCTGATGCAGAACGACCTGAACCTGTCGGTCTCGGACGTGATCGCTACCTATTCCTATCGAATCGGCATTGAGAGCGCCCAGTACAGCCTGTCCACGGCCATCAGCCTGTTCAATTCGGTGATCAACTGCGCGCTGCTGGTGCTGGTGAATACCTGCTCCCGCAAGCTCAGCGAGACCAGCCTGTGGTAATGGGGAAGGGGGAGTTTGAGATGACGAAAGCAAAAAAGATCTCGGCGAACCATTCTGCCCTGGACAGAATGTCCCACGGAGACAAGGTTTTTGAGGTGATCAACTGCATCTTTCTGGGCATCGTCGCCTGCATCATCCTGTATCCGCTGATCTACGTCGTCAGCGCGTCCTTCAGCGACGCCATGTCGGTCACGTCGGGCAAGATGATCCTCTGGCCGGTGGATCTGACGCTGGAGAACTATCAGGAGGTCTTCAAGAACGACAACATCATGCGGGGCTACCGCAATTCGCTGATCATCATGGCCTCGGGCACGGCGCTCAACCTGGTGATGACCATTCTGGCGGCGTTCCCCATGTCCCGCCGCGACCTGTGGGGCCGCAACGTGCTGATGAAGCTGATGACCTTCTGCATGTTCTTCTCCGGCGGCCTGATCCCCACCTATCTGCTGGTGGGCAAGACGCTGGGCCTGATGAACAACTGGCTGGCGCTGATTCTGCCGGGCGCGATTTCGGTGTACAACATGATCATCATGCGCACCTATTTCTCCACGTCCATTCCGTATGAGCTGCACGAGGCGGCGGACATCGACGGCTGCACGCCCTTCGGAACGCTGATTCGCATCGTGCTGCCGCTGTCCGGCCCGATCATCGCGGTCATCGGACTGTACTACGCCGTGGGCCACTGGAACAGCTACTTCAGCGCCCTTCTGTACATCAACCAGGAAAACATCCAGCCCCTGCAGCTGTACCTGCGCAAGGTGCTCACCGCCAACAATGCGCAGGCGCTGATGGAGATGGGCGCGGACGAAGCGGCCCGCGCGGCCATGCGCGCCGAGACGATCAAATACTCGGTCATCGTGGTCTCCAGCGTGCCGATGCTCATCATCTATCCGTTCGTACAGAAGTTCTTCGTCAAGGGCGTCATGATCGGCGCCGTCAAGGGTTGATCCTTACCGCGCAAGCGGAGGAAAATATGGAGGAGGTATATCCATGAAAAAGCGTCTGTTTGCTCTTATGATGGCGCTCGCGATGCTGCTTTCTGCCGGTGCGCTGGCGGAAATCAATCCCGAGGGACTGCCCATCACCACTGAACCCATCGTGCTGACCGCTGCGTGCAGCCAGTCCGAAATTCAGGGCGACTTCAACGAGATCGTTATTCTGAAGGATTTCGAAGAGGCCTCCGGCATCGACATCCAGTATCAGAACATCCCCTCTTCCGACCGCGCCACCCAGCTGAGCCTGATGCTGGCCTCCGGCGAGGTTCCGGACATCCTGTTCAAGATGAGCGTTTCTTCCACCGACCAGGCCAAGTACGCGGAGGAAGGCATGTTCGTGGCCCTGTCCGACTATGAGGAGCTCATGCCCAACCTGATGAAGTACTTCGAGGAGTATCCCACCGCGAAGCAGGCCGTGACCCAGGCCGACGGCAAGATCTATGCCGCGCCCTACATCCTGACCGGCGACGCCATCCGCGTTGGCTCCAAGATGTGGTTCAACACCGACGTTCTGGCCAAGCTGGACCTGGAAGTGCCCACCACGCTGGACGAGCTGTATGACTATCTGACCGCCTGCAAGGGCCTGGATTACAACGGAAACGGCGAGGCCGACGAGATCCCGCTGACCTCCGCTTCCATCGATGAGATCGAGACCATTCTGTCCGGCTCCTTCGGCTGGATGAACCGCGGCTCCTCTCACCGCGACGTCTATGTCAACAAGGACGGCGCTCTGGCCTATGCCTATGCCAGCGACGAGTATCGCGAAGAGCTGAAGTACATGGCCAAGCTGTATGCCGACAAGCTGATCGACCAGGACATCTTCACCATGGACTATGCCCAGGAGATCGCCAAGGCTTCCACCGGCCGCGCGCTGACCTACATCATGGTCAACAACAGCCCCGTCTCCAACTCTGAGTTCGAGCAGTACACCCTCGGCATCAAGGAGCCCTTCACCGGCTACAATGGCGAGAAGATGTGGACCAACTACTCCCTGCCGGCCAGCACCTCCGGTCAGTTCCTGATCACCTACAAGTGCGCCGAGAAGGGCGAGGACTATGTGAAGGCCGCCGTTCGCTGGATGGACCACTGGTATTCCGACGAAGGCATCATCGCCTACTTCATGGGCGTTGAGGGCGTCACCTACGAGAAGGACGAGAACTCCCCCGGCGGACTGAAGCTGACCGACGCCGTGCTGAACAGCCCCGACGGCCGCACCTTCGAGCAGGTTCTGGCCGAGTACGTGCCGTGGGCCGGCGGCGCCAACCCCTCCGTCGCTTCCAACGAGTACTTCAAGGGCGGCGAGACCTGGCCGGTCTGCCTGGACGCCGTTGAAGGCCTGCGCAACTACTTCCCCGAGGAAGTCTGGGCTCCCTTCACCCGCTACTACACCACCGAAGAAGCTTCCGAGCTCTCCGCCATCAAGACCGAGCAGGAGAACTACTGGAAGGAGTGGCGCGCCTACTTCATCACCGGCCAGAAGGACATCAACGACGACGCCGCCTGGGCTGAGTACGTTGCTGGCTACGCTGGTGTGAACAACGCCCGCTACATGGAGATCTACCAGAAGGGCTACGAGGCCTATGTCGCCGAGCAGGCTGCTTAAGGGCTGATCGCTGCCAATCGCCGTTTCGTGCTTGAATTCCACCGAAATGTGTGTTAGAATGTCATAGCAGGAAAATTCGGCAGACCGGAGCCGGGCTTTGCCCGGCTCCCGGCGTGCCGGAACGGGAGGAGGGAATTTGACGGCTTGTTCCGTTGAGTTCCCCTTTTTTCATGAAGATGAACAGGAGGTACGAAGAATGAATGTCGGCATCGTGATCATTCATGCAAAGGAAGGCATGGCGGAGAAGTTTGCCAGCGCCGCGTCCCAGGGCTTCAAACACTGCCAGCTCATCAGCTGGGATCCCACCCTGTGGACCGACGAATCCGCCGAGGAGATCAAGCGCCTCAGCGCCGAGCACGGCGTTGAAATCACCGCGTTCTGGTGCGGCTGGGTCGGCCCGAAGCGCTGGAACTTCACCGAGGGCCCGGAGACGCTGGGCATCGTGCCGGTGGCCTATCGCGCGGAGCGCGTGCAGAACCTGCTGGACGGCGCGGCCTATGCCCGCAAGCTGGGCGTGGCGGACGTGGTGACCCATATGGGCTTCATCCCCGAAAACATGAGCGATCCCAACTATCCCGGCGTGGTGGCCGCGGTGAAGTGCATCGCCCAGGATTTGAAGAAGAACGGCCAGAATCTGCTGTTCGAGACCGGCCAGGAGACGCCCGTGGTGCTGCTCAGACTGTTCGAGGAGATCAACACCGGCAATCTGTTCCTGAATCTGGATCCCGCCAATCTGATCCTGTACGGCAAGGCCAATCCCGTGGACGCGCTGGATGTGTTCGGCGATTACGTCCGCGGCGTGCACGCCAAGGACGGTCTCTATCCCACCAATGGCCGCGAACTGGGTCATGAGGTGAAGGTGGGCGAGGGCAAGGCCAACTTCCCCGCGCTGCTGAAGGGACTCAAGGAGCACGGCTTCGACGGCAGCCTGACCATCGAGCGCGAAATCTCCGGCGAGCAGCAGCTCATCGACATCAAGGAAACCCAGGAGTATCTGAACAACCTGATCGCTACGCTGTAAAGATGAAGGTGAAATGAAATGCTGAAAGTTGCAATGCTGGGTATGGGCGGCATCAGCGGCGCGCACCGCGGCGCCTGGAAGGAGATCCCGGAGGCGAAGGTCATCGCCGTGTGCGATATCCGCCCCGAAAAGGCCGACGCCGCCGCCGAGGACATGGGCGCGAAGGCGTACTATGCGTTTGAAGACATGATGGCGGCGGAGAAGTTCGATATTCTGGACATCTGCCTGCCGACGTATCTCCATGCCGACTATACCGTCAAGGCGCTCAACGCCGGCGTGCATGTGCTGTGCGAAAAGCCCATCTCGCTGAAGATCGAGGACGTGGACCGCGTGTACGACGCGGCGAAGAAGAACGGCAAGTGCGTGATGATCGCCCAGGTCGTGCGCTTCTGGCGCGAGTATCTGGTGCTGAAGGACGCCTATGACACCGGCAAGTACGGCCGCCTCCTCAGCGGACGCATGACTCGCCTGGGCAATACCCCCAAGGCCAGCTGGGACGGCTGGATGCGCGATCCCGAGCGCAGCGGCCTGGTGCCCTTCGATCTGCACATTCATGACCTGGATTACATGATCTATACCTTCGGCAAGCCCGAGAAGATGACCCGCTTCCGCGCCGGTACGCCCACGCAGGATTACTTCGAGGCCATCTATCAGTATCCGGATTTCTTCATCTCCGCCGAGGCGGCGTGGTTCGACTGCGACTATCGCTTCCAGAGCGCCTTCCGCTTCCAGTTTGAGAAGGCGGTGCTGGAGTTCAAGGACGGCAAGCTGACCATCTTCAACCAGAATGGCAACGTCGAGAGCCCCGACGACCAGAAGGCCGAGGAGGGCGACGGCTATGTGCCCAAGACCAACGCCTACTACGAGGAGATCCGCTACTTCGTGGATTGCGTGCTCGCCGGCAAGCCCTGCGACAAGGTCAAGCCCGAGGAGCTCAAGACGGTGCTCGATCTCATCGACCAGCTTGCGTGAGATCCGACTGGAGAAAACCCTTTCTTTGGAAAAAGAAAGGGTTTTCTGTGGTTCTGCGGGAGAAAAATGATCCATGGGCACCCGGAGAGAGCGCTCAGCACAAACAGGCTGCGCCGCCCGGCGAATGGCGTACAGGGCGGCGCAGCTTTGTGGAAATATGTTAACGGAGCCAGCGGCGTCCGGGATTGTCGGAGGTCAGCGGGTTTTGAGCGCGGCGGCGATGCGCTGCATCTCCAGGTCGAGGGCGGCGGACTGATCGGCGCAGCGTTTGAGGCGTTTTTTCAGGGAGACGGCGGCTTCGGAGTCGTTTTTGTAGCGCAGCTGATGCTCCAGGCTGGCCCAGAAATCCATGGCGATGGTGCGGATCTGAATCTCCACCGGCACCAGTTCGGTGTGGCTGGAGAGATAGACCGGCACGCGCACCACCAGATGCAGGCTCCGGTAGCCGTTGGGCTTGGGGTTTTCGATGTAATCCTTTTGACGAACCAGCTCAAGATCCGGCTGACGGGTGATCATGCCGGCCAGGCGATAGATATCGTCGATGTAATTGCAGATAATGCGCACGCCTGCGATATCCTGCAGGTGCGCCTCCGCGGACTCCACGGACACGGGCCAGCCCTTGCGCTCCAGCTTTTCCACGATGCTGGCGGGCGATTTCAGGCGGCTGTCGATGTGGTGGATGGGGTTGCTGGCGTAGTAGATGCTGAATTCGCGATCCAGGATTTCCAGCCGGGTGCGGATCTCACGGATGGCCGCATCGTAGAGATGGGACATCTCGAGAAACGCCTGCTGGATTTCATAGTCGCCGGTCATTCTGGTCAATGCTGTCTGCGTATCCATGATGCACTCCTTTCCTGTAAAGTATTGTAGCGCGGAAATATCAACGCAATATAAACAGGCTGTGAACGATTTCGCGGTAAAGCGGGCTCGCAATTCTGCGGAAAAGTGTTTATAATGAGTTTATACAGCTGTGGCAGAATAAAATGGAGGTGAGAGCATGTTTCACATTCTGGTGGTTGAAGACAACGCGAACACGCGCAAGCTGATGGAAGCGGTGCTGCTTCAGAATGGCTACGAGCCCGTGCTGGCCTGCGATGGGGTGGAGGCGCTGGAGATTCTGGACAGAAAGCACATCGATCTGATCGTGCTGGACATCATGATGCCCAGAATGGACGGCTATGAGTTTACGGAAACGCTGCGCGCGTCCGGCTGCGAGCTGCCGATTCTGATGGTCACCGCCAAGGAAAAGCCGGCGGACAAGCACAAGGGCTTCCTGATCGGCACCGACGATTATATGGTGAAGCCCGTGGACGAGGAGGAGATGATCCTGCGCATTGCGGCGCTGCTCAGGCGGTCGAAGATCGTCAACGAGCACCGGCTCGCGGTGGGCCAGACCGTGCTGGATTACGATTCCCTGTCCGTCAGCGCGAATGGAAATACGACGGAGCTGCCCAAGAAGGAGTTTCTGCTGCTGTTCAAGCTGCTGTCCTATCCGAACAAGATCTTCACCCGCCGCCAGCTGATGGATGAGATCTGGGACATGGACAGCGATACCGATGAGCGCACGGTGGACGTTCACATCAACCGCCTGCGCGACCGCTTCCGTGCCAACGCCGATTTCGACATCGTGACCGTGCGGGGCCTGGGCTACAAGGCGGTGAAGCGCGCATGAAGCGCGAGCCGAAGCATTCGTTCAACGGTCTGCTGCTGACCTATCTGCTGACCATCCTGATCATGTCGGGCGTGCTGACGGGTACGTCCTATATGGTCATGTTCTTTTTGGGATTCCTGCCGGGCATCCTGCTCAGCCATGTGGGATCGCCCTTTGGCATCATCGGCATGCTGATCGTGTTCGCGCTGGTGCTTTCGGTGCAGGTGGGGCGGTCGAAGTTCAAGCCGATCAACGATCTGATCCATGCCATGTCCCAGGTGTCCCAGGGGGACTTCTCCGTGCGCGTGGACGACGAGGACGCGCAGGGCGACATGGGCGATCTGGTGCACAGCTTCAACGACATGGCCAAGGAGCTGGGCAGCATCGAGATGTTCCGCAAGGACTTCATCAACAATTTCTCCCACGAGTTCAAGACGCCCATCGTGTCCATCCGCGGCTTCGCCAAGCAGCTGGAGCGCGACGATCTGACGCCGGAGCAGCGAAGGGAATACACATCGATCATCGTCAGCGAATCCGAGCGCCTGGCGAACATGTCCAGCAACATCCTGCTGCTGACCAAGCTGGAAAATCAGCAGATCGTCACGGACAAGGTGGAATACCGCCTGGACGAGCAGCTGCGCAGCTGTATCCTGCTGCTGGAGAAGCAGTGGAGCGCCAAGGAGATCGAGCTTTCGCTGAACCTGGAGGAGACGCGGTTTGTGGGCAACGAGGAGATGATGTCCCACGTGTGGGTCAACCTCATCGGCAATGCCATCAAGTTTTCGCCTCAGGGCGCGCTGCTGGAGATCAGCTGCGAACGGCAGGAAGGAAAGGTGGTCGCCGTCATCCGCGACCACGGCGAGGGCATGACCGAGGCCACGCAGAGGCGCATCTTTGAAAAATTCTATCAGGGCGACTCCGCGCATGCCACGGCGGGCAACGGCCTGGGACTGTCGCTGGTCAAGCGCATTGTGGATCTCTGCGGCGGCCAGGTGCGCGTGGAGAGCCGGGTGGGAGAGGGCTCCGCCTTTACTGTCATCCTTCCGGACATGCCGGCCACCCGTGCCTGAACTGCGGCGGCATGAGACCGGATTCGCGCCGGATATCGGCGGGACGGCTCAAGGGAGGCAGCGCAGCGCGCGCGGCCGTCTGCCTTGGCTCAGAACGGAGCATGCTCTGCTGCATGGTGCGCAGTGAACCGGATGAAAAATCCGCTCCCCGATAGAAAGCGGGGAGCGGATCATTTTGTGTTTGATGGGTGTTTGCAGAGGCGGGAATCACTTCTTCAGCGCGGTGATGATCGCGGCATCCGCCACGCCGGTGACGGTCAGCCCCATGTCCTTCTGAAGCTTGCTGACGGCGTCCTTGGTAGCCGCGTCGTAAACGCCGTTCACGGTGATCAACAGGCCGTTCTGCAGCCATTCCACAGAAGTCTTTTCGTCGTATTCGCTGCCGAATTCCTCCTGCATGGCGGCGACAAAGGCCTTCAGCTCTTCGTCAGTGATGGCCTGCTTGGGCTCATCGGTAGGCTCGTCGGTGGGCTCATCAGTGGGCTCATCGGTGGGCTCGTCGGTGGGAGCATCAGTGGGCTCGTCGGTGGGAGCATCAGTGGGCTCGTCGGTGGGAGCATCGGTGGGCTCGTCAGTGGGCTCGTCGGTGGGCTCATCAGTGGGCTCATCGGTGGGCACGTCAGTGGGCTCGTCGGTGGGCGCGTCAGTGGGCTCGTCGGTGGGAGCATCAGTGGGCGCATCGGTGGGCGCGGGGGTGACCTCGGGCTTGGTGTACGTGAACATCTGCTTGATCAACGCGGCGTCGGCGGTCTTGCCGCTGCCGGTTTCACCGATGGCCTCGAGGAACGCCTTGACGGCCTTTACGGTGTTGCTGTCATAGACGCCGCTGGCCTTGGCGGTCATGAAGCCCAGCTTGCGCAGCTGATTCTGCATCTCGGTCACGCGCTTGCCGGTATCGCCCTTCTGCAGGGGGATGTACTGCTTGCAGGCGGGCGCGCCGGATTTGTCCAGCGCCTTGAGGGTGGCCGTGCCGGCGACGCCGTCCTGGGTCAGACCGGCCTGCTTCTGGAAGCGCTTGACGGCCGCCTGCGTGCGGGAGCCGAATTCGCCGTCAACGGGCTCCGCCAGATAGCCCAGCTCGCGCAGACGGGACTGGAGCTTCTCCACACGGATACCGCTGGAGCCCTTGCGGAGCGTGACGTAGGTCTGGAACGCGGGCGCAGCGGTGGAGAACAGCTTCTCCTGAAGCGAAGCCGAGGCGACGCCGGTCTGGCTGACGCCGAGCGCGTCCTGGAAGTAGCGGACGGCCGCCTTGGTGGCGGAGCCGTATACGCCGTCCACGGCGCCGCAGCTGTAGCCCAGCTCGTTCAGACGGCGCTGCAGCGCCTTGACCGCCTCGCCGTGGTCACCGCTGGTCAGCGTGGAATAGGAAACGGCCGTGGGAGCGACGGTGGGAACGGGGGTGGGCGCAGTCGTGGGTTCAGCCTCCGGCGCGACATAGCGCAGGCTGCACAGCACGGGCGTCAGGCCCTCGAAGTCGGCATCGGACTCCGTGCGAACCTCCTTGACGGTGAAGGGATACGCGGGCGCATCGGCCTCTTCCAGAACCTCCGCCTCGGTCAGCACCGCGCACAGGCCGCCCAGGCGCACATCGTCCTCGCCATAGAGGCCGAAGCCCACCAAGGTATCGCCGCTGAAGTCGGCGGCGTAGCGCTCGATGATGATGTAAGTGGAGCCGGGATCGGACAGCTGCATCAGATAGCGATCGCTGGCCGCATCGTAGTGCACGGAATAGTCGGCTTCATCGGCCGGCAGCTCCGGGAGCTGTTCGGCGCCGTCGAACGCGACGTTCAGCATCTCCGTCAGCATTTCCGGCGCGACGCTCATGGTCATGTCGGAGACGAAGACGCGGGGATCGTCCTGCATCCAGTTGACGCTCGTCAGATACAGCTGATCCCAGACGAACCGGGCGTCGTCCGCCGAATAGGCGACCTCGCCCTCAATGCCCATATTCCGGGCAAAGCTGTCCAGCACGGGGATCATGCGCTCCAGCTTCTGCTCCGTGGTTTCTTCGGCGGCCGGGAAGCTCAGCGTGCCCTCTGCAAGGGCCAGCGTGGAGATCAGCAGCAGCGCCGAGATCACAATACATAAAATGCGTTTCACAGGAATCACTCCATTCTGTTGGAAATCGTCCGCTCAATGGACTCGACTATTAGATGCAGTTCGGGGCGAAAAGGTTCAATGTTTTTTGTGAATTTCAGGAAAGATTCTGAACTGTCATATTTTCCACATGATTCCTTTGCCTTCGCGTCCTTGCGAATGGAACGGGCGCATGCTATAATGAAGCGAATGTAAAGAATCCGGGAGGGAACAGGATGCGCTGGGACGTGGGCATTGATCTGGGCACGGAAAACGTGCGCATGGCGGTGTGGAAGGAGGGACCGGTGCTGGACGCGGCGGCGGCGCTGGCCTTTCGCGAGGGGCGCGATACGCCCGTCTGCTGCGGCGACGCGGCGCGGCAGCTCTATGGGCGCACCTGCGAGGGCATGTCCGTGGTCAGTCCGCTGCGCGACGGCGCGCTGGAGAACAACTTCATCGCCGACCGCATGTTCCACTGGCTCTATCGTCAGCTGGAGCTGTCCGGCCGCAAGCGGCGGTTTAACGTGCTGATCACCTGCGCGCCCTTTTCGCGCCCGGTGCAGCGGGAGGCGCTGCTGAGCGCGGCCATCGACGCGGGTGCGGCTGCAGCGGCGCTGATCCGCAGCGATGCGGCGGTGGCGCTGGGCGCAGGCCTGGATCTGAACGCGCCGGAGGCCAAGCTGCTGGTGGACGCAGGCGCAGGCAAGCTGTCCGCGACGCTGTTCACCTTTGGCCGCGTTGCAGCATACGGATATCTGCCCTATGGCATGAACCGCATCGACGAACGCATCCAGCGCATCCTGCGCACGGACTGCGGCTATCGCATTGGCCGCAACGGAGCGCGGGAGATCAAGCATACGCTGGGCTCCGCGCTGCCGAAGACCGCGGCGGCGGATGTGATCATGCACATGACCGGCTTCAGCATGTTCGACCGGCTTCCGCGCAATTTCGATGTGGAAACCCGCCCGGTGCTGGAGGCCTGCGAGGACGTGATGCGGGAGCTGACGGGCCTTTGCGCCTCGGTGGTGGACAACGCGCCGGAGGAGCTCTCCGCCGACCTCAACGATGCGGGCGCGGTGCTGGCCGGAGGCGGCGCGGAGATGACGGGCCTGGACAAGCGCATCGGCGATGCGCTGGGCATTCCCTGCCGCCTGGCAGAGGCGCCGTCCACCTGCGGGATCCGCGGCGTATACCGGATTATGGAAAATCCCGATGATTACAAAGCCGCGTTCATGGATCAGAAGTTCAATGCGGCGTGGCGGTGATCCGGCATGAAGCGCGTGGTGCGCGCCGGAGACCGGCGCATTGAGTACATCCTGATTCAGTCCGTGCGCCGCGACGTGCTGCTGCAGGCGCTGCCCGAGGGGCAGACCCGGGTGTACGCGCCGAAGCAGATGCGGCTGAGGGACATTGACGAGACGGTTCGAAAAAACGTGGATGCGATCGAGCAGATGCACCGGACGCTGGATCGCCGGCTGGACGAGGAGCGGGCGAGCCATCCCGTGTCCGACGGCAGCCGGATTGCGGTGGAGGGCGCGCTGTTCACCCTTCGCCTGCACCGGGGACGGCCTCGGGCGGAATACGGCGACGGAGAACTGCATCTGTGGCTGATGGAGCCGGAACGCGAGGAAGCCGTGCGGGCGGCGCTGAAGTCCGCGCTGGCGAGCCGGGCGCTGGAGCGGATCCGCCAGCGGCTGGAGCTCTATGCGCCGCGCATCGGCGGCCAGTACGGCCGGGTGACCATCCGCGAGCAGCGCAGCCGCTGGGGCAGCTGCTCGTCGAAGCACAATCTCAACTTCAACTGGAAGCTGATCATGGCGCCGCCGCAGGTGCTGGACTATGTGGTGATTCACGAATTGTGCCATCTGCACGAGTTCAATCATTCCCCACGGTTCTGGCGGCTGGTGGAGAGCCAGATGCCGGAGTATGAGGCGTGGAAGAAGTGGCTGAAAGCGCACGGCGCGGAGTTGGGCGTGTGAGCATGGGAGGATCGGATATGAAATTTGGCATTTGCATCGGCTTTGACCGTTTGGATCAGATCGAAATCGCGGCGCGGAGCGGCGCCGACTACATCGAAACCGGATTTGCGGCGATGACGCAGGCGAGCGATGCGGCTTTTGATGCGTTTTGCGAAGCGCTGACCCGATCCGGCGTGCGCTGCGAGGCGGCGAACGGTTTTTTGCCGGGCACGCTTCGGGTGACGGGCAGCGGCGTGGACGCGGGCGCGCTGCGGGCGTTTATGGAGAAGGGCATGCGGCGTGCCAGCCGGGCGGGCATTCGCACGGTGGTGTTCGGCTCGGGCGCGGCGCGCAGTCTGGACGGCGATACGTCGTTCCGCTGGGGCTTTGAGCAGCTGGCGTCCTTCCTTCGGGAAATCGCGGGGCCGGCGGCGGCGGAGTACGGCATCTCCATCGCCGTGGAGCCGCTGTGTCCGGCGGAGTCCAACATCATCAATACGGTGAAGGAGGGCGCGATGCTGGCGGCGGCTTCGGGTTATGCCAATGTCGGCGGCCTTGGCGATCTGTATCACATGGCGATTGTGAAAGACAGCTTCGACAATCTGCGCGCCCTGAAGGGCTGCCTGCTGCATGCGCACATCTCCAATCCTGCACTGGATTCGCAGCGCCCGCGGCGCTTCCCGGCGGACGTGTCCGAGTGGGACTATCGCGGATTCATCGAGGCGGCGGAGGCAGCCGGATGTCCCCGGTGCTCGGTGGAGGCCGGATGCGATGATTTCGCGGTGGAAGCGCCCCGCGCCATCGCCCTGCTGAAGAGCCTGTGAGGGGCGGCTCGGCTGCCGAAAGGACCGGTTCACGGATGTTTTACGGCAAGCGTTTGAGTGCCAGTGCATGGCTGGGAGAGGCTCTGCCGCTATGCGCCGTTTGATCTGAGCGAAAGGAAGCCGAAGGCGATCCGGAATATCTCCGCGCTGGAAAGACAGTGCAAACTGCTGGAATCGCTTGACGTGCGCGCACTGAAACGGAAGTTTGAGAGGATTGCGTCAGCTCTGCCGAGCGATGACGACGTCACGGTCGCAATTTTTCCCGGCGATCCGGACGACGCAACGGTGAATGAGCGGCAGAACGGCGTGGTCGGCGGCTCGACGTTCGGCAATATGTATATCCGGGCGAACCCCTGCGTGGAGGGCTATGAGGATTGGATTGGGTATGTCTTTGCCCATGAGTATCATCACGCCGTGTGGGGCAATTACTGGTACGTGCTTCACGGCGGCGAGCTGGAGAACAAGCTGATCGACGCGCTGGTGATTGAAGGCGAAGCGGATTGCTTTGCGCTGGATTTCTATCCGATGCTCAAGCCGCAGTGGCTGTTCGGCATGACCGAAGCGGAGATCGCCGCGATTTGGGAGGAGAAGTACCGGCCCGCCGCGGAGAAAACCGACGTCGATGATGAAACCTATATGTTCGGAAGCGCGGCGCAGGGGATTCCCTGGTGCGCAGGATATGCCGTGGGCTATCGTCTGGTGAAGACATACCTGAGCGCCGTCGGGAAATCCGCTGCGGAGATTCTGGAAATCAGGCCGGAGCAGCTGCTCAGAGAGCTGACCGAGATGGGACGATGGAAGTAGAGGCGGGCGGAAACGGTCGCGTTTGACTGCAGGCATTCGGGTGTACGTGGCCCGGATGCCTTTTTTGTCGGTCAGGCGTCCGGCTTTGCCAGGGCGTGCTTTCCCGGAGCCATGATCTGACCCAAAACCGGGATTGCGAAAGCGAAGCGGCTGTGATAAGATGAAGGCGAACAAGGGAGGCGGAACGATGAAGGACGAACGAAGATGCGATGCGGTGATCATCGGTGCGGCGATCGCGGACATTCTGCTGCGGCCGGTGGATGAGACGGTGTTTTCGACGGGCTCCTGCGCGGTGGACAGCATCCGCATGAGCGTGGGCGGCGACGCGCTGAACGAGGCTACGGTGCTGGCGCGGCTGGGCCATGCGCCGATGCTGGCGACCAAATTGGGCTGCGACGGTGTGGCGGACTTCATCCTCGCCCACTGCGCGCGGGAGGGCGTTGCGGTGCACGCCGTTCGCGACGGGGCGATGGACACGGGCATCAATGCCGTGCTGGTGCGCCCTGACGGCGAGCGCAGCTTCGTCACGAACCGCAATGGCAGTCTGCGGAGACTCTCGCTGGAGGACGCGCTGTCCGCGCTGGAGACGCCGGCGTTCGTTCAGGCGCGGGCGGTCTGTCTGGCCAGCATGTTCGTGTCGCCGCAGCTGGGGCTCACGGAGATGGAGGCGCTGTTTGCACGGGTGAAATCGGCGGGCAAGCTGCTTTGCGCCGACAGCACGAAGCGCAAGCATGGCGAGACGGTCGCGGACGCCGCCGGTGCGCTGGGATATCTGGATTATTTCTTGCCCAACCTGGATGAAGCGCAGCTGCTGACCGGCTGCGATGAACCCGATGCGATGGCTGACGCGCTATTGGATGCGGGCGTGAAGCACGTGGCGCTGAAGCTGGGCGGGCGGGGCTGTCTTCTGAAGAGCGGAGGGGAGCGGACGATCGTGCCCGCGTATCCGGATGCGGTCTGCGTGGACACCACCGGCGCGGGCGATACCTTTGCGGCGGCGTTCATCGCGGCGCTGCTGGAGGGGCGTTCCTTCGCGGAGTGCGGCGCGTATGCGAATGCGGCGGCGTCGGTCTGCATCGAGCGGCTGGGCGCGACGTCCGCGAAGCTTGCGCCCGCCGAGGTGTGCCGCCGGTATGAGCGGATTCTTCTTCGAATGTAAAATGTTTATTCTGCGCTGTCTCAAACCTTGCATGGGTTATTGGATTTAATTTTGTCATGGTAAAATAAGAAAGAATAGATTTGAAGGTTTACAGGAGGAGAAGATGAGCGGAAAACTGAGACAAATGTTTGGCGCACAGGATATGACGGTTGGACGGCCGCTGGCCAATCTGGCGGCGTTTTCCATTCCGCTGCTGATCGGAAATCTGGCGCAGCAGATGTACAACACCGTGGACTCCATCATCGTGGGCCGTTACGTGGGCGACAACGCGCTGGCGGCGGTCGGCGCGGCGAATCCGATTCTGAATCTGCTCTTGCTGCTGTTCATGGGCATCTCCACGGGCGCGGGCATTCTGGTGGCGCAGTACTTCGGTGCGCGCCGTCCCCGGGAGCTAACCAGCGCGGTGGGCACGTGCCTGGCGCTGACGTTCTTCGCCAGCCTGATCATCATGGTCGTCGGCCCGCTGGTCACGCCGCCGCTGATGCGCCTGCTGAAGACGCCGCCTGAGGTCTACGGCATGGCGGTGGACTATCTGACGATCATCTGCGTGGGCATCATCGGCTGCGGCTATTACAACATCGTCTCCGGCATTCTGCGCGGCATGGGCGATTCCATCACGCCGCTGCTGTTTTTGATCGTGGCCTGCGTGCTGAACATCTTCCTGGACATCCTGTTTGTTGCGAAGTTCAACATGGCGGCTGCGGGCGTGGCGCTGGCCACAGTGATTGCCCAGTTCATCTCGGCGATTCTGTGCATCTGGCGGCTGATGCGGATGCGCGACGTGGTGCAGCTGACCCGCCGCTCGCTGGTGCCCGACCGGCAGATGACCCGCGACACCATCCGGCTGGGCCTGCCCTCCGGACTGAGCCAGATGATCTTCTCGCTGGCGAGCATCGTGATTCAGTCGCTGACCAACTCCTTCGGCCCCAGCGTGATGGCCTGCTCCGTGGTGGTCATGCGCGTGGACGGCTTCGCGATGATGCCGAACTTCACCTTCGGCGCGGCGCTGACCACCTTTGTGGGACAGAACGTGGGCGCGCGCCGTCTGGATCGCGTGAAGGAGGGCGTGCGCGAGGGCTTGGTTGCCGGACTGGCGATTGCCGTGGTGCTGGTGGCATGCATTCTGGGCTTCGGCGAGGCGCTGATGCGCATGTTCACCGAGACCGAGGAGGTCGTGCAGCTGGGCATGCACATGATGCGCATTCTGGCGGTGGGCTACATTGCCATGGCCGTCACCCAGAGCCTCTTCGGCGTGATGCGCGGCGCGGGCGACACCGTGACGCCCATGTGGGTGTCCTTCGTCACCACCGTGGTGATTCGCACGCCCATCGCCTATCTGCTGGCGTATCTGACGGGCTCGCCCGATTCGCTGTTCATCTCGCTGCTGACCGCCTGGATCATGGGCGCGGTGATCACGTCGGTGCTGTACCGCATGGGCGTGTGGAAGCGCAAGGCGGAGAAGGTCGGCGCGGCCATGGAGACGATGCAGGTCGAACCGGCAGTCGACCGCCCCGAGGGCGAGCTCGAGGCGTAAACAGAGACGGCGCAAATGAAAAATCCATCCGATTGAAGTCGGATGGATTTTTTGCTGTGAAGCGTCAGGCGCCCAGTCCCTCGTAGATCAGATCGCGGATGGCGGGGTGGAACTCGCTGTAAGCGCGGCCGCAGGAGAGCACGTGCTGGACGTAGAAGGCGGAGAGGTGATGCTCGGGATCGATCATCGTCCACGCGCCCGCCGCGCCGTCCCAGCCGAACTCGCCGACGGGACTGCGGGAGGTCGAAGCGTCCACCAGCGTGCGCACGCCCAGACCATAGGAATACCCGACCTTCCCGCACAGATCGAAGTCCGCGCGGCACGCGCCCTTCTGACGATCCCTGCGCAGCTCGTCGATGGACGCGGGGGAGAGGATGTGCGCGCCGGTGCGGCCCACGCCGCCGTTGGCCAGCGCGTCGGGCAGCAGGACGTAGCTGTCCAGGTCGCTGAGAAGTCCCGCGCCGCCGCTGTCGTAGGCCGGAGAGAGCACATAGGCGTTGACGCGGCGATCCCGGGGATGGGGCTGCTCCTGCTCGTCCCACTGATAGGCCGCGGCCAGACGATCCATCTGATCCGCAGTGGGATGGAAGGTGATGCTCTTCATGCCCAGGGGCTCGACGATGTTTTCGCGGACGAATTCGGCAAAGGTCTTGCCGGAGACGACCTCGATCACCGCCGCCATCACGTCGTGGCAGAGACTGTAGCGGAAGCGCGTTCCGGGATCGAACCCCAGCGGCCGCTGGGCGAAGGCGTTCACGATCTGAAGGGTCGCGGCTTTGTCGCCGTATGCTTCCAGACAGGCCCGGATGGCGGGCGTGTTCAGTTCGTAGTCCAGACCGCCCTGCATGCTCATCAGGTGCTCCAGCGTCATCACCGTGCGCGCCGGGCGAACGGTTTCGCCGTCCAGAAAGGTCAGATTTTCGTAGGCGGGCAGGTATTTGGACACGGGATCGTCCAGGCGCATGGCACCGCGTTCGATCAGCTGCATGGCGGCGGTCATGGTGAAGAGCTTGGTGGCGGAGTAGAGCCAGTAGGTCTCGTCGCCGCAAATGGGCTGGCCGGGACGGCCCTCGCCCGCCATGTGGCGGTAGATGGGTTCGTGATGGAGAAACACGGTCATGGCGCAGCCGGGAACGCCTTTCTCCGGAAGCGCGTCCAGATATCGGGTCAGAGCATCAAAGTTCATACAATAACCTCCTGCGCGGCGACGCCGCGATTTCAATCGAACAGTCCTTCCACCTTCGCGCAGCTGCTCTCCTTGCAGCGCAGCGTGGCCGAAGCCAGCCGCGCGCCCACGGCCACGGCCTGCCGCAGCGACCTGCCGCGATTCAGCGCCATCACCGTGCCGGCAAAGAAAGCGTCGCCCGCGCCGGTGGAATCCACCATCTCGGCGGGCACGGCGGGGCAGTGTCCGGCTTCGCCGGAGTCGCCGTCGAAGTAGACCGCGCCCTTTTCGCCCATCGTGATCACCATGGAGCGAATCCCGGCGCGCTTCGCACCCGCGATCAGCGCGTCGAGCATTTCGAAGGGCGTGTTTTGCGTCAGATCCGCACCGAACAGCCGTCCGGCTTCGATCTCATTGCAGATGAACACGCGCACATGCCGTAGAAATTCAGGCCGGCGCAGGATCACGCCCATATTGCCGACGATGGCGTAGACGGGCTTGCCATGCTTTTCCGCCAGTTCGAGCACCGTCTCGGCGATGGACTCGTTCATGTCGATTTCGAGAATCACGTTTTCCGCGGCGGAGACGATCTCCTCGCCGTGGGCGCGGAGGTATGCCTCCAGCGGGCGGAAGTCCGGCTGCTTGGATACGGAGCCGACCAGATCGCCGTGCTCGTCCAGAATTGCCAGCCACATGCCCATGCCGTCCTCCGCGAACAGCGTGTGGCGCAGGTCGACGCCCAGTCCTTCCAGGCGCTCGCGCACCTCACGGCCGAGCGCGGAATGGTCCGTCATGCTGACGAAGGACGCCTTCACGCCCTGATTTCCGAAGTCCTCGCAGACGTTGCGGCACACGCCGCCGTGCACGAACTGCACCGCGCCGATGTTTGTGCCCGTGGGCGAGTAGTGCTCAAAGGCAAATCCCTTCACGTCCACAAAGACTGCGCCGATGATCGCCGTATCCATGAAGATTCCCCCATCCTTGTCATGCGGCTTGATGAAATCCAAGGCTGCGCTTCCAGCGGCCGCCGAAATAGCGCAGGCCCAGCAGCAGCGCACGGGACACGTTGTCCCCTACCATGCACAGCCAGACCGCCGTCAGGCCGAGTCCCAGTCCCCGCACGCAGATCAGCGTGCCCAGCACGCGCACGCCCCACATGGTGATCAGCGAGACCGCGAAGGGATACTTCGTCTGGCCCACGCCGTGAAATACGCCCTCGAAGATGATCATCGCGGCGTACAGCGGCTCGGAGCAGGCGACGATGCGCAGAATCTTCGCACCGCCCGCGATGACCTCCGCGTCTGCGGTGAAGATGGACATCATAAAGCCCGGGAAGGCGAACAGGATCGCGCCGGTGATCGTCATCAGTCCCATGCTGACCAGCAGGATGGTTCTCGAGACGCTGTCCAGCTTTTTCTCGTCGCCCTCGCCCAGGGCGCTGCCGCTCAGCGTGGACGCGGCGGCCTGCATGCCGAAGCCGGGGATGTAGAAGGCCTGCTCCGCAGTCAGTGCGATGGAGTGGGTGGCCAGAGCGGTCTTGCCCAAGGATGTGACCAGCGCGGAAAACGCCACTTGTCCGCCGAACACGCCGATGTTCTGCAGCGCCACCGGGAGACCCACGCGGACGCAGCTGTTCATGACCTCGCCGTCCCAGCGCTTTTTCAGCTTGATCGGCGAGAGCACGGGACTGGAGAGCACCTTGTACAGCATCATCGCTCCGCTGAACGTCACGGCGATCGCCGACGCGATGGCTGCGCCCACCACGCCCCAGCCCGCGCCGGGAACCGTGAACACCGCGCCTGCCAGCGCGACCTGTCGGGTCGGGAAGATCAGCAGGAAGTTGAGCAGGACGTTGATGGCGTTCATGCCCAGGTTCACCAGCATCGGCGTGCGGGTGTCGCCCGAGGCGCGCAGTGCGCTGCCAAGGATATACGAAAGCGCGCGGAAGATCAGCGGCGCGCACAGAATGGCGAAGTACAGATATCCATCCTGGCGGATGTCCGGCTCCGCACCCAGCCAGCCGGGCAGGCGGGGCGCAGCCAGTTCGGTGATCAGCGTCATGGCGACGCCCACGATGAGCGCCAGCCATATGCCCTGCTGGGCGGCGCTGCGGGCGCGGTCGAGGTTCTTCGCGCCGATGGCGCGGGCGATGCAGGCCAGTACGCCTGCGCCCATGGCCCACAGCGGCGCGTTGGTCAGCCAGGTGACGGTGGTAGTGAGCCCCACCGCCGCCATGGCCCGCACACCCAGTCGACCCACCATGGCCGAGTCCGCGTACTGAACGATGGTCTGCAGCGCCTGCTCCACCATGGCGGGCCATGCCAGCGCAAGGATCGTCGCCAGCATTGTCCGCGATTGCTTTTCGGGTTGAGACATGTTTTTTCACTCCATTGTGTTGGCTTTCAGCATTTGCCGCAGCGCTCCTGTCGCCGATATCCCCGCGTGCGAACCCGTGCGGGGCGGAAGACGCGCTACCGGTCGGCGGGAGGGGACGGCTCTCCTCCGCGCGGGAGAGATTGGCGCGGGAATCATGAAACCCGCATCCGGGATTTGACCGAAGGGATCTCAGCCGCCGGCAAGGCGGCGGTAATCGGCCTCCAGTTCCCTGGCGGCGGAGACGAGGTCGTAGCCTGCGCGGGAGACGGCTTCCATCCCCGTGCGGCTGGCGGCGGCGCGGTCGGCGGCGGGCAGATCCAGCACCGCGCTGACCCAGCTCTCCGCGTTCAGCGGCAGGAACTGCGCGCTTCGGACAAAGGCGCAGTCGGGCGTGATCGCGTCGGACATCAGCACGGGCAGTCCGGCGCACTGCCATTCCAGCGCCACGGTGGGGAAGCCCTCGTGCAGCGACGGAAGCAGCATGGCGTCCATCATCTGCAAAAGCCGCGGCACATCCGTGCGCGTGCCCAGAAAGCGAACGCGCTCCGAGACGCCCAGCGCCCGGGCCTTCTCCTCGATTTCCGCGCGCAGCGGGCCGTCGCCCACCAGCACCAGCAGGTAATCGGGACTGCGCCGGGACACCTCCGCAAAGACCTCCAGCAGAAAGGCGTGGTTTTTGGCCGGGGTGAAATTGGCGACACAGCCCAGTACCGTGCGGTTTTCACAGTTGAATTCCCGCCGCAGCGTCTCGCGCACCTCGGCGTCGAAGGCGAAGCTGCGGGTGTCGACGGCGTTTCGCACCACGGTGAACGGCCGGCGGCCGAACAGCCAGCGCCCGGCTTCTTCGCCGCAGGCCATGGCGTGCGTGTAGAGACCGTTGAACAGCGGGCGCAGCAGATGGTGCAGCGCCGCGTATTTGCAGCGGCTGTTGTGGCTGTGGGCGATGCGCACCTTCGCGCCGCCTAGCCGCGCCGCCAACAGGTCAATGGCCAGCGTGCAGGAATTGCCGTGGCAGTGCACCACGTCGTAATCGTTTTCGCGAACGGTCTTCGCGACAAACCGCACATAGCGCAGCGGATGCTTCAGCCGATGGGGCGCGATGAGCACGTCGCCGCCCAGCGCCTCCGCCTTCGCGCGGATGCCGTCGTCGTCGATGCGGTAGCTCAGAAAATCCGCGCGCACGCCCTTCATCTGCCCGACCAGGCGCAGGGGAAACAGCGTCTGACCGTTGAACTTCATGGGCGTGGTGATCAGCTCCAGCGCGCGGAGTTCATTTTTTCGGGATGCGCACATGGCGGCTCCTCTCAATCCAGCGCGCGTAGCTCTTCAAACTCGCCGCCGTGCTTTTCGTATTCGTAGATCTTGGCGTCCACCAGCATGCGGTACCAGAGGCATTCGAAGTAATGGAACAGGAAGCCCTCCCTGCCGTCCAGGAAGCCCAGGCGGAAGATGTAGTTGTAGAGGAACCACAGCCAGGCGCGCAGGAACTTCGGCGCGCGATAGTACAGTCCGAATTTCTTCTTGCGCCGGGACTGGATGTAGGGATCGGCCTGGATGTCGGTGGACGCGCCGCGGGTGAAGGCGATGTAGTCCTGCATCTCGCGGGTGGCGTACCAGTTGTAGCGGCGGATGTAGTTGTCCAGATCCTTGAAGTCGTAGTGCAGGAAGCGCTCCTTCAGGCTGACGTTGCGGCCGGAGGAGAGAACCGAATGGGGATCGCGCTTGCGGTCCTCCAGACGGCCGATTCCGCGCTTGAACAGCATCATCTTGCGCTTCTTACGGATGCCGTGCAGAATGGGTCGGCCGAGGAAGTAGAACACCGCCTCCATGGTGATGCCGTTCAGGTCGCCGTGCAACGCCTCGTCGCTGGAGAGGAGCGATTCGGCCTCGGCGATCAGCGCGGGGGTCAGGCGCTCGTCGGCGTCCAGGCGCAGGATCCAGTCGGTGTCGATGCCGGCGTTGTCGATGGCCCAGTTGAACTGGGCGGCGTAATAGGTGAACTCGTGCACCAGCACGTCCGCGCCGTGCTCGCGGGCGATCTCCACCGTGCGGTCGGCGCTGCCGCAGTCCACCACCACCGCGCGCTGTGCGAATCCCCTGATGGATTTCAGACAATCGCCGAGGTTCTTTTCCTCGTTTCGGGTCAATACAATCGCGGTTACGCTTGCCATAGAGCTCCTCCTTGATTCCCGGCACGGCCGCCGGACAGAACATCACATTATTATACACAGTATTATACATGAATTCCGCGCCTGCGGCAAGAGAATGTTTGATTTCGGATGCTGCGGTGAAAGGAAATTGTGAAAACCGAACAAAACCGCCTGCGCGGGAGAAATCGTCGGCAAAATTCATCAAAAATACCCTTGAGTGTTGGAATCAAAAGTGTTATATTAAACATAATCTGTCGGCCGTATCAAAACGGCTGGGCGTATGGAAAGGAAATGAGCGCGATGGGCGAGAATGTGCTGCTGAGACTGTCCGGTCTGGAAAAATCCTTTGAGGGAACGAAGATCCTGCGGGGCATTTCGCTGGAGATCCAGGCGGGCGAGTTCGTCACCCTGCTGGGCCCCTCCGGCTGCGGCAAGACCACCACGCTGCGCATCATCGCGGGGCTTCTGGAGCCGGACGCCGGCACGGTCATGCTGGACGGAAAGGACATCACCCGTCTCGCGCCGGAAAAGCGCGATGTGAACACCGTGTTTCAGAACTACGCGCTGTTTCCCCATATGAACGTGGAGCGCAACATCTCCTACGGACTGCGCGTGCGGGGCATGAAAAAGCCGGAATGGCAGAAAAAGGTGGCGGAGATGCTCCGGCTGGTGCAGCTGGAGGGCTATGAGAAGCGCATGCCCGCGCAGCTGTCCGGCGGACAGCGTCAGCGCGTGGCCATCGCCCGGGCGGTGGTGCTCAATCCGAGGCTGTTGCTGCTGGACGAGCCGCTGGGCGCGCTGGATCTGAAGCTGCGCCAGCAGATGCAGCAGGAGCTGAAGGATATCCAGAAGCGTTTGGGCATCGCCTTCGTGTACATCACGCACGATCAGGAGGAAGCGCTGAACATGTCCGACCGCATCGCAATCATGCACGACGGGCAGTTTGAGCAGATCGGCTCTCCCGAGGAGATCTACGAGCATCCGCAGACCCGCTTCGCCGCAGGCTTTATCGGTCAGACGAACCTGATCGAGGCGAAGGTGGTCGAGGCGGGCGCGGACGGTCTGACGCTGGAGTACAACGGCGTGCGCTTCCCCGCGCGCAGGGCGGACTTCGGCGCGAAGGCTGGCGACGAGGTGGCGCTGAGCCTGCGCACCGAGCGCGTCGGCTTCGCCCGAAAGCCCATCGCGGAGTGCGCGCTGCCCGGCGTGCTGAAGTCGCGCCACTATGCCGGCGGCTCCATGCGCGCCATCATCCGCCTGGACAGCGGGCGCGAGGTGCTGGCGCTGTGCCAGTCCGCCGAGCGCGCGCAGGGCGAAGCCGGCGAGCGCGTGTTCCTCTGCTGGAACCGCGACGAAGCGCCGGTGGTGCGATGACGGGAGGAAGTCAAATGCAGGAAGAATACCGTGAAGAGCCGAGGGGCGGGAGAGGGGACAGAGCGTCCTTTCTGCTCTCAACGCCGCTGATTGTCTGGACGCTGCTGTTTGTGGGCGCGACGATCGTCTATATCCTCGTGCTGAGCTTTCTCAAGCGCGATCCCGACGGCTTCGGCGTGACGGGCGAGTTTACTTTGGAGAACTATGCCAGACTGCTGGACGCGAATTACGCAAAGGTCTTCTGGAATACGATTGTGCTGGGCTTCAAGACCACGATTCTGTGCGTGCTGCTGGGATATCCCTTCGGATATTTCATGGGGCGGGCGTCGAAGAAGTGGCGCACGATCCTGATGCTGCTGGTGATCGTGCCGTTTTGGACGAACGCGCTGATCCGCGTGTACGGATGGCGGATTCTGCTGGTGGGCAACGGCCCGATCAATTCCGTGCTGATGGCGCTGGGACTGATCGAAAAGCCGCTGAAGCTGCTGAACACCTCGGGCGCAATGCTGCTGGGCATGGTATACGCGCTGCTGCCGTTCATGATTCTGCCCACCTACACCAGCGTGGAGAAGATGGACTGGTCGCTGGTGGACGCGGGTCGGGACATGGGCGCGCATCCGTTCAAGGTGTTTCTGACGGTCACGCTGCCGCTGACGGCGCCGGGGCTGCTGACGGGCTGCGTGCTGGTGTTCGTGCCCAGTCTGGCGCTGTTTTTCATGGCGGATCTGCTGGGCGGGCCCAGCGATCTGGTGATCGGCAATCTGGTGAACGACCAGCTGCTGAAGAGCCGGGACTGGCCCTTCGCCGCGGCGCTCTCGGTGGTGCTGCTGGCGATTACGTGTCTGATCATGGCGGTCTATCGCCGACTGGGCGGAAAGTCCAGCGACATGGCGATGTTCTGACGGGAGGCGGTCTGAGATGAACAGGAAACGCAAATCCCCGTGGGCGCCGCTGTATCTGACGCTGGTGCTGATTCTTTTGTATCTGCCGATCGTGGTGGTGGTGCTGTATTCGTTCAACGCGAACGCCAGCCGCTATCCCAACGAGTTTACCGGGTTTTCCCTCCAATATTACAAGGCGCTGTTCAGGGACACGAAGGGTCTGCTGCGCGCGCTGAAGACGAGTCTGATTCTGGCCGCGTGCAGCTGCGGCGCGTCGATGGTGATCGGCACGCTGGGCGCGGTGGGCATGGCCCGCCGGAAGTTCCGGGGTCAGGGCGCGCTGGAGACGCTGGCGATTCTGCCGATCATGGTGCCGGAGATCATTCTGGGCATGGCGTTTCTGGCGGTGTTCACGGCGGTGGGACTGAAGTTCGGCATGCTGACGCTGACGCTGGCCCATGTGACGTTCTGCACGCCGTACATCTTCATCATCGTGAAGGGGCGGCTGGCGGGCATGGATCCGTCGCTGGCGGAGGCCAGCCGGGATCTGGGCGCGACGCCGGTGCGGACGTTCTTTGAGATCACGCTGCCGCTGATCCTGCCGGGCGTGCTCTCCGGCGTGATGCTGGCGTTCGCCATGAGTCTGGACGACTTCGTGATCAGCTTCTTCGTCACCGGCGCGACCACCACGACGCTGCCGCTGAAGATCTATTCGTCGGTGAAGACGGGTGTGTCGCTGCAGGTGAACGCGCTGTGCACGCTGATGCTGGTGTTCGTGGCCGTCGTGATGGCGGTGAAGACGCTGGTGGTCGACCGCCGCAAAAATCAGTGATTCGCCGGACTCCGGCTGATCATAAATCTACCACGAGGGGGATTGTACATGAAAAGGTTTTTCGCTGTTCTGCTGGTTGCCGCGATGCTGCTGTGCATGGGCGTGACCGCGCTGGCCGAGGAGGAAAAGGTGATCAACATCTTCACCTGGGAAGGCTACTTCGATGAGAATACGCTGGCCCGGTTCACCGAGGAGACCGGCATCCAGGTCAATTTCCAGACCTTTGCCAGCAACGAGGAGATGCTGCTGAAGCTGCAGTCCAACGGCGGCTCCGAGTACGACATCGTGCTGGCCAGCGACTACGCCATCAGCGCCGCCGGCAAGGAAGGTCTGCTGCTGCCGCTGGACAAGTCCAAGCTGAGCAACTGGGAGAATCTGAATCCCGACTATCTGAATCAGTACTTTGATCCTCAGAACGTGTACTCCGTGCCCTATGCCGCCGGTTCGCCGATGATCGTGTATGATCCCGCCCAGGTTGAGGGCGAGATCACGGCGTTCTCCGATCTGTGGGACGAGCAGTTCGCCGACGGTCTGTGGCTCATCGACGACGCCCGCGTCATGACCGGCGAGGTGCTGAAGTCTCTGGGCTATTCCTACAACACCACCGACGAGGCTCAGCTGGCCGAAGCCGCCGCGAAGCTGGAAGAACTGAAGCCCAACATCCGCGTGCTGGAGTACGACATGAGCTACAACTACCTGCTGGCGGGCGAGGTCAAGGCGGCGTATCTGTTCACGCCTTACGTGGTCAACGCGCTGTTGGAGAACCCCGATCTGGTGGCAGTCTATCCGTCCGAGGGCATCGGTTTCGGCATCGACAGCATTGTGATCCCGGTGAACGCGCCCCATCCGGACAACGCGCACCAGTTCATCAACTTCTATCTCCAGGGGGATGTGGCCGCAGCGGTTGCCGAGTGGCAGCGGTACATCAATCCCAACCAGGCCGCCAACGATCTGATCGATCCCGATTTCGCTGCCATGACGCCCTTCAACATCCCCGCCGACCTGCTGGCGACCAAGGAATACGTTGAAGACCTCGGCGAAAACGAGTCCCTCTTCCAGGACATTTGGACCGCCTTCAAACTGGCAAACTGAGTTTGCATGCACTTGCTGCCGCGGCAAACTAAGTTTGCATCTACTTGCTGTCGCGTGGATGCGACGGATTCTGTGCCGCCGTGGTGGCGGCGCAGAATCCTGCGTTGGAGCGCTGGATGATTCGCGGTATCGAAGCGACGCCCTGACCGGCCATAGATCCGAGCCGGTCAGGGCTGCGTTTGTTTTGGGGAGGCTGGTACGCGGATTGGGGGAGAGTTCTGGGCATATAAAAAACGGAAGCGATGTGCTTCCGTTCGGAGACGCCGCGTCGGCGGCGAATTCAGCAGAGCGCCGGAAGTCTCGCGACTTCCCTTCTACGATCAGAGAACCTGGCAGATGTAGGTTTCCTCAAGATCGTGCATGCCACAGAACCAGCGGAAATAGTCGGGGCGAACCTCGTGCTCGTCGGGCAGGCAGCGGAAGAACTCGTCCTCCGTATGGATGGTGTGAAGACCCAGACGGATATGGCTGAACAGGCTGATTCCGCGACGCTCCTTGTGATTTTCATTGCGCTTCATAGTCAATTCCTCCTTTTCCTTTCTTCGAGGATATTATATCCTGTCAAGGTAACGAAATCATAGGATAGAGATATGTTTTCAGGAAGCGACTGGTTAAAAGTGGAAACCCGCGTTTGACTGTTCGCACAGAATCCAAATGCATCCTCACTGGAATCCTACTGAAAGTATTGAATCATAACTGATAGTTCTGCTGATTGAAACGGAAATATCCAGATATTGTCCAAATATGGAAAAGCACAAATCAACGCCGCCGTGCATCGGAGAGATGAACGGCGGCGGATTGCATAAAGGGACTAACGATGCCGGCCAGTCAGCTTCACAGCCTCCATGACGAGCAGGGGAACGAGGATCAACGCCAGGCCGATCAGATAGAGTCGGGCCGGGAGATAGACCAGGCCGAAGGCGACGGACAGGGGGGTGAACAATACCAGCGCCACCAGCAGCATCGAAGCCAGCGCCGCCCAATTCAGCTTCCGGTTGGTGAACGGGCCGATGGCAAACAGCGAGCGGTCAGAGCGCATGTTGAACGCCTGAACAATCTGGCTCAGGGACAGCACCATGAACGTCAGCGTCTGTCCGCCGGCCTCCAGACCGGTGAAGCGTTCGCCGATCCAGTAGGCGATCAGCGAGAGCGCGCCGAACATCGCGCCCTGGAGCGCGATGCGCACGCCGTAGCCATGGGCGAAGAGGCTCTCGTTCTTCGGCTTGGGCTTCTGATCCATCACGTCAGGCTCCACCGGCTCCATGCCCAGCGCGATGGCCGGCATGCTGTCCGTGACCAGATTGATCCACAGCAGCTGCATGCTCAGCAGCGGAGAGCGCCGCCACAGCAGCATCGCCACAAAGACCGTGATGATCTCGCCGATGTTGGTGCCCAGCAGGAATCCGACCACCTTCTTGATGTTGGCGTAGATGCCGCGCCCCTCGCGCACCGCGTCCACGATGGTGGCGAAGTTGTCGTCGGTGAGGGTCATGTCCGCCGCGCCCTTGGCCACGTCGGTGCCGGTGACGCCCATGGCGCAGCCGATGTCCGCGGCCTTCAGCGCGGGCGCGTCGTTCACGCCGTCGCCGGTCATGGAAACCACCTGGTCCTTGCGCTGCCAGGCCTTCACGATGCGGATCTTGTTCTCAGGGGACACGCGGGCGTAGACGGAGATCTTCTCGACCTCGGCGTCCAGCTCGGAATCGGTCATGGCGTCCAGCTGCGCGCCGGTGATGGCCCGGTCGCCCGATTCCATGATGCCCAGCGCTTTCGCGATGGCCGACGCAGTGACCACGTGGTCGCCGGTGATCATCACGGGCTTGACGCCGGCGCGGCGGCAGAGCTTCACCGCCTCGGCCGCTTCCGGGCGCGGCGGGTCGATCATGCCCACCAGTCCCCGCAGGGTCAGTCCGCATTCCAGCGATTGACTGGTCGGCTCAGCGGGAACCTCGTCGATCTCCTTGACGGCGATGGCCAGCACGCGCAGGGCGTTGTTGCTCATCTCGTCGTTGACGCGGCGCGCCGTTTCCAGATCGCCGGCCACGCACAGCTTCGACATCACGTCGAACGCGCCCTTCGTGATCACGATGTTCTTGCCGTCGATGCGGTTGACGGTGGTCATCAGCTTGCGGTCGGAATCAAAGGGCAGCTCGGCCAGGCGGGGCGATTCCGCGTTCAGCGCGTCCTTGGGCATGCCGGATTTGTGGGCGGCGAGGACGATGGCGGTTTCCGTGGGGTCGCCGATGTGCTGTTCGGAATCGCCCTGGAAGACCACGGAGCCGTCGCAGCAGAGCGTGCCGAAGCGCAGCAGCCGCCTGACCGAATCGGAATTGCGGTCGGAGAGATCGACGGCGGCGCCCTCGCCGTCCACATACGCCTTCACCAGCGTCATGCGGTTCTGGGTGAGCGTGCCGGTCTTGTCCGAGCAGATGACGGACGCGCTGCCCAGCGTCTCCACGGCGGGCAGGCGGCGGACGATGGCGTTTTTCTTCACCATGCGCTGCACGCCGATGGACAGCACCACCGTGACGATGGCGGGCAGTCCCTCGGGAATCGCGGAGACCGCCAGCGAAACCGCCGTCATGAAGATCTCCATGACCGGAATGCCGTCCATCACGCCCACGACGAAGATGATCGCGCAGGCCGCCAGCGCCATGACGCCCAGATACTTGCCCAGCTGCGCCAGTCGCTTCTGGAGGGGCGTCTGCGTTTCCTCCTCGCTCTCCAGCAGGTCGGCGATTTTGCCCATTTCGGTGTCCATGCCGGTGGCGGTGACGACGGCGGTCGCCGTGCCGTAGGTGATGGAGCAGCCGGAGAAGACCATCGTGGCGCGGTCGCCCAGCGGCGCGTCTTCCGCGATGACCGCGTCGGCGGCCTTTTCGGAGGGCACGGACTCGCCGGTCAGCGCGGACTCCTCGCTCTTGAGGCTCACGCTGCGGATCAGCCGCGCGTCGGCGGGCACGAAGTCGCCGGCCTCCAGGCGGATGATATCGCCGGGCACCAGCTCCGCCGCGTCGATGATCTGCTCCGCGCCGTCGCGGAGCACGCGGGCGTGGGGCGCGGACAGGCCCTTCAGCGCGTCCAGCGCCTTTTCCGCCTTGCTCTCCTGCATCACGCCGACGATGGCATTCAATATCACGATCAGCAGAATCAGTACGGGTTCGAAGAACTCGCGGGGATTGCCCTCCGTGCAGGCGACGACAAAGGATACGGCAGCCGCCGCGATCAGGATCAGGATCATGGCGTCCTTGAACTGATCGAGGAAGCGCTGCGGCAATGTCCGCTGCTTTTTCTCGCGCAGACGGTTTTCACCGTGGCGGGCGCGCTTTTCGAGAACCTGCTGTCCGGTCAGACCGCGCTCCGCGTCGGACGAGAGGGCTCGGACGACTTCGTCGCTGGACAGATGATGAACATTCACATTTTTTCCCTCCTTTGGAAAAGATTAAAGTATTATAGCGCATCCTTGGAATATATGCAATCGGATCGCAGGTATTCTTTCTGTAAAATCCGACAAACATACGAAGGAAACGGAAAACGACGGTGTTAAGGTTTTGCGACAACCGCCGAATGCGATTGACAGGCGGCGACAGGTATGGTAAGATGATGAAACAAAACATACCATTGAAATAGGAAAGAGGGACGGAATCTCATGGATCGCAGCGCGCAGGCCAGGGGTCGGAAGTGTATGCGCATGGTGCAGGCCGGAGATTGCCGCACCGTGCGCCGCCGCATGGGATGATGGAGCGCGCGACGCGAGGAAAGATGATGAGCAATCTCTGGAAGCGGCAGGCTTCCATTTTTTGTGCAATGGAAAAATTTTTGTGCAATGAAGGAGAGGACGGTGGGCGCGGGCGATGGCGCGGGTGATTGTCGGAATGTCGGGCGGCGTGGATTCCTCCGTGGCCGCGCTGCTGCTGAAGCGGGCGGGCCACGATGTGACCGGGATTTTCATGAACAACTGGGAAGAAAAGGATGCCTTCGGCGTCTGCACCTCCGAGCCCGACTGGGCGGACGTGCGGGCGGTGTGCGATCTCATCGGCATTCCCTGCTACAGCGTGAACTTCGCCCGTGAATACCGCGAGCGGGTGTTTTCCCACTTTCTGGAGGAGTACCGGAAGGGCCGCACGCCGAATCCCGATGTGCTGTGCAATCGGGAGATCAAGTTCGGCGTGTTTCTGAGCTTCGCGGAGAAGCTCGGCGCGGAGAAGGTCGCCACGGGCCACTTCGCCAAGGTCGATCGGAGCGGTCAGGGCTGGCAGCTCCGGCGGGCGAAGGATGAGAACAAGGACCAGACCTATTTTCTGTACATGCTGGGCCAGCGCGCGCTGTCGAAGGCGATGTTCCCGGTGGGCGATCTCACCAAGGGTGAAATCCGCCAGATCGCCCGGGATGCGGGCATCCCGGTGAGCGAGAAGAAGGATTCCACGGGCGTGTGCTTCATCGGCGAGCGGAACTTCAAGAAATTCCTGTCCGGCTATCTGCCTGCGCAGCCCGGCGACATGGTGACGGTGGACGGAAGGATCGTCGGCCGGCACGACGGGCTGATGTACTATACGCTGGGCCAGCGGCGCGGGCTGGGCATCGGCGGCAGCGGCGACGGCCGGCGCTGGTTCGTCGTGGCGAAGGATCTGGAGCGCAACCGCCTGGTGGTGGATCAGGGCGAGGATTCGCCGCTGCTCTATACCTCGCGCGCCGACGGCGGCGAATGCACCTGGCTGGCGGGCTTCCCGCCGGTGGAGGAGGATCGGCCGCTGCGCTGTCAGGTGCAGCTGCGCCATCGCCAGCCGCTGCAGGATTGTTCGATCATTCTGCGCGGGGACCGCGTGCAGATCGACTTCGATCGCCCTCAGCGGGCGGTCACGCCGGGGCAGTCCGCCGTGTTCTACGACGGCGAGGTCTGTCTGGGCGGCGCGATCGTCGACTGACGCAAGCGCGGGAGAATGCATAGTATGGGTGGGGGAGTGAGCGTGTGGACTGGAATTTTGTGCAAAAGTTCGCGCCGATGTACGTCACCGCGGCGGGACTGACGCTGCGCATCGCGGCCATCGGCATCCTGCTGTCGATGGCGGTGGGCATGCTTTGCTGCATCGTGCAGTCGTTCCGGGTGCCGGTGCTGCGGAGAATCGCGGCCGTCTACATCCAGCTGGCGCGCAACACGCCGCTGCTGGTGCAGCTGTTCTTCCTCTATTTTGGCCTGCCCAAGATCGGAATCAAGCTGGACGCGGAGCACTGCGCGGTGATCGGCCTGACCTTTCTGGGCGGCGCGTACATGGCGGAGGCGCTGCGCAGCGGGCTGGAGGCGGTGGAGCCGTCCCAGCGGGAGGCCGGCATGTGCATCGGACTGACGGGCCTGCAGAATCTAAGATACGTGATCCTGCCCCAGGCGCTGGCCACGGCCATTCCCGCCGTGTGCGCCAATGTGATCTTTCTGATCAAGGAGACCAGCGTGTTCAGCGCGGTGGCGCTGGCCGATCTGATGTACGTGGCCAAGGATCTGATCGGCATGTACTACAAGACGGACGAGGCGCTGATGATGCTGGTGGCAGCCTATCTGGTGCTGCTGCTGCCGATTTCGCTGGCGTTTACGTGGATCGAAAGGAGGCTTCGCCATGCAGGATTTGGGGATCAGCGTTCTGTTTAGGGGCAAAAACCTCATCCGCCTGCTGGGGGGCCTGGGCGTGACGCTGGAGCTCTCGGCGGTTTCCATTGTGCTTAGCGTGATTCTGGGGCTGCTGCTGGGCGTGGTGATGACGCTAAAGAGCCGCGTTGTGCGGGCGGTCTGCCGCGTCTATCTGGAGATCATCCGCATCGTGCCGCAGCTGGTGCTGCTGTTTCTGTGCTATTTCGGCCTGGCGAGGGCCTTTGGCATCCAGCTTTCGGGGGAAGCGGCGGCGGTCATCGTGTTCACGTTCTGGGGAGCCGGCGAGATGGGCGACCTGGTGCGCGGCGCGCTGACGTCCATTCCGCGCCATCAGATCGAGAGCGGCGCGGCGCTGGGGCTGACGAAGGGGCAGATTTACCGCTATATCCTGATTCCCCAGACGCTCCGGCGGCTGATCCCCCAGTCCATCAACCTGGCGACGCGCATGATCAAAACCACCTCGCTGGTGATGCTGATCGGCGTGATCGAGGTGCTGAAGGTGGGCCAGCAGATCATCGACGCCTCGCGCTACGACACGCCGTCGGCGGCGATCTGGATCTACGCGGTGATCTTTTTTCTGTATTTCTTCATCTGCTGGCCGATTTCGCTGCTGGCCGGCAGACTCGAAAAGAAGTGGCAAGCATAGGAGGCGGGAGCAATGGCGGATCAACTGCTTGAGGTGCGCAATTTGAACAAGAGCTTTGACGGCGCGCAGATTCTGAAGGGCGTGTCCCTGAGCATCGCGCGGGGCGAGGTGGTGGTCGTCATCGGCCCGTCCGGCTGCGGCAAGAGCACGTTGCTGCGCTGCATCAACGGCCTGGAGAGCATCGATTCCGGCGAGATTCTGCTGCAGGGGCAGGTCATCAGCGGACAGACGAAGAACCTGCACCGCATCCGGCAGCGGATCGGCATGGTGTTTCAGAGCTACGACCTGTTTCCGCACATGAACGTCATGGACAACCTGCTTCTGGGCCCGATGAAAGCGCTGAAGCGCCCCAGAGCCGAGGTGGTCCGGGAGGCGGAGGCGGCGCTGGAGCGCGTGGGCCTGCTGGAGAAGAGGGATGCGCTGCCGCGGCAGCTGTCCGGCGGACAGAAGCAGCGCGTCGCCATCGTGCGCGCACTGCTGATGCAGCCCGAAATGCTGCTGCTGGACGAGATCACCGCCGCGCTGGACCCGGAGATGGTGCGCGAGGTGCTCGGCGTCGTGCTGGATCTGGCCCGCGACGGCATGACGATGCTCATCGTCACCCATGAAATGCGCTTCGCCGAGGCCGTCGCCGACCGGATCCTGTTTCTGGAGGGCGGCAGCATCGTGGAGGAAGGCGCGCCGAAGGACTTCTTCCGCGCCCCGAAGACCGAGCGCGCCCGCCAGTTCCTGCACACCTTCGACTACGAGGCAAGATAGAATGAATTGTAAACTTTTCAAAACCTATTGACAAAGTCGGAATTTGAGAATATAATCATATCATTCCGATGGGAAATATTTGCAAGGAGGGATAGCAATGAAGTGGGCGATGTGCATGTGTTGTCAGCTTCGGCGTTCGTCTCTCCGAGGCCGTTTTGTCGTGCGCTGAGCGCGGTGAAGGGCAGAAAGAAAGGGATGAGCGCAAGAGCGTCTCATCCCGTTTTTATTGTCTGATTGAGGAAAGGATGTGGTCGCGCATGAAGATGCGCATTCCGATGCGGGCGACCGACGAATGTCGGCACAGCAAGTTTGGCCGGGTCCTGCAGTAGACTGTTCTCAGACAATGAAGAAAAGAGGTTATCATCATGAAGAAGCTGGTTAAGGTCATCGCATTGGCACTGGTATTGGCACTGAGCATCGTCTCCGTCGCGCTGGCGGATTCCACGGCGCGCACGCTGGATGAGATCAGGGAGAGCGGCAAGCTGGTCATCGGCGTGTTCTCCGACAAGAAGCCCTTCGGCTATGTGGACGAAAACGGCGAGTATCAGGGCTACGACGTGTATCTGGCCCGCCGCCTGGCGGAGGATCTGGGTGCGGAGCTGGAGCTGGTCAGCGTGGACGCACCCAACCGCGTGGAATATCTGCAGTCCGCAAAGGTGGACATCATTCTGGCGAACTTCACCGTGACCGATGAGCGCGCCGAGGTCGTCGACTTCGCGCTGCCCTACATGAAGGTCGCGCTGGGCGTCGTCTCTCCGGACAGCGCGCTGATCACCGACGTCAGCGAGCTGCGCGGCAAGACCCTGATCGTCAGCAAGGGCACCACCGCCGAAACCTATTTCACCGAGAACGAGCCGGAGGTCAATCTGCTGAAGTTTGACACCTACACCGAGGCCTTCAACGCGCTGCTGGACGGCCGCGGAGACGCGCTGTCCACCGACAACACCGAGGTGCTGGCCTGGGCCATCGACAACGAGGGCTTCACCGTGGGCGTCGAATCCCTGGGCAGCCTGGACACCATCGCCCCCGCGGTGCAGAAGGGCAATGAAGCGCTGCTGGCCTGGATCAACGACGAGATCGTAGCGCTGGGCGAGGAGAACTTCTTCCATGCGGACTACGAAGCGACGCTGAAGGACGTCTACGGCGAAGCCGTCAATCCCGACAATCTGGTCGTAGAAGGCGGCGTCGTGGAGACGGCCGAATGACGGAAACCCCTCCCCGGGTGAACGCCGCAGCCCATTTCGGGCATGCGGCGTTTGCCGCGGGGGTTTGGTTTATTTTCAATCGACACAAAGGAGAGATTTTTTATGGCACGTGTATCCTTCGCGAACCCCAATGAGATCACCGGAAAGGCCAAGGAGGCCTATGAGAAGCTGGCGGCGGCGGGCAAGCTGACCAACATGAAGCAGGCGCTGCTGCAGGACTATGCCACCTATGACGCGTTCATGGCGTGGTACACCTCCTGGGATCGCCTGGTAGAGGTCGTCGGCGAGCGCGCCGCCACCATCTACGCCCACGCGGTCTCCTCCACCAACGGCTGCCTGCTGTGCTCGCTGTTCTTCATCAGCGACCTGGCCGCCCTGGGCGAGGATGCCGACAACATCAACTTCTCCGAGGACGAGCAGCTGCTGGCCGATCTCGGCGCGCAGATTGTCAAGGATCCCACCAACGTCAGCGACGAGATCTTCGAGCAGCTGAAGAAGAAGTACACCGACAGCGAGATCGTCGCCATCGTGGGCTTCGCTGCGCAGATGATGGCCACCAACAACTTCAACTCCATGCTGCGCATCGATGTGGACGAGCGCCTGCTGCCCATCCGCGACAAGTTCCGCCCCGCCACCTGGCGCGCCGACATCAAGTGAGATGAAGAGCTTCCATTATTATAACCCCTCCGCGATCTGCTTCGGCCAGGGCGCGGAGCGGGAGCTCCCCGCGCTGCTGCACAGGTATCAGGCGCACGCGCTGATGCTGGTGTACAGCGGCGACTTTGTGAAGACGCTGGGCATCTGGGATGTGGTGCGCGGCGCGTGCGACGAGCTCGGCATTCCGATGATCGAGGAAGGCGGCGTGGCGCCGAATCCCCGGCTGGAACTGGTGCACGATCTGATCGCCCGGGGCAAGGCTCAGGGCGTCAACTTTGTGCTGGCGGTGGGCGGCGGCAGCTCTGTGGACACGGCGAAGGCCGTGGCCATGGGCATCGGCTACGACGGCGACGTCTGGGACTTCTTCACCGGCAGGGCGGAGCCCGCGCAGGTGCTGCCCGTGGGCGTGATCACCACGCTGCCCGCCAGCGGTTCCGAGACCTCCAACTGCGCCATCATCACCAACGGTCTGTACAAGCTGGGCTATGAGGACGATCGGATCATCCCGAAGTTCGCCATCATGAACCCGGAGTATACGCTGAACCTGCCCGCCTATCAGACCGCCTGCGGCATTGCGGACATCCTGTCCCATCTGCTGGAGCGGTACTTCAGCGCGGTTTCCCACACCGATACCACCGACTATCTCATCGAGGGCGCGGTGCGCGCGCTGCTGGTCAACGCCCGGCGGCTGCTGAAGAATCCGAAGGCTCTGGATGCGCGCTCGGAGATTCAGTGGCTGGCGTCCATCGCCCACAACAACCTGCTGGACACGGGGCGCGAGGCGGACTGGGGCTCCCATCGCATCGAGCACGAGCTCAGCGCCCAGTATGGCCTGACCCACGGCGAGGGCATGGCCGTGGTGCTGCCCGCATGGGTGCGCTATGCGGCGGCGAACAGGCCCGAAAAGCCCGCGCAGCTGGCCGCGCGCGTGTTCGGGTACGACTATGTCAACGACAGCCCCGAGGACATGGCCCTCGGACTGGCGGACGAGCTGGAGCGCTTCTTCCGCTCGCTGAAGCTGCGCACGCGGCTTTCGGAGCTGCAGATCGGCGAGGGTGACTTCGAGACCATGGCGCTTCGGGCCACCAAGGGCGATACCGCTGCCGTCGGCCACTACATTCCGCTGAACTGCGCCCGTATTCTGGAAATCCTGAAGCTGGCGCGCTGAGCATCGCCGGTCTGAACCGAACCGGGCAGACCGGCGATCCATTTTTGGTGGTGCGGCGGAAAGATGCGCCGCCTATTGACAAGATCAATCATTCGGGCTATGCTGTTCGTGGACGCGGGCGGCATGGCGTTCGCGAGGAGAATTTTGATGGATACATTGCATGCGAAGCATGAAAAGCTTCAGGAATACCTGCGCAGCCTGGGAAGCGTGGCGATCGCCTTTTCCGGCGGCGTGGACTCCACCTGTCTGCTGCAGACGGCCCGCGATGTGCTGGGGGGTCGGGCCATTGCCGTGACGGCGGCCTCCTGCTCGTTCCCGGTGCGGGAGCTGGAGGAGGCGAAGACCTTCTGCGCGGAAAGGGGAATCCGGCACATCGTGGTGCATTCGGAGGAACTGGATATCGAGGGCTTCCGCCAGAACCCGAAGAACCGGTGCTATCTGTGCAAGCACGAGCTGTTCGAAAAGATTCTGAAGATCGCGGAGGAGAACGGCATCGCCGCAGTGGCGGAGGGCTCCAACATGGACGACAACGGCGACTACCGCCCCGGACTGATCGCCGTAAAGGAGCTGGGCATCAAGAGCCCGCTGCGGTATGCGGAGCTGAACAAGGCGGAGATCCGCCAGCTCTCCCGGGAGATGGGCCTGCCGACCTGGAACAAGCAGTCCTTTGCGTGCCTGTCGTCGCGCTTCGTCTACGGCGAGACCATCAGCGAGGAGAAGCTGGGCATGGTCGACAGGGCCGAGCAGCTGCTTCTGGACATGGGCTTTCACCAGGTGCGCGTGCGCATTCACGGCACAATCGCGCGCATCGAGGTGCTGCCGGACGAATTCCCCGCGCTCATTCAGCCGGAGAACCGGAAGCGGATTTATGATACGCTGAAGTCGCTGGGCTTTACCTATGTGACCATGGATCTCGGCGGCTATCGCACGGGAAGCATGAACGAAGTGCTGTGACGGGCGGCCGGAGGCGTTGAACCGATGATTTATCTGGACTATGCGGCGAACACGCCGGTGGAGCCCGCGGTGCTGGCGCGATTCTGCGAGGTGGAGCAGGCGTTCGTCGGCAATCCCAACTCCAGCCACGCGGCGGGACGGGAGGCGCGGGCGGAGATGGATCGCGTCACGGCTTCGATCGCGTCGCTGCTGGGCGCACAGCCTGAGGAGGTGATCTGCACCTCCGGGGCCACAGAGGCCAACAATCTGGCCATCAAGGGCCTGGCGCGGGCGAGCCGCCATCAGGGCCGGCACATCATCTCCACGCCGCTGGAGCATTCCTCGGCGAGCGGCAGCCTGACCGCGCTGCAGGAGCAGGGCTGGGAGATCGACCTGCTGGACGTCCGGCGGGACGGCACGGTGGATCTGGAGCAGCTCGGGGAGCTCCTTCGGAAGGACACCGTGCTGCTGGCCATCTGTGCAGTGGACAGCGAGCTGGGCGTGATTCAGCAGATGGAGGAAATCAAGGCGCTGCTGAAGAATTTTCCCCATTGCCGCCTGCACGTGGATGCGACGCAGGCCATGGGCAAGGCGCCGCTCTCGTTTGAGGGAATCGATACGCTGAGCCTGTCGTCCCACAAGTTTGGCGGGCTGAACGGCAGCGGACTGCTGCTGAAGCGCAGCGGACTCGTGCTCGAGCCGCAGATGCACGGCGGCGCGAGCACCACGATCTACCGCAGCGGCACGCCGGCGCTGGCGCTGGCGGCGGCGACGGAGACTGCGCTGCGGCTGGCGCTGGAGCACTATGCGGAAAACCGCGCTGCCGTGGAGGCGATGAACCGGCGGCTTCGCGATGCGCTGTCGGCCTATCCCAAGGTGCGCATCAACAGCCCGGAGAGCGCCGTTCCCCACATCCTGAACCTGAGCGTTCAGGGGGTGAAGGCCGCGCGCTTTCAGCAGGCGCTGAGCGACGCGGGCGTGTGCGTGTCCGTGAAGTCGGCGTGCTCCACGGACGGCACCCCTTCGCGGGCGGTGTTTGCGGTCAGCCGGGACCGGAAGAATGCAATGTCCTCGTGGCGCATCAGCCTGAGCCATCGCGCGGCGATGGAGGAGCTCGACGGCTTTCTGCAGGCGTTTGACCGCTGCTATCTGGAATTGACATGATGGAGGAGAGAACATGAGTCGGGAACTGACGGCCTGCCAGCAAATTGAGCGCAGCCTTTTCAAGAAGTACCGCAAGGAGATCTGGAACCCCTTTGTCTATGCCGTCAAGCACTACGAGCTGATCCGGCCGGGCGACAGGATCGCGGTGTGCATCTCCGGGGGAAAGGACTCCATGCTGATGGCGAAGCTGATGCAGCTGCTCCGGCGCCACAGCGACTTTCCGTTCGACCTGGTCTATCTGGTGATGGATCCCGGATACAACGCGATCAACCGCGGCAGGATCGAGCAGAATGCGGCGCTGCTGGAGATTCCCATCACCGTCTTTGAGACGGACATCTTCGCCATTGCGAACAGCAGCGAGAAGTCGCCCTGCTATCTCTGCGCGCGGATGCGCCGCGGCCATCTCTACAGCAAGGCCCAGAGCCTGGGCTGCAACAAGATTGCGCTGGGCCACCACTTCAACGACGTGATCGAAACCACGGTCATGGGCATGTTCTACGGCTCCCAGCTGCAGGCCATGCCGCCCAAGCTCCACAGCGCCAATTTTGCGGGCATGGAGCTCATCCGGCCGCTGTACTGCGTGCATGAGGACAGCATCATCGCCTGGCGCAGGAGCAACGATCTGGAGTTCATCCAGTGCGCCTGCCGGTTCACCGAGAACTGCACCATGTGCGACAACGGCGGCGGCGGCTCCAAGCGGCAGGAGATCAAGACGCTGCTCAAGCGCCTCAGGCGCGACAATCCGGACATCGAAAAGAGCATCTTCAACAGCATCCACGCCGTCAGCCTGGATACCATGGTGGGCTACAAGAGCAAGGGCGTGCTCCATTCGTTTCTGGACGATTATGATGAAAGAGGACAAGCGCCCCTCCCCGGGGAGTGAGGGACGACAGAAAGCCCCCGCCTTCAAACGCTGTTTGAAGGCGGGGGCTGCGTGTTCCATGGATCTGCTGGCGCTTTCGGCGAGCATTCATCGGCGGAAAGCGGAAAATTCCGCGATATTCCGCCGCTGCCGCGCGCATTTCGCAGGCTGTTTGGCGCAGGCTCAGTCCAGCGGCGCTTCGGCATGGTCGACGCTGCGATCCAGAATGTCCTGCAGCGTGACGCCGCTCAGGTACGCCTGAATCACCCGATCCAGTCCCTGCCAGACCGGCAGCGTCGGGCAGAAGCCGCAGCGCTCGCACTGGTTGGGATCCTGATCCATGCAGGCCACCGGCGCCAGCGAGCCCTCGGTGATCCTCAGAATCTGCAGAACGGTGTATTCGCGAGGCGTTTTCACCAGGCGATAGCCGCCCTGATGGCCGCGCATCGCCCGCAGCATGCCCGCCTGGGTGAGCTGCAGCGCGATCTGCTCAAGATATTTTTTGGATATGGCCTGGCGCTGGGCGATATCCTTCAGCGTGACAAAGCATTCCTCCTGATGCTCGGCGATGTCGAGCATCATGCGCAGGGCGTAGCGCCCCTTGGTGGAAATCTTCAATGCAATCATCTCCCATATTCCTATAATACCATGTACTTACCGGATTTTCAATAGGATGGACGGAGGACGATGCGATTTTTCCGGTTCTATAATAAAAGTGGTTCTTCACGGAAAGCTAGGCTACGGAGGAAAGGGCTCGAACGATGAGGAAGAAGTAATTATCATCCCTATAGCCGTAGCCAATCCTCTTAGCGAC
>SFJH01000047.1 GCA_004555155.1 Clostridiales bacterium
TTCCGCGCCTTCGACGCGGACGCATCCGACGGGGAGCCGCAGCAATCCTCCGACCGTTCATTCCACCCGGCCCTCCGTCACGCGCACCGGAGGGCCCGGGACATCCACAGAAAGGAGCATTCCCATGCAATTCGACGAAGTGAAGCGGAATCTGGAATCGCGCGGCTACGCGGTCTCCTGCTTTCCCGACGCCCGCGCGGCCATGGATTATCTGGACGCGCAGATCGATGGAATGACCGTGGGGCTGGGCGGCTCGGTGACGCTGGAGCAGCTGGGCGCATACGAGCGCCTGTCGACGCACAACACCGTACACTGGCACCACCGGCTCACCGAGGGCCAGTCCCACATGGACGTGCGCGCGGCGGCTAACGAATCGGAGGTGTACATCTCCTCCGTCAACGCGCTGGCCCGAACCGGCGAAATCGTCAACATCGACCACATCTGCAACCGCGTGGCGGCCATCGCCTACGGCCCGCAGAAGGTCTACCTGGTGGTGGGCCGCAACAAGATCGCGGAGAGCGAGGCGGATGCGCTGTACCGCGCCCGGAACGTCGCCGGGCCGCTGAATGCCCGTCGCCTGCACCGCAACACCCCCTGCGCCATCCGGGCCGACAAATGCTACGACTGCGACAGCCCCGACCGCATCTGCCGCGGCCTGTCGGTGCTCTGGCGCAAACCCGCCATGAGCGACATCGAAATTCTGCTGATCGACGCGGATCTGGGCTACTGATTCCGTCGGTCTTCGCGCATACGCCCCTCAACGCCCGCCCGCGCATCCCGTTGCGCCGGCGGGCGCTTCCGCTTTTCAGGGACGCTCCTCATCCGTACATGCCACCACCCGGCGGGCGCTCCTTCAGCGGCGACTGGCCCGGGCAATTCCGAAGCATTGCCGGGCGTAGCTGCGACAGATTCAAAAGCCGTGGTGCGGCCGACGGGCTCGATTGAATTCGAGCGCTCCGGGGATTTTCAACTGGCTGCCGCCGCCGGAAATGGCGTGGCAATTTCTCCCGATTTGTGATACAATATACAAAAAACATGCAAAGGAGCGCAAAACCATGATTCCACAGAAGGACTGGGTGCGCGATCTGGTGATCTACCAGATCTACCCGCGCAGCTTTTTCGATTCCAACGGCGACGGCGTGGGCGACCTGCCCGGCGTCATCGCCAAGCTGGACTACCTTTCGCAGCTGGGCGTCAACGCGCTGTGGCTCTCGCCGTTCTTCGCCTCGCCCAACGACGACAACGGCTACGACATATCCGACTACCGCGCCATCCTGCCCGAGTTCGGGACGATGGCGGACTGCGACGAGCTGATCCGCCAGTGCCACGCCCGCGGCATGAAGTTCATACTGGATCTGGTGGTGAACCACTCCTCCGACGAGCACGAGTGGTTCCGCAAATCCGTGAAGCGGGAAGCCCCGTACACCGATTACTACTACTGGCGCGACCCGGTGGACGGCCACGCGCCCAACAACTGGGCCAGCTGCTTCGGCGGCAGCGCCTGGGAATTCAACGAGGAGCGCGGCCAGTATTACCTGCACTACTTCTCCAAAAAGCAGCCCGACCTGAACTGGAGCTGTCCCGCGCTGAAGGCCGAGATCCACGAGCTGATCCGCTGGTGGAAGGCCAGGGGCGTGGACGGCCTGCGCATCGACGCCATCAGCTATCTGGACAAGCCCGCCGACTTCCCCGACGCCGAGGGCGCGCCCATGCCCGACGGCTATGTGTTCCCGAGCCTGCTCACCGGACGGCCGGGCACCCACGCCTATCTGCACGAGCTGAATGAAAAGCTGTTCACGCCGCTGAACCTGATGACCGTGGGCGAGGTGTCGCTGCGCTGCGACGCGGAGCTGGCCGACTACGTCAGCGACGAGCGCGCCGAGTTCGACATGGCGATCCCGTTCCTTCCGCCCATCGCCGAGTACGGCCAGCACGTCCCCACCATGCTGCGCGACCGGCTGAAGACCCGCTACGACGTCGTCCCCGGCGGCTGGTGGGCCCAGTTCATGAGCAACCACGACAAGCCGCGCCAGGTGTCGTTCTTCGGCAACGACGGTGAATTCCGGGAGGTCTGCGCCAAGGCGCTGGCGCTGGTGAACCACTTAAGCCCCGGCACGCCCTTCGTGTATCAGGGCGAGGAGCTGGGCATGACCAGCATCCACCTCTCCTCCATCGACCAGTACGACGACATCGGCACCCACAACGACTACCGCCAGCGACTGCTGGCCGGGGATTCGCCCGAAGCGGCGTTCAAATTCGCCGCCGACCTGAGCCGGGACAACGCCCGCACGCCGATGCAGTGGAACGCCTCCGCCAACGCGGGCTTCACCACCGGCACGCCGTGGCTGAAGGTGAACCCCAACTACGTGGACATCAACGCCGAGGCCCAGACGTCCGACCCGCTGTCCGTGTTCCACTTCTACCGCCGTCTGATCGCGCTGCGCGGAGCGCACCCGGCGCTGAAAAACGGCGACCTGCAAATGCTGGACGGCGGAAACGCGGACGTGATCGCCTTCTCCCGCACCGCGGGCGGCGAGACGCTGACGTTGGCAGCCAACCTGTCCGACGCGCCCCACGCCGCGCCGCAGGGCCTGACCGGCGAGATCCTGCTGCAGTCCCACGAGCGGGAATCCGGCTTCGACGGGGTCACGCTGCGCCCGTGGGAGGCGGTGCTGTTCGCGGCGAAGGGCTGACGCCCTTCCCGACCGGTTGATCGACCGGTACGGCGTGTGCCGGTGGATTTCGATCTGGCCGGTCTACCCCACCGGGAATCCCCATGCCATAGAATACGCACAGCGCGACAATGCAAAAACAGGGCCCGCAAACCGCCTTGCTTCGGTGGTTTGCGGGCCGTTTTGTATCCTGTGTCTCCGGACTTCCCGTCCGACTCAGTCCCCTTCGGTCATCCGGCGAGGCTTGCCGCCCCGGCGGTTCAGCTTTTCGGCCTTCGTCCAGCGGGGCTTCTTCCCCTCGGGCTTCTCCGAGCGGTTTACCGGGCGACCGTAGCCGCCCTCGGGCCTGTCTGCGCGGTTTACCGGGCGACCGTAGCCGCCCTCGCCCTTTTCCACCGGGCGGCCATAGGGACGGCCGGTGGGCTTGCCGCCGCGCGCGCGGGGCGTGGCCAGGCCGTTGGCGTCGGGGTTGACCGGGCGGCCATAGGGGCCGCGGCGCTCGGGCTGCACGGGACGGCCATAGGGGCCGCGGCGCTCCGGGCGCGACGGGCGCACCGGCTCCGGGATGTTCAAGTCCACCACGGCGTCGATCTTCGTGCCGCTGGCCGCCACCAGGCCGATCAGCGCGGCCACGGCGGTCTCCGCGTCCAGCTCGTTCAGCAGGCGGCGCGCCAGCTCCCGGTTTTCCTCCGTGACCTCCTGCTGGGCGTGCGCGGCGATCCGGTCGGCCATGCGCTCGGCCAGCACGCGGCTGATCTCCTCGCCGCTAGGGGCCTTTTCGCAGAGGATCTTCGCGCCCGTGTACTTGCGGTAGTCCCACATGCGCGCCACCTCGCGGCCCACCACAAACGTGTAGGCGCGGCCCTCGCGGCCCGCCCGGCCCGTGCGGCCCACGCGGTGCACGTAATACTCCGCGTCCAGCGGAATGTCATAATTGAACACGGTCTCCACGCCGTCCACGTCGATGCCGCGCGCCGCCACGTCCGTGGCCACCAGCACGTTCACCATGCCGTTGCGGAACCGCGCCATGATGGCGTCGCGCTCGATCTGGCGCATGTCGCCGTGCAGTCCGGCGGCGGAGAACCCGCGGCTCTGCAAATTGGTCACCACGTTCTCCACGCCCAGCTTGGTGTTGCAGAACACCAGCGCCAGCTTCGTGTCGTCGCGCACCAGCAGCCGCGCCAGCAGCTCGCCCTTCTGGAAGGAGCGCACGGAGATGTAGCTCTGGTTGACCTTGTCCACGGTCATCTCCTTCGCCGCCACCCGGATGTGCGCTGGATCCTTCAGGTACTTCTGGCCCAGCATCAGAATCGGCTGCGGCATGGTGGCGGAGAACAGCGCCGTCTGGCGCGCCTCGGGCGTCTGCTGCAGAATCGTCTCGATGTCGTCGCGGAAGCCCATGTCCAGCATCTCGTCGGCCTCGTCCAGCACCGCCAGCCGGACGCCGGAGAGATCCAGCGTGCCGCGCCGCATGTGATCCATCACGCGACCCGGCGTGCCGATCACCACCTGCACGCCCCGGCTCAGCTCCCGCAGCTGGCGCTCGATGGGCGTGCCGCCGTACACCGGCAGCACCGATACGTGCCGGTACTTGCCCAGCTTCATCAGCTCGCCGGCGGTCTGCAGCGCCAGCTCCCGCGTGGGCGACAGCACGATGGCCTGCACGCGCCTGTCCGCCGGGTCGATCTTCTCCACCAGCGGAATGCCGAAGGCCGCCGTCTTGCCCGTGCCCGTCTGCGCCTGGCCGATCACGTCCCGCCCCTCCAGCATGGGCGGAATCGCGTCCCGCTGAATCGGCGTGGGCTCCTCGAAGCCCATCTCCGCCATAACACCTTTCCCGCGCGGAAACGGCGCCAACGCCCTATTCCGCCATTTTCATTTTTCTACAATATAAACCACCAATATAAAGGCCAGCATGCGTGAAAAGTTAAAATTGCCCGGATAACTGAAAATTCATCTTCTTTCGTCGGCCCTATTGGGCCTCCCTCTTTGTCGGCTGCGTCACCCCCTTCGGGTCTGCCGCTGCTATGGGCAGTCCTGATGGTTCAGCCTCCGCCTCGGCCGGGGGCCTTCGCTTCGCGAAGGCCCCCGGCTACAGGGCATGCAAACCTGCGGTTTGCATGCCCCTAGTCGGCCCTGTGGGCCTCCCTCGTTGTCGGCTGCGTCAGTCGCTGCGCGCCTGACGCAGCGGGGTGGCAAACCTCCGGTTTGCCACCCCGGGGGGCGGTCCTGCGGGACAATCCTGTTTCTCGCAGGCTGCACTCGGCGCGGGAAACACCGGCGCTCCACCCTGCTCTGTGAAGTTTCTCCAATCCATCCGTGCTTTACGCAAACTATACTTGCCTTTTGTCGGAAAAGGAATATAATTGCCCTTGCAATCTGCAAACGGAGGGGTTTTTCTTGGGCAAACTGCGTCTTCGCCGCCCCGTCATCGAATCCGCATGGCTCCGGTTTACGGTGCTACAGTTCGTGTACTGGTTCGTGATGGCCATCGGCAACTACCAGACGGTATACCTGCAGAGCCGCGGCTATACCGCGACCACCATCGGCCTGATCAACGCCGTGCTGTCCGCCGTCACCATCATGGCCACGCCCGTGTGGGGCATGATCAGCGACCGCATCCGCTCCATCCGAAGGGTATTCCTGCTGACGTTGATCGTGGGCTCGGTGCTGTTCGCGTTCATTCCCGCAATCATCGGCCTGCCGGTGCTGTCCGCGCCGCTGATGCTCGTCTACCTGTCCCTGGTGTACTTCTTCCGCAACCCGGCGAACGCGATGATGGACAACTGGCTGGTGCGCTACAGCAACCAGAAGGGCGTGGACTACGGCTCCATCCGCTCCTTCGGCTCTTTGGGCTACGCCATCTGCGGCGTGCTCATCGCCGGCGCAGTGTCCTCCTTCGGAACGGCCTGGACGTTCCCCGTGTGCTCCGCCATGATGGCGCTGGTGGTCGCGATGAGCCTGCGAACCGACGACGCGAAGCCCGTCGCCCCGGCCACAGGCGCGCCCGCCCGGGAGGCGTTCAACCCGCTGACGCTGTTCAAAAACTACTATTTCACCACGTTCCTGGCCTTCTCCCTGCTGCTGTACATCGTCATCAACAGCGCCGCCGCGTTTCTGCCCTACCTGCTGGAGGAAGTGGGCGTCTCCTCCAGCCGCTACGGACTGATCACCGCCTACATGGCCACGCTGGAGATCCCCATGCTGCTGGCCGCCCGCCCGCTGCGCCGCCGCGCGCCGCTGTTCGCGCTGTGCATCGCCAGCGGCTTCTGCTACGCGGCTGCGTGCCTGCTGTTGGGCACCTGCGCCCATTCGCTGGGCATGATCGTCGCCATCGAGACGCTGTCCGGCGTGGGCAGCGGCCTTCTGATCGCATCCGCCGCCAATTACATCTACACTCTGACCCCCGAGAACCTCAAGGCCACCGGCCAGAGCATCTTCGTGGCGGTCACCGCGCTGTCCGGCATCGCGGGCAACCTGATCGGCGGCGCCGTCGTGGACGTGCTGAGCGCGCCGCTGCTCTACTGCATCATGGGCGTCACCGGGCTGATCTCCGCGCTGTTTTTGCTGGGCACCATCGTCATCGGCGCAAAGCTGCTGAAGCAGTCGCCGCCCGAGCGGGCCTGAGCGGTTGCGCGCCCGGGCTGACCCGGGGGCATTTGGGCACCCGATAGTCTACCCGGCCATGCAAAAAGCAACAGATTACACAGTAACCCCACCAACAATATCGGCGTTCCGGAACCATCCGTCCCGGAACGCCGTTTTGCTTATATTCCACTCACCACAGGGGCGTCGGATACTCGCCCGCGTCGTGCAGCGCCTTCAGCCGCTGCATCACCTTCGGCCGATCCTCCTGATAGGTCACGCCAAACCACTCGGAATCCGTGCCCGACACGCTGACGCGGAGCCGTCCCTGCTGCATGTACTGGTTCACCAGCACGGGCAGCAGCAGCTCGCCCTTCATCTCGTCCTCCGGCAGCGCCCGCAGGAACGCCTCGAACGAACCCTTCATGGCGTCCAGCATCCAGGGCGTGTAGCCCCACAGATTCATGGACACCAGCGCGTCCGGATCCAGCGGCAGCGGCGGATCCTGCTCCATGTCGGCGATGACGCCGTCGGGCAGCACGCCGATCTTCTTCGTCTCCCGCACCGAATCCAGCACTCCGTCCACGCAGCCACAGATGCCGCGCGTGACCGTCCCGTGCTCGCTGACCGTGTTGCGCAGCGGATAGGCCACCATGGCCGCCTCGCCCTCGGGCGCAATGGCGTCCAGACAGGCCGCCATCTTCACAAAGGCGTCCTTGCCGTAGTAGTCGTCCGCGTTCAGCACCGCAAACGGCCCGTCGATGCAGGGCGCGGCGCAGAGCACGGCATGCACCGTTCCGAAGGGCTTCACGCGGCCCTCCGGCACGCGGTAGAACGCCGGCAGACTGGAATAGTCCTGATAGGCAAACTCCACCTTCAGGCGCGCGTCCATGTGTCCCTTCACCTTCTGCTCCACCATCTCGCGCATCTCCGGCTTGATGATGAATACCACCTTGTCAAAGCCCGCACGCATGGCGTCGTACGCCGAATACTCGCAAAGCCATTCTCCCGTCGGTCCAAAGCCCGTCACCTGCTTGTTGCCGCCGAAGCGCGAACCCATGCCCGCCGCCATGATTACCAATGTCTTGCCCATATCCGTTCCCTTCCTTCACTGAAACATCCTCGTTTCAGTAAACTTTCCTTGTATATTACACGACGCAGCCGCTTTCGCGCTGCGTCATATATCCCATATATCACTCTGAATATATTCTATCATATTCTCAATAGTTTGGCAAGTCTTTTTCCGCAACGCCTTCGTTTCTTCATTCCTCCGGGCTTTGTGCGTCGAACCCGAAGTGCGCATCCAGGTAGGGCAGATATGTGTCCATCAGCTCATACATATAGTCCAGCGTCCGGATCAATGCGCCATCGGAATTCCACATCTGCCAATCCCGTTCATAACAGCCCTGAGGGATTGTTCACGCCGCCTCTCAGCTCACAATAGCGGCTTCGGAACTCGTCCGGGAAATTCCGGATCAGCTTCTGGGCCAGGTTGCCGCCGCCGCCCACAAGGTCTTCCCATGGAATAACCTGTACGACGCTACTTTTCCCATCCCAGTTGATTCCCCAGGTGCTATCCATGTCATACAGCACCGGCATCCACACCATGCCGTCATACGTCGCCATCAGCATGTTTTTCGCCTGATTATCCGCGCCAAAGGAGATCATGACGAAACAGAAATAATCCAGACACGCGTCCAGATCCAGGTACTCCGAAAGGTGCTCCTTGAAATAGTCGTCGCTCGATGTGGAAACGAACGTGAGCAGCCTTTTGAATTTCTGAATGTTTTCGGGCGTCGCTTCGCCAACCTCAAAGCTCCAGTCCGGGCCGACCTCAAAGTCCTTTTGCCTAAACCCGCAGGCGGGCGTCGAGTCCTCCGCGCACATGACGATGTGGTTTTCGTCCGCTTCGTCCATGGCGAACATCCAGTCCGCCTTGGGGATATTCCACGTATACAGGCCCGCGTCCTGCCCGTTCAGAATCACCCAAACCGGAAATCCATCGATCATGCCGTTATTGGGCGCATTCTCCAGCAGATGGTGCGACCGGTACATCTCGCCCGCCAGCCGCGCCGATACCACATTGGCCGCCTGCGTGGGATCGATGAAATTCGCCTTCAGGCAATACTTCTTCTGGCTTCCCCATCCGGGCTGCAGTTCGACCCCTTCATCCAGCACAACCGTAAAATTCTTCTTGTCATATGCCAGCGAACTCGTTCCCTGGGGCCGGATCGTGATATTGCGCGTGAAGTACACGTTTTCCGCAAAGTCCCGATAGGCCAGAACCGCCTCCCGCACATCCTGCTTGCCCGTCCAGTTGGACAGAGAATCTGCCGTAATCGTCACGATGGGAATCATCCCCTCCGCCTGCGCCGGCTGCTCCGCCATCAGCGCGCAAAAAAACAGCAGAAGTGCCGCTCCCCAACTCCAGCAACGCTTCATATTTTCTGCTCCCCATCAATTCACTTTCAATCGATTATATGTTTTTCCCGGCATATTGTCAAGTAAGGAAGAATATTGTTGAAAAACCACCCCCAACCGGATATAATAGATAGGAAAACCACCCTTTTTCAAGGAGGAACCGCCTTGCTCACCGATCTGTTCACCAATCCCATCGGCGCCATCGCCGATTTTCTGCTCTGCCTGCCCGGCCTTTTGCTGGCGCTGTGCTGCCACGAGACGGCCCACGGCCTGGTGGCCTACTGGTGCGGAGACCCCACCGCGCGCAACGCGGGCCGCCTGACGCTGAACCCACTGAAGCACCTGGATCCCATGGGCTTTCTGTGCATGGCGCTGTTCCACTTCGGCTGGGCGAAGCCCGTCCCGGTGAACCCGCGCAACTACCGCAACCCGCGCCGGGACGACCTTCTGGTGTCCGTGGCGGGCATCACGGCCAACCTGCTGCTGTGTGTCGTGGGCTTCATCCTGATGTGCATCCCCACCACGCTGCTGTTGCGGGACATCGGCGGCCTCGGCTACGACTGCACGCGGTTCTTTCAGGTGAGCTATGCGCTCAGCGACATGATTGGAGAGCAGTACGGCGACGTCGCCTATTACCTGTATGAAATGCTGGTCAACTTCGCCACCATCAACCTGTCGCTGGCCATGTTCAACCTGCTGCCGATCCCGCCGCTGGACGGCTACCACGTGCTCAACGACCTGGTTCTGAGAAACAGCGACCTGTTCGCGGCACAGAAGATCGCGCGCATCGGCTCCATGCTGCTGCTGCTGATTCTGGTGGTGCCCCAGCTCTCTTCGCTGTACTCCCGGTTTGTGGGCACCGTGTTCATGTATGTGTTCGACGGCCTCGGCTACGTGGCCTTTCAGCTGGTCCACCTGCTGGGCCTGCTGTGACGGGAGGGCGCCATGGCATACATCGTATCGCTCAAGCAGTTCGACGGGCCGCTGGACCTGCTCCTGACGCTGATCTCCAGCGCGAAGCTGGACATCCGGGACATCTTCGTGTCCGAGATCACCGACCAGTATCTGAAGAGCATGGAGCTGGTGGACGAGCTGGACATGGACACCGCCAGCGAGTTTCTGCAGATGGCGGCCACGCTGATCGAGATCAAGTCCCGCTCGCTGCTGCCCAAGCCGCCCAAGGTGGAGGAGGGCGAGGAGTCCCCCGAGGAAATACTGATCCGGCAGCTGGAGGAATACAAGGCCTTCAAGGAGGTCTCCGCCCGGATGAAATCGCTGGAGGATCAGGCAAAGCAGCTGTACACGAAGCTGCCGGAGGAGTTCCCGCTGCCGCCGCAGCAGTTCGAGTGGAAGGGCCTGACCATGGACAAGCTGTCCGCCGCCTTCGCCCGGGTGCTGGCGCGGCTGGAGGCCCAGGCCGACGCCGAGCAGCTGGCCCGGCGGGAGATCCGCCGCGACACCTTCACCGTGTCCGGCTGCATGGTGCGAATCCAGCGCCGCCTGCGCCGCGGCAGCGTGCGCTTCACCGAGCTGTTTCACGACGCGCCGGGCCGCAGCGAGATGATCACCGTGTTTCTGGCGCTGCTGGAGCTGATCAAGCTGAGCCGCGCCATCGCCATCCAGGAGGATACATACGGCGAAATCGAAATCCACGCGCTGGAATCCGCCAATGGCTGACAGATGTCTTTCCCCGGGACAGGACACGCCTTGTCCCGGGGATCATTTTTGAAGGGAATCCGCCAGTTCTCCCCATTTTGACCGAATTTGCATAATATCGAATTCAGATTTGCATTTATTCACCGTATTCGCCATTTCAAACCGTTAATGGCGCGTTAAATTGAATATAAAGGCGATTTTATCTTGCATTTCGCTTGATTTTCCGCGGAAGGTCGGGTATAATGGGCCTATCGGTCGATCCCAAAAAACCAGAGGAGGAAAATTCCATGAAAAAGTTACTTGTACTGACAATGGTGTTTGTGCTGAGCTTCAGCTGCTGCGCGGCGGCGCAGGCGACCACCTATCTGGGCATGGGCACCGGCGGCGAGACCGGCACCTACTACGCGCTGGGTGCGGACATCGCCTCCCTGTGGATGAACAACATCGCGGATCTGGACGTGACGGTGCAGACCTCCGGCGGCTCCAAGGACAACATCGTGACCATGGCGGAGGGCGACTTTGAGCTGGCCACCGTGCAGAACGACGTGGCGGCCTACGCATATGCGGGCAGCGAGTTCTTCGGCGGCGAGGTGTACGACGGCTTCTACGCCATCTGCTCCATGTATCCGGAAGCGGTGCAGATCGTGGTGGCGGCGGACAGCGACATCCACAGCGTGTCCGACCTGAAGGGCAAGAACGTGTCCGTGGGCGCCATCGGCTCCGGCGTGTACTTCAACGCGGTGCAGATTCTGGAAGCGGCGGGCATGACGCTGGACGACATCAATCCGCAGTACCTGAGCTTCTCCGAATCCGCCTCCTCCTTCCAGGACGGCCAGATCGACGCGGCGTTCATGGTGTCCGGCGTGCCGAACACCTCCGTGGTGGAGATCACCACCAAGCAGGACGTGCGCCTGCTGACCCTGACCGACGACGAGTTCGCCTACCTGCAGGAGCATTATTCCTACTACAGCCCCTACACCGTGCCGGCCGGCACCTACTCCGGCATGGATGAGGACGCGGTGGTTCCGGCCGTCAGTGCGATGCTGATCGTCTCCAAGGACGTGGACGACGATCTGGTGTACAATCTGACCAAGGTGCTGTTTGAGCAGACCGACAGCCTGACCCACGCCAAGAAGGCGGAGATCACCACCGCCACCGCTCTGGACGGCGTGTCCGTGGAACTGGCGCCCGGCGCACTGCGCTACTTCGAGGAGATCGGCATCAAGTAATCCCGGCAGAGCTTCGGCGGCTTCCCAGAGGGAGCCGCCGATCAATCGCACACAGCCTGTTCAATCCAAGTGGGTGGCGTTGCCAGCCACTTGGATTTTTCGAAAGAACCCTCATGCGTAGGTCGCGCCCCCGCATGGCCCCCATCCCACGGCCGTTTATCCATAGATACTCGGCCGCTCCCGAAAGGAGTTTCGAACCATGGCCAACGATACCATGCACACCACGCCCACGGAGCAGGAGATCAACGACATCATGACCAAATACGACCGGGAGAACGCGCTGCGCAAGCTGCCCCGCGCGCTGAACCTGATCGTGAGCCTGGTGCTGATCGCCTTCTCGCTCTTGCAGCTGTACAGCACGTGGCGCGTCATCCCGTCCACCCACATGCGCCCGATGCACGTGGCCATCGTCTGCTTTCTGGCCTTTGCGCTGTACCCGGTGAAGAAGGGCGACTTCCGCTCCGAGACCGGGCGCAGAATCGGCCTGATCGTGGACATTCTGCTGTCCGCGCTGGCGCTGTTCGTGTTCCTGTATCAGGTGGTGAACTTTGAGTCCATCGCGATGCAGACGAAGTACACCCCCTTCCAGTACGCCATCGGCGCCATCGGCATCCTGCTGCTGCTGGAGGCCTGCCGCCGCGTGGCCGGTCTGCCCATCGTGTGCGTGGCCTGCGCATTCATGCTGGTGGGCCTGTTCGGCCAGTACATGCCGGGCTTTCTGAACAACCGCGGCTTCTCCGTGGAGCGCATCATCAAGCAGCTGTTCTACACCCAGAACGGCGTCTTCGGCACGCCCATCGGCGCGTCCAGCACGTTCATCTTCCTGTTCATCCTGTTCGGCGCGTTCCTGGAAAAGACGGGCGTGGGCGACTTCTTCATCGACTTCGGCAACGCCGTGGCGGGCAAGAAGCGCGGCGGCCCGGCCAAGGTGGCGGTGCTGGTCAGCGCGCTGGAGGGCACGGTCTCCGGCTCCTCCGTGGCCAACACGGTGGGCAGCGGCTCCTTCACCATCCCGATGATGAAGCGCCTGGGCTATCCGCCGGAGTTCGCGGCGGCCACCGAAGCGGCGGCCTCCACCGGCGGTCAGATCATGCCGCCCGTCATGGGCGCAGCGGCGTTTCTGATGCTGGACTGCATCGGCGCCGGCATCACCTACACCGACATCATCCGCGCCGCGCTGATCCCCGCGCTGTTGTACTTCGTGGGCATCTGGTTCGCGGTGGACTTTGAGGCCCGCAAGCACGGCCTGGTGGGCATGCGCGACGAGGACATTCCAAAGTTCAAGCAGCTGATGCTGGACCGCGGCTATCTGGTGCTGCCGCTGGTGGGCATCATCGCCACGCTGATGGCGGGCTTCACCCCCTCCTACGCGGCGCTGATGGGCATCGCCATCGCCTGCGTGGGCAGCTATCTGCCGATGATCTTCCGACTGGTCACCTACCCCTTCCGCGGCAAGAAGGCGGGCTACGCCTCCGTGAAGGAAGCGGTCAAAACCGCCCCCGGCCTGCGCCCGAAGGACTACGTAAGCGCGCTGGAGAGCGGCGCGCGCTCCATCCTGGCCGTGGCGCTGGCCTGCGGCGTGGCGGGCATCATCGCGGGCATGATCACGCTGACCGGCGTGGGCACCAAGCTGGCCTCCAACCTGGCCGTGTTCGCCGGCGGACACACCCTGCTGATCCTGTTCTTCACCATGATCACCAGCATCATCCTGGGCATGGGCGTGCCCACCACCGCCAACTACCTGATCACCTCCACCATGATGGCGGGCGTAGTGGCCAGCGCGCTGAACCCCGGCGCATCCACGCTGACCTGGCAGATGCTGCTGCCGGCCCACCTGTTCACGTTCTACTTCGGCATCATCGCCGACATCACGCCGCCGGTGGCGCTGGCCGCCATGGCCGGCGCGGCCATCGCCAAGTCCAACCCGCTCAAGACCGGCGTGCAGGCCTCGAAGAACGCCATCGCCGCGTTCATCGTGCCCTACATATTCGCGCTGAACCCGGCCATGCTGATGCTCAACGCCAGCATCGTGGACGTGGTGGTCATCACCGTCACCTCGCTGGTGGGCATGTACGCGCTGTCCATGGCCGTGGTCGGCCACTGGCAATCGAAGCTGAACCCGCTGGAGCGGCTCATCGCCGCGGCGGGCGGCCTGTGCATGGTAATGCCCGGCCTGGCCACCGACCTCGTCGGCGTGGTGCTGTTCGCCGCCGTGGTGCTGTGGCAGCTGAAAAAGAAAAAGGCCGTCACGGCATAAAAAGTGCATATCGGAATGAATGTTTCCAAATCTTATGCAATTCTGATTTCGGCGTTTATGCACAAAAAAGATCCCGGAGATCCTTCTCAACCTATCCAAGAAGCCCTATTGCAGCGAGGCAATCGGGTTTCAAGCAGAAGCAAGAACAGATCCGTAGGAAATGCATCCACTGGTGGATGGCGAGTTTCTTTCTGTTCCTTCCCTTTTCATACTTGAAGTCCCATTGCTTCATCGCAATGGGACTTCTTGGACAAGCCGGAGCAGGCCGCAAACCACCTGAATTCAGGCGGCTTGCGGCCCGCTTTTATTTTTGGCTATTCATTTCCGGCAAAATCATTTCCCACCCGGCAAACCCGCAGCTCTTTAACGGGAACCGGCAGGAACAGCCGTGACAGAGGCGCTTGTTTCCCCGCCCGCCAGCGGCGACAGCCGCAGCCATTCAAACCTTCCCCGCGCGCCGCCATACACGCCAAAGCCGATGCAGCCCGCCTCCGGAATGCGCCCGTCCTCCGCCGACAGCAGCATTTCGCCGCCCGCGTACACATCCACGCGCCTTCCGCGGCACACCACGCGCAGCTCCGCCGCCTCTGCCGCATACGCGCGCTCGGCCAGCGTGACGAACTCGCCCTCGGAATTACAGCGTAACCGCAGCCTGCGGCCGTCGAAGCCCACCGCCACGCCGCGCAGCGCGCCGCCCACGCGCACCAGCAGCGCCGCCTCGCCCGCCGTCACCGGCGCAAAGCGGGCAGAAACGGCGTAGTCCGCCCAGTCGACGTCGCCTGTGTACAGCTCGCCGCGCGCACAGTCGCTGCCGTGCAGCGCGCCCTGCTCCACGTCCCAATTGCCGCGCCAGTGGGTGCAGCAGGCCACCTCCCGGTGCAGGTTGTTGTATTTCTCCATGGGCCAGTGGGCAAAATCCATGGCGAAATCGGGCGCGCCGTCAAACCGCGCGTCCAACAGCTTTGCCGTCGCCTCGCCCATGAGCTGCACGCCCACCTCGCCGAACACGCGCTCGCCCGTCGGCAGCGCCACATGCACCTCCGCGGGCTGCGCGCCCAGCGCCACGACCGGGCCGTACACCGTCTCCCCGGTGAAGTAGTCCACCGCGAAGGCGCGGGCCGAGGCCGGGGCGTCCGCCGTGAGCCGCGCCCGGAAAACCTGTCCCGGCCAGATCTCCGGCGACAACGCCGGGGTATACCGATCGTCCTTGAAGTCCTGCGGCCCCAGGTAGGTGCGCCGGGAGAAGCGCAGCGCCTTTCCATGGGCCTCCAGCCCGAAGTGCCGCCGCACCGCCACCGGCGCGCCGCCGTCCGACACAGCGAAGCCGTGGGTCGCGCCCTCGATGGCGAAGGGGAACGCGCCGCGCCGCGGGGACAGCGCCCGCCACTTCTCCGGCATGGGCTCGCCCGCCATGCGGTAAGCCAAATCGGCCAGATAGGCGCAGCACCAGCTCACGTCCATGCGGTTTAAGCAGCCCAGCGTGCAGGACACGGCGAAGGTATCCCCGATGGGCGCCAGCCACTTTTCATAGGAGATGGCGTCGACGCCCTTAAACACGCCCATGATGGTGCCCACGTTGCCCGCATTGCAGTCGGTATCCCAGCCGCACATGGTGCAGATGTTCATGGTGCGGTCGTAGTCGCCCTCGCCGTACATCAGAGCCAGCACCATGACCGCCGCGTTGGGGATGATGTGGCAGACGCCCGGATAGCGGTGATAGCCCCACGCCTGCTCCACGTACAGAAACGCCTCGCGCCAGTCCTTCACCGGCTGCTGATCGTAAAAGCGCACCACATCCCGCACCGCGCGGGCGTATTCACAGTCCCGCGGGATGAAGTCCAGCGCACCCAGCACGATCTCCCGTACGGACTTCGCCGTGAACGCCAGGGCGATTTCCGCCGCCACGTACATGCCGCCGTACACGCCCTCGCCGTCGTGACTCACCGACGCCGCCTTGGCCGCGTACTCCGCCGCCAGCGCGGGCTGCCCCGGCAGCACCAGCCCCCAGGCGTCGATGAAGATCTGCCCGCCGATCTGCTCCGCCACCGCCGGGCCGTTCTGGGCGATGCTGCCCGAGCGCGGCGCGGGGATGCCATTATATAGGTTCAGATAGGCGGTGTGCTCCGTGGAGCGCCCGTAGCCGCCCCACCAGAAGAAGCCGTGCTCATAGGGCACGTAGTTGAGCCACGTCCTGCCGATCTGCTCCGCCGTCAGCGCCCGGGTGTGGGTATAATCGTTGAGCGCGCGGATGAAGATCATCGGGCCGTTGGAATCGTCGTCGGCGGCGAAGCCCGAAACCGGCAGCGGATAGCCGTCGATATCGCCGAAGCGCTGCTTCAGCTCGTGATACGTGGAGCCCTCGATGTCCCCGCCCAGGCGGATGCCCACCAGCTTGGAGAGCCAGCCCGCGTACAGCCGCTCCACATAGTCCTCCGGAATGATCGCCATGTCAGTCACCTCGTCATTTTTATCCGCCCTGCGGTCATTTGCATACTGCCATTATACGGCAAGCCCCCGCCGCTGGCAAGCGCCCCGCCGCGGATTATGATTTGATTAGAAATGGAGTTTCCATCTTTATCCAGGGCGGAATCTATGATATACTGTACGCATGAAATCGGAGGGGATTTTTTTGAGCAATCGAGACAACAACAAGGAAGAAGGTTTCGACGCAGGCTGGATCTTTCCCATCATCATGACCGCCATTTTCTGGCCGGTGGGCGTGTTCATGCTGCTGAAAAAGTACAAGGAGACGCAGAAGCGGGCCAAAAAGAACCGCAGCTACGCCTCGCTGATGTCGGGCGGCGCGCTGATGGCCATCATCGGCACCATCGCGTTTCTGGATTCGCCGGACATCGTGCCCATGTTCCTGACGCTGGGCGGACTGTTCCTGACGGGCTTCTCGTTCTTTGAGAACCGCCGCAACGCCCATCTGCGCACCTATCTTTCCATCATCGACAACCGCCCGCTGGTGGACATCGTGGAGCTGGCCGGCGCCAGCGGCCGCAGCGAGGCCACGGTGCTGAAGGATCTGCAGCTGATGCTGGATCGCGGGCTGCTGCCGGAGAACGCCTATGTGGATCACGCCATGAACTGCCTGGTGCTGGACCCCGAGGAGATGCGCCGCGCTCGCCCGAACCGCCGCTATGCGCCGCCCGTGGTGGAGGCCGAGGTGGTGGAGGAGCCGAAGAAGGCCGCCAAGGCCAAGCCCGCCGCCAAGGCAGCCGAACCTGCGCAAGCCGCAAAGCCCGCCGCGGACGACAAGTCCGCCATCCTGCGGGAGACCTTCGACGCCAAGCTGCGCGAGATTCGCTATCTGAACGACCTGATCGACGACGAGTCCGTCTCCGCGCGCATCGACGACATCGAGTCCATCATCGCCAACATCTTCTATCTGGTGCAGGAGAAGCCGGAGCGCATGGAGGAGATCCGCACGTTCATGAACTACTACCTGCCCACCACCTTCAAGCTGCTCAACGCCTACGCGCGGCTGGAGAAGCAGAGCGTGGCCGGTGACAACATCTCCCATTCCAAAAAGGAAATCGAAGCCGCAGCTGGACCGGCTGTTCCAGTCCGACGCCATCGACATTTCCAGCGACATCGACGTGCTGGAGACCATGATGGCCAAGGACGGCCTGCTGAACGGCGGACTGAAAGTAAAGCTATAATATTTCATTTCGCGGGAAATCTCCCGATTTCCCGCGAGGGGGCCCCGAAAGCGCTCCGCACTTCCGGGACGGGGTCGCTCCGCGCCTAAAGCCTTTGGCTTTGGCGCTCCGGGCGACCTGCCGCTTCGCTTTCGCGGGTAATCTACGGATTTCCCGCGAGGGGGCCCCGAAAGCGCTCCGCGCTTCCGGGGCGGGGGCGCTCCGCGCCTAAAGCCTTCGGCTTTGGCGCTCCGGGTGGGTCTGCCGCTTCGCTTTCGCGGGAAATCTGCGGATTTCCCGCGAGGGGGCCCCGAAAGCGCTCCGCGCTTCCGGGGAGGGGGCGCTCCGCGCCTAAAGCCTTCGGCTTTGGCGCTCCGGGCGGGCCTGCCGCTTCGCTTTCGCAGGAAATCTGCCGATTTCCCGCGAGGGGGCCCCGAAAGCGCTCCGCGCTTCCGGGGCGGGGGCGCTCCGCGCCTAAAGCCTTTGGCTTTGGCGCTCCGAGTGGGCCTGCCGCTTCGCTTTCGCGGGTAATCTACGGATTTCCCGCGAGGGGGCCCCGAAAGCGCTCCGCGCTTCCGGGGCGGGGATGCTCCGCGCCTAAAGCCTTTGGCTTTGGCGCTCCGAGTGGGCCTGCGGCTCGCTGAAAATGCCTCCGGGCATTTTCCGGGCGCTCTCCTGACCGGAGGTTTTGATTTTTCTCCGGTCTTCGACCTCCGAAAAATCCGGAAGCACCGGCAAAGCCGGTGCTTCCGACAGCCTGTCAAAAAAGGTCGCACAAAGCGGCCTTTTTTGATATAATGGGAATAGGTGATGAGGATGCTGAAGAGAGAAACTGAACAGCGGCAGGCAATC
>SFJH01000048.1 GCA_004555155.1 Clostridiales bacterium
CCCTGGTGGGCGAGAGCTTGACGGAGGAGGGCGCCTTCTTCACCGTGACGGTGACCTTGGCGGTCTTGCCGTTGTGGGTCTTGACGGTGATGGTGGCGGCGCCGGTCTTCTTGGCGGTGATCACGCCGGAGGCGCTGACGGTGGCGACGGAGGTCTTGGAGCTGGAGAAGCTGTAGCTGCCCATGCAGTCCTCGCCCTCTTCGCCCAGGGTGACATCGACCTTGTAGGTCTGGCCGACGCCCAGCGTCAGCTTGGTCGCGTCCAGCGTCACCTTGCTCGGCGCGGCCTTGACGGTCACGGTGCACAGGGCGGCCACGCCGTTCTGCGCGCGGGCCACGATGGTGGCGGAGCCCACGCCCATGGCGGTGACCTTGCCGTTCGCGTCCACGGCAGCAATGGAGGGATTCAGAGACTTGTAGGTGATGGTGGCCGGCGCGTCGGCAGCGGCCTTCAGCGTGCCGGTCTGGCCCACGCCCAGGGCGATCTCGCTGGCGTCCAGCGTCACGGAGGTGGGCGCGGCCACGACGGTGATGGTCGCGGAGGCCTTCTTGCCGTTGTGGGTCTTGACGGTGATGGTAGCGACGCCCACGCCCACGGCGGTGACGACGCCCTTCTCGTTCACAGTGGCCACGGAGGGATCGCTGCTGGAGAAGCTGACCGTACCGGCGGAGCCGGAGGACAGCGTGTACTTGCACGTGCCGGTCTGGCCGACGCTCAGCGTGGCCTTGGCGGGGGAGATGCTGACGGAGGTGGGCGCCTTTTTGACCGTTACAGTGACCTTGGCGGTCTTGGAGCCGCACTTCACGGTGATGGTGGCGGTACCGGCCTTCTTCGCCGTCACGACGCCGGAGGCGTCCACGGTGGCGACGGAGGTCTTGCTGGAGGAATAGGTGATCGGGTTGGTGGCGTTGGCGGGCTTCACGACGGGCTGCAGCTGGGTCTTGGCGCCCACGCCCATGGTCAGCTTGGAGCCGATGGTCAGGCTGGTGACGCTCACCGGCGCGTAGTAGGCGCAGACGGAGCAGACGCCGTAATTCATCTCGTGGGGCTCGCGCCAGGAGGTATAGCCGGTCACGCGCTGGCGGATCTCCGCGCCGCAGGTCCAGCAGATCTCCGCGGTGCATTCGGCCAGGAGGTACTCATGATAGCCGTTGGCGACGCGGGTCACGCCGATGACGACGGCATATTCATCCGCGTAGGTGGAGGAGTGGATGCACAGCGAGCCGTAGCCGCACTGGCTGCAGAAGCCGTCCACCAGATTGTGCTCCTCTGCGCGGGCCACGATTTCGCTGGAGCTGCCGCCGAAGAAAACCGCGCCGCAGTCCAGACAGATGCGAATCTCGCGCTCATAGCCGTGGGCGATGTGGCCGCTGGCGCTGCCGGAATCCACCCAGAGCGGCTCCATATAGGGCTCGATCTGGACGTTGCTGTGGCTGCAGCCGGTGACGGGGGAGACGTGGCCGCAGACGCGGCAGACGCCCTCCTCGTCGTAGAGGTGCACGTCCAGCACGGTCTCGGTGGAGACGTACTCGCTGGAGAGAACCTTGTCGCAGGCGGGGCAGTAGGTCTCCTTGACCAGGCGCGCGGTCACCTGATGATGGACGTCGTCGTAATCGGAGCAGACGGCGCTGGCGTAATCGAACTGCAGATTCTCGCACAGCGCGAAGTGCAGGCACTCGATCTGCGCGCCGCAGGCGTAGCAGACGCCGTTTTCATCCAGGGAATGGTGCTCTCTGGCGGTCACGCGGGCCTCGATCAGCTCGCGGGGCAGCTCCTGGCCGCAGTCGGGGCAGTAGCCGTACAGATACCGCGCGCCGGTGACCTTGTGGTACATGTGGCTGACGTACATGGGCATGGCATCCCATTCGACGTCCGACCAGCGCTCGGCGTTTTCGTGGGCGCAGGTGTTGCGCTCGCCGCACAGGGTGCAGACGCCGCCTTCGTCGAAGGCGTGATCCAGGGTCAGCGTGCCGGAGCCGCTGGTGACGGACAGCGCAACGCCGCATTCGCGGCAGTAGACCGTGGCGGTGTAGGGGCCGGTGTATGTATGGTGCTGCGCGTCCAGGGGCAGGCAGTCGCCCTCGACGTCGTAGACGGTTTCGCGGGCCGACTCGGGATGGGCGCAGTCGATGCAGTAGCTGCACTTCGTGCACAGGCCGTTCATGTCGAAATCATGGGCCTGGCGCTCGGTGACGGTCTGCGACCGTTCCAGACCCTCGCCGCAGTCGGGGCACTGGGAGTAGGCGTAGCCGGGGCCGGTCACGTCGTGCCAGTCGCTGCTGACGCTGGCGTAGGTGAATTCATCCTCGCGCGTGTAGTCCAGAACGTAGTTCCAGACCTGGTTGGGATGGGAGCAGACGTTGGCGTAATCGCAGATCCGGCAATAGCCCTCATAGAAGGAATGGGGCGCGTCGACGCTGCCGGTCTCGTGCACGATGTTCTTGAGCTGCGCGCCGCACTGCGTGCACCAGACGTCCTCAATATAGCCGTTGGAGATGCGGTGGGTGCTGACGCTGAGGAACACGGCCTCGCTGTTTTCGCCGCGATAATAGCTCGTCTCCCAGGCGTCGAGGGGATGCTCGCAGGTGGAGGCGTAGCCGCAGTCCGCGCACACGCCGTCCACATAGCGGTGGGACAGGCTGAGCTCCGCGTCGCCCTCCACGGCGATGACGATCTGGGACTCGCACGCCTCGCAGTAGCCGCACTGCACGGCGGGGCCCACGTAGAGGTGGCTCCATTCGTCGTGGTCGACGACGTGGGCGGCGATATCGCTGGAATCGGCGGGCTGCAGATCCAGCTCCAGATCGGGATGATCGCACGCGCCGACATAGCCGCAGTCGACGCACCGGCCGCCTTCGCCGAAGGTGTGGCTCGTATACAGGCCGTTGGGGAACTCGAAGCGGGAGACCTCCTCGCCGCAGATCGCGCAGACGTCCACCACGCAGCCGCTGCCCTCGTAGCGGTGATCTACCTCATCCACGAAGACGGGCGCGCCTTCGGATTCGATGAAGCTGTTCACTTCGCTGTGACGGCAGCCCTTCTCGTAGCCGCAGACGGTGCAGGTATTTTCGGAGTAGTCGTGGGCTTCCACGGTTTCGAGCTCGCCCTGAACGGTCTGCAGGATGGCGCCGCAGTCGTCGCAGACGGTCTGCTCGGTGTACGCGCCGGTGACCAGATGGGAGCGGCCGTCCTCCAGCGCCTGGGCCTCGCTGCCCGTGACGGTGCGGACGGTGGACTGGCTGGCGTGCTGGCAGTTGCCGGAATAGCCGCAGACGGTGCACGCGCCGCTTTCGCCGGGAGTGTGCGCGCCTTCGATGTGCACATCCTGATCCAGCGGCTGGCAGATCTGCTGGCCGCAGTCCGGACAGACGCCGTACTGCGCGCCGGGGCCGTCGTAGACGTGTCCGTCGGACGTGATGGTGAACCCGCTGAGGGATTCACCGGCGTCGCGCAGCGGGCCGACGGTGTATTCGGTGTTGGCGTGATCGCATGCGCTGCCCTCCGTCGGCTCCGGGGTGCCCGTGAGAATGTCCTTGGGAGCATCCGTGGTGGTGTCCGCAGGAGCATCCGCGGTCGTGTCCGCGGGAGCGTCCGTGGTGGTGTCCGCAGGAGCGTCCGTGGTGGTGTCCGCGGGAGCGTCCGTGGTGGTGTCCGCGGGAGCGTCCGTGGTCGTGTCCGCGGGAGCGCCCGTGGTCGTGTCCGAGGTTTCGGCTTCGTCGCCGGTCGGATCGCCGGATTCCAGCGCTTCCACAGAGAACACCTCTGCGGAAACTGCTGCTGCGTCATCCTGTACGCCTTCGGCCAGAACCCCTGCGGGCATAGAGGTCAGAACCAGCAGAAGGGACAGAATGACGGCGCAAAGCTTTCGGATTCTGTTCATAAATACCTCCTAAATTCTTAAAAAAGGTTTCATATTTAGTATAGCCTTATGAGATACTATTGTCAACGGTATCGGGCACAAAACATTTGTGTTCGCAGAGACGCCGGGATAACACAAACGCGCTTGACCCTCCGGGCCCCGCGCGCTACAATGGACTTACCCGCATCCGGGCAAAATACCGAGGAGGAAAAACCCATGAACAGAGCCACCAAGATCCTGAGCCTGGTTCTCATCCTGGCGCTCGCGCTGACCTGCACCGCGGCCTTTGCCGAGGAGGAGCGCGCTGCGGAGTATCTGTCCGAGTATTACAACATTCCTGCCTTTGAGGAGACCGTCTCCCTCGAAGCCTTCAACGACGCGCTGTCCGCGCTGGGCCAGGAGCCCGTCGCGGCCGAGACGCTGAGCGTTGAGGAAGCCGTGGTCGCCGCCGTGAAGCTGGCCGGCATGGAAGCCCTGGCGCTGACCTACATCAACGACGACGCGCCCGACAAGGCCGCCAACGTGCTGGCCGATGAAGGCGTGGAGGTCGACGAGGCCTATGCGCCCTACGTGGCCTGCGCCCTCGAGCTCGATCTGATCGACGACGACGAGCTCGCCGCCGACGCGCTCTCCGGCAAGACCGCCGCCGAGCTGCTCTATCGCGCCGCCGAGATCGCCGGCATGGGCCGCCACTACATCGGCCGCGTCAGCGACGACGACATCCTGACCACCCTGAAGTCCACGCTGGATTCCTTCATCATCTTCGATGAGGAGCAGCTGACCAACCTCGGCACCGAGATCGTGCTGCGCGGCGCGACCACCGGCTACAATCTGAAGTATTCCGGCTACGACGCCCGCTTCCTGGAGGAGTACACCCTCAAGTACGGCCACAGCGACATCACCCACGCCCTGCAGCTGATCGCGCTGCTGGACAGCGAGGGCTATGACGCCTACATCCAGATCGAGCCCAAGGTGTCCGTCTACGAGTACATGATCGAGTGGGGCGAGCCCGGCGAGCCCACGCCCACCTACGCCGTCAAGCAGGTGACCGAGGACCGCTATCTGTGCTATGCCGTCGAGTACGACATGCTCCTCGAGTTCGAAACCATCGAGGAAAAGGAGTCCTTCCACGCCCTCATCGAGACCTACGCCAAGAAGTATGACGATTCCTTCGACGCCGACGGCAATCTCGTCGAGAAGCTGCTCTCCGGCTCCTGGTGGCAGCCCCTCTACTCCTCCACCACCGAGATGCAGAACGAGGAGTTCGGCCTGCTCTACGACAACGTGATCTACGACGCCACCGGCTCCTACTCCATCCATCCCTTCTCCCTCCCCGACGCCGCTCAGGCCATTGCCGACGTGGTTGCCGAGGTTGCCCCGGAGCTCTCCGTCAGCCTGGTCGAGATTCACGTCAACCCCGCCTTCTACCGCTACATCACCGGCACCGACCACCAATAGCGGGCAGGGCCCGCGGCCACTTGCTGCCGCGTTGATGTGACGAATTCCGGATTTCCGTGGTGGAAATCCGGAATTCTTTGCTGGTTCGCATTGCCAATTTATTGCAGATTTGACGACCTTGACGGCCATATGCGCCAGCCGTCAAGGTCTGCGTTTTTTACCGGACTATGTTCCACAAAAGCATCCCCTTTGAGGATTTCCGATCACCGGAAATTCTCAAAAGATCGCCGCTCCCTTTTCGGACTCCTGCGCGGTCAACGCGAAATCGGGCCGCCTTCCGGCCCGATTTCGCCCACAATAGAAGCCCAAAAACACCTTCGCGGCCTGCATGCAGGCCGCAAGCGGTTTTTCTGGGAGGGGGCGCGGGGAGGGGTTCTTTTTCTCTAAAAAGAACCCCTCCCCGCAGTCACCGTCATCGCTCTCCCTTTTCGGACTCCTGCGCGGTCAGCGCGAAATCGGGCCGCCTTCCGGCCCGATTTCGCCCACAATAGAACCCCAAAAACAACTCCGCGGCCTGCATGCAGGCCGCAAGCGGTTTTTCTGGGAGGGGCGCGGGGAGGGCTTCTTTTTCTCTAAAAAGAAGCCCTCCCCGCAGTCACCGTCATTGCTCTCCCTTTGAGGATTTCCGACCACCGGAAATTCTCAAAAGATCGTCGCTCCCATCTCGGACTCCTGCGCGGTCAGCGCGAAATCGGGCCGCCTTCCGGCCCGATTTCGCCCACGAAAGAAGCCAAAAATATTTTCACGGCCTGCATGCAGGCCGCAAGCGGTTTTTCTGGGAGGGGGCGCGGGGGAGGGGTTCTTTTTCTCTAAAAAGAACCCCTCCCCCGCAATCACCCCTCGTAACTCTCCCGTCTCCCCTCAGCACACGCCCTGGGCGAGCATGGCGTCGGCGACCTTGAGGAAGCCTGCGATGTTGGCGCCGGCCTCGAAGTTGCCTTCGCAGCCGTAGGTTTTGGCGGCGGAAGCGATGTTGTGGTAGATGCCGACCATGATCTGCTTGAGCTTGGCGTCGACCTCTTCGAAGGTCCAGGAATAGCGCATGGAATTCTGGGACATCTCCAAAGCGGAGGTGGCGACGCCGCCGGCGTTGGCGGCCTTGGCGGGTCCGAAGAGCACGCCTGCGGCCTGAAGCGCCTCGATGGCGGGGATGACGGTGGGCATGTTCGCGCCCTCGGAGACGCAGTAGCAGCCGTTGGCGATCAGGGTCTGCGCGGACTCCAGGCTGATTTCGTTCTGGGTGGCGCAGGGCAGGGCGATATCGCACTTGATGGTCCAGATGCCGGAGCAGCCCTCGGTGTAGGTGGCGGAGGGATGGTTGGCGACGTACTCCTTGATGCGGGCGCGGCGCACTTCCTTGATCTGCTTAACGGCGGCGAGATCGATGCCGTCGGGATCGTGGATATAGCCGTTGGAATCGGACATGGCGACGACCTTCGCGCCCAGCTGGGTGGCCTTTTCCACGGCGTAGGTGGCCACGTTGCCGGAGCCGGAGACCACCACGGTGGCGCCCTTGAAGGACTTGCCGGCGGCGTTGAGCATCTCCTCGGTGAAGTAGCACAGGCCGTAGCCGGTGGCCTGGGTGCGGGCCAGCGAGCCGCCGTAGGACAGGCCCTTGCCGGTGAGCACGCCGCAGTACTGGCCGGTCAGCTTCTTGTACTGGCCGTAGAGGTAGCCGATCTCACGCGCGCCCACGCCGATATCGCCGGCGGGCACGTCGCAGTCGGGGCCGATGTGGCGGTAGAGCTCATTCATGAACGACTGGCAGAAGCGCATGACCTCCATGTCGGACTTGCCCTTGGGGTCGAAGTCGGAGCCGCCCTTTGCGCCGCCGATGGGCAGCGTGGTCAGCGAATTCTTGAGGGTCTGCTCGAAGGCCAGGAACTTGACGATATCCTCGGTGACGGAGGGATGCAGGCGCAGGCCACCCTTGTAGGGGCCGATGGCGCTGTTGGACTGCACGCGATAGCCGCGGTTGACGTGCACCTTGCCGGCGTCGTCCACCCACGGGACGCGGAATTTCACGATGCGCTCGGGTTCGACGAACATCTCCAGCACGCCCTTTTCGATCAGCTCGGGGCGGGCCTCCACCACGGGTTCGATGGATTCCAGTACGCTTCTGACGGTAATCTGGAATTGGGTGTCGCCGGGGTTGCGCTGTTCCACTTTCTTCATCAGGTCGCAAAGATAGCTGTTCTTCAGTGCCACGGTCCATATCCTCCTTGATATAGCGCTGCGCCGCTGCAGTCGGACGTTCAGCCCCATTGCCGTCACGCGCCGCAAAATTCGGTTGTGAAAAACATTATACCCGCATTTTCCCCGCTTGGCAATGGGGAAAATGTTATTTTTTGCAATTTTTGGAGAACAAAGTGCCAGTTCGATGAAAAATTCGCTCGAAAACACGAATATTCCGCGCGGATTTGAAATTATCAATTCAAAAAAAGCCAAACTTGAAAACGGATGCTTGCAATTTCTGCGCAGGTGCGGTATACTCATTCCGTGTGATTACCATCTGAAGGGAGCCGCCCATGAACAAGATCTTCATTCCTGAGGGCTATCGCCCGCCGCTGAGCGTGTACGACACGCAGGTCGCCATCGAATTCATCAAGCACAATTTTCAGAAGGATCTCAGCTACGCGCTGAACCTTCGCCGCGTGTCCGCGCCGCTGTTTGTGCAGGACGCGTCCGGCCTGAACGACAATCTGAACGGCGTGGAGCGCGCCGTGCGCTTCGACGTGCCCGCCGTGGGCGCGGAGGGCGAGGTGGTGCACTCGCTGGCCAAGTGGAAGCGCCTCGCGCTGAAGCGCTACGACTTCCGCCCCGGCAAGGGCCTCTATACTGACATGAACGCCATCCGCCGCGACGAGGAGCTGGACAACATCCACTCCATCTACGTCGACCAGTGGGACTGGGAGAAGATCATCCGCCGCGAGGATCGCACCCTCGACTACCTGCGCAAGACCGCCCAGGACATCGTCGACGCCGTGTGCGATACCTCCGCGCGGCTCAACCGCGAGTTCCCGTCCATCAACGTCCGCCTCAATCGCGACATGGCGGCAATCACGTCGCAGGAGCTGGAGGACATGTATCCCGACCTCCCCAGGCCCTCCGACCGGGAGAACGCCTTCCTCCGCGAGCACAAGACCGCCCTCATCATGCAGATCGGCGGCGCGCTGCGCTCCGGCAAGCCCCACGACGGCCGCGCCCCCGACTATGACGACTGGGCCCTCAACGGCGACATCCTCTTCTGGAACGAACGCCTCCAGCGCGCCTTCGAAATCTCCAGCATGGGCGTGCGCGTCGACGCCGAGTCCCTCGACCGCCAGCTCTCCCTCGCCCACTGCGACGACCGCCGCCAGCTCCCCTTCCATCAAATGCTCCTCAACAACGAGCTGCCCCTCACCATCGGCGGCGGCATCGGCCAGTCCCGCCTCTGCATGCTCATGATCGGCTGCGCCCACATCGGCGAAGTCCAGTGCAGCCTCTGGGACGACGCCACCCTCAAGGCGTGCAAGGCCGCCGGGATCCCGCTGCTGTGAGGGGGACGGTGTGGGGATTGCGGGGGAGGGGTTCTTTTTAGAGAAAAAGAACCCCTCCCCCGCGCCCCCTCCCAGAAAAACCGCTTGCGGCCTGCATGCAGGCCGCGAAAATATTTTTGGTTTCTGTCGTGGGCGAAATCGGGTCGGATGGCGACCCGATTTCGCGTTGACCGCGCAGGAGTCCGGGATGGGAGCGGCGATCTTTTGCGGCTTTCCGGTGGTCGGAAAGCCACAAAGGGAGAGCGATGGCGGTGACTGAGGGGAGGGGTTCTTTTTAGAGAAAAAGAACCCCTCCCCCGCGCCCCCTCCCAGAAAAACCGCTTGCGGCCTGCATGCAGGCCGCGGAGTGATTTTTGGTTTCTGTCGTGGGCGAAATCGGGGCGAAAGGCGGCCCGATTTCGCGCTGACCGCGAATGAGTCCGGAAAGGGAACGGCGATCTTTTGCGGCTTTCCGGTGGTCGGAAAGCCACAAAGGGGATGCTTTTGTGGAAATCCGTTCCGTCAAAAAACGCAGACCTTGACGGCTTGAATATGTGGCCGTCAAGGTCGTCAAATCTGCAATAAATTGGGCCCTGCCCGCTCCGGATTTCCACCACGGAAATCCGGAATTCGTCACCTAAACGCGGCAGCAAGTGGCCGCGGGCCCTGCCCGCCGTTTGCAGATTGTTCATGAATTATGGGAGGTTTGTTCATTGACTTTCCCTGACGTTTGGAATATAATAGGCATCGTTCGAAGGGAATGAGGAGATCATTCAAAGGAATACTGAAAAAGACTTTCGGAATGAAAGGAAGGCAGGAAATATGAAACGCAATGGAAGGAAAAATAATCGGTACGGATTGACGGCAGTATTGTCGGTCGCTCTGGTTTGTATGATGGCGCTGTACGGCGGCACGGTGTCGGGACTGGCGGGCAGCGGAAAGGCGGCGCTGGCGGAGGAAACGGCCGCGAGCGAACCGGTCTCGGATCCCAGCCCGGCGATTTATGTGACGCAGAAGAACGCGAATTCGGTGGTCGGCGTGCTGACCAATGAACAGGCGTGGAACCGGAATACCGGCGAGGTGGAGAACGAGCTGATCGCTCAGGGTTCCGGCGTGGTCATCGCGGAGGGCGGCTACATCCTGACCAACAACCACGTGATTGAAGACGGCATGGCCTATCAGATTCTGATGCCCTCCGGCGACAAGGTGGACGCCTGGCTGGTCGGCGCGGACTCCTCCACGGACCTGGCCGTGCTGAAGGTGGACGAAGGCGCGGATCAGCTGACGCCGGTCGCGGTGGGCTCGGTTGAATCGCTGCAGGTGGGCTCCACGGTGGTGGCCATCGGCAATCCGGGCGGCGAGGTTCTGGCGAATACGGTGACGCAGGGCGTGGTTTCCGCGCTGGAGCGCACCAGCGTCAACTCTTCGAACACCTCCCGCCGCATCAGCTACATCCAGCACGACGCGGCCATCAACAGCGGCAACTCCGGCGGCGGCCTGTTCAACTACAAGGGCGAGCTGGTGGGCATCAACACCCTGAAGTATTCCGGCAGCGCCTATTCCTCCGTGAGCTTCGAGGGCCTGGGCTTCGCGATTCCGGTGGACACCGCCTATGACATCGCCACGCAGCTGATCGAAAACGGCAGGGTGCTGCGTCCCGGCCTGGGCGTGACCGTCATGGATATGAGAGGCCCCGACGAGCCTCTGGCCAACTATCCTCCGGCCTCTGTCGCCATCATGTCGGTCAATGAGGGCGGCGCGGCGGAGAAGGCCGGCCTGCAGCAGTACGACTTCATCTACTCCGTCGACGGCGAGCGCGTTTCCAGCATGCTGGATCTGACCGCCATCCTCGACCAGCACGAGGCCGGCGACACCATCTCCGTCACGGTCATCCGCTACAATGAGGCGGGCATCTACCAGGCGCCCTCCATGGGCAACAGCATCTTCGGCTATGGCTTCGGCTACGGCTACAACGGCAACAGCGGCTCCTCTTCCTCCGGCGAGCTGGTCGCGGGCAACGGCTTTGAGGAGATCACCGTCGACGTGACGCTGGAGATTCTCGACAACTGATCCTCCCGCTGCATGAAGCGGCGAAACCCGGATTTCCCTGGCGGAAATCCGGGTTTTTCTTGATTTATGCAGGGAGAAGCGCGTGAAGTCCCCGCCGGATCTGCCCGGCGGGGACTTCGTGCTTTTCTTCTGTATGTAAGGGATGCGGAGAGCCGCGCCGCGGACGCCCTTGTCCGGCCGGCGGGGGAGTCTTTATCAGCCGATGATGAAGGGCTTCAATTCTTCCATCAAATCCTCACAGTGATCCGAATAGACTTCCAGCGTAATCGGCTTCGAAAGATCGAGGCTGAAGATGCCGAGGATGGACTTTCCATCCACCACGTGTCTTCCGACGCGCAGATCGATGTCGTAGGGATAGCGGTTGGCGATGTTGACAAAAGACTTCACGTTTTCCGCAAGGCTGAGTTTGATGTTCACTGCTTTCATGTTCCATTCCCTCACTTAACAACTTGCGAATGCACCAGCATTCACTCTACTATAAGGATACCTCGAAACGCCTGGGATTTCAAGTAAAATCAAGTAAAACGGTGAATTTAACTATGACTTAAAGGGAATTTGTGGATGATCCACAAAAAGGTTAAAAGAGAAAAAATTGACGAAAAGGGATTGACAATCGGAGGGGTTTCGCGTATAATATCTCTTGTCGGTCGGGCACGATAGTGTTCGGTTGACGATGCCGAATTGTGTAATGGTAGCACCTACGACTCTGACTCGTATTGTCTAGGTTCGAATCCTAGTTCGGCAGCCATGCCTCCATGGTCAAGCGGTTAAGA